>DASZBW010000015.1:0-23444 GCA_035943695.1 Acidobacteriaceae bacterium | reverse complement strand
CGAACTCGTCCCCCCCGCCACCCCCGACGAACCCAATCGCCGCCAGCAACAATCCCGCAGCGAAGCCGAAGAAGTCCTCCACATAGCCCGCACCTGGATCACCAGACCCCTCCCGCCCAACCGCACCAAGCCCTGGACCCTCGCCGTCCTGGTCCGCAGCCGCAACCACCTCGACGAGATCGTCTCCGCCCTTCGCCGCCAGCCCGAATCGTCCTCCGCCCAGCCCCGCATTCCCTTCCGCGCCGTCGAGATCGAATTCCTCCACGAGCGCCAGGAGATCCTCGACCTCACCGCCCTCACCCGCGCCCTCCTCCACCCGGCCGACCGAGTCGCCGCCCTCGCCATCCTCCGCGCCCCCTGGTGCGGCCTCTCGCTCGCCGACCTCCACACCCTCACCGGCGCCGACGACCCCGCTCTGCGTCACCAATCCATTCCCCGCCTCCTCGCCGACCGCGGTCACCTCCTTCCACCCGATGCCTGCGACCGCCTCACCCGCATCTGGACCGTCCTCCAATCCGCCGTCCGGCACCGCGCCCGCCTCACCACAGCCCAGCTAGTCGAGCGCGCCTGGCTCACCCTCGGCGGCGATACCTGGCTCACCTCGACCCAGCTCACCAACACCCGCCGCTTCTTCCAGCTCCTCGACCAGCTTGAAGACCAGCTCGAAGCCGAAGCGCAGATCATTGACCCCACCCTCCTCGAAACCCGCCTCCGCACCCTCTACGCCGAACCCGACCCCATCCCTCCCCACACCCCCTTTCTCGAACTCCTCACCATCCACAAAGCCAAGGGCCTCGAGTGGGACGTCGTCCTCATCCCCGCCCTCGAACGCGCCACCGCCAACAACCGCGCCCGCCTTCTCACCTGGTCCGAACTAAGCTCATCCGACTCACCTTCCACCGCCGCCCACATCATGCTGGCCCCCATCCCCGGCCGTGGAGAACCCTCCAAAGCCCTCAACGCCTGGCTCAACTCCATCCATAAGTCCCGCGAGACCGCCGAGACCAAGCGCCTCTTCTACGTAGCCTGCACCCGCGCCCGGCAGGAGCTCCACCTCTTCGCCTCACCCACCCTCACCGCCGCCGGCACCCCCGCGCTTCCCGCCGACTCCCTCCTCAAAGCCGCCTGGCCCGCCGCAGCCCTCCACTTCGCCGCCGCTTCCACCGCATCCCCAACCGCTACCCCCATCACCACCCAGACTTGGGCCCAATCCCTCGCCTCCGAATCCCCAACCGAATCCGAGCCCCTCGCCCTCGCCGCCGCCGCCGAAGCAATCCTCCAATTCCCCGCAGCGACCGAAGCCACCTCCAGCCGCTCCGCCACCCCAATCCTCCAGCGCCTCCCAACAGACTTCGATCCCACCGCCCGCTTCACCCCCACCAAACCGTGTCCTTCTGACCCTGAGCTTGCCGAAGGGGAAGAACCCCCGCATTCTCTCCGCAGCACCATAACGCCAGACGCAGCCTCGTCCCCCACCCACCTATACGTCTCCCGCCCCGAAGGCTCCTACGCCGCCCGCTCCTTCGGCAACACCATCCACGCCCTGCTCGACGTCCTGGCCACCCGCATCGCCCACGGCGACACACCCGCCACCCTCCTCGCCGAGCTCCCCGTCTGGCTCCCCCGCATCTCTTCTCTCCTGCGCGCCGACGGCCTGCCCCGCCCCACCATCGACCGCCTCACCCGCGAAGCCCTGACAGCCCTCACTCAAACCCTCAACGACCCCGACGGCCAATGGCTCCTCGCCTCCCACGCCGGTTCCAGCAACGAATTCTCCCTGACTGCGGAAGCCTCCGTCTCTGAGATAGACCGAGACTTTAGTCCGCGCATGAACCACCAGCAATCAACCCGGCCTCTAGCCTCAGCGACATCGCCATACAACGAGTTCGCCCAAACGCCCTCATTACCGGGTATCCAACCCACCTCAATCCGCATCGACCGCATCTTCGAAGCCGGCCCAACCCCCCACGCCCCCGGCCAAACCCACCTCTGGATCATCGACTACAAGACATCCGCCTTTGGCCCCACCCCACTGGCAGACTTCCTGGCCGCCCAGCGAGCCACCTACGCGCCCCAGCTCGAAACCTACGCCCGAATCCTGGCCCCCACCCGCAACAAATCCCCCCACCAGGTCCACCTCGCCCTCTACTTCCCCACGATCCCCCACCTACTCTGGTGGCCCTTAACCTCTACGCAATAGCCGCACCGGCCAACAAACAGAAACGCCTCAAGCTGTCAGCTTAAAGCTCCTAAGCTTACAGCTCGAGACTCGTTTGTACGGACCTCGCTTCACCCAGAGAGCCTACCTCAAGCCTCAGGATTATTCCTGTGCCGCACATCCTTACCCCGCACCCAGAAGATCACATCCTCCGCGATATTCGTCGCATGGTCCCCCACCCGCTCCAGGTTCCGCGCAATAATCAGCGCATTCAAGCTCTGCGGCGTGAGCTCGGGCTTATCCTTGATCAGCGTGCTCAGCGCATAGAACGCCGCATCATTCATCTCGTCCACCTGATCATCCAGCGCCAGCACCGATTGCGCCAGCTCGGCATCCGCCTCGATAAACGCCTGCAGCGCCTTCCGTACCATCGCCGCCGAAAGCGACGCCAGCTTCGGTATATCCACCGGCAGATCGATATTCGCGAACGCCCCCATCTCCCGCACGCGCACCGCGATATTCACAGCCTGGTCCCCCACGCGTTCTAGATCCGCATTGATCCGAATCACCGACAGGATGAACCGCAGATCGATCGCCATCGGCTGCTCCATCGCGAGCAAATCCAGGGCCATCTGGTCGATCTCCCGCTCCAGCCGATTGATCATCGGCTCCGACTGAAACACCATCTCGCAGATCGCCAGGTCGCGTGTCCTGTAAGCCTCGATCGACCGCTGGATAGCCTGCTCCGCCATCCCCGCCATGATCAGCAGCTTCTCTTTCAAGTCATCCAGATTCTGCTGGAACTTAATTCTTCCTGCCATCAGCCGAACCTCCCGGTGATGTAATCCTCAGTCCGCTTGTCCTTCGGATTCGTAAAGATCGTGTGCGTCGAGTCGTACTCCACCATCTTCCCATTCAGAAAGAAGCCCGTATTCTCAGCCACTCTCGCCGCCTGCTGCATATTGTGCGTCACAATCACAATCGTGTACTGGCTCTTCAGCTGAAAGATCAAATCCTCAATCTTCGACGTCGAGACGGGATCCAGCGCCGAAGCCGGCTCATCCATCAGCAGCACCTCCGGATCCACAGCCAACGCCCGCGCAATACACATCCTCTGCTGCTGCCCACCCGAAAGACTCGCACCTGACTTCTTCTTCAAATCGTCCTTCACCTCATCCCACAGCGCCGCCGACTTCAAGCTTCGCTCCACCGTCTCATCCAGCACTGCGCGATTCCGAAACCCATTCAGCTTCAACCCACTCGCCACATTGTCATAGATCGACATCGTAGGAAACGGATTCGGCCGCTGAAACACCATCCCCACCCGCCGCCGAATCTCCACCGGATTCGCGTCCTTATAGATGTCGACATCGCCCATCCTTACTACGCCCGTCGCACGCGCAATCGGATTCGTCTCATGCATCCGGTTCAGGCACCGCACAAACGTACTCTTCCCGCAGCCCGAAGGCCCGATCAGCGCCGTCGCATGATTCGCCGGCAGCTTCAAATTAATATCCTGCAGCGTATGCGTCGTTCCGTACCACGCATTCAGATTCTCAACATCGATCCCGACGCCCACTTAGCTTGCCCCTTTCAACATTCCGCGGCTCGCATACACCCGCACCAGCGTCACCGCCACCATAATCATCACAATCAGCACCAGCGACCCAGCCCACGCCAGCCTGTGCCACTCGTCATACGGCGACATCGCATACACGTAAATCTGTAACGGCAGCGCCGCAATCGGCTCCGTCAACTTGAAGCTCCAGAACTGATTGCCGAAAGCCGTAAACAGCAGCGGAGCCGTCTCTCCCGCCACACGCGCAAACGCCAGCATGCAGCCCGTAATAATCCCCGGCGAAGCCGTCTTCAGGCTCACCGAAAGCACCGTCCGCCACTTCGGCACCCCCAGCCCCAGCGCCGCTTCACGGATCGCCATCGGAACCGTAGCCAGCATCTCTTCCGTCGTCCGCGTAATCGTCGGCACCATCATCACCGCCAGCGCCACGCCACCGGCGAACGCCGAAAAATGGTGCTGCCGCATCACAATCAGCGAATACATCGCGATACCCATCACAATCGAAGGCACGCCATTCAGCACATCCGCCGTAAACCGCACAGCCGACGCCAGCAGCCTGCCTCGTCCAAACTCCGCCAGGTAAACCCCGGCAGCAATGCCCACTGGAATCCCCAGCGAACTAGCCACCCCCAGCACAATCCCGGAACCCAGAATCGCGTTCGCCATTCCCCCACCCGGCTCGCCGACCGGGGCCGGAATATGCGTAAAGAATGCCAGGTTCAGCGACTTCGTCCCCATGTACAGCAGGTACACCAGGATCGCCACCAGCGGCGCAATCACCAGCACGGTGCTCAACACGGCCATCACCGTCACCAGGTGATTCACTCCATACCGCCACGCCGCATTCATCCTCGACCGCCGAGCCCGTGACCCAGCCGCAGACGGCAACAGATCCCCATCCTTCACCGGCGGATCGCTATGGAATGGATTCGCACTCATAGCATCCACCCCATCGCTGTTCCCCGTTCGCTGATCCCTGCTGTCCGCTTCATCAATGCGCCCTCGCCGGCGTACCGCGCGTCACCGCCCATACCAGCGCCCGCGCAATCGCATTCACCACAATCGTCACCAGGAAGAGCGCCAGCCCAATCTCGATCAGCGCGCTCAAATACATATCGCCCGTAGCTTCTGAAAACTCATTCGCCAGCACGCTAGCCAGCGTATACCCCGGAGCAAACAAGCTCTTCGAGATCTGCGGATGGTTCCCGATCACCATCGTTACGGCCATCGTCTCGCCCAGCGCCCGCCCCAGCCCCAGAATCACCGCGCCCACAATTCCAATCCGCGCATTGCGCAGCACGCCCGTGCGAATCATCTCCCACCGCGTCGCGCCCAGCGCCAGCACCGCCTCACGCTGTGACGTCGGAACCGACAGCATAATGTCACGCGTGATCGAAGAGATAATCGGCAAAATCATAATCGCCAGGATGATGCTCGCCGTCAGCAATCCCTCGCCGAAATTGAAGCCCTCAAAAAATCCAGTCCATCCCAGGTACTTCGTCAGCCACGGCCCCAGCGAATCCCGCATCAGCGGAACCAGCACAAACACCGCCCAAAGCCCATACACCACGCTGGGAATCGCCGCCAGCAGCTCCGTCACAAACGAGATCGGCGCCCGCAGCTTCACCGGGCAAAGCTCCGTCAGAAAGATCGCCACGCCCATCGCCAGCGGTACCGCCATCGCCAGCGCCAGCAGCGAGGTAGCCAGCGTCCCGAAGATAAATGGCAGCGCACCGAAGTCACCCGACACCGGATCCCACGCACTGCGCATGAAGAAATGGAAGCCAAACTCATGCAGGCTCAGCTTCGACCGCGCAACCAGAATCCACACGATGAAGACAACAATCGCGAAGATACTCAATGCACACAGCAGCATCATCGCCGCAAACGCCTTATCCGCCAGCCCACCGCTTCCGCGGTTGCGCAGATATTGCCGGATCGCCGAGGGCGGCCCCTCCGGTTCGCTCTCGGCCGATGCACCGACAAAGCTCGTCACGCCAGGCGTCGTCAATAGGCTCTTGCTATTCGGCTCTTTATCGAGGGACATGGAAGAAGGTGTCACGATACTTTCTATGCCTGCTATCGAAACCAACTGCTCTACTGGGTAGGATTGTAGCTGGGTCACGGGCTCGCTCGCCCGCTATAAACGAGAAAAGCGAGGCGGCCCCCATCAATTTCGGGCCGCCCCTTTCCAACTCTTACTGCACCTTCAGGATCGTCTTCCGCTCCATGTCCACCACCTGCTTCGGCAGCGGAGCATAGCCCATGCTCGAGGCCTGCCCTTCTCCCTGATCCAACATCCAGGTAAGAAAGCCCTTCACCGCCGCGCCCTTCGACGCGTCGGCAAAATGCACCGGGATCAGCAGCCACGTAAAGCTCGAGATCGGATACGAAGTCGCACCCCCAGCATTCGTGATCGACACACGATAATCTGCCGGCATCGTCTTCGCGCTTGCCGCCGCAGCAGCCGTAGCACCCTCCGGGCTTGCCTTTACAAACTTGCCCGCAGCATTCTTCACCGTACCGAACTGAATATTGTTCGAGGTCGCATACACCAGCTCCACATATCCGAACGAACCCGGAGTCTGCCGAACCATGCCCGAAACGCCCTCGCTTCCCTTCTGCCCAATGCCCACCGGCCACTTCACCGAGGCAGCCTTGCCGACCTTGCCCTGCCAGTCCGAGCTCACCTTCGAAAGGTAGTCGGTAAAGATATACGTCGTGCCGCTGCCCTCAGAACGATAGACCGGAAGGATCGCCTTCGCCGGCAAATTTGCGCCCGGGTTATCCTTCGCAATGCGCCCGTCATTCCACATCTTGATCTTGCCCAGGTAGATATCCGCGATCACATCACCCGAAAAGTTCAACTCTTTGTTTACGCCAGGAATGTTATAAATCGGAACCACCGCGCCCAACACAGTAGGAATCGCAGTCACTTTGATCTTCGCCGACGCGATCTGCTCATCGGTCATCACCGCATCGCTCGCGCCGAAGTCGACCGTTCCCTCGCTCACCTGCTTGATCCCCGCGCCTGATCCCAGCGACTGGTAGTTGATCTTCACATTCGGATGCGCCTGAGCATATTCGCTGAACCACTTGTTGTAGATCGGATACGGAAACGTGGCGCCCGCCGCGTTGATATTCTGCGCTCCTGCAACTCCCGCAACCATCACCGTCAATCCTGCTGCAATCCACTTCAGTCTCACGTAGTCTCTCCTCGTACCGAATTCACACGCATGTTGCACCGAACCATTCGATGCGCCGACATTCACACTCCACACTGGATGCCTCTATCAGTCTCACCTCGAAGTGTTACGGGAACGTTACAACCGCATCAACGCCCCAATAAACTCTTCCTTACCACTCCGGGTAACGCTCCGTTCAAGCAACCCGCGGCAACACAACCAGAAAATTACTTCCAGCATTCAACTCGCTCTCCACCCGAATCGTTCCCCCCTGCAGCTCCACCATGTACCGCGCAATCGAGAGCCCCAGCCCCGTCCCCCCCGACTCCCGCGACCGAGCCTTATCCACCCGATAAAACCGCTCGAAGATCCGCCCCTGGTGCTCGGAAGCAATCCCCTGCCCAAAGTCCCGCACGCTGAACTCCACCCCACCCGAAACCTCCCGCGCACTCACCTCCACCCGGCTCCGCGCCGCCTCCCTCCCCCGCCCATACTTGATCCCATTCTCGATCAAATTCCCCAGCACCTGCACCGCCGAGTCCACATCCACATAAACCTCGATACCCGTCGTCTCACCAATCTCCAGCTCCGCCGCCTCATCCTGCACCAGCCCCCGCATCGCCTCTACCGCATCGCCCACCAGTACATCGGCACGCACCGCCACCGGCCGCATCTTCGACTCCTCCGACTCCACCCGCGCCATCGTCAACAGGTCCTCCGTCAGCCGGCTCATCCGCGTCGCATTCTTCAATATCGTCGACAAAAATTCCACCGCCATGGGGCTCAAAGCCTCATGATCCAGCAGTGTCTCCACATATCCGCTGATCGACGTCAGCGGCGTCCGCAGCTCATGCGACACATTCGCCACAAAGTCCCGCTGCGTCCGTTCCACCTGCTCAATGCGCGTAATGTCGTGCAGCACCGCCACCGCCCCGCCCCCCGGCATCGGCGAAGCATTCACCTCGAAGATCCGTCCCGGCATCATCGTCGTAGTCCTGCGTTCGCAAACCAGCCGCTCATCGAGCGCCGTCTTCACGCAAGTCAACACCTCCGGATCGCGCACCGTCTCCACCAGCGCATATCCCACCCGCACCGCGCTCGGCATCGACCCCACCGGAATCAGCCGCTGCATCGCCTCATTCGTCCACTGAATCCGCCCCGCAGCATCCACCGCCACCACAGCGTCCTGCATCGAGTCCAGCAGCCCCTCCAGCTGGCGCCGTTCCGCCGATTCTCGCATCAGCGCACCCTGCGTCCTCGTTGAAGCTCCTGCAATCGCTCCCGCCAGTTCGTCGAACTCACTATATTCCGGCGCATCCAGCTCTACGATCGTCGCTGCTCGCTCGGGAATCGTCTCCGCCAGTGCCTGAACTGAGCTCAGCCCCTGACGAACGAAACGCACCACCCCGAATGCCGCCGCGCAAACCATCAGAACGAATCCTATGAGTCCCACAACCGCCGGTCCTGCCCCACCCCTGCGCCCAACTGCAATTGCCGCCACCACCGCGAGCGGCCCCACGGCCAGCATCACCCGCGCCACCAAAGTCAGGAACAAACTTCGCTTCATCCCGCTGCTCCCCCGCTCCTAAGCCTGGACAGCCTTCGGTATCTCGAACCGATACCCAGCCCCCCGCATCGTCTTAAGGTACCGTGGCGACTCCGCATCCGCCTCGATCTTCTCCCGAATCCGCCGCACATACACATCCACGCTCCGCGGCGTCACAAATCGAGCATCCCCCCACACCGCATCCAGCAGATGATCCCGCGAGAACACCCGCCCCGGATGCCGCGCCAGATAATCCAGCAGTCGAAACTCCGTAGCCGTAGTCGTCACCAGCTCGCCCGCCACCCGCAACTGCATCGCATGCGCATCGATCTCCACATTCTCGAACTTCACCATCGACGGCGCCGTCGGCCGCTCAAACCGCCGCAGCACAGCCTTCACCCGCGCCACCAACTCCCGAGTCCCAAACGGCTTCGTAATGTAGTCGTCAGCCCCCAGCTCCAGCCCCGTCACCCGATCGCTCTCCGCCGCCCGCGCCGTCAGAAAGATAATCGGCACCGTACTCAGCGCCGCATTCTTCCTCAACCGGCGGCAAAGATCCAGCCCATCCCCGCCCGGCACCATGATGTCCAGCAGAAACACCGCCGGCAGCTCTCGCTCCGCGTCCGCCACAATCGACCCAACCGTCGCATACGGCCGCACCGTAAACCCGGCCGCCTCCAGGTGAAACTGAACGAGCCGCGAAATATCCGCCTCATCCTCAAGCACAAAAACAATCTGGCTCAATGCGCTATCCTCTCGTACCTTCCGCCGCGCCCCATACCAACACGCGCGACCGCCCCCAGCTTAGCCCAACCCACTACCTCCCAATGCTAACGTTCGATGAATTCCCGCTACACTTTATTCTTTGCACCTTCATTTGCAAAGGTATACTGAGCTTGCCTTTCCGGAGCACGACCATGGCGGAGAAAACATCCCGGCTCATCCTCTGCGTGGACGACGAAGTCGTTGGTCTCCAGGTCCGGCGAATCCTCCTCGAACGAGCCGGCTATCAGGTCCTCACCGCACACGACGGCCTCTCCGGAATCAAAGTCTTCGCAGATCATCCCGTCGATGCCGTGGTCCTCGACTACTCCATGCCAGGAATGCACGGCGGCGAAGTGGCACGCCAGATGCGCCAGACCAAGCCAAACATCCCCATCCTCCTCCTCTCTGCCTACGTCGGGTTGCCTGAAGAAGTCAGCTCTTTGGTCGATATCTATATGACCAAAGGAGAAGGCGCTCCTGCCCTGCTGGAAAAATTAGGCAACCTGCTCACCCCGTAACACGCATCTCAGCCACAATAGGCGTGCAGCACTGCTACACTGCATCACTGCCCTGGGCTTCGTCACCCTCTGAAGAGAAAGTCGAGCACGCGTGGAACTTCAGCAATTTAAGCGAACCCTTCGGCAGGTAATGATCCTCCCCATCGTCGCGTGCCTCCTGCTCGCGGCCATCCTCGTCTGGCAGATTCACGGAACCAACTCCACCGTCCACGACATCCAGCTGACCGACCAGAGAATTGCGCTCGCCACCCGCATGCAGCTCTTCACCATCGATGAAGAGAGCGGCCTGCGCGGATACCAGACCACCTCCGACCCACGTTTCCTCGCACCGTACTACGCCGCGCAAAAACCCCTGCAGCAAACCATCCAGGACTTCAAAGATATCCGTACCAGCAAGTCCCCGCGCCTCGACCACTTCCTCATCGAGCACGAGGCCTGGCACGCCGGATTCGCCGACCCACTCATCGCCACCATCCGCGCCGGCGGCCGCACCAACGATATCGACCTCAACCTCACCGGCAAAACCGAAATGGACACCATGCGTTTTTACCTCAACGACATGGTCAAGGCCGCCCAGGCCAGAAGAGCCATCAGCGTCGAACAATGGCGCCGCCAAAGCCGCGACGTCCTCGCCCTCCTCGTCCTGCTCGCCCTCGTCATCGGCATCATCATAGCCATCTTCACCCGCACCCGCATGGAAGCCGTCTCCGCTGCATTCACCAGATCCCTCCGCACAGAGCGGGAGCGCGCCGAAGAGCTCTTCGCCTCCGAACAAAACCTCCGCACCACGCTCGCTTCCATTGGCGACGGCGTCCTCACCTGCGACGTCCACGGCAACGTCTGCACCGTCAACCCCGTCGCCCAGCAGCTCCTTGGCCTCACCGAGCAGGAGGTCCTGCATCGCCCTCTCACAGACGTCTTCAACATCGTCCACGAGATCACCCGCCAGCCAGTCGAAAATCCTGTCACCAAAGTCCTGCGCCTCAACCAGATCGTCGGCCTCGCAAACCACACCGTCCTCATCCGCAAAGATGGCTCCGAGATCGCCATCGACGATAGCGGCTCACCGATCCTCAACGAGGCCGGCAAGCTCACCGGCATCGTCATGGTCTTCCGCGACGTCACCATGGAGCGCCGCACCCACGCCGCACTCCTCGCCAACGAGAAGCTCGCCGTCGCCGGACGCCTCGCCGCTACCATCGCCCACGAGATTCACAACCCCCTCGACTCCGTCGCCAACCTCCTCTACCTCCTGCAGCAGGACCCCAATCAACCCGAAGCAGGCCACTTCCTCGATATCGCCCAGACTGAGCTCAACCGCGTCACCCAGATCAGCCGCGCCATGCTCAGCCTCTATCGCGAATCCAAGGCCCCGGTCCCCGTCAACCTCAAAGAAATGCTCGACGAACTGCTCCTCCTCATGGAAGGACGCTTCAACACCCTCGGCGTTCACGTCTCGACCGACATCCCGCCCGCCATCACCGTCGATGGCTTCCCCGCCGAACTCCGCCAGGTCTTTACCAACCTCATCACCAACGCAGCCGAGGCAGCCGGCAGCGGAGGCAGCGTAACCGTGCGCGTCACGCCCCAGCGCGCCGGGGCCGGCCCATCCCAGATCACCCAACAGGCAGGAGCCATCGTAGAAATCGCCGACACCGGCGCAGGCATCTCGTCTGACATCCGCGACCACCTCTTCCAACCCTTCTTCACCACAAAGGGAGAGCGAGGCACAGGCCTCGGCCTCTGGGTCTCGCACGGCATCATCCGCAAACACGGCGGCTCCATCCAGCTCAACAGCCGTACCGAAGGCCCCGACCACGGCACCACCGCCTCAGTCTTCCTCGCCAGCAAACCGCTCATCGACCCCGGCGGAGACTAAACCCACCGTCGAAGGGAATCCTGCGCCATAGGTCGCCTCTCACGCAGCCCTTGCCGTTGCCTCTAGGTAACCCGAGGCTTTAGCCTCGGGCCTCCAGCGTGTAGGAAATGTGGGCTTCAGCCCCTGGGGCATTCCGTTCTGACGACCATCGAAATCGTGTCAAGCCCCCTGCAAGCCAAAAGATCCCATAAGCCATCCAGATAGAACACCTTATACCCCACAAGCAGGGTGGCGTAGAGTTATGGCCAACTCGCTATAATTAACTTAGATAACAAAATAAGAAAAGCGTGACACCTGCCAGGCTTTCTTATTTCCAGTCAAACCCCGTTCCTGGCGGCGACCAGACCACCCACGCACAAGGCGGTATCAGGGGGTATCAGGGGTATCAGGGGGGGTATACCGGGATATCTAAACCATTTGAAAGGGGTATTTTAGGTATCTGGATACCCCCACGTCTTTAGCACCGAATACCCGTCAAACAGCCGGTACCGAGCGGCTCCAAGTCCTCCCCACAGCAGGACCAGGATTCTCAATTCACAAGCCACGAACGCCTTACTTCGTATTTTCTTCGCCATTTCCCGAATTGGGTGTAGAATTCCTGAGAACTTACCGCAGAGGAGAATCACCACAGTGGCCGATGATCGCAACAAAGCAATAGAGACAGCACTTGCATCCTTAGAGAAGCAGTTTGGCAAGGGCTCCATCATGCGCCTTGGATCCAAGGAGGCCGTAGTCCCCATCTCGGTCATCTCCACCGGGTCCATCTCCTTCGACGCCGCCCTCGGCGTAGGCGGCGTGCCCCGCGGCCGCGTCATCGAGATCTTCGGACCCGAGTCCTCCGGCAAGACCACCATCACGCTTCAGATCATTGCCGAGGCGCAGAAGGCCGGTGGCCTCGCAGCCTTCGTCGACGCAGAGCACGCCCTCGATCCCGGCTATGCCAAGAAGCTCGGCGTCGATATCGACAACCTGCTCATCTCGCAGCCCGACTATGGCGAACAGGCACTCGAGATCGTCGAAGCCCTCGTCCGTTCCGGCGCAATCGACGTCCTCGTAGTCGACTCTGTAGCCGCCCTCGTCCCCAAGGCCGAGCTCGACGGCGAGATGGGCGACTCCCACATGGGGCTGCAAGCTCGCCTCATGTCTCAGGCCCTCCGCAAGCTCACCGGCACTGTCTCGAAGTCCCGCACCTGCCTCATCTTCATCAACCAGATCCGCGAGAAGATCGGCGTCATGTTCGGCAATCCCGAGACCACCACCGGCGGCAAGGCCCTCAAGTTCTACTCCTCCATGCGCATCGACATTCGTCGCATCGGAGCCGTCAAAGAGGGCGACGTAGTCGTAGGCTCACGCACCAAGGTAAAGATCGTCAAGAACAAGGTAGCCGCCCCCTTCCGCGACGCCGAGTTCGACATCCTCTACGGCGAAGGCATCTCCCGCGAAGGCGATACGCTCGACCTCGCCGTCACCCACGGCATCGTCGACAAGAGCGGTGCCTGGTACAGCTTCCAGGGCGAGCGCATCGGACAGGGCCGCGAGAACGTCCGCGGCTTCCTCAAAGAGAACCGGGACATCTTCGCCCGCATCGACTCAGAGCTGCGCAAGAAGATGGGCATAGGCGCATCAACCGTCCCCGCCGAAGTCCCCCCGGTCCCGGCGAACGGATCCGCCGCCGCCCAGGAAGTAGTCAAAGGCAAGCGATAGGCAAGCCCGAACCTTGCTACCGCATTGCCTCGAAACACCCAACGCCTTTCATCCGCATTAACTGCGGATGAAAGGCGTTCCTACTGGAATCACGATCCGGTTAGCGGTAGCATTCAGCACTTCAATGAATGCGACAGCCAGCGCATCGAGTCCGGTCAGGAGCCCAAAGTAACCGCCTACCTGCCCGCACGTAAGCGAGCCGATCGAGTATCCAAAGTCTCCCCAGGCCAGCAGCAGGAACGTGATCCAAAGCAGCAGAAAGATGCTCCAGACGGCCTTGCTGAGCCGGAAGGTGACGATCCACAGCAAAAACGTAAAGACGCCCCACATCAGCAGAATGGTACCGCCAGCCGCAGCCGGCGGTGCCTTCAACCACCCCGCGCCAATCGTCCAGTTCAGCAGCGCGAACCACCACCAGAACAAGCCGTACGAAGTAAACGCAACCATGCCGAACGTATTGCCCACCTTGAACTCAAGCGCACCCGCAATCAACTGCGCCACCCCGCCAAAGGCAAAGGCCAGCGGCACAACCGCAGCCACTGCCTCATGCGGCAGCAAACCTGCGTTGATGGCCGATAGCACCACAGTGGTCAGGCCAAAACCCGCGAGACCGAGTGGCCCGGGGTTCGCAAACCGTGGAAGCGAAGCGAGTGCGTCGGGCGCAGCTACTTCAGTCGGACTGGACATCGATCAGGTCTCCTCAACATTGCAATTCAGATGCGCACCCATCATACGCAGAGCCGCTCAACGGCGCGACACTCGCCCCAGCATGATGCGATTTGCCATGATTGAGAAGATTTGGTGGACCTGACCGGGATCGAACCGGTGACCTCTTCCATGCCATGGAACGACTAAAAACGTAAGTTATTGACGGATAAGTAGTTATTAGTCGGCTGAGTCGGCAGAACCGGCCCAGTTTACTACCAATGCTACCAATTTGCTACCAAATTCTAACCGAGCGGACTCGGGCTGAACCCGTGGGGGAATCAGCCCAAACTATAGCATTACGCTTCCCGGCATTTTGCAACAGGTTGTTGCAAAATTGCCCGGGGAAATTTTCACCTAGGAAGCCGATAACAACGATCGCCATGCTTGTCACACAATTACCCTAGAGAGGACGATGACCAAAGCGCTCCAAGTGCCTCCGGCCTACGCCGTACTCCTAAAGGACATCAAGGAGCGCGTCCGCACCGCCCAGGTGCGCGCGGCGCTTGCTGTCAATCGGGAGCTCATCCTCCTGTACTGGTCGATTGGCCGGGACATCTCGTCGCGGTTTGATACTGCAGGCTGGGGAACGAAGATCATTGATCGGCTTGCCAAGGATCTGGGCACAGAATTTCCAGGCGTCGAAGGATTCAGCCCTCGAAATCTCCGGTATATGAGGTCGTTTGCGGAGGCCTGGCCAGAGTCCGAAGTTTTGCAACAGCTTGTTGCAAAATTGCCGTGGGGTCACCAAACGTGCCTTTTAGACCGGGTCAAAGACCGTGCCACCCGCGAGTGGTATCTCAAAGCAGCCGTTGAACACGGCTGGAGCCGCAGTGTCCTCGTTCATCAAATTGCAAGCCAACTGCGTGAACGGCAAGGCAAGGCGATCACGAATTTTTCGCGAGCGCTTCCGCCCGAAGGCTCGGATCTGGCGGTGCAGCTTCTCAAGGACCCTTACCAATTCGATTTTCTGACGTTAGCTGCCAGCGCAAAAGAACGGGAACTGGAATGCGGTCTGCTCATTCATCTCCGCGACCTCCTCTTGGAACTTGGCCGGGGATTCGCCTTCGTTGGCAGCCAGGTTCCGCTCGAAGTGGATGGACAGACGTTCTATCTTGACCTGCTCTTCTATCACGTCCGGCTGCACTGCTATTTTGTCATCGAACTCAAGGTCGGCCCGTTCAAACCTGAGTATGCCGGCAAACTGAACTTCTACCTCTCGGCCGCAGACGACCTGCTGCGGACTTCCTCGGATGCACCGACACTCGGGCTCCTTCTTTGCGAAAGCAGGGGCGAATCCATTGTTGAATATTCCTTGCGCGATGTTGCCAAGCCGATTGGAGTTTCCACCTATCGGGTCACACGCCAATTGCCGGAGCCTCTGCGCGATGAGGTTCCTTCCATTGAGGACCTCCAAGGCATCGTCGAAAAACTCCGAGTCGACCTAAAAGAAGGTCATGACAAAGACCTTGGTGCTTCTCCCGAGTCGTGACCAGGCAGCCCTCTGACCAACTGAGCTACGTCCCCAGACGTAAGCCAATCCTAGCTGTGCATCCGTGGTGCGAAGCGCGCTTTTCATCCTTACTTGCTGACGAGAGGCCGGCACAACGCTAGTAGCCGGACGTCAATGAGTGCATTGGCGATTTAGCACTTATCGAGGATCAATACTGATGACAAGCGCGTTTCTCCGGACGAATCTATTGATGATCAGAGGGATACAATGGGTCAGGTGACGAGAAGTCAGCTTCGCGATGTTACCCGGTTTCGATCTCACTGGATTGCTGGGACGCCAGCCAGACTAAAGGTGGAACGCCCACGTGACGGGAAAACGATCTGATCAAGGCCCCCGCGCTTGCATAGCCAACAGACGGGGCCACCCTCTTGAGTGGTTCACCCTTCTTTAAGAGTGACTGCGCTACCCCAATACGCCAGAGAGCCAGGTATTCGAATGGGGTCTGTTTCATGGTGACGAGAAAATGCGCTGCAAACCGCGCGCGAGACATCCCCGCGATATGGCCCAGGTCTTCCAGGCTCCAGGCACGCTCCGGCTGTTCATGCATTGCGGTGAGTGCCTTCGAAAGATGCGTATCCGCAAGAGCCGTCAAGATTCCGCCCGTGATCAACTTCGATTCCATCGCCGATCGTAGTAGCAGCACGAGAAAATACTCCGCTAACCGGTCCACCGCTGCCTGTCTCCCGTCCCGGTGTGCAAATGCCTCCGCAAAGAAGAGGGTTACCGTAGGGCCCAGCTCTGGAATCGAAGCCAGCGGAACCAACAGTAAATTGGGAAGGGCCGTCGCCAGCGGGTTCAGCATCCCTGCGCCAAACTCTACGAACGCACACACAATATCGGCGCCTTCGGTTTGAAAGGTATGCTCTTCCGGCCTTGGATACAGCAGCACCGTCGGCTCACGAAGCACAATGGGGACGCCGTTTTTATTCAAAATATGCAGCACGCCGCTGCGCAGGACGTGCAGATGGCCAGCGGTCCTGGTCACATGGTCTGACGTGGTTCCGCAAACATGGCCAGCAAGAAACACACGGGCCGTCAGCGAGAACCGTGACAGAAATGGGGACAGCTTATCCATACGCCTCGCACATCGATACTCCAGAACAGCTTTCCGATACTCTAAGTGACTCCGAGTATAAAGAACGGCCCCATCATTAAATGCAGATAGCTTTTTGGAGGCCACGCATGACGGAACCCACAACCGGCACCATCACCCCGGAACAGTACGACCTTGTCGTCCTGGGCAGCGGCGAAGGTTCCAAGTTTCTCGCCTGGACGCTCGCCCGTCAGGGCCAGCGCGTCGCCATGATCGAGCGCAAATGGATTGGCGGTTCCTGCCCGAACATCGCGTGTCTCCCCAGCAAGAACCTCATCCACTCCGCCAAGGTCGCCTCCTATTTTTCGCGCGCCGCGGAGTTCGGCATTGATACCTCCGGCTACACCATTGACATGTCCGCCATCACGGACCGCAAACGGAAGATGGTGAAAGAACTCGTCGATATTCACATCCGCAACTACGACACTTCCGGCACCGAACTCATCCTCGGCCACGGCCACTTCCTCGGCCCGAAACTCCTCGAAGTCGACATGCCCGATGGCAGGAAGCGCCACGTCACCGGCAAGCGCATCGTGATCGGCACCGGAACGCGCGCCTCCATCGACAAAATCCCCGGCCTCGCCACCGCCCAGCCTCTCACCCACATCGAGGCCCTCGAACTCGACGCTCTGCCTGAACACATCCTCATCCTTGGCGGCGGCTACATCGGTCTCGAGTTCGCGCAAGCCATGCGCCGTTTCGGCAGTAAGGTCACCCTGCTCGAACGCAACGGCACGCTCCTCCATCGCGAAGACGCCGATGTCAGCGAAGGCATCGCCACGCTCTTCCGCGACGAAGGCATCCACGTCCTGCTGCGTGCCACCGTCACCGAAGTCTCCGGCACGTCAGGCAAATCCGTCACCGTCACGTACACGCAGGACGGCGTCAGCCAAACCATCGACGCCACGCACATCCTAGTTGCCACCGGACGCACGCCCAACACCGACAACATGGGCCTCGAACTCGCTGGAGTCGAACTCACCGGCCGCGGCTTCATCCAGGTGAACGAAAAACTCGAGACCACGGCCGACGGTGTTTGGGCCGATGGCGAAGTCGCCGGCAGCCCGCAGTTCACGCACATCGCTCTCGACGACTTCCGCATCCTCCGCGACAACTTCGCCGGAGGCAACCGCGTCACCACGGGCCGCCAGGTTCCCTCCACCCTGTTCACCGACCCCGAAGTCGCACACATCGGCCTTAGCGAAACAGAAGCCAGGAAGCAGAACATCGCCTACCGCCTCTTCAAAATTCCCATGGCTGCCGACCTGCGCACGCGCACGCTCTCAGAAACGCGAGGCTTTATGAAAGCCCTCGTCGCCGCAGACGACAGCATTCTCGGCTTCACCGTCTTCGGTGTCGAAGGCGGAGAGATCATGGGCGCCGTTCAAATCGCCATGCTCGGCAAACTTCCCTATACCGCGCTGCGCGATGCCATCCTCACCCATCCCACGCTGATCGAAGGCCTCGTTATCCTCTTCATGTCTGCGCCCACATCCGTTGAAGCTCACTGACATCGCTCCTCCACGCATGAACAGGGGAACCATGAAACTCACCGGCAAACTTATCCTCGTTGCAGCAGCGATCTTTCTGCTGCTGCAACTCTTCCACCCCAGCATCCCGACAACGCCCGCAACAGCCGCCACTCCGAAGCTCGCCGCTCCGCCTCAGGTTGTCGCTGTTCTTCGGAAAGACTGCTACGCATGCCACTCTGACGAACGCCGTCTCGCATGGTTCGATCAAATCGAACCCGCCTACTTCCTCGTTCGCAAAGACGTGCTCACCGCGCGCGATCATCTGAACTTCTCCACCCTCGGCTCCAAACCTGCCGCCGCGCAGCAGGCCACACTCTACGAAGCCGTCAACATGATGCAACTTGGCGCCATGCCTCTTCCCCGCTTCACGGCGTTGCACCCCGACGCCAAAGTCACACCGGAAGATCTCGCAATCCTGAAAGCCTACCTCGCTCCCTGGAGCACCACTCCGCTCGCTGCATCCACTGCAACAATGACGCAGCCTCGCGTGAATATGTTCGCGATCTCCCCCGAATACAACGGTCTCGCCTTCGATCCGTCCTTCGTAGACTGGAAGCCCCTCAGCTTCACTGATCGCGGAGACAACAACACGTTTCGCTTTATCCTCGGCAACGACATCGCCATCCAGGCAGCAGCATCCGGCAACATCCACCCCTGGCCTGACGGCACGCGCTTCGCAAAGATCGCATGGCAGCAGGAGAAAGGTTCTGACGGCCTCATCCATCCTGGCAAATTCGTTCAGGTTGAACTCATGGTCAAAGACGCACGTCTCTACAAACAAACCGCCGGTTGGGGATGGGGACGTTGGCGCGGCCTCGATCTCAAGCCCTACGGCAAAGACGCAGCCTTCACCGGCGAGTGCACCACCTGTCATCTCCCCATGCGCGACGCGGACGACGTCTACACGCTGCCCATCAGTACCGCCGCATCCACTCGTGAAGAGTCCCTCAACAACGCAGCCGCCGCGCTCCCACCCGGCCTTTCGTTCAATCCGCTCACGTGGCGCGCCATCACTCTGTTTGTCGATCCCGCCGCTCACACCATGTCCGCGCTCTATAGCGAAAAAGAAATCGCCCGTGGTCAGCCACCAACTCTCGGCTCTCGCCTCGCACTCGTTACATGGCAACAGCGCGACGACCCACACTGGTTCGGCGGCCGCATTCCAGACAAACCAATTTCCGTCGAAGTCGTAACAACAGGCCCGCATCCCCAGTACGAACGCTTCGACAACGAGAAGCATCCGCCGACACCACCAGAAGTCATAACGCAACGCGAAGCCCTCCTCCTCGGCCTCGCACCTGCACCTCTGCCATGAGTCGCTGAATCCACTCTTCGTTCCCAATAGCAGCGCGCGCAAAAAAGGAAGGAGCGCCATGAAAGCCTACATCGTAGAAACTCCCGACGGCCCATTTCGCGAAATCGACATCGCCACACCGGTGCCTGCACCCGGGCAAGTCCTCGTCAAGATCGCCGCCAGTGGCGTCAATCCACTCGACACAAAAATACGCGCCGGACAAGGCGGCCACGCGAAGCAGCCACTTCCCGCGATCCTTGGTCTCGACATGGCAGGCGTCGTTGCCTCCCTCGGCGAAGGCGTCTCCGCGTTCCAACCGGGCGATGAAGTCTACGGCATGGTTGGCGGCGTCGCTGGTCTGCAAGGCACACTCGCTGAATACATCACCGCTGATGCATCGCTGCTCGCAAACAAACCCAAAGCTCTCACAATGCGACAGGCCGCTGCGCTCCCACTTGTCACCATCACCGCATGGGAAGGCCTCGTTGATCGCGCCAACGTCCACGCTGGACAAACCGTCCTCATCCACGCCGGTGCTGGCGGAGTGGGCTACGCCGCCGTCCAGATCGCTCTCGCTCGCGGCGCCAACGTCTTCACCACCATCTCCGCTGACAAAAAACACATCGTAGAATCTCTCGGCGCCACCGCCATCGACCGCAACACGTCCGTCGATGACTACGTTTCACAACACACGGCAGGCGAAGGGTTCGACATCGTCTACGACACTCTCGGCGGCCCCGTCCTCGACGCTTCTTTCCTCGCCGTCAAGCGCTACACCGGTCACGTCGTCAGTTGCCTCGGCTGGGGCACCCACGCCCTCGCGCCCCTCTCGTTCCGCGCGGCCACTTACTCCGGAGTCTTCACACTCCTCCCGCTTCTTTCCGGCAACGGCGGCGCCAACCACGGCCACATTCTCGCCGAAGCCGCCGCCCTCGCAGACAAGCGCCAACTCAAACCACTCCTTGCCGAACAAAACTTCGGCACCGGCATTGCCGCCGCCTACGACGCCGTCGCGAAAGGCAGCAAAGGAAAGGTCGTCCTTGAACTCTTCTAATCTCGAATTCCCGCGCCGCAAATTCCTCGCGACATCCCTCGCAGGAGCCGCCACACTGCGCGCGCGCAGCCTCTTCGCTTTCAACCCATCCAAGGAGAAGCCCATGTCCGAAAAACACGACGCACCAAACATTCCCCTCACCTCGCATCACTTCATCGAGGCCGACGGCGTGAACGTTTTCTACCGCGAAGCCGGTCCCGCCGATGCTCCCGTGCTCCTCCTCCTCCACGGCTTTCCTACCTCCTCTTTCCAATATCGCGAACTCATCCCGCGCCTCGCGGACACATACCATGTCATCGCGCCTGACCTGCCCGGCTTTGGCTTCACGGAGCCGCCCGCTAACTACACCTACACCTTCGCCGCGCTTGCAAAAACCATCTTCGCTTTCACCAACGCGCTCTCCCTCAAGCACTACGCCATGTACGTCTTCGACTACGGCGCGCCCACCGGTTTCCGTCTCGCACTCATGGCTCCCGAACGCGTCACCGCTATCATTTCGCAAAACGGCAATGCCTACGAAGAAGGTCTCGGCGATGCGTGGGCGCCGATCCAGCGCTACTGGCGCGAACCCACGCTGGAACACCGCAACATGATCCGCCCCGCACTCACCCTCGCAGGCATGAAGCACGAATACGGCGTCGGTGTCCCTGACCCCTCGCTCATTGACCCCGCCGGGTATACACTCGACGCTGCCATCCTCGCGCTGCCCGGCCACGTCGACATCCAGCTCGACCTCTTCCTCGACTATGCCAACAACGTGAAGCTTTATCCAAAATTCCAGGAGTACTTCCGCACCGCCAAGCCGCCTCTGCTTGCCGTGTGGGGCAAGTTCGATCCCTATTTCATCCCCGCAGGCGCCGAAGCATTCAAGCGCGACATTCCCACCGCCACCGTTCAGTTTCTTCCCACAGGCCACTTCGCCCTGGAAACCCATCTGCAGGAAGTCGTTCGCAGCGTGCGCGAGTTTCTGGCGGGGATCAAGATTGCATGATGCCGAAGCTGAAGGCCCGCCGCCTCGTTGGATCCTGGCAGACTCCAAGGAGATCGGCTCCATGTTGCGCAATCACCGGCTCAATATTGAGCAAGGACTGTCGCAATCTGATCGATCGCGGCTATCTTGGCGGCTAGTTCTGGTGATAGTCCATAACGTTGCTGTACGTATGACGTGTTGTTGTAGCTGATCCTGGTACATCCATCCGGCTCTTCTGCGATCAGAATCTTGAGCGGCAGATCAAGGGCGCTGTCCGGGGAAGCAATCATCAGGGGTGTCCCTGCTTTCGGGCTCCCGAAAAGGACCAGCTTCGTGTCACGCATCGCAAGACCCACGCTTGCAGCTTCGCCACTATGGTCCACCACCGTGAAAACGGTAAGAGCTTTTTCATGAAGCAGCGATAGAAGATGCTCAACTACTTCAGCAACCGGGCGGTTGCTGACAAGATGAACAATTCCATTGTCGGGCGGAGGGATCATTTTGAGTCTCTTTGTAAAGGCTATCTGATAGCCGTTCATTGGCTCAAATATTTTTCTTTTTGATCATGAGGCGCGAATTGTAGCGGTTGATACAAACTGTGGAGCGCGAGTGAGCCAACTTCCGAGAACAGCGTTTATGAGGAGTAATCTCTGAAGTTTCCGATAATAAGACTTTCGAGGACCCTCGGCGGACGTGTTCAAAAAGGTGGACTCTTCGAAATGGGAGGTCATTGAGCCAAGGTTATGGCTTATTGCCGATAGACATATCCTTGTTTGGAAAATGCTTAGCACCGAGCCATTCTAAAAATTTAGAGCCATCCTGATTGAGGACGAACGCACCGATGCGTATTCCGTCGCCAACGAGATTACCTGTAACGGGACTACGCGCGACGCGCGTAATCCACTGGTAGCCGAAGTCATATTGGCCGTGCGTAAACCAGTCTTGAGAGATGACCTTCATCTGCTGATTCAACGGATCAATTGACCATAGATCAAGGCCCACGTTGTCCCAAGTGTTGTCGTTGGAAACCAGAACAAGCAACTCCGGACATTCGGCAAATTGCGGTGGAAATTGCATTGCCTGAAAACCACTGGGCTGGCTGCGTGGAATGGAATATTCCGCCAACAGCGTTGCAGCAGTCGCGAACGGGCTTCTAGTGAGGCGCGCAACGGACGTTTGCTCGTCCGTCATGGGTCGCAATGACGAGGCCTCGTAGAGTTGGAAGGTCACTTTACCGACCACCGGCGTCCCTGACTTGTACCAGACCACGAAGTGAGTCGAATTCAGTCGACGCACGTAGCTGTATATCGAAGCTAAGGCGTAGATCCGCCTATTGCCATCCATTAGCTCCGTCGGCCCGGCATTCGCGTCTCTCTCCCACGACAGTTTCTCCGATGGTATAGAAAGGTCACTTCCACTCTGCCCCAAGTACCATGGTGCAGGGCCGGGCGCTCTCGCGATTACATCGCTGTAGTGTTCGGTGAGGTCAGGCGTCATGATTCGACTGTAAACAATCGTCGCCAGTGATTGCCACTCTCCAGGCCTTCGAGCGAGATTACAAAATGTTCGAACGGGGTTGGTCCCGCAAAACGGCGTTCTTAGAAACCATGGATCAGACCTGATAAGTCGGCTTGTCAGAAGCAATCCGCGTAGGAACTCTCAACTGGCGAGAATATCAGGCCAATGCGCTCACTGAGCTTGGACGAGGGACGAAGATTCGTCCTCATCGACGCGTCTCTCGGCAACAACCCTACCGATGCAATGAGAATCCAGGCGGCAAAGCAGCCTCAAGGTGGATTTGTTCTCCTGTGATGGGATGATGAAATTTCAGAAATTGGGCGTGCAGGAGATATCCTCCATCGCCGGGGAGGCCGGGAAGATTTTCAAGAGGCTGGCCAGTTGGCCCGTACAGAGGATCGCCTACAAGCGGATGGCCGATGGAGGCCAGA
>DASZBW010000014.1:0-165231 GCA_035943695.1 Acidobacteriaceae bacterium | reverse complement strand
AACGGCGGCCGTAACTATAACGGTCCTAAGGTAGCGAAATTCCTTGTCGGGTAAGTTCCGACCTGCACGAATGGAGTAACGATCGTTCGACTGTCTTAACGAGTTGCTCGGCGAACTTGTAGTACCGGTGAAGATGCCGGTTACCCGCAGCTAGACGAAAAGACCCCGTGCACCTTTACTATACTTTTACTATGAGTTACGGCTCTTGCTGCGCAGGATAGGTGGGAGGCTTTGATACCGGACTTTTGGGTTCGGTGGAGCCAACGGTGAGATACCACCCTGCGAGTGTTGTGATTCTAACCTGCTCCCGTGATCCGGGAGAGGGACATAGTAAGACGGGTAGTTTGACTGGGGCGGTCGCCTCCTAAATTGTAACGGAGGCGCGCGAAGCTACACTCAGGTCGTTTGGAAATCGACCGTCGAGTGCAAAGGCATAAGTGTGGTTAACTGCGAGACCTACAAGTCGAGCAGATGCGAAAGCAGGCCTTAGTGATCCGGTGGTTCTGTATGGAAGGGCCATCGCTCAACGGATAAAAGGTACGCCGGGGATAACAGGCTGATCGAAGCCAAGAGTTCATATCGACGCTTCGGTTTGGCACCTCGATGTCGGCTCATCACATCCTGGAGCTGTAGAAGGTTCCAAGGGTTCGGCTGTTCGCCGATTAAAGTGGTACGTGAGCTGGGTTCAGAACGTCGCGAGACAGTTCGGTCTCTATCTGCTGTGGGCGTAGGAGATTTGAAGAGGGCTGTCCTTAGTACGAGAGGACCGGGATGGACGAACCTCTTGTGTTCCAGTTGTCCTGTCAAGGGCACGGCTGGGTAGCGAAGTTCGGTTGTGATAACCGCTGAATGCATATAAGCGGGAAGCACGCTCTAAGATGAGATCTCCCAACCCAAAAGGGAAATGAAGGGCCCTGGAAGACCACCAGGTTGATAGGCTGGGTGTTGAAGCGCAGCAATGCGTGTAGCTTACCAGTACTAATCGCCCGTTCGGCTTGTCCATAGAATTTACTCTGCGCAGTGATAATGTAGTCCACTGTTCTGGAGTTCATTCAACACAAGCCTGTAGTTATACCTTGATGTTGGAGTAAAGTAAGACGTCTAATCCCAATCTATTCAGTTTTGAAAGATCGCAGGAGCGATATTTCGACAATTTGCCGGTGAGTTTACTACGAGGGTCACACCCGTTCCCATCCCGAACACGGAAGTTAAGCCTCGTTGGGCCGATGGTACTGCACGCGTAAGTGTGTGGGAGATTAGGTGATCGCCGGCATAATCCAGAAGCCCCATCCTTTCGAGGATGGGGCTTTTTGCTGTGGTCAGGGAGATGTTACGCAGACCGGCGGTGGGGTACGGCACTTCCGGGCGAGTCAGTGGATGATTGATCAGATAGGCCTCAGCGTCGGCCAACCAGCCTCGGCGTAGCTTTTCCGCGGGGATGCCGGAAAGGTAGGGCTCGATATCCAGAACGGGTGTGCCGTCCAGCATATCTATGCCCCGAATATGTAAGTTCGAGCCTTCGCGGCGCAATAGCTCGACAACGGTAATTCCGATTGGATTTGGGCGAAGGGGAGAGCGAGTTGCGAAGACGCCATGGGGGCGGCCGTCGGTCGGGGACATGGTAATCAGTTCATATCTGTCACTTTGATCGAATGCCCAGACCACGAGAAGGTGCGAGAACCCTTCGATGTCAGTGAGGCCCGGCTGAAACTCGGGGAGAACTACGAGCACTGCTTCTTCTTGATGTATGGCTCCAGGGCCTTTTGGAATGCTCGAGGAGTCGCTAAAGGGGCTGCTGACAAATCCGATGGGCTGCGGCGTGAACAGGGTAGAAGCCATTGAGGCAAGCTTATCTGACCTTAGCCCGTGTTTCCACAGCTGACGAACGCTGTTGAGTGTCGTTCGATATTTCGGAACCTCACTCGGGTCTTGGCGAGAGTTGCAATCGAAACATTTGAGCTAGATTTGTTCGATTCATCGTCCAGTCTAAGATTCTCTTATGTCGCTAGAACTTGCATGGGTGGGCGGCATTGGCCTTGCGCCACCAGCCGACCTGACTGCTGGAAGTGAATTGTGCTCTGGGTGGAAACTTGATAGTCTTTGCACCAGCGATGAAGATTCGTTTCTCCAATGCGGCGCCTTGTTGTTGCCTTCACCGGTAGCCTCGCGCCCGCTTATTCCTTCGGACAACTTACTTATGCTTTCTGGATTTTCCTGTGACTGGGGAGAGTCCGGGATGACCCCGATTTGACCTGAGCTGATCTGCTCGTTCGCATTGAAATTTCGGGGCGTGAGAGATGGCGCACGCTGCGGCGTTTTGCAGCCCATTCGAGGGCAATTGTTTGAGCGGTCCGATCTTCCACGCAAATTGCAGTTAATTTCTATTCGAATGAAAGGTTGTAAACAATGAAGATGATGGGTTCAACGATAGCGATAGTGGTACTGGCGGCGGCGGCGTCACTGAACGCCCAGACGACGCAGTGGAAGATCGACTCTGCACATTCCGAGGCTGATTTTTCGATCAAGCATCTGGCGATCAGTACGGTTCACGGCAGCTTCCGCGGCGTCACTGGAACGATTACGCTCGATCCGGCCCACGTCGACAAGTCGAGCGTCGATGCATCGATCGACGTCACGGGTGTGGACACCGGGGTGGCGGCACGTGACACGCATTTGAAGAGTCCGGACTTCTTCGATACGGCGAAGTACCCGACGATGACCTTCAAGAGCACGGCCGTCGCCAGGGCAGGCGATCACTATGACGTGACTGGCGACCTGCAACTCCATGGAGTGACCAAGTCCGTTGTTCTTGCGCTCGAGAATCCAGGGAAAGAGCAGGTCGATGCCAAGGGCAAGACCCATCGCGGATTTACGGCCACGACCACGATCAACCGCAAGGACTTTGGGCTGACGTGGGGCGGCGCGCTGAAGAGTGGCGATGCCGTGCTGGGGGACGATGTGAAGATCGAGCTCGACGTTGAGGCGACACCACAGTAAAAGCGATGCGGGCTTCCAAGCGGGAGCCCGCATAGTTTTGTCCGGATGCTTGCTTTTACGGGAATGTTTACAGCTCAACACCAGACTCTGCCTTAATTTGCGCAGGCGCGTGGCTCACCCGCCTGCCGCAGGGGCCAGGTCTACTGGGCGATGCCGCTTATGGCGACTCGATCCGGTGACGAACTGGCATTGCTGACAATCTGGATCGAGGCCGATTGTGTTCCCCCGGTCGTCGGAGCAAACGTGACATTGATTGCGCATGTGTTGTTTACGTCGAGCGTTGCGCAGTTATTGGTCTGGGTGAAGTTGTTGTTGACCGCTCCCACTATGCTGACGCTTGATACCGTCAACGGCAGCGTGCCTGAATTGGTCAGCGTCACGGTGATGGGAATAGAGGTTGTTGCGATGGATCGGGTTGGGAACGAGAGTGTGTTGGGGGACAGGGAGACCGCTGCAGCGCCTGCCGTCCCCGAAAGATATAGCACGGATGAGTAGCCGGTGGTCTGGTCGGTGAACCTGGCGACCTCCGAGATGGAGCCGCTCTGATACGGGGAGAAGGCGATTGCAAGGGTGCATGGCTGCGTTAAGCTTGCCGGGCAGGTTGCGCCCTGCGTGAAGACAAAGTTACTTGGCGAAGGAAGAGCCACACTCAAAGGATGTCCGAGCGGATAGCCGTTGCCGTCGGCCAGTACGAAGGTCTTTGACGCGCTCGTCGTTCCTACAGCCTGCGCGCCGAATATCAAATTGCCAGGATTCGAAGTCGCCTGCCAATAGATGCCCGTTCCGGTAATCGGTACCAGTTGCGAAAGCGCTGAGTTGGCGTCTTTGATCAATAAGTTTGCGGAATAGACGCCGGCAGCGCTGACGCCGGTCATGGAAAGAATCACGTTGCAGCTTTGCTGCGGCGCAAGTGCGGTGCAGCTGCTTCCATCGGCCGTGAATACCGAGGCGTTTGGCCCCGACAGCGTTCCGACGTAGCTGAATGTTGTACTGCTGTGATTGGAAATCGTCAGCGAACCTACGCCGGACTGGCCATTGGGATCTGCGCTTGGCAGGGCAAGCTGCAGTGAAAACGGGGATGGACTAACTACAAAACCTGGTGTGGTGGTGGACGTTGGAGTAGTGCCGGTCAGAGGAATGTATTGGCTCGATCCATTCATGACTAGCCGGGCGGTGCGGACGCCGGCTGCTGCAGGAGTAAAGGTGACAGTGGCAAGGCATTGATAGCCTGCGAGGACAGTGCATCCATACGAATTTGCGGAATTGATAGAAAAGTCTGCGGGGTTGGCGCCGCCTATGGTGTAGCTCAACGAAGGAGGTATGTTGTAATGTCCGGACGACATCGAAAGCTGCGCCGTTGCGGGGACGCCTACAGCGCTGGATGAGATGCTGGGGTTGCTGGGGGAGACCTGGGATGTGTTGGCGGAAGTCAGGGAAGCGGTCTGTGGGCCGGCCGCGGCATTGTCCAGAATCGTAAGTGTGGCGGTGAATTGCACTGGATATGCGTTCGAGTAATTAAGTACGTGCGAAGCTACTGAAACAGTGCAAACGGATTGAGCTGCGAGGCTCGAACCGCAGTTGTTCGTTTGTGTAAAGTATGCGCTGTTGCCGAGATAAGTGCTGTTATTGGAGCCGAAGTTGGAGAGCACGATATTTGATATCGTTAGCGGCGTCGCGCCGAAGTTTTGCACCAGGATGTCCTGGGTGGTTCCGGAGATATCGAAGCTTAGCGAGGACGGACTGAGCGATACACGTCCCGCGTTGGCCGCGACGCCGGTGCCGCTCAATAAGACCTGGAGGGGTGAGGTCGATGAACTTGAGCTGAGAATCAAGGAAGCGTTGAGTGCAGTCGCCGCCGCGGGAGTGAAGGTGACGAGGTAGGTGCAGTATGCCTGCGGCGTCAGCGTGGCGCCGCATGTTCCGCCGGAGATTGCAAAGCTGGTGGCTGCAGGCCCCGAGATGACTGGACTGAGCGTAGCGGTCGTCGAAGTGAAGTTCGTAACGCCGATGGTCTGCGCTGGGGTGGTGGTGCCGGGCACCCAGGTTCCAAAGCTGAGCGATGAGGGCGTGGCATATAAAGCCGAAGGAGAATTGGCCTGGACCCCGAGATCCGGCGGAGGGATGGTCTGGACGGGTTGAAACGGCGTGGAGGGCGTGACCAGGGCGAAGAGCGCCGAGGTGTTCAGCGTGGGATTGTTCGCAAGATTGAGCAAGGCCGCGATGGTGTTGGTTGCCGGCGAGGTAGCAGGGGTCGTCGGCGGCGTGGTCAAAGCGAACAGCGTTCCGCATGGCGACCCATCGCCTGATGTCCCTCCGGTGGACTCAATGCAGGTCGCGAGGATGTCCGCTATGGTGTTGATCTGCGCGATGGGTACGGTGGTTCCTGCTGGTACGGCTGTTCCTGGAGATGTGCCCAGGGTGGTATCGACGAATTCCGCGGACAAATTGAACTCTGCTGCCATGGCGGCCGAGTGGTTGGGTGCCGATCCGATCGCGGTGGGAGAGGAGATGAACGGCGCGAGCGCATACACGGCGGCCACGGTCGTCAACTCGTTAATCACGATGGAGGTTGAGGCAGTGAGGCTGCTGCATGAGCCCAAGGTGGCCATGAGCGAGAGGTTTGGATTGTTGGCAGACACTCCAGGATTGCCGCCGGTAGCGACGACGTAGATCAACGGATTTCCCGCAGGGCATGTGTAGAGGCCGGTCAGATCGAAATAACCGCTGGCGTCGGTGACGGTTGCAGTCGACAGCAGCGGGGTGGCGGGCGATCCGTCTCCGGTGGTTCCCACGGCGTATAGCTGGATCGTCGCGCCGGTGACGGGAAGCAGGCCGCCATGCACAGAGCCACGCATCACGGTTGGTGCGGGTGTGGGTACCGGCACGGGTGTTGGATCGGGCGTCGGGGTCGGGGTCGGCGTGGGGACGGGGGTTGGGGTGGGAGTCGGTGTGGGGACGGGCGTCGGATCCGGAGTAGGTGTCGGTACGGGTGTGGGTATTGGATCAGGCGTGGGCGTAGGCGTAGGGGTAGGGGTTGGTACAGGTGTAGGTGTCGGTACGGGTGTTGGCGTGGGAGTCGGCGTCGGTGTGGGAGTCGGCGTCGAAATAGACGGATCGCCAGGGGCGGAGGAATTCGCGCCGCAGCCGGACGTTGCGAGTACACACGCAGTCAGAATGACGATAAGCGGAGTTTTGATCCAGGTCCCACCTCTGCCCATTATTAGCGTCCTCTAATCTCCGCCTTTCTACACCATACCTGACTGTTCGCCTGATATTTGCGCTCAAAAGGAGACGGATTACATCGACACGTGTATCGACCGCGACCGGTCGATGGACCGGGTCAGAGGGTCAGCATGTGGAGCGCAGTTGTGAGGGGGAAATGGAGCCGATGAGCGGAGTTGAACCGCTGACCTACTGATTACGAATCAGTTGCTCTACCAACTGAGCTACATCGGCGTACCAAGGTCCATTCTAGCGATTGTTGGGCTAATCCGCAAAGGTTGCGTGTCTTCTGACTTGGTGTGGTGTGCCAGCAGATCAAACCTTCGTGGGAGAGTGGATGCGAGTGGTGACTGCTAGACTTCTAGAATTGAACGAGGGCTGCGTTCCAACTCAAAATTGTAAGGAGTGAACGATGAAACTTGTCCTGGCAGTGGTCCTCGGGCTCGGTATGCAGGGTGCGGCTTATGCGCAAACCAAGGCTGCTCCGACTAAGCCAGCTCAGACTACGCCTGCTCCAACAAAGGCTGATTCGACGAAGGCTGCTCAGACTACAGCGGCTCCAGCGAAGCCTGCTCCCGCTCCATCTGCGCAGACTGCATCTGATCCAGCCAAAACTACTCCAACGAAGGATGCTCCAGCAGCTGCGAAGCGTGTGGAGTTTGCGGTGGCTACGGTGAAGCCTGCCGCGCCCGCGGATACCAAGACAACGGCTGGCGGGACGCAATCTACGGGTGCGGGCTCGGTGAGCCTGGCGGCGGATAGAGCGTCCTATGACGGCGTCACGCTGAAGCGGCTGCTGATGGCGGCTTATGACCTGGAGCCCTTCCAGATCAGCGGGCCGGCGTGGATTGAGACGGAGCGGTACGACGTGGCTGCGACGTTTCCCGTGGGTACGCCGAAGGATCAGATCGCAGTGATGTTGCAGCACCTGATTGCGGATCGGTTTCAGACGAGCCAGCATACGGAGATGAAAGATGAGCCGGTCTATCTTCTTCGACTTGGAAATGAAGGTCCGAAGCTGAGGCCGGCTTCGAGCTCGCGTCCGCAATCGGCGGGATTCACGATAAGCCAGGCGGGCACGGCGCAGATGCGATACATCGGCTACACGCTGGCGGAGTTTGCCGTCGCGCTGTCGAATCAAGTGGGGCGGCAGGTGAAGGATGAGACAGGGCTTCCGGGCAAGTTCGATATTCTGTTGCCGGTGGATGCGAAGGATGTTGAGCCGGGATCGATTTCGCTGGCGGGGTCGTTGTTGACGGCGGTGAAGAGTGTGGGCCTGAAGCTGGACGCGGGCAAGGCTCCGATGAAGCACCTCGTCGTCGATACGGCGCAGAAGGTGCCTACCGCGAATTAGGGTCGGTGATGTGGCTGTTTACCTTTTGCGGCACGAGGAGCGTTAGGGCATCGGGGACTAATTTGATGCGGGCGGGGAGGTAGCCGAGGAGCTCGCCGTCGGCTTCGACTCGGTGGCGTGTGGGGGAGTGGGGCAGGTCGCGGCAGTCGACGGTGGTGCACTCGATGACGTCGATGGGGTGGGCGTAGGTGTGGCGCGCGAACCAGACCGCGATCATGAAACGGAGATAGTGCAGGCGGCTTGTGGTCTTGAAGGCGATGATGCGCAGGGTGGAGCTGCCGAGCGCGGCGCCGGGGACGAGCTTGCGCACCATGCCGCCGAAGTTGCCGATGCGCACGGCGAGCAGCTGCGAGAGTTCGTGCTGGTGTGGCTGCTTGTCGCAGCCGGTGAAGGTCGCAGAGAACATGGAGAAGGTATGCGTGGCCCACAGGCGCAGAGCCTGCACCATGTAGGCTGCGTAGCCGAAGCGGTGCTTCAGGCGCGGGTCGAGCTGTGAGAAGAAGTGCGCGTCCACGCCTACGCCGGCGGCCACGATGAAGTAGCGCGATTGCTCGGCCCCATCGACATCGTGAAAGAGGATGCGGCCTACGGGCATGCGGATGGGGTCGGCGTGGAGCAGCATCTGCGCGGCTTTGAGCGAGGCGTTGGGCAGGCCGAGGTCCGCAGCGAGCGCGTTGGCTGTGCCCATGGGGATGACGCCGATGGCGGTGATGTGTGCGGTGGGGTGGCCGATGAGGCCTTGCATGGCCTCGTGGATGGTGCCGTCGCCTCCGCATGCAATGACGGTGTCGCAGCCGTCTTCCGCGGCTTGCAGCGCGAGGGTGGCTGCGGAGCCGGGTGAGGTGGTGGCCAGGATGCGGGTTTGTACGCCGCTGGCTTCAAACAGAGCGGCGATGTTTTCGACGATGGCGGCGCGGCGGTGTTGGCTCATCCCGGAGAAGGGGTTGTAGATCAGTGCTACGCGGCGCATTCACCCAGCCTTTGCCTGCAGAGTCTGTTGGGCTGCATGCGGTTCATTCGCTCATCTTACAGGCTGCGCGAGAGAGGTAATTCCATCGGAGGGACCGCAGGACAGAGGTCAGGGGCTAGTGCTTGCCGTTGGCGAAGGTGGGGATGGATTCAAGATTGCGAAGGACGAACTCGCGGACGAGATTGCCTACGATGTTCGCGGCCAGGTTGACGCCAAAGGCCTGGAAGGTGTCGCCGACGCCTCGGCTGCCGGCAGGATGGTAGGTGTTGGCCACACCGGCGGCAGCGAGAGACCCGAGCAGATGTGAGTAGTTAGGCTGATTGCGGCCATTGTCGCCGCGAGCGATGAAGGTGAAGCTGACGGCATGCAGGGCGCGCGAGGGCACGCTTCCGGAGCCCTGATAGAAGTAACGCGGATCCTGGTGAAGCAGCGAGGGAAGGATGGCTGAGCCGACGATGCGGCTTGTAGTCGCATCAGCGAGGGCCGCGCCGTAGCGCTTGCCATAGCCCTCGATCCCCGGACCATAGCCGGGGTAGGTACCGTTGAAGTGCTCGGCCCCTGCGACGCCGGCGACGACAAGGAACTGGGGCGGGTCGACGAGGGAGCGCAGGGCGAGCTTGTACTTCTCTTTTGCCGGCATGGGCGCAGCATCCCAGATGTAGCTGGTGTAGTAGTTCTGAAAGACGCCGAGGACGCGCTGCTGCTCCTCCATGTGGACTTGCGCTGCGGCGATCTGGTTCGCCGAGGCTACGACGCTCACATTCGTTGTGGTGGAGGAGGCTTTGAGTGTGACAGCGGGAAGCGTGACCGATTCGCCAGGCCGGACGGTGAACTCGCCGGAAGCGTAGAGGGCGAAGCCAGGGGCCATGATCGTAAGCCGATATTGGCTTGCGGGCAGAGACTGGACGGCGAAGCTGCCGTCGGCGCCGGAGGTTGCGGTGTGTTCGGTGAGTTTGCCGGTTGGGATGAGCGTGATGTTCGCTCCGCTGACCGCATCGCCCTGGGGGTCAAGGACTGAGCCGGTGACCTGAGTGGTCGCTGCGGCGGGGGGCGGCGCAGCTTCTGCCGGGGGTGCGGGGGCTTGGCAGAATGCGGCGGCGGATAGAAAAAGTGCTAGAAGCGCGCTTGTTGCTGCGTGGGTACTTGGCATAGTTACGGCTTTCATTCTAAGTAAGATGCTGCGGCGGAGGGATTGGAGTGGGATAAACGCGACGGCGGGATAGTCGCTGGAGTCAGAATGGTAAGTGGGCCTGTTCGTCGCAGGAGGCTAGGCATTCGCAGACAGTTCAGAGCGGAAGGAGGGGTCTGCAATGACTGGCGATGCTGCATCGGCGGAGAGCTGCGGCTCGGGTTCGTCGTTGCCGTGGACGAGGTCCCAGGCGGAGCGGTCGCGCAGCAGGCGCTGGACGAGCGCGGTGTGCATGGCGTGGCCGGCGCGCTCTGCGATGACGCGGCCCTGGATGCGGTGGCCGGCGAGGGCGAGGTCGCCGATGAGGTCGAGGACTTTGTGGCGCACGAACTCGTCTTCGAAGCGGAGCGGGCCGTTCTGCACGCTGCCCTTGGCGACGATGATGGCGCAGGCTTCCGACGCGCCGCGGATGAGGCCCATGTCGCGAAGTTTTGGCTCGTCTTCCTTGAAGCCGAAGGTACGTGCCGGCGCGATCAGGCGGGCGTAGTCGCCGGTCTCAAGGTCGCCGAGGAAGCGCGCTGAACCGATGGGCGCGGGGAAGTCGATCATGTAGTCGATGCTGTAGCCCTGGCCGGGATAGACGCCGATGAACTTCGCGCCTTCGCGGACCTCGACTTCTTTGAGGATGCGGATGTACTCGCGGCGACGGCGCTGGGGCTTGAGGCCGACGCGCTGGAAGGCCTCGACGTAGGGCAGGGCGGAGCCATCGAGGATGGGCAGCTCGAGGTTGTCGACCTCGACGATGACGTTGTCGACGCCGAAGCCGATGAGCGCGGAGAGCAGATGCTCGGTGGTGGAGATGAGGACGGAACCGCGCATCAGGCTGGTGGCGTAGCTGACGCGGGCGACGTTGCGGCCGTTGGCGGGGATCTCGAAGCCGTCGAGGTCGGTGCGGCGGAAGACGATGCCTGAGCCGGCGGGCGCAGGGACCAGGCGCATGGTGACCTCGGCGCCTGAGTGCAGGCCGATGCCGGTGAAGTCGATCTCGGAACGGATTGTCTGTTCGGGAGACGCGTTCTGGGCCAAAAAGATTGCTCCGTCGACCAGATTACAACGGGATCAACGGGGCAATGTGTGGCAAATTAGCCACAGTTGGGGTGCAAATGGTTCTGCCTTCTCGATGGGCTGGACAGGGGCTGGACCGGATTCGCCGATGCCAATTTTTCTAATCGGCCGAAGGCGGTTCCGCGTGATCGATCACAATTACGTCGACCGCCGTCTTCTCAACCGCCAGCTTCAATCCGAGCTGCTGATTGAGGGCCGTCAACAGATTCGGTGCTGCATTCTCGGGAAGCTCTGCCATTCCCAGGGCGGTTTGGTCTTCGCGGGTAAATTGCAGATTCATGTCGTAGGTGCCGGTGAGTCCCGTGTGGTCGACCACGGGGCGATCGAGTACGATTCGCTGTATCTCGCCCATGAACTCGTGCAGCGTGACGTTGCGGCCGGAGCCATGCATCGTCTGGCCGATGGCACCGCTGAAGCCTACCTGCGGCACCGTGTCAATTGCGGGGTTGCTCGGGGTCAGTTTGGGCCCGCCGTGCGCCACCGTCAGAACATATGCGGACATCTCGCGGGTCTCGTGATGAAACTTCAACTGGAAGCGATCGGCGAGCAGCTTCTGCATGGCTCGCTTCGCGTCGTGGATCGTCAGTGTTTCGCTGCCCGAGGCCTGGGCGGTGACATCGTAGCGCGCCTCTCCGATCCATGCCGGGCCGCCCACGATCTGCTTATCCTGCAGACCATATGCCCATTTGATAAGCCACTGGAGGTAGGTGTTGTTGGTGGCGATCTTTCGCCCTTCCATCCCATAGGTGCGTGAGCAGCATTGCGCCGGGTCGCTCGGCTTGATGGTGGCGACTTCGAATTCCCGAGCGGGGCCGGCGGTGACGGCCGTTGCCGCTGTTTGTACCTGATGCTGCGCTGCAGGGCTGCCTGCTGGCGCGTGTGCCGCCCATCCATTGCGTCCCATCGCCAGCAACATTACGAGAGCCAGAACCGCAGTGCGCATTGGAACCTCCGTCTTCATCCCTCTATACGCACCCCGGAGTGCCCGGGTTCGACTTATTTATCCTTTTATTCTTGTTGGTTGGCGAGTCCCGCGACTGTCTTCTCAAGCGATGCTGCGTCCTCGACGTTGAAGACGGGTAGCGTGGATTCCTTACCCAGGATCTGCTTCATCAGGCCGCTGAGCACGCGGCCCGGGCCTACCTCGACGAAGTGCGTTGCGCCTTCGCGGACCAGCAGCTCGATGCACTCCACCCAGCGGACGGATCCGGTGACCTGCGCGATGAGGGCTGCGCGGGCTTCGTCGCCGCTGGTCAGCAGCTCGGCGGTAACATTCGCAGCTACCAGGATTGTGGGGTCACGGAACTCGACGCCTGCGAGGTCCGCCGCGAGCTTGTCCTGCGCGGGCTGCATCAGCGCACAATGGAAGGGCGCGCTGACGGGCAGCATCACGGTCTTCTTCGCGCCGGCTTCTTTGCAGAGCGCGGCCGCGCTTTCCACGGCACCGGCAGCGCCGGAGATCACGGTCTGCCCGGGCGAGTTCAGGTTCGCGGCAGAGACTATGGCCAGCTTCGCTTCGAAGCCCTCGGCAATCGGAGACCCGGGTAGCGGCGTGAGCTGGTCCTGCACCTGTTCACAGATCACCTCGATCAGCTTTGGGTCGAGCCCGAGGACGGCGGCCATTGCGCCTTCGCCTGCCGGGACGGCCTCCTGCATATAGCGTCCGCGCAGGCGCACGGCGCGCACCGCGTCGGCAAAGGTCAGCGTGCCGGCGGCGACATGCGCGGAGTACTCGCCGAGAGAGTGCCCGGCGGCCATCGCCGCATGGATACCTGGCTCACGCAACACACGCTCGGCTGCGATGGATACGGTGAGGATCGCAGGCTGCGTATGCTCGGTCAGCTTCAGCGTCTCTTCAGGACCTTCAAAGATGATTTGCGACAGCGGAAAGCCGAGCGCCTGATCGGCCTCGTCGAATACAGCGCGCGCCACGGGAAAACGCTCATACAGCTCGCGGCCCATGCCTACCGTCTGCGAGCCCTGTCCGGGAAAAAGGAAAACGGTTTTCTTCACGAAATCAATCGTAAATCAGCACGCCGCCCGGGCGCACCGAGGGAGCTAAATCCCTACGCCGAAGTCCATGTCGCGCAGCTCATCGCCAGAGTGCGCGTACAGATCGTACGGCGTGCGGCGATTGAACTTGTATCGCTGGCGCAGCTCGCGGCCTACGATCAGACCCAGAGCCACAGCGCCCAGCGCAGCCGAGACCCAGCCCACAGTACGCAGCAGGTGCGAATCTTCCGGTGTCAGTGCTTCAGCGGGAACCGCATTGCTCAACGCATCGTGCGCAGCGGCGGCCTGTTTGGCCGAACCCTTATCACCGCCGAGACTGGGGGGAAACCTCATACGTTGAATCATAGCTCAGCCCACATATATTTCGTAAGCGCAAAACTACTACGATAGTGTCAAATCAGAACCTCGCGAGTGAGAGACGGTCCACCGTCCGCGACAGGGCTGGGATTCGTTGCAATCCCTGGCCGGGTTTAGAAACGATGGCGGCGGGCCGGGATACGGTGGGTGTCCTCAGGCCCGCTGCGAGCATCGAACGGAAGGTATCGAAGGAGATTCTTGAACATGAACCGTTCTTTGCGGATTGCCGCGACCTGCCTGTCCCTGCTCTGGGCCCTGATCGCGGTGGTGCCGTCTGGTGTGGCGCAGTCCGCAACCGCCGTGCCCCAGCTGGATGCAAATCAGCTGCTGGGTACCTACTACGTGATCGCCCGCTATCCGATCAAACGCAAGCGGCAATGCGTCGGCAAAGAAGTGGTGTTGTATGCGCTGGGCGATAAAAAGCGAGCCATCGAGATCGTGAGCAGCTGCCCGATCAGCATCGACAGCTCGATGGCGTGGAACTGGAGCGGTAAGCTGTCGAAGGACGGCGACGGCAAGATCAAGATCGCCTGGATCTGGCCTGTTACGAAGAAGTATTGGATTCTCGATCTGGCTCCGGATGCGAGCTGGGCGCTGGCCGGCACTCCGAATCACAAGAAGCTCTGGATCCTCTCGCGCACGCCTGAGATGCGTCCGGAGACGCTTGCCACCGTTGAAACCATGGCGGCCGGCCAGGGCTTCAACACGGCGAAGCTGATACAGGTTAAGCAGGGCGATTGAGGGTTGCAAAGGCAAGGGCGAAGTCGCGGTGAACTCGCTGACTCCGCCCCTGGTTTTAGCGTGGTTGCGTGGTTAGCGCACCGCAGGTTCAGCCTTCGCGCTGAAGATTCCAGCAAATGAATCGCGGTAGGCGTAGACGAGCAGAAGTTCCAGCACGGCCAGGAAGAGCGGCATGCCGAGGCCGGATGCCGTGGGCTCCAGCGTCATCGCAAATAGCAGGATATTGACGCCCATGCCCGCGATCAAGGTCAGCCCTAGTGGCACAAAGCGTCCGGCCAGAAGCATTAATCCTGCCACTACGTCGACCAGGCCGTAAAACACGAACCATTTATGCGCGGACATTACGGTGAAGAGCGTGCCCGCATCGCCGCCAGGCATGGGACCGTGGAGGAATGGAACGATGTGGTTGAACCCGAAGACCACGAAGGCCAGGCCGAGCAAGATGCGTGCAACCAGAACCACTAGCTTCATAAATACGCTCCTCGTTCCAGAACAATTGGATGTTTAGGGTATGTTCGCGACGCGCCTTCTCTGACCGTGAGAAGCGTACGCATGACGGGTACTTTAATCGGATGTTGCAGATGGCCCACTGATGCAAAATAGCGGCGGTAAAAATGACCGGGACTCCACAGGAGCACCAGCATACTCTCTCCATGTATCTGTGGCATCCAGATTTTGCGCGATAGAAATGATTCGGTAACGTGCCGTGCCCCAACATGCGCGCAGCCGCTGCGCTGCGTGCGATCTACTGCACGAAGTACATCGCCGAGGAGCTTTGCATTGAGATGGAATGATTCGGCACCAGAGGAAGTTTGACCGGAACGGTATAGGTAACGAGCACGTTGACGGTGCAGGTTGGAGGCGCCTGGCAGCTCTGCGGAAAGGTGGGCGTCACCGTGATGGTTCCGCTGCCGATGTTGGGAAAGCCCAGCCCCTGGGCGTAGGTGGTGATCGCAGAGGTGGTGGTAGCGCAGGAGGCGCCCGCGCCGTTCTTGCAGGTTGAGCCGCGCACGGCGGCCCAGCGCGTGGCTTCGCGCGCCGTCTCGCTGATCATGCCGTAGGTATACAGCGCGATGCAGAGCTGCATCAACACGAAAATCAGGGTCAGGGCCGCGCTGATTGAGATGGCAAACTCTGTCAGCGAGCCGCCGTCTTCCTCGCGCAAGTTCCGGAGGTTGTGGCGGCGCAATCCACGCACGCGGCGGCCGCACCGCGAAAAGCTGCGCCGTGTGTTCCCTCTCGCATCTTTGTCCAGCTCCAGGATTTTCGACGGCAGCATGTCTACTCTTGCACCTCCATGATAGAAGTGCTGCTCAGGGTAATGGACTTCGCAAGCCCGGGAACGCTGAGCGCAGGCGTTACGGTCGCGCTGGCGACCACCTGGATGAATTGCAGTGCATGGCCGCTGAGACATCCGCTGGTTGCGGCGGATTGAGTCGTATATTGCGTTCCGCCAATGTCATTCGAGCAGGCGAAAAAGGTCGTGGGGGAAACGTTCAACGTTGTACCCAGGCCGGACGCATCGTTCTGCGCTGCGGTGATGATGTAGGAGGTGTCGGAGGCGGTGGTCGTGCTTATCATTCCGTATTCCGCACCCGCGTGGGCTGCGTTGGAGATGATGGTCGCGTCGATCAGCAGCAGCGAGAAGTGAACCGTGGCCAGCAGCAGAGGCACACCGATCAGCGACATCGTCAACGCGAGCTCAATCAGCGCGCTGCCTGATTCATCGCGCAGCCGGCGGCCGAGGCCTCGTAACGCTGAAGTCGTCCGGCGAAGGCGCTGCATCACGGCATGGCGAAGACGATTCATGGATCACTCCCCGAGCTTCGCGGTAGAGATGTTCAGGTTGCCGAAGTTCGTACTCGCATTGCTCGCCAGCGAGCCGCCGTTCATGGTCAGTGTCTTGGCGGTGAGATCGTCGAACATGTTGCCGCTCCCGTTGCCGAACGTCACATTCGCCGAGGGCGCGTAGATCGCTCCGCTCAGGTTCGTATTCGCTCCGCCCTGCACAGACATGGCCTGCGTATCGGAAGTGTCCTGGTAGACGAGCGTGCCTGCATATGTTCCGCTGCTAGCCGCAGACAAGGTGACGTTGGCGCCGTTATCGACTGTCAGGCTCGCACCGTTCGTCAGGTAAAAGAAGACGCCGCTGCCTCCGGTGGCCGTCGCGCTGAGAAAGTGCAGCGAGCCGCCGCGTATGACATACGTGCCCGGATTGAGGTTGACCGTATCTCCATTCGAGCCGATGGTCAGCGAGTTGTAGCAGACCAGGTTGCCCGTCTGCAGCGTGCTGTGGAGCGAACCGGGCCCAACGCTGTACGACGTGCCTCCGTTCGAGTACGAGCCAAGCGGATCCGGCGTACACGCCGCAGCAGAGTAAGAAGGCACGGCGGGCAGCGGCGGCGCGCACGACGTCGCTACGCCTTCCACAACCTTGGTGCCCGAGGCCACGCTTCCTCCGTTGTTCACGTTGCTGGCGGTGTCCCAGTTGGTGGAGACGCTGCCGATGGCGAGGCCGCCCAGCGTCGCTCCGCCTACGATGGAGACGGCATTGCTGCTGCTCGAATCGACCATGGTGCCGCAGCCGGTGGGGCTCAATTTTGCGTTGTTGCTCAGGTTCAGATCGTTGCCCGTCGTACCTTCCAAACAGATGCAGCTCGGGCTGGTGAGGCCCGCTCCCGCTACGGCCCGCGCCTTCACCGTGATCGTCGAATGATGCGTAATCAGCGGCGCAAAAAACATCGACACCGGAACCGAGACGACAGCCTCGTAGTAGGTCGTCGAACCGGTGGTGTAGTTGCCGGTCGTGGGCGGCGTGTTGATCACCGGCGTCGTGTTCACGCCGTTCAGCTTCACCATCGCATTCGCTGCGGCCTGCTGCGTTGTGGCTCCGTTGCCGGACTCTTCCGCATACGCCACAACCGCTGCATCCGCGGCTGCCTGCGCCTGCCGCTTACCTTGAAACAGCGATTCCACATCGATGCCAAGCGCGACAAACCCGATCAGAAACGTCGCCATGAAAAGCACCATGAAGACCGTCGTCTGCCCTGCTTCACCGTGCCACGGCTCAAGCATCGCCGCTTCTCGATCCTGCAGCGCAGCGTGCGTTGATTCGCCACAGCTCGGCAATGCATGGGCCGAAGCGGTGACGCTTTGTATGTCCTCGCTGTTCGTTGATCTCATCGCGATGTATTCCCTAAAATTCGCGCTCTGCTTCTGCTCGTCCTGCGCGCACGCCCATGCGAAGGGACGCTGCCGCCTAAGCCCTAGGCTAGGCGGTGCGCCGCTGCGACGGTATACCTGCAATGTCGTACTCATGTTTGCGCCGCATCTGCCGATGAGAGCGATGCAAAACGCCGCGGGCAACCCGCCAACGCATCTGCTGTGCATCCGTGCTGCATTCTTGCCGCCGCACTCGATTCCCTGTAGCCTTTCGTAACGTGAGCGCCTCGAACCATCGCAGCGGATTGACGGATGAAGCAATCGCGGAGCTGCGTGGCCTCGCCCGCACCGCAGCGGAGCATGCCTACGCACCGTACAGCAAGTTCCGCGTAGGCGCAGCCGTGATGCTCGAAGACGGCCGCATCTTTACCGGCTCGAACATCGAAAACGCCTCCTACCGCCTGACGCTTTGCGCCGAACACACCGCCATCGCCCGCGCCATCGCCGAAGCCGGCCCGGCGATCCGTATCCGCGCCATCGCCGTCGACAACCTGAACAACGCAGCCAGCATGCCCTGCGGAGCCTGCCGCCAGGTCATCCTCGAGTTCGGCTCGCCACAAACCTGGATCTTAGCGCCCGGCGATGACGGCCCTGCCGACGCCTCGCTCGACGAACTGCTGCCCTCCGCCTTCCAGCTCGAGCGCGAGTAAAGCTCCCAGCCTGATACACTTGATGCAAGAGATATTGCCGCGCTTTACCCGGACTTTTTCCGCACGGCCCACCTCGAAAGACCCTCATGCATACCCTTCACCGCACAGATGATCTCCGCATCCAGTGGACCCGCGTGGTTCTGCCGCCGGTCTTCCTTGAAGAAGAGCTGCCGATCACCGATCGCGCCGCAGAAACCGTCTTCAACGCACGCAATGAAGTGTCGGAGATTCTTGCCGGACGCGATCCGCGCCTGCTGGTCATCGTCGGACCCTGCTCCATCCACGATCCCGACGCTGCGCGCGACTACGCGGCAAAGCTGAAGCCGGTCATCGACGAACTCGCCGAAGACCTCTGCATCGTCATGCGTGTGTACTTCGAGAAGCCGCGCACGACCGTCGGCTGGAAGGGCCTGATCAACGACCCGCACCTCGACCAGAGCTACAAGATCAACGACGGCCTGCGCCTCGCGCGTCATCTGCTGCTCGATCTCGCCGAGATGGGCGTACCTGCCGGCACCGAGTTCCTCGACATCATCTCGCCGCAGTATTTTGTCGACCTCGTGACCTGGGGCGCGATCGGCGCCCGCACCACGGAGAGCCAGGTACACCGCCAGCTGGTCAGCGGGCTATCGTGCGCCGTCGGCTTCAAGAACGGCACCACGGGCAACGTCCAGATCGCCATCGACGCGATCCTTTCCGCGAGCGGCGAACACACCTTCCTCGGTGGTACGAAGAACGGCCAGACCGCAATCTTCGCTACGACGGGGAATTCGGAGTGCCACATTATCCTGCGCGGCGGCGGCGGTCACACCAACTTCGACGCCGGGTCGGTGGAGAATACCTGCAAGCAGCTTGGCAGGGCCGGTCTGCCCGAGCGCGTGATGATCGACTGCTCCCACGCCAACTCGAGCAAGGACTACACGAAACAGGCCGGCGTAGCGAAGGACATCGCCAGCCAGATCGTCGCAGGCGACAAGCGCATCTTCGGCGTCATGATCGAGAGCAACCTCGTTGCCGGCGCACAGAAGCTCGTCGAAGGCCAGCCTCTCAGCTCGCTGGTCTACGGCCAATCCGTAACGGACGCCTGCCTGGGCTGGCCGGAGACGATCGACACCCTCCACGAACTCGCCGCCGCCGTCCGCAAAGGCCGCCCCACCCGCCCCTAGCCCCACCTTCCCAATATCTGAAACGGTTTTCGCTCTCATCCCGAGCGCAGCAAAGATCAAAACATTGCCCCGGCCTCATCTGAGGCCGGGGCAATGTTTTATCCAGCCTGCATAACGGCCAACTCATTGCCATCCGGGTCAACAAAGTGAAAGCGGCGCCCTCCGGGATAGGCAAAGATGGGCATTGTGATCGTCCCACCCGCATCTCGTACTCTGGCTTCCATGGCCTCTATCTCTGTGGTCTCAACCATCGCCAAGGGCGCCTTGGATTTGCTGTCCGGGTGGGCGTTGAAGCCTGCTTCAAGACCTGAGCCGTGGACAGCGACATAGTCGTCTCCGAAGTCCTCGAAGGTCCATCCGAATAGGGTTCCGTAGAAACGCTTGAGGGTAGGCAGGTGGGTGGAAGATAGTTCCAGATAGGCAAACTGATTTTTCGGCATGGAGGCTCCAGAGGCGTTTCCGCCAATCTCGCTGGTTAGCCCCCATCCAACCTGCGGCGAGAAAATCGCGGTTAGGTAGAGACCAAAAGAAGTTGATCTCGCGAGGAACGAAACAATCATAACCAGCCGAAAAGCCCCGAGCAAGAGTCAGCTTATCTTCAGCGCGCCCACTCAATTCTCGTAGATCACCGGATGCCGCGCCAGCCACCAGCAAGCCCCGCTCCCCGCCTGCGGAAAGATCGACCGGCTGCAATCCACCACCGCCCTCCCACCCCAGTCGTACTCCTCCTTGTTGCCCTTCAGCGGCGTCTCTATCATCGTTCCGACCGAGGCGCTCCCCATGCCTCCACCCATCGCCACCCGCGCCCGCCACACCGCCCAATCGCAGACGTACAGCACCGCAAGCGCACCCAACACCCACAGCAACGTCCTGCCGAGAATCCGCTTCACATGTATCCGCGCCATCGAGTCCCTTTGGTCAGATTAAGAGTACATCCCCCTCGTCGCTTCCAGCTCTCGTATCTGCGGGCCAACGGTCCGCACCAATTTACCCTGGGGCAGCGCTCCAGGAAATCGACCGCAAGCAAGAACCAGCGGGCTGAAGGCCCGCGCTAATCTCCGCATCGTCAAAGAATCTGCCCAGCAAAAAGCGAAAGTCCCCAGCCTACTCCGGCCGGGGACCTGCTTCAACCAATCTTTGCCTGAGCCTACGAAGCCAGCTTCAGCAGCTCCTGCTCTGCGCGTAGCCAGTCCTGCTCGTGCTGGCCGTCCTGGTGGCCGCGCTCCACCCAGTATTGCCGGGCCAGCAGGGCGATCTCGTCGTGCGTCGGGGTGGAGGCCGTGACCTTCTCCGCTACGGTCTGCCTCTGCTGTGCCGCCGCTGGCTTCTGCGCATCCACAGGCTTCTTCGCAGCCGCCTTCGGTTCAGCCACCTTCGCCTCAGCCTTTTTGGGCGCCGCCGCGGTCGCCCGGGGCTTTGCGGGTGCCTTTGCTTTCTTCGCCTTCTCCGTCGTCTCTGCCATGCATTCTCTCCTTCGCTGGTCTTGATCCCAACGTTCGGGATATCACTCCCAGAATACCGGAATCAAGTTGATTTCGCCTTCCGCCACATTCCGGAAGTACCTTGCATACAGATGCGTTCCAGCGCTCGAACGCACCCTTCGCTTGACACCCGAGATATAATAGAGACAGGACCAGACAGAATCCACGAGCGGCAGGATTGTGTCATCCCATCTCCAAAAGCGACCTAACTGAAGCAGAATCAAGATCTTGGAAATTAAGTCCTTTGTTTCCAAGATTTTGCAATTCGGCGCTTCAGCTAAGCCCTTTGTTTGGAAGATTATGCAAAATCGAGATACCCGGGGGGGGGTGGCATGACAGCAGGGTTTACAGGCCGATCAGTGTACCGGAGCGTCACCGCCCGGCGGACGGATCCTGCCCATCGCCAGCACCAGCGGAATCATGCAGACGCAGAAGACGCCCAGTATGGCGATGATGTCCATGTAAGCCAGCATTGCGGACTGCCGATGCATCTGCTGGTAGATGAAGGCCTGCGCGGTATGTACGTTGCCGCTCAACTTGCCGCCGAAGCCGCCCGCGGACGCGTTTCCGCCGCCGGAAAACAGGCCCTTCATCCGGTTCACCTGGTTGCGGAAGGCTTCGTTGGCCGGGGTCAGGGAACGCACCATGTTTGCCTCGTGCGCCTGGGAGCGTCGCGTCAGCATGGTCGCCACGAAGGCCGTGCCGGTCGACCCGCCGATGTTACGCGCCAGGTTGGTCAGCCCGGAGACGTCGTTATTCTGCTCTCTCGGCACGCCGATGTAGGAGATCGTATTGATTGGAATGAACAGGAAGGCCAGCCCCGAGGCCTGCAGCACGCGCACCCACATGATGTACTTGAAGCTCGATTCGAGCGAGAAGGTATGCATCACCATCATCGAGATCGAGAGCATCCCGAAGCCGTAGCAGATCAGGTAGCGCGGATCGACCTTGCCGACCAGTATGCCCACAATCGGCATCATCAGCATGATGCAGACGCCCCCGGGCGAGATGACCAGGCCGGCGAGCTCTGCCGTATAGCCCAGCAGCGTCTGCACCATCTGCGGAATCAGCACAGTCGTTCCGTAGAGCGCAAAGCCGAGCACGAACATCAGGATGAAGGGCACGGCAAAGGTCTTGCGTTTGAAGAGGGTCAGGTTCAGGATGGGCCGGTTCTTCAGCTTCAGCTGGTGCAGCTCCCAGAGAATCAGCGTCACCAGCGACACGGCGCACAGCGCAACGAAGAAGGTAATCAGCCCGGAGCCGAACCAGTCGTCCTCCTGTCCCTTGTCCAGGATGAACTCGAGCGAACCGAAGCCGGTGGCCAGCAGGCCGAAGCCGAAGAGGTCCAGCTTGAGGCCCTCGCGCTTGGACTTTGCCACCTCGCGCTTGATGTGCGGCGGATCTTCGACGAGGCGGTTGGTCAGGAAGAGGCTCACGATGGCGATTGGCACGTTGATGAAGAAGATCCAGCGCCAGTTGAAGTTGTCGGTGATCCATCCACCCAGCGTTGGCCCGATGGCCGGCGCGCAGACTACCGCAAGCCCGTAGAGCGCGAAGGCCTTGCCGCGATCTTTGGGCGAAAAGGTGTCGGCCAGGATGGACTGCTCGGACGGCGCCAGTCCGCCGCCGCCCGCGCCCTGCAGCACGCGGAAGAACACCAGCATTCCAAGCGAAGGAGCCATGCCGCACAGCATCGAACTGATGCCGAACAGCACGACGCAGATCATGTAGAACTTCTTCCGTCCGATGAAGGTCGTCAGGTACGCGGATGCAGGAAGAATGATGGCGTTCGAGACCAGGTAGCTGGTAAGCACCCAGGTCGCCTCGTCGTTGCTTGCGCCCAGCGAACCGGCGATGTGCGGCAGCGCCACGTTGGCGATGGAGGTGTCGAGCACCTCCATAAAGGTGGCCAGGGTCACCGTCAGCGCAATCGCCCACTGGTTGGCGCGTGGCTTCCATGCACGATCTGCCGCAGCTTCGGCCGCGCTTATCTCATCTGTTTGAAGTGCAGCTGTAGCCATTCGTCTCGATTAGATTCCGCAGCCTCGGCCAGCGACTCCGAAATTTCTATAGACTATTTTCGAACAGCCGAGTGCAATCGGAGATTGTTCGAGGAGAGGCTCGTATGAAACGTTACCTTGCTGCTTTGTTGTGCGTGGTGTCGGCGGCGGCGGCGCATGCGCAGAACACTCCGGCTGGCATTGCCGGAAACAATGGCGCGCCTTTCCAGAATGTCTCCGAGTTGAAGCTGCCAGCCGGGGCGAAGGCTGCGGTATTCGAGTTCGAGGATATGGAATGTCCGGCCTGTGCGCGCACCTTCCCCATCGTCCACGCCGCCGTGGCGCACTACAAAATTCCCCTCATCCGCCACGACTTTCCATGGAGCTTCCATGAGTGGAGCATGAACGCCGCCGTTACAGCGCGGTTTATCCAGGACCAGATCTCACCGCAGCTGGCGGACACATTTCGCCGCGACCTCTTTGCCAACCAGAATCGTATCGAGAGCAAAGATGAGCTTGCCCGCTTCACGCGCGAATGGTTCGCCTCGCACCACGAGAATCTGCCGTTTGTAATGGATGCAAGCGGGAGATGCCGCAATGAGGTTCAATCCGATAAGGCGCTCGGCGACCACCTGAACGTCCAGGCCACGCCGTGCGTCATCGTGGTGACACGAAGCAGCTGGGTATCGGTTCCGTACGCCAATATCGCGGAGCTGGACCATATCGTCGGCCAGGCAATCGACGAGGCACATGCGCCTGCTATGACGACGCGCCGCAGCCAGGGAGTACGTCCGTAATGAGCTGTGTGGTGCCTAGTCCCGCGCGAACTCGACTGGCTTCTCGTTCTCGTAGCCGGAGAGGCTTTGCAGCAGCTGGGCGTTCACTTCATCCGCAATCGCCATCAGTGCGTTGGGCAGTTGGTGCACGTCGATGCGGTCGATGTTGCTCTGGATCACCTGGAAGAGCGCAACTTGAAGGGCACGCGCTTCCTCGACCAGCACAGGAGAAGCAAATCCCTGTCGTCGTCGTCGCGCACCATGTTGAAGCGACGACATGGAGAACAAGGTCATCAGCCCCAGCGGCTGCGGATATTGGAGCCGGTAAACGATCTCGCTGAGAGCCTCCGGCAGATGTCCGGTCAGCTCGGCCGGTGCAAGCGGAATCTCGGCAAGGTTGCCGGCCTCGCGCATTTTGCTGAGCCAGATGTCTGTGATCGCCGCCCGCTCATGCTCGATGACTCGCGCAACCAGCTCCACCGATTGAGGCTGATAGTCCTGAACCTCTTCGACTTCGATCTCCTGCTCGGGCGACGTTTCGCTGGTCAGGCGCTGACGGATCGTTTCGACGATGGAGGTTGCGCGGACTGGCTTCATCAGGACTTCATCCACCTGCGCGAGGATCGCGGCGGTGGCCTTCGCCATGTCCGGATTGGCGCTGAGGACCATGGTGACGGCCTGCGGATGGTGGTGGCGCATGGCGCTGGCGACGACCAATCCATCGCCTGCGCCGGGCATGTGCAGGTCGGTGAGTAGCACATCGAAGGGCGACTGGGCGATGAGCTTCAACGCTTCGGCCACGGTGGAAGCGGTGGTCACGTCGAATTCGTAGGCCTGGAGGACAACGCCTAGCCCGGAGAGGACTGAGTCGTCGTCATCAACCAGCAGAACTCTTGCGGGGGCCAAGGAGGAACTCCTTGTGCGGTTGCGCACAGACGGATTAGTCCCGAGACTGCTCGGCGGGGACGGAATGGGAGAGAAAGTGGTCCAAGACAAAGCGTTTATCGATCCTGTGTGGAGGGTACACCTTTGGCAGTCCATCGAAACTGCGAAATAGTACAAGATTGGAAGTAACTCTGGTAACTTGGCCGAGGTCGTGAGAGGGCCTGTCCATGCTAGACTCGAAGTTTTCCGCTGGTCCGGGCGAAGGCTTGCCGCACCTTTAATGTCATTGGAAGAGCAATTCGCAGGAGAAGTTGTATGCATCCCGATCTCGCCCGTTTGGCCGTACTTCAAGCGCATGACGTTGAAGTTAAAAGACTTATTGACCAGAGGGAAGCTCTGACGAAGCGTGTGGCTGAGCTGGAAACGCGGGCGAAGGCAGCTGTCGGTCAGCGGGCGGTGATTGTTCAGTTGATTGGCAAAGAAGAGGCTCTGCGGCGGAGCGAAGAGTCGGAGATTGCGGACCTGCGGCAGAAGCTTGAGCGGACGCAGAAGAAACTGGACATGACGACGACGACGGCGCAACTCTCTGCGCTGGAGCATGAAGCGGAGTTTGCGCGGTCCGAGATTAGCCGGATTGAGGATGCGGAGCTGGAAAGCATGGAGCGGACCGAGGGTCTGGAAGCGCAGCGTGCGCTGGCCGATGCTGCCGTGACAGAGGCTGAGGCTACGCTGGAGCGGGAACGGATTCGCGCGGCAGAGACGATTGCGAGCGATGCACATGTGCTTGCGGAGGTGGAACGGAAGCGCACGACGCTGCGTGCGGAGATCGTGCTTACTCCAACGGGGGAGGCCTCGCTGGCGAACTATGACCGCATCGCACGGGCCAAGGGAACGGCTGTCTCCCAGGCGCTGAACCAGAAGTGCATGGCGTGCCAGATGATGATCCGGCCGCAGCGGTGGAATGACCTGCGCGATAACAGTGCGGACGCCGAATCGAGCCGCACGCTGATGACGTGCGAGAACTGTGGACGGATGTTGTATTACGATCCGGCGCGGGATTCGCCCGAGCGCAAGGTTGTGCCGGTGGAGTCGATTGCTGCTTCGATTATCCGGTCGCTGTAGGCTGCTCCGCGCTGGTTCGTGGGCAGACTTGCGATAATGGTGGGATGGACGCTGTGAGCCAACTGGAGACGATTGCTGTGGCGATGTCGGGGGGAGTGGACTCCTCGGCTGTGGCGGCGATGCTGCGTGCGGAGGGGCATACGCTCGTCGGCCTGACGCTGCAGCTGTGGAATCAGCGGCGGCTGGCGGGACATGCGGGAATGCCCGAGGCGGTGCGCGGGCGGTGCTGCTCGATTGACGATGTGTATGACGCACGGCATGTGGCGGAGCACCTGGGGATTCCGTACTACCTGGTGAACCAGGAGGCCCGATTTGAGGCTGAGGTGGTGCGGCCATTTGTGGATGAGTATCTGGCTGGGCGGACGCCGATTCCTTGTACGCTGTGCAACAACCACCTGAAGTTCGACGCGCTGATTACGACGGCGCTGCAGATTGGCGCGGATAAGGTGGCCACGGGGCATTACGCGCGGAATCGTTACGACGAAGTGCGTGGACGATGGATTCTTTCGCGGCCGGAGGACAAGACGAAGGACCAGACGTACTTTCTCTTCGGGCTGACGCAGGAGCAGTTGTCTCGGACGCTGTTTCCGCTGGGCGAGATGCAGAAGCCGGCAGTGCGCGTTATGGCCGCGGACGCCGGATTGGCGCTCGCACAGAAGCCGGACTCGCAGGAGATCTGTTTTATTCCTGGCGGCAGCTACTCGGATTTTCTTACGGCGTATCTCGACGACAAGGGTGAGGCGGTGCCGGATTCTGCGGGCGAGCTGGTGACATCGAGCGGCGAAGTGGTGGGGCGGCATGAGGGGATTCATGGCTTTACGGTGGGGCAGCGGAAGGGGCTGGGGAACGTAGCGGGCAGCAGGGATCAGGCAACAGGGAACAGCCGGCCGGCGTATGTACTGGCGATTCATCCTGATTCGCATCGGGTGACGGTGGGTGCGGATGAGGAGCTGTATTCGCGGGAGCTGAGTGCGAATCGGCTGAACTGGATCTCGGTCGATATGTTGGGCGCCGGAACTGAGATGCGGGTGCAGGTGAAGATTCGGCATCGGCATGAGCCGGCGTGGGCGACGTTGCGTGGGGATGGGAGCGATAGGGTGCGGGCGGAGTTCGATGAGCCGCAGCGAGCGATTACGCCGGGGCAGTCGGCTGTGTTTTACGACGGCGATGAGGTTGTGGGTGGCGGGTGGATTGTTTGAGGCGGGATACTCAGCCTGCTCGCGCTGGTAGAATCGCTTGCAATGATGCGTAATTTTGATGCTGTGATGTGTGGCCGATGAAGTGTCCCTACTGTGGGTTTGCGCAGGATCGCGTGGTGGATTCGCGGGAGAGCAAGGACGCGGATTCAATTCGGCGGCGGCGTGAGTGCGAGGGCTGCAACAAGCGCTTTACGACCTACGAGCGCATCGACGAGATTCCGTACATGGTGGTGAAGAAGGACGGGTCGCGGCAGAAGTTCGACCGGCAGAAGATTCTGGGCGGGCTGTTGCATGCGTGTCAGAAGAGGCCGGTATCGGGTACAGCGCTGGAGCGGATCGTCGATGAGACGGAAGCGTACGTGGTGGATTCGCCGGAGCGGGAGCGGACTACGAGCGAAGTGGGCGAGCTGATTATGTCGCGGTTGAAGGATATCGATACGGTGGCCTATATCCGGTTCGCCAGTGTGTATCGAGACTTCAAGGATGTGCGTGAATTCAAGGTGGAGCTGGAAGAACTGCTGAGTGGCAGGGACGCGAAGCAGCGGCGATAGAGTTATGCATCGCCGAGCTGTGACAACGCAAGAGCGAATCACAGAGAACACAGAGTAAAAGAGAGAACACAGGGAGAGACTCAGGATGGGATTGCAGGTGTTGATGGTGATTCATACGCTGCCGCTATGGTTCCTGGTGTTCTCGCTGTTTCTGCCTCGGGTTGCGCTGCTCGTGCTTTGGCTCGATGGCGGCACGTCTGCTTTCCAGATGCATGGCTTGTTGCCGCTCCTCGTCGCGATTCTGTTGCCGCGGGTGATGGTGCTGTATCTGATCTATCTGGACCAGGGCGTGGGCTTGTGGTTCGTGATTCACCTGGTTGCGGCAGTGCTGACTTGGGGTGGATCGGGCGGGTACTACAAGCGACGGCGCCGGTATCGCGAGAATTAGTTTGCGCCATGCGGTAACGGCTTGCTCTCTGCGGAGTCTGTTGGACCAGTAGCAAACTCTTTGATGAGGGAACTTCAATGATGCGTGTCCGTGTGATGGTTCGTGATGCGGCTTTGCTGTGTCTTGCAGGTGTTGCGGGGTGGTGGCTGCATGACGTGGGAACGACGGTGCTGGCGCAGCGGTCGAGTGCGTCCTCGTCGGCGCGCGGCGGCGATGGGAACCTGGCGTTTCAACTTGTGGGCAACGGGCCGCAGCAATCGCTGACGGTGTACAACGCCGAGAGCCACACGCTCTACGTCTATCCACACGTGATGGAGGGTAACGCGCACATCAGCTGCGCGTACAGTTTCACCATCACTCGCCCGGGAGCTGCGATCGACCGGCAGAATTGCCCGGTCGGCGAGCTGGTGCGATAGGCGCCATCCGGTTGCGAGCCGGACCGGCGGATGCTGGCATGCGAAGTGAAGTAATCGATGGCTGAGGTCTAGGCTGCGGCGCGTGAGCGGCCGTCGACCAGGCTGCGCATACGATTGACCACATCGGTGAGGCTCGCTGACTGGACGTGGAGATGGTCCGCTGCGGCTGCACCCTGCTGCGCTCCGGCAGCGCTGCTTTGGGTTACGTGCTCGATCTCGTGCATGGTCTTGCCGATCCTGCGGATGCGGTCAGACTCTTCGGCGCTGTGGCCTGTGATCTGGTCCACCAGCGTGGCGATTTGGCCGGACTGCTCAGTGATGGAACGGATGGCATCGGCGACCTGATCGACTTTGCGCTTGCCGCTGGTGGATCGTTCGACCGAGTCGGCGATGAGGGCGGCCGTACTTTTCGCAGCGTCTGCACATCGCTGCGCGAGGCTGCGGACCTCTTCGGCGACGACCGCGAAGCCTAGTCCTGCGGAGCCGGCGCGCGCGGCTTCAACTGCAGCGTTGAGTGACAGGATGTTGGTCTGGAAGGCGATCTCATCGATGATGCGAATGATCTTGGAGATCTTGTTACTTGAGTTGTTGATGCCGTCCATCGCCTCGACCATCTCCTGCAGCAGGTGGTTGGTGGTGTCGAACCCGGCGCTCGATCCGGCGACCATCTGAGCTGCGGCCTGGGAGTTCTCCTGCGTTCTCTGCGCGAGGGTTGAAATCTCATTGACTGAACTCGATGTTTCCGCGATGGATGCTGCCTGCTCGGATGCACCCTCGGCCAATGTGCGGCTGGCTGAGCTGATCTGGTCAGCCGCGGAGACGATCTGATCCGCCGCGTCTCCCAACTCCACCACGCTGCTTCGTACGATGTGAACCACCTGCTGCACGATCCAGACGAAGACTGCGCCCAACAGCAACGCCAGGCCAAGCAGGAGGCCGGTAATCCACCGGCTCTGCCTGACGGCCGCATCGGCTGCATCGGATTGACGCGCCACGTCGGCCTCCTCAATCTGCAACAGGGCTACAATTGTGATCTTTTCTGCCGTTTCAACCGGCTTCATGGTGTTGTTATAGATATCGAAGGCGGAGGCCATGTTGCCTGCGCGCGCTGCCTCCAGAATGGCATCGTTGGTGCGCCGTGAGGCTGCGGCGGCGTCCTTCAGCTGGTTGAGAGCGGTCCGGGTTTCGGGCGCGAGAGTCATTCGATCGAGCGCGTCGATGTCTCCTTCCAGGCTTCCGCTGTAGGCGTGGAAGTCGTCCTGATTTCTGCCTATTCCTGGAATGTCGCCCTGTACACCGCGCAGCAGGATGCCTTTGGTCCCGCCCATGGTGAAGGAGATATTGCGCTCCATCTCGTAGACCAGCTTTTGCTGTCGCGCTGTGTCGCGCACGATTTCATGCAGGTGGTTGCCGATATTCGCGATGCAGACCAATGCGGTAGAGCCGAGCGTAAAGGAGAGCAGAAGCATGGCCCCGCCTGCTAACAACAACTTTTTGCCGATCGAGAAGGACATTGGAAACCTCTTGCCAGGGTCCTACAGAACGCAGCCAGAAGGCCGGCTCCATAGTTGGGGCACCGTAGACCCTATCGACTGGTTACGTTTGTACCGTTAGCGAAGGGTGCGAGAATTAGCGCGGTTCAGGGTTGCCAGCCCGGAGATGATGACCGCGGCTGCTTCAACGCGGTATTCTAGACAGATATGGAACGGCGAAAAGTTGGCATTCTTGGCGCTACCGGCATGGTGGGGCAGCGATTCATCCAGTTGTTGAACAATCACCCGTGGTTTGAAGTCGCGTGGGTTGCGGCCAGCGACCGCAGCGCGGGCAAGACGTATGGCGAGGCTTGCAAGTGGAAGCTGGATACGCCTCTCCCGAAGCAGATTGCGGCGATGACGGTGATGCCCAATGTTCCTGAGGGAACGCCGGCGGCAGAACTGCCGAAGATTATTTTTGCAGCGCTGGACTCGGACATTGCGAAGGAGCTGGAGCCGAAGTTTGCGGCGGCGGGCTGCGCGGTGGTGTCAAACTCGAGCGCGTTCCGCATGGCGGAGGATGTGCCGCTGGTGGTGCCAGAGGTGAATGCGGATCACCTGGCGCTGATCGACCGGCAGAGCTGGAGGAAAGACGGCACGGGTGGGTACATCGTTACGAATCCCAACTGCTGCGCGATTGGGCTGGTGCTGGCGCTGAAGCCACTGGAAGAACGGTTTGGGATTGAGAGTTTGTTCGTCTCGACGATGCAGGCCGTGAGTGGCGCGGGGTACCCAGGTGTGGCATCGCTCGATATTCTGGGCAATGTTGTGCCTTACATCAAGAATGAGGAAGAGAAGTTGCAGGAGGAAGTTGGCAAGCTGCTGGGGCGCTTGAACGACGGCGGCGTGGAGCTGCTGGATGCGAAGCTGAGTGCGCATTGCAATCGCGTGGCGGTGGAGGATGGGCACATGGAGTGCGTGTCGATCAAGTTCAGGAAGAAGGCTTCGCGCGAAGAGATACTTGCTGCGTGGGCGGAGTATGTGCCGCTGGCTGGGCAGAAGCTGCCTACAGCTCCGGAGCAGCCGGTGGAGTATGACGCGAGTCCGGATCGTCCGCAGCCACGGCTGGACCGGATGCGCGGGCGTGGGATGGCGTCGACGGTGGGGCGGCTGCGTGAGTGCTCGCTGCTGGACTGGAAGTTTGTGGTGCTGTCGCACAATACGATTCGCGGGGCTGCCGGTGCGGCGATCTTGAACGCTGAGGTATTGGCGCGGTTGGGTAAGCTGGACTTCAAAAAGGCGGCTGTATGAGCGCGTTGTATAGAGCAGGTGAGGCTCGGACCGACATTGTCGTGATGAAGTTTGGCGGGACGTCGGTTGAAGATGCAGCAGCGATGCTGCGGACGGCGGCGATTGTGCGTGGTCGGCGGGAGCGTGGGCTGAAGCCGGTGGTAGTTGTATCGGCCATGGCGAAGGTGACGGATCAGCTGCTGGCTGCTGCTGCGGCGGCCGGACGCGGCGATAAGGCAGAGGCGCTGGCGATTTCGGCCAAGCTGCGGGAACGGCATATTGCTACTACGGCGGATTTGCTGACTGGCGAGTTGTATGACGATGTGGCGGCCGCTGTGACGCGTGGATTCGACCTGCTGGATGATCTGCTGCGGGGGATTTCTGCAGTGGGTGAGCTGACGCCGAGGACCAGCGACAATGTGGTGAGCTTCGGCGAGCGGCTTTCTTCGCGGATGGTTGCGGGGGCGTTTGCGCAGCTTGGGTTGGATGGCGTGCGGGTGGATTCGCGGCAGTGCATTATTACCGACGACCACTTCGGCAAGGCGGTGCCGCAGGAGGCCGCGATCGAGGCAAAGTTGACGGAGATTGTGCTGCCGCTGCTGGAGGCCGGCAAGACACCGGTGATGGGCGGGTTTGTCGGTGCGACTGCGAAGGGAATTACGACGACGCTGGGACGCGGCGGCAGTGACTTCACCGGTGCGCTGGTAGGCGGCGGCCTGCATGCGGGCGCGATTGAGATCTGGACGGATGTGAACGGGATTATGACGACGGACCCGAGGATATGCGCGGATGCGCTGCGGGTGAAGACGATCAGCTTTGAGGAGGCGGCGGAGCTGGCGTACTTCGGTGCGAAGGTGCTGCATCCGGCCACCATTTTGCCTGCGGTGCAGAAGAGTATTCCGGTCTGGGTGCTGAACTCGCGCAATGCGGAGAATGAAGGCACGAAGATCACTGCGCTGGCGCCGCCGTGTGCGAGTCCGTTCAAGAGCATTGCAGCGAAGAAGCGGCTGACGATCATTGATATTGTTGCGAGCCGGATGCTGATGTCGCATGGGTATCTGAAGTCCGTGTTCGATGTGTTTGACAAGTACCACTGCCCCATTGATATGGTGTCGACCAGCGAGGTGAGCATCTCGGTGACGGTGGACTCGAATGAACGGCTGCCGGAGATCTGCGAGGAGCTGCGGAAGATTGCCGACGTGAAGATGGAGGGCCATAAGGCCCTGATCTGCATGGTGGGCGAGGATATTCGCGGACGCAGCGGGATGTCGGGACGCGTGTTTTCGGCGATCAAGCATATTAATGTGCGGATGATCTCGCAGGGAGCGAGCGAGATCAATATGAGCTTCATGATCGAAGAGTCGGATGTGGAAGGCGCAATCAAAGCGCTGCATGCGGAGTTCTTTGCGGATGCGGACCCGACTGTGTTCGACACCGAGGCGAGGGCTGTCGCGGTGAAGGCTTAACGGCGGACGCAAAGGCGAAAAACGGGGTTCCTCGCTTCGCTCAAGTGTCACAGATTTGTGGCAGGCTTGAGCGGCGAAGGCGGCTCCGCGATAGACTTTGAGTATGCGGATATTGGTGCTGGGACACGGTAAGACGGGCAAGCTGGTGGCAGATGTGGCGGCGGAACGCGGCCATAGCGTTCATGTACTCGACCAGAAGGAGAATGCCGGGGCGGCGGCTCTGACTCCTCCGTTTGTGGCGGGCTTCGATGTTGCGATCGACTTTACGACGCCTGAGGCCGTGGTGCAGAATATGCGCGCCTGCCTGGCTACCGGCGCGAAGATGGTGATCGGCACTACTGGGTGGTATGCGTCGCTGGCGGATATGCGTGGGTTGGCGGAGCGCAAGGGCGCGGGTTTACTCTATGGCACGAACTATTCCATTGGCGTGCAGGTGATGCTGAAGCTGGCGCAGCAGATGGGGGCTTCGCTGGCGAATGCTGGGTATAAGTTTTCGCTGGTGGAGACGCACCATACCGATAAGCTGGATAAGCCTTCGGGTACGGCGCTTTCGGTGGCGGAGATGGTGGAGCGCGGCGCGCAGAAGAAGCTTGAGCTGGGCATCGAATCGGTCCGCGAAGGCGATGCCAAGGGGACGCATGTACTCGAGGCTGTAAGCGATGCGGATCGGTTGGTGCTGACGCATGAGGCTTTTTCGCGGCGTGGATTTGCGGAAGGCGCGGTGCGCGCGGCGGAGTGGGTATGCAGCCGGACTGGCTGCTACGATTTCCGCGATGTGTGGGAGAAGTTGTAACGGCCTAGTGGGCTTGCGTTTCGCGGGGACGCTCTCTAGGCTTGTGGGATGAGTACTTCTGCTGGCGTTTCGTCGGGTTCGTTTGCGTCCCTATCGTTTGAACAAAAGCTGGATCGGCTGGCTGAGGTTGCGGTGCGTGTGGGCCTTGGGTTGCGCGCTGGGCAGGAGCTAGTGCTGACCGCTCCGATTGAGGCGCTGCCGCTGGTGCGGCGGATTACGGAACATGCGTATAAGGCTGGGGCGTTGCTGGTGACTACGTTCTATGCGGACGATCCTGCGACGCTGGCGCGGTTTCAGTACGGGCCGGATGCGAGCTTCGACTATGCGCCGGTATGGTTGCAGGATGGGATTGCGAAGGCGTTCAAGAGCGGCGCTGCGCGAATGGCGATTGCGGGGACGAATCCTGCGCTGCTGGGTGGGCAGGATCCGGCGAAGGTGTCGCGGGCGAACGTGGCTGCTTCGAAGGCTTCGAAGCCGGCGATGGAGTTGATTACGCGGCACGAGATCAATTGGACGATTGTTGCCGCGGCTACGCCGGAGTGGGCGAAGCTGGTGTTTTCGGGCGAGCCGGAGAATGTGGCCGTGGCGAAGTTGTGGGAGGCGATCTTCCAGGCCTCGCGAATTTCGGGTGAGGATCCCGTTGCTGATTGGAAGCAGCATGGGGCGCGGTTGAAGGAGCGCGTGGACCTGCTGAATGCGAAGCGATTTTCGGCGGTGCATTTCAAGTCGGTGGATGGTTCTACGGATTTGCGGGTGGGATTGGCGGATGAGCATCTGTGGGCTGGTGGTGGGACGACGGCGGGCAACGGGGTTTACTGCCAGCCGAATATACCTACGGAGGAGTGCTTTACTACTCCGCATAAGGACCGCGTGGATGGCGTGGTGCGGGCTTCGAAGCCGCTCTCGCACCAGGGGACGCTGATTGAGAATATCCGCTGCCGGTTTGAGGGTGGAAAGATTGTCGAGGCTACGGCTTCGGCGGGTGAGGATGTGCTGAATCGGCTGATCTCGACGGATGATGGTGCGCGCAGGCTGGGTGAGGTAGCGCTGGTGCCTGCATCTTCGCCGATATCGGCCAGCGGGATTTTATTTTGGAGCACATTGTTTGATGAGAATGCAGCGAGCCATATTGCGCTGGGGCAGGCTTACTCGACGTGCCTGATTGGAGGGGAGAAGATGGAGGAGGCGCAGCTGAATGCGCTGGGGGCAAACTCGAGCCTGATCCATGTGGACTGGATGATCGGGTCGGCGGAGATGAGTGTGGACGGCATTGCGGCGGACGGGTCAGCCGAGCCGCTGATGCGCGCGGGGGAATGGGTTTAGGGCGTGCTAGCTTAGGGGAATGAGCAGGCAGGAACTTAGTCCGGCGCGGCTGGAGGCGTTTTCCGACGGCGTGATTGCGGTGATCATCACCATTATGGTGCTGGAGCTGCACGTGCCGGTGCGGGATGGCTGGGCTGGCGTGCGGGCTGTGGTGCCTACTTTGTTTCTCTACCTGCTGACGTTTGTGCAGGTGGGTATCTACTGGGTGAATCATGACTATCTAGTAGATGAGACGGAGGTGGTGACACATGGAATTCTGTGGGCTAATTTGATTTTTCTGTTTTGCCTGTCGCTGTTTCCGTTTGCTACGGATTGGGTGGGGGTGAAGGGGTTGTCGAGCTTTTCGGCGGCGCTGTATGCGGCGGTGAGCTTGATGCCGGCGGTGTCATTTGCGGCTTTGTGGCTGGCGGTGCGGAAGGCGAGCACGACGCCACCGCATGCGAGTTGGGGAAAGATGGTGGCGTCGACAGGATTGTATCTGGCGGCGATCCCCGCAGCTTATGTGCGGCCGGGGCTGGCGATGGTGCCGATTGTGGTGGTGGCGGTGCTGTGGGTGATGCCTCCGAAGGCTTGTGCGGATGTCGAATGAGTTTTGTTTAAGGGCTATGAAGGTGGATTGTGATCTGCGCCTCAGACTGCGAATGGATGGAAGAAGCTTCGCTTGCGGGATGGATTTGCGCGACCTGGTGGATGGATACACGATAAACTTGCAGGTGTGATGGAACTATCTGGTTGTGGAACGGCACTGGTAACACCGTTTGGTGCGGATGGCGCGGTGGATGAGGCGGCACTGGTGCGCCTGGTGGAGTGGCAGGTCGCCGCCGGGATCAACTACCTGGTGCCGTGTGGGACTACGGGTGAGGCTTCGACGATGAGCGAGGCGGAGCATCTGCGCGTGGCGGAGGTTGTGTGTGCGACGGTGGCCGGTCGTGTGCCGGTGTTTGCGGGATGCACGCACAATGCGACGAGTGAAGCTGTCGCGCGGGCGAAGCGGCTGGCAAAGGTTGCGGGGCTGACGGGCATTTTGACGGCGAATCCTTATTACAACCGGCCGGGGCAGGAGGGGCAGTATCGGCACTTCCGCGCGATTGCGGAGGCGGTGGAGCTGCCGGTGTTGCTGTACAACATTCCTTCGCGGACGGGTGTGAACCTGGAGGCGGTGACTACGCTGCGGCTGGCGGAGATTGAGAATGTTGTCGGGGTGAAGGAGTCGAGCGGGAACCTGGCGCAGATTACGGAGGTGATCGTGAATGCGCCGAAGGGGTTCAACGTGATTTCAGGTGACGATGGGCTGGCGCTGCCGGTGATTGCGCTGGGCGGCGTGGGAGTAATCTCGGTAGCGTCGAATGCGGCCCCGAAGGAAATGACGCGGATGGTAAGGGCGGCGTTGGGCGGGGACTGGGCTACGGCGAATGAGATCCATGCGCGGTTCAGGGAACTGATGCAGGCGTTATTTTGTGAGCCGAATCCGCAGCCGGTCAAGGCGGCGCTGGCGCTGCTGGGGCGGTGCGAAGATGTGCTGCGGCTGCCGATGGTGTCGGTGAGTGAGGCGAATCGGGAGAAGCTGCGGACGTTGCTGGGTGGGCTTGGGCTGGCTTGAGATTTGCGGAAGAGTGAAGCACAAAGAAACACAGAGATAAAGAGAGAGCACGGTGAGTTGGCTCGCCTTCTGTTAGGGCTCGGCTTGCGTGTTCAAAATTTGAAGTGAGGAAGACGAATGACGACTGAAAGCTTGGAAGTACGGATTGAGCGGCATTTTGCTGCGGGGGCGGCTGCGGTGGGTGATGCGGCTGCGAGAGAAGCTTTTCTGGAACTGCGCGGGGCGTTGGAGGCTGGGGCGTTGCGCTCGGCTGAGCCGGATGCGGCGGCGGCGATTGGCTGGCGGGTGAATGCGTGGGTGAAGCGGGGGATTCTACTGGGCTTCCGCATTGGCGCGCTGGTGGATATGAGCTGCAGCGACAAGGTCTCGTTTGTCGATAAGGACACTTATCCGGCGCGACGGTTTTCGCCGGAGGATGGCGTGCGGGTGGTGCCGGGGGGAAGTTCGGTGCGTTCGGGTGCGTATGTGGCGCGCGGGGTGGTGATGATGCCTCCGGCTTATGTGAATGCGGGTGCGTATGTAGATGAGGGAACAATGGTGGACTCGCATGCGCTGGTGGGGTCGTGCGCGCAGATTGGCAAGCGGGTGCATCTTTCGGCGGCGGCGCAGATTGGTGGAGTGCTGGAGCCGGTGAACGCTTCGCCGGTGATTATCGAGGACGATGTGCTGGTCGGCGGGAACACCGGCGTGTACGAAGGGACGATTGTGCGGCGGCGGGCGGTGCTGGCGGCGGGGACGATTCTGACGCGGGGTACTCCGGTGTACGACGTGGTGCATGGGACGATCTTGAAGGCTACGGCGGAGATGCCGCTGATTATTCCTGAGGGTGCAGTGGTGGTGCCGGGGTCGCGTGCGGTGACGGGTGGGTATGGCAAGGAAATGGGGCTTAGTGTTTATACGCCGGTGATTGTGAAGTATCGGGATGAGAAGACGGATCTTTCGACTACGCTGGAGGATTTGTTGCGGTAGTCTGCCTTGAAAGCCATTCATCGCGATATGACCGAGATGAATGGCGAATTAATGCTCCGATAACATTGAACTATGACACCTGCCTCGATCGAGCATTACCTCGCTGTACTGGCTGGCGCATCTGGTCCTGCGCCGTGGTATTTGCAGCAGGTGGCAAGTGATCTCTCGACGCCCGAGGCGAAATTTATCTGGAAGAAAGCCTCAAACGACGGACTAACTGAGCTTGTAGATAGCAATCGACGCCCCTATGCTATTGCGCCTATGTCCAGCTATGTGCGAAGGATAAGTGCTACTCGCTTTGTGGTTTGGTTCAAGTCCGGGTCGCAGGAAACTGGAAACTTGCACTTCCAGCTTTACGAGGTTTCCTCATTGACACCTCTAACAGATGAGCAAGGACGGATGGGCCGCCTCACGAAATCTCCTTTCGTGGCTGCTGCGCCGCCGTTGGGGCAACATTCAATTCCGCGGAACCAACCAGTGGGCTCTGGTATAACGGCGTTTCCCTCAGAGTTTGCCGATTGCCCGGAGCTGTTTGTCCTTGTCTCGAACGGTAATACTTGGGATAGCGTGGGTCTCAATCTTTGGATAAGTGATCCTTCGCGCCAGCAGATCAGTGTGACTTCTCAGGATTGGTTTACCCGTGGTCCGTACGACTTCGGCTACCAGTGGATAACGCGCATTGCGCGAAGCCCCGAGACGGGGAATCTCGTTGGCGACGGTATTCGAATCAATCCGTTCGTCCTCAATGAGGACGGCACTGAGTTTTTAGCATGGCTAACGCCGTGAATATGCCCAGTGGAGAATCATCCGAGATTTGCACTGATCGAGCGGTTCTGGCCGTACTACTGTTTTGCGAGGGGTTTGCGGGCGAAGTAGTAGAGGCTGAAGGCTAGTAGGGTGAACATGGCTACGCTGACCCAGTCGTGGTGGAGGGGGTTGTCGGGGCTGAAGCTGAAGAGCTTCCAGTGGCCGCCGTGCTGCTCGGAGACGCCTTCGACCAGGCGGGCGCAGACGCCTAGTAGGCCGACGATTCCGCCCGCCGCAATCAGACCAGACGCGTAGAGGCTGCCGGGGGAGATCTCGCTTTCGGTGTCGAGTGGAGGAGTGACGCTGGTGGATACAGGCAGGCCGGTGGCGGGGTCGATGACTTCAGGATTTGCGGCGGCTTGTCTGGCTGCCTGGTGGAGGATGGCGCGGTCGACCATCCAGCGCATGACGCCGCCTACGAAGATGGCTAGCGTGGTGGCGATGGAGAGGTAGGCTCCGACGGCGAAGGTGAGGGAGCGGATGCCTAGCAACTCGACGACGATGACGAGGGCTACGCCGAGGAGGACCAGCGTCCAGGGGAGCTTGCGGGAGAGGATGCCGTTGATGACAGTGGCCATGAGGCGGCCTTGGGGGGCGGCGGCCTTCTCGCTGCCGATGCCCTGGATCCACTGGATTTCGATCTGTGAGGTTGCGGGGTTGTAGAGGTACTTGCCGTCTTCGATGGTTGAGGAGCCGATGGCGTTGAGCAGGATGTACTGGCGGGTGCCGGTGAGCTGCTGCTTGGTGCGGTCGTTCCCATTTTGTTCAGAGGCGTTGTGGGCGGAGAAGGTGATGCTGTCGCGGGTGAAGTTACCCTTGCTCTGGACGCCGTCGGGGAGTTGTGCGAGCGAGAGGGCGATGGGCTTGGGCATGCGTTGAAACTGTTCGAGGCCGATGTTCATCGCGTTGAGCGTGGCTCCGATGGAGAAGATGGAGACGATGACGCCGATCATGAGGGCGACTTGTTGCTTCCATGGAGTTGCGCCGATGAGGTAGCCGGTCTTGAGGTCCTGGCTGGTATCTCCGGAGTTTGCAGCGGCTATGCAGACTACTCCGCCGATGGTGATGGCGAGTGCTCCGAAGGCGGGTGCGGTCCAGCCTTTGACGAGGAAGATGGCGGAGGTAGCCATGAGCGTGGCGATGGTCATGCCGGAGACCGGCGAGGCAGACGAGCCGACGATGCCGACGATGCGTGCGGAGACGGTGACGAAGAGGAATCCGAAGACGACGATGAGGAGGGCGGCTGCGGCGTTGGCGAGTGGGCCGACGTAGGCACCGGGAACGGGTTTGAATTGGAGGAAGAGGAACATCAGCAGGATGAGGACGGCGCTGCCGCCGAAGACTGCGATGGGAGGGAGGTCTTGTTCGGTGCGGAGTGGGAGTGCGGCTGCTAGTTTGCCGGTGCCTTTGCGGAAGCCCTGGGTGAGTGCGCTGAAGATTGTGGGTAGCGTGCGGATGAGGGTGATGAGTCCGGCGGCGGCGACTGCGCCTGCTCCCATGGGGCGGACGTAGGTGCGCCAGAGATCGGAGGGTGACATGTCTTTGACGAGGACGGTGCCGGGGTAGAGCGGCGTGGAGAGGTGCGAGCCGAAGAAATAAATTGCAGGCATCAGCACGAGCCAAGAGAAGACTCCGCCGGCGAGCATCACGGCGGCGACGCGTGCGCCGATGATGTAGCCGACGCCGAGGTACTCGGGTGTGCAGTCGGCGCGGATGGCTGCGCCTTTGAGGAGGTGCTGGGGGCCGAGGTCGGGTTGGTAGTCGGGCTGGCTGGGCCAGAGGCCGAAGAGGCTGTCGTTCTGGAAGAGGGTGTAAAGGCCGCCGAGACCGAGGCCGAGGAAGACACGGGAGGCGAAGCTGCCGCCCTGCTCGCCGGCCATGAGGACGTCGGCGCAGGCGGTGCCTTCGGGGTAGATGAGGGTGCCGTGCTCTTCGACTATGAGCTGGCGGCGGAGCGGGATCATGAAGAGAACGCCGAGCCAGCCGCCGAAGAGGGCGAGGGCGAAGATGCGGGAGGCTTCGAGATCGAAGCCGAGGAAGACGAGTGCGGGCAGGGTGAAGATGACGCCGGAGGCGATGGATTGGCCGGCGTTTCCGGTGGTCTGGACGATGTTGTTTTCGAGGATGCTGGCTCGGCCGAAGGCGCGGAGTATGGAGATGGAGAGCACGGAGATGGGGATGCTTGCGGCGACCGTGAGCCCGGCGCGGAGGCCGACGTAGACCGTTACTGCGCCGAAGAGTACGCCGAAGATTGCGCCCAGCAGGAGTGCGCGGACGGTCAATTCCGGGCGCTCTTCGGCGGCTGGGACGAAGGGCTTGAACGCGGGTTTGGTTGAGGTTGTGGTCATGGGAGCGAAGGCATACCCAAGGGGCTGAAGCCCCTTGCTTCCTGGTGGCTTAGAGGCCCAAGGCTAAAGCCTTGGGGTACCCAGATGCAAGAGCGCGAGGGATGGGCCCAGGTAGTCGGAGTGGCAAAATTGGGCTTGTCGCGGTTATACTCGGCGGTAGACGCGGCCAAAGGGCCTGGAGCGTCGACCGAGCGAGGTGCATCTTCAGCGAAAGCCTGAATGAGAGTACGCTCCATGCTGGACCCGGCCTGCGCGCCGGAACGGACGACGGTCGCGCTGGGATGCGTGTAGCTCGCGGGGTGGGTGAGCGTGCGCGGTCCATTCTGCGGTCTGTGTTCGATGATCTGATTGCTACTGCTTTTCCTGCTGACTGCCGCGTGTGCGGTGAGAGCTTGGTGCGTGCTTCGGTGGTGCCTGTTTGCGATGGGTGTCGCGCCGCGCCGCGGCCACAGACGATGGCGCTTTGCCGGAGTTGTGGCGAGGCTCTCGACATGGAGAGCGTTCGTTTTGAGGCGCAGTATCCGGCGGAGGGGTTGTTGTGCCATCCGTGCCGGATGGTGCCGCCGATGTTTGAGCGGGCGGTGGCTTACGCGGTGTATCAGGATGAGCTGCGCGAGATGATTCATCTGCTGAAGTATGAGCGGATGAGTGGTGTGGCGAAGATGCTGGGACAGCAGCTTGCGGCGGCGATTCTGACGCTGCGTGGTGCGGCGGCGCGTGAGTTGGTGGTGATGCCGGTTCCGTTGTTTCCGGCGAAGCAGAGACAGCGTGGGTACAACCAGGCGGAGCTGTTGGCGGATGCGGCGGTTGCGGCACTGCGCAGGTTTGATCCGGGGTGGAAGCTGCTGCGTATGGATGGCGTGCTGACGCGGCGGCGGGATACAGAGAGCCAGTTTGCGCTGACTCCGCGTGGGCGCAGGCGGAATCTGGATGGGGCGTTTGCGGTGGATGCGAGCAGGCTTCGTGCGGGCTGCGAGGTGCTGCTGATCGACGACATCTTTACCAGCGGTGCTACGGCGCGGGAGTGCTCGCGTGTGCTGCGGCGGGCGGGAGCGGCGAAGGTCTGGGTTGCTACGTTGTCGCGGGCGCAGGCGGTCGATGTTGCGTTGTGGGACGGCCATGCGACCGGTGTGGCGCAGGGATTTGGGTAGAGCAGAGGAAGACGAAGTGCTGGGTACGGCAAGTGGAGCTGAGGTTCTTCAAGCGGAAGCGGAGGATTTGAGTGATGCAAGCGTCGCAGGTGTCGTCGAAGTCGAAGTTGAAGATACGGAAGCAGGCGAGCAGACATGCGGGACGTCAAAGCTCGCCGCGGCTGACCACCGAGCTCGATGTGCGGATTGGAGTGTTTCGCCAGCCGGCGATGCAGACTCCGGTGCTGGTGCTGAATGCGTCGTATGAGCCGATCAATATCTGCGGTGCGCGGCGGGCGCTGGTGCTGGTGCTGAAGGGCGTGGCGCGCACGGAGGAGGAGCAGGGTGCGGTGCTGCATGCGGCGCGGATGAATGTGGCGATGCCGAGCGTGATTCGGCTGCTGGAGTATCGCAGGATTCCGCACCAGACGCGGGCGCTTTCGCGGAAGAATATTCTGCTGCGCGATCGCAATGCGTGCCAGTATTGCGGGGTGGTGCTGACGGCCGGGGAGCTGACGCTCGACCATGTGATTCCGCGGTCGCGGGGAGGGCTTTCGACGTGGGAGAATCTGGTGGCTTGCTGCCATGACTGCAACCGGAGGAAGGGAAATCAGCTGCTGCATGAGCTGACCGATATGAAGCTGCATCGGGAGCCGAGGTCGTTCAGCCTGCATACGTCGCGGCACATTATGCGGATGATCGGGTCGGCTGATCCTAGCTGGCGGCGTTACCTTTACTTTGAATCGGACAACGCGGCTTGATCGATCGTCCTGGTTGACTGCGGCTGCAATGGCAACTGCAGACTGCCACGGCAAAAGCGAAATGCGGGGGTTCTTCGCTCCGCTCAGAATGATAATGTCGTGGTGGCGATTTTGTGGTCGCTGCTTTCTATGCCGCGTCATTTCGATGATCCGGCGGGGGGCTGGGTGGTGGGCTGCTTGTTGGTGATGTCTTCGCCGTTGTAGATGAGGCGGGTGGTGGCGCGGAACTGGCTGTAGTTGGTGTAGGTGACTACGGAGCGGAGGTGGACGTCCTGCGACAGGCCGCCGTTCTGCGCGGGGAAGTGGAGGATGCCTTCGGCCTTGGTGTAGGTGGGGAACCAGTATTTGCCGTCGATCTGCTCGTAGTAGGTGGTGAAGGGGGGCTGGAGGTCCGCGTGTCCGGGGCGGGTATCCTGCGGTACGGTGGTGCCGTTGACGAGGACGATCTGCAGGTCCTGCTGATCGACCCAGACGCGGCCCTGGAAGTAGTGCTGGTGCTTTTCGAGGACCTTGGGGCCGGCGTCGAAGACGTAGGTGTCGATGTCGTCCACCTTCTGGCGGCCGACGTAGGTGACGTCGTAGTGGGGCAGGTCGGCTGTGGTGAGGACGAAGGGGAGGCGGTGGGCGATCTCGTCGAAGTCGGCGGGGGTCATGGTGACGCCGCCGTCGGGGCCGTTGTCGAGGGTGTTCTGCGGGGCGAAGACGACGCGCTCTTCGCGGGCACCCTGCTTGTCGAAGACGATGTCGGTGATCTGCTTGTACTCGCCGACGACCTTGCTGGTGTCGAGGTCGAGGTTATCGACTTTGACGGTCTGGCGGAAGCTGTAGGCGTTGAGGGCGTGGGCGAATTCGGTTTCGCGGGCGCCGAACTTCTGGATGATCTGGTCGGGAGTGAGGCCCGTCGGTGGGGCGGGATCGAGCTTGCCGAAGCCCTGCTGGGCGGGCGCGGCGAGCGGGATTGCGAGGGCGAGGAGGAGAGTGAAAGTTCGTGCGGTCATCGGATACTTGGACGCGGATGGGCGGGGGAGGTGACTTGCAGGGGTACCCCCCTCCCCTATCCAATTTTGCAAAGTCTTGGAAAATAATGGGTTAGGTCTGGACCTCGACCGCAAAGTCTTGGACGCAAAGGGCTTATTTTTTAAGTCTTTGGTTTGAATATGTTGAGAAGCATTTGGCTCACCCGGGAGGATCGAAGGGCCAGGCGGTGGGCCGCGCTCCTTGAGGTTTCCTCTGGTTTAAGTTTACACCTTCTGTCAAGGGAGCGACGTGGGGCAAGCATAAGCAGGAATCATGCGGAGGGCATACCCCAGGGGCTGAAGCCCCATTTTCGGTGGCTGGCTGAGAGACCCAAGGCTGAAGCCTTGGGTTACCTAGATGCAAGAGCATGAGGCTTGTGCTGATGTGAGGGCCTGGAGTGGAGGATGGGCTCTCGATGCTGACTCAAATGAGGGATGTCATGGGGAGAGCATACCCCAGGGGCTGAGGCCCCTTTTTCGGTGGCTGGCTGAGAGACCCAAGGCTAAAGCCTTGGGTTACCTAGATGCAAAAGCGTGAGGCTTGTGCTGACGTGAGGGCGCTGAGCTGAAGGATGGGCCCTGGATGCTGATGTGAGGGCCTGGAGTTGGAGGTATCGGGCACTCAAGGTGAGGGTGTGTAGTTGAAGGCGTCGATGGCTGGGTCGATGAGGTGTAGGAAGCTGGTGTGGACGTGGGGATAGTCGAGATAGTTCTTGCGGGATGGGTTGTTGGCGATGTAGTTGAGTTGGGCCGCGAAATCGGCCTCGTCGCGGATTCTGTGGTCGTGATGACCTGAGTGCCAGATGGGGGTGGGACTGTGGCGGGCGTGGGAGTAGCCGCCCTTGATGAGTTGAATGCAGCGGGCCGTGGATTGATCGATGGCGGGAGTGATGAGTATGTGGACGTGGTCGGGCATGACTGCGAAGCCGTGCAGAAGAAATTTTTTCTGGTCGCGATAACGGAAGAGTGTGGCTATGAAGAGTTCTGCGTTGGCTGTTTTTTGGAAGTGGCGATGTTGCTGGAATGTGGAGATGGTGACCGCGTATGTGGATAGCTTTTGGCGGATGGTGGCCATGGAAGGAGAGCATACCCCAGGGGCTGAAGCCCCTTTTTCGGTGGCTGGCTGAGAGACCCAAGGCTAAAGCCTTGGGGTACCTAGATGCAAGAGCCAACCGGCGTTAGACCGCGGCTGAGAGACCCAAGGTGGAAGCTTTGGGGTACCTCGATGCAAGAGCCGATCTGGTTTGGACCGTGGCTGAGAGACCCAAGGCTAAAGCCTTGGGGTACCTGGATGCAAGAGCCGATCTGATTTGGACCGTGGCTGATTCGACCCAAGGTGGAAGCTTTGGGGTACCTCGATGCAAGAGCCAACCGCTTGCGACTTCGACCTGGGGTTTAGACTTGCGGGATGAAAATTCTGGGATGGGTGCTGGTGGTATGTGGGGTGGGAGTGGCGATGGGGCAGGGGCCTGTGGGGGCGAAGCGGGCTATGACGTTTGCGGATTTGATGGCTGTGAAGAGGGTGAGCGATCCGCAGGTGTCGGCGAGTGGTAAGTGGGTGATGTTCTCGGTGACGGAGGTGTCGCTCGAGAAGAATACGAAGGTGAATCATCTTTGGGTGGTGCCGGTGGCGGGTGGGAAGGAGCGGCAGGTGACGTCGAATACGGGCGAGTCGTTTGGGAGGTTCTCGCCGGATGGGAAGTTTGTTTCGTATACGGGTGAGGCGACCAAGGATGATCCGGTGGCGCGGATCACGATTGCGGTGTGGGATGAGGCTACCGGGACGATCGGGGTGGGGAGGACGCTGAAGGCTGTGAGCGGGGATGCGGATGGGGCGATCTGGTCGCCGGATTCGAAGCACTTTTTGTTTACGACGGAGGTTTGGCCGGAGTGCTCGGTGAAGGGCGGCGGGCGGGCGGTGGCGGATCCCACCCTTCGCGATGGTGCCGCGAAGGATGGGGCACCAGGGCGTTTGGTGGCGGACGAAGGGCTAAATGCGGGGGTTCTTCGCTCCGCTCAGAATGACACTTCGATAGTGGTGGGTGGGACGCGGGATTTGGCGGGGTGGAAGGGAGCGGAGGCGGCTTCGTGGGCGGAGGAGGATGGTTGCGATAAGGCGAAGTATGCTGCGGCGGAGGCTGATCCGGTGAAGGGGCAGGTTTGGGAGGGGCTGCTGTATCGGCACTGGGATCGGTATACGGGGGAGAAGCGGAGCCATGTGCTGGTGGTGAATGTGGATGGGGGCGGGGCGTCCAAAAGCGACAACGGGGTGAGGGATTTGACTCCGGCGGGGGTCGTGGGGGATGCGGAGGTGCCTACTTTTTCGTTGGGTGGGCCGCTGGGGTATGCGTGGGCACCGGATTCGCGGGAGGTGGCTTATGTGGCGAATCTGGATGCGGTGCCGGCGGCTTCGACCAATAGCGATGTGTTTACGCTGAGGCTGGATGAGGTGGGGGCTAAGGCGGTGCGGGTGAGTACGAGTCTGGGGAGTGATGATGGGCCGGCTTATTCGCCGGATGGGAGGTGGCTGGCGTTTCGGTCGCAGGAGAGGGCTGGGTTTGAGTCGGATCGGTTTCGGTTGGTTTTGTTTGATCGGGAGAAGGGGACGACGAAGGAGATGATGCCGAAGTTAGATCGGTGGGTGGATGAGTTTGTGTGGAGGCCTCATTCAAAAGGTTTGTTCTTCGCCAGTGAGGATGCTGGAGAGACCCTGGTCGGTAGGGTGATGGTGGATGGCAACGGAGCTTACGAGCCGGTGTTCGGTGTAGGCAGGATGTATCAGCGTGTGGCGAATTACGCTGGCATCTCTGATCTGCGAATTAGCCCTGATGGATGGACGATGGTGGCGTGCGAGATGCATATCAACATGCCAACGACTGTTATGGCAACTGATTTTCGAGTTGTTGAACAGAGCCAGCAAGTGCAATGGCCGCCCTTTGTGGAGAAGGAGTTACAAGACCAGAGGAATTTCTCGGTCACGAATGGAACGCCGATTCCCAGCGCATGGAATCGCCAGCGGGTGCTTACGCATGTGAATGATGACCTTGTGAATCAGCTTTCCTTGCCTGACCTTGAGGCGTTCCAATTTATTGGGGCTGAAGGGACACCTGTTGAGGGGTTTATTTTGCGGCCGCCGGGGTTTGTGGAGGGGAAGAAGTATCCGGTGAAGTTTGTGATGCATGGAGGGCCGCAGACTGCGCTGGGGGATTCGTGGAGCTATCGGTGGAACTGGGAGCTGATGGCGGCGAGTGGGTATGTGGTGGTGGGGATCAATCGGCGAGGGTCGACGGGGTATGGGCAGAAGTTTATCGACGAGGTGAGTGGGGATTGGGGTGGGCGGGCTTATGAGGATTTGATGAAGGGGTTGGATTATGCGGAGGGGCATTTTCCGTTTATCGATAAGACGCGGGAGTGTGCGCTGGGGGCGAGCTATGGCGGGTTTATGGCGGACTGGGTGTTGACGCATACGGACCGGTTCAAGTGCATCGTGACGCATGATGGGATGGTGGACCCGGTGGGGGCTTACGGGTCGACTGAGGAGCTTTGGTTCAATGAGTGGGAGTTTCGACGGCCGGAGGATTTTCCTAAGGGGTGGGATGGTTTTTTGGGGGTGGCTAAGAAGCGAAAGACAAATACCGAGATTCCGGGCTTTGCCCGGAATGACGCTTCGATTGGGATGAAGCGTCTTGGCGATGTAGGGGCTGATGGGCATGCGGCGGAGCCCTGGCGGTATGCTTCGCTGCCGGCGGAGGAGGATCCGTTTCGGCAGTGGTCGCCGATGCGGTTTATTGAGCGGGCGAAGACGCCTACGCTGGTGATTCATTCGCAGAAAGATTATCGGCTGGATGTGTCGCAGGGGCTGGAGCTGTTTACGGCGCTGCAGCGGCTGGGGGTGCCGAGCAAGATGCTTTATTTTCCGGATGAAGGGCACTGGGTGCTGAAGCCGCAGAATTCGCAGCTCTGGTATGACGAGGTGGGGGATTGGTGCGACCAGTGGACGAAGACGGGGAGGTATGGGGAACAGGGATCAGGGATCAGGGATTAGGAACTAGAGGCTGTGTTACGCCGAGTTAGAGGTTTGCTGGAGCTGTCTTGCGGCGCCGCAGGATGAGCAGAGGGGCGAGTATGCCGGTGGTGAGCAGAAGGAACGACGCGGGTTCGGGTGCGGTGGTGGGGGAGACGGCGTAGTTGAAGGTGGCTAGCTGGGTGAGGCTGATGGCTTCGTACCACTCATCCTGGAGGCCGTCGTTGAAGACGATGTCGCCCACGCCGTTGATGGCGAAGATGGCGCCGAAGCCGGAGGTGAAGAGGAGCTGTGCGGGGTCGGAGCCGTTGGAGGCCCAGAGGTCCTGATGGCCGGCGGGGTTGGCGGTGATGGATGCGGTGTGGCCGTTGTCGGTGACGGAGCAGGTGGACTGCAGGCCGGAGCATTTTCCGGAGACGGAGTCCCAGTTAAGGCTGGGTGCGGTGGAGGAGAAGCCGGAGGTGCCAAAGACGCTGTAGCAGCTGGAGGCGGAGTTGGAGCAGGAGGTGGGGTCGACGGAGAAGACGACGTTGTTGGAATCGTCCATGCCGTAGAAGGCGCGGCCGGAGTCCTTGCCGAGATCGGTGATCTGGTAGGTGTCGGCGTGGGCGGGAGCGGGCGCGGCGAACTGGAGGGCGAGGAGAAGGGCGGGGGTGAGGATGGCCCAGCGTTTGGAGATTCTCAATTGATGCTCCTTGAGTCGTTGTCGACTGGAGTTGTGCGGGTCAAAAGACCGGGGACGAAGTGGTTCTGGGTACGCTTGCTTTCCTGTGGGCCTTTGAGGAGCTTATCGTAGTAGCGTGGGGTACGGGGCGGACTTTTGATGTAGATGGCAGACCATTTTGTGGGATGGATGGACGGGTGAAGATGACTTTCAAGAAGGCGAAGCGGGTGCGGGAGCCGGTGGGGGAGGCGGGGTTGATGGAGTATGCGGTTCGTTCGCTGGCTAGCAGGATGCGGACGGAGCGGGATCTGCGGCGGTTGATGAAGGGGCGGGCGGAGGAGGGTGAGGCGGGGCAAGCGGCGATGGATGCGGTGGTGGCGCGGTTGAAGGAGTTGAACTACCTGAGCGATACGCGGTTCGCGGAGGACTATACGCGGGTGCGGAAGGAAGGGCAGAAGTTTGGTCGGCGGCGGGTGCAGCAGGATCTGGCGGCGAAGGGGGTGGCGAAGGAGACGGTGGGGGAGGCGATTGGGGCGGCTTACGACGGGGTGGATGAGGTGGAGCTGGCGAGGGCTTATGTGGCTCGGAAGAGGATGAAGCAGCCGGCGGGAGAGAATGCGAAGAAGGAATCGGCGCGGGTGATGGGGAGGTTGCTGCGGGCGGGATTTTCTTCGGGGACGGTGTTTAAGGTGTTGCGGCAGTGGGGGGTGGAGGTGGAGGAGTTCGAGGTGGAGTGATGGATGGTGCGAGGGCATACCCCAGGGGCTAAAGCCCCTTTTTTCCGGGATGGCTGAGAGGCCCAAGGCTGAAGCCTTGGGGTACCTAGAAGCAACGGCAACGGCAACGGCAGGGGCAGAAGCAACGGCAAGGGCAGAGGCAGAAGCAACGGCAACGGCAGAGGCAGAAGCAACGGCAGAGGCAGAGGCAGAAGCAACGGCAACTGCAACGGCGAAATACGGGGGTTCTTCGCTTCGCTCAGAATGACACGGTGGAGGGCGAGTCCGGCTAGATGGTGCGGAGGAGGCGGATGGGGATGTAGAAGATGGCGCGGACGAGGTCGAAGGCTCCGGTGACGGCGAGGCCGGCGAGACGGAAGGGAAGCAGGACGAGCCAGACGATGGGATAGAGAATGAGCGCGAGGAGGGCGAGGGGCCAGCAGAGGACGAGCAGGATGCAGAAGAGGAGGAGTTTGAGCATGGGGCTCCTTGTACCGACGAGATGATGATAGTGGATACGGATTTGGGATGGGTGGGGTTCCGTGAGGGAGGATGCGGTGGGCGTGGAACGGGTGGTGGCGTTGGATTGGTCGGGGGACAGGAGTGCGGGGGGACAGAGGAGGAAGATCTGGGCCGGGGTTTGGACGGCGGCGCCCGGCGGGCTTCGGAATGATGAGCGGCAAAGCAAGCAAAGGCAAACGCAGAAGCAGATCCCCTTCGGGGATGACAAACAAAAGGGCGGGCAAGAGCAAGAGCAACGGCGAAGGCAAGAGCAAGAGCAAGAGCAAGAGCAACGGCGAAATGCGGGGGCTCTTCCCCTTCGGCAAGCTCAGGGTCAGAATGACACGGTGGAGGGTGGCGGGGCGGGTGTCGCGGGGTCGATGCGGCTGGAGACGGGGCGGACTCGGGCGGAGTGGGCGGAGTGGCTGGTGGAGTTGGGCGCAGAGACGCCGCGGATGGTGGTGGGGATCGATTGCTGCTTCAGTTATCCGGCGTGGTTTCTGGCGGAGCATGGGTGTGGGTCGGTGTTTGATTTCTGGCGGGCGGTGGTGGGGGATGCGACTACGACGGCCACGGCGGCACCAACTGCAACAACAGCGGCAACGGCAACGGCAGCTGCAACTGCAACAAGAGCGGCAAGGACAATGGCAGCCGCAACTGCAACGGCAGATGCAATGAAGGCGGCAACGACGACAGCGAAGATTGCGGGTATGGGGGAGGAGTGGTTGCATCGGGCGTGCGAGGATGGGCGATTCTGGGGGGTGACGGGGCCGGGAAGGACGGGGAAGCGGCCGGAGGAGTTTTCGGGTGAGGGGTTGCGGCGGATGATGCGGACTACGGACTGGGAGAACAAGATTGCTGTGCGGATGGCGGGTGGGGATGCCGAGCGCGCAGAGAAAATGAAGGGGATTACGGCGAAGTCGCCGTTCCAGATTGGGGGCAGTGGGAGCGTGGGGACGGGGAGCCTGCGCGCTATGCCGGTGCTGGAACGGTTGCGGGAGGCGGGGTTTCGGGTGTGGCCGTTTGAGGATGTGGAGTTTGGGGAGAAGGCTCCGAGGCCGCTGCTGGTGGAGATGTATACGCGGCTGTTGACGGGGCCGGTGGCGAAGTCGAATGGGGTGGCTCGGCGAGCGTATCTGTTGGCGAAGAGGAAGACGGATGCGCTGTATGCGGGGTTGGGGCGTGGGGTGCTGGCGAAGGCTTATGCGAGTGAGGATGCTTTCGATGCGCTGGTGAGCTGCGTGGAGATGGTGCGTTGGCGCGGGGAGTTTGCGGGGTTGAAGGCTACGCGGGATGAGGTGTTGCGGCTGGAAGGGATAACGTGGCGGCCTGGGGTACGGTGATGGGTTGGTATGCTTAAGGCGAAAGTGGCGAGGCTTGCGCAGGTTTGATTCGCCGGCTTCGGGCAGCTGGAATCCCTGTGACGCGGCTGGATGTTTGCGATAGGCGCGGCAGGTACGGCCAGGAGGCAGGGACGAGATGCGTGCATTGACAGGCGGTGAAGGGTGCATTTGAAGGTGACGGAGCGCAAGAATGTTTCTTTTGGCGAACGGGTGCGGGCGCATGTGTCGATTGCCCGGCTTGACCACTCGATCAAGAACCTGTTTGTGCTGCCTGGGGTGATTGTTCCGCTGAGCGTGGACCCGGGACTGATGAATGCGCATCTGGTGGTGACGCTGGCGTGGGCGTTTGTGTCAATCACGCTGGTGGCGTGCAGCAACTATGTGATCAATGAGGTGCTGGACGCGCCGTTCGACCGGCTTCATCCGACGAAGAAGAACCGGCCGGCGGCATTAGGGCTGGTGAATATTCCGCTGGCTTATGTGCAGTGGATTGTGATGATGCTGGTGGGCGTGGGGATTGGGTGGACGATCTCGAAGCCGTTTGCGGTGACGGCGCTGGTGCTCTGGTTGATGGGGTGCGCGTATAACATCAAGCCGCTGCGGACGAAGGATGTGCCGTATCTCGATGTGCTGACGGAGAGCGTGAACAATCCGCTGCGCATGCTGCTGGGATGGTATGCGGTGGCTGCTTTCCTGGTGCCGCCGATGAGTTTGCTGGTTTGTTATTGGATGATCGGGTGTTATTTTATGGCGCTGAAGCGGTTCAGCGAGCTGAAAGAGATTGGAGACCGTGGGGTGGCGGGGTCTTACCGTGCGAGCTTCAAGCGATATACGCCTGATTCTCTGCTGGTGAGCGTGGTGTTTTATGCGTCGACGGCGATGATGTTCTTTGGAGCATTTGCGATTCGGTACCGGATTGAGCTGCTGCTTGGATTTCCGCTGGTGGCGATGGTGATGGCGATTTACTTCAAGCTGGCGTTCAAGACGAACAGTGCGGTTCAGAATCCAGAGAAGCTGTATCGGGAGCATCATTTGATGGTCTGGTTTTCGGCGACGGTGGCAGTGATGGTGCTGCTGTTGTTTGTTCGGCTGCCGTGGCTTGAGGGTGCCTTTATGCCTACGCTGCCGGTGACGCAGGGGGTAAGGGTTGCGGCTCCCTTGGGCAGATGAAGTTTGGGTGGTGATTGCGGCCTGGGGGATCGGGCGGAATTGAACGGCAGTATTTCGAGGAAGGCAGGGAGCGATGGATGTATCGGTGCAGGAACGCAGGATGAGTCTTTGGACGGAGTATGACATTGCGGCTCCGGGGCGGAATCTGCATGCGAAGAAGAAGATGTTTTCGTTGTTCAGCAAGATTTCGCTGGAGACGGAGGATGGCCAGCCGCTGGCGACGCTGCAGGGGCAGTTTTCAGTGCTGCGCAACCGGTTTGAGTTTGATCTGGCGGATGGGCGGGTGGGGCATTTCGAGTGCGTGGACCGGCTGCGGAGTGTGTATGAGTGCAGGGTCGGGGAAGAGGTGCTGACGTTGTATGAGCACAGGGGGTTGAAGCGGTCTGTGTTTGCGGGGGAGCGGCAGATTGCTGCTTATACGAAGAATAGGATGACGATTGGGAAGGGGCATCGGTATGACATTCGCATGGATGCGGATGCGGACCTGGTGCTGATTGTGAGTATGGTGGTGGCGCTGAGCGTGTCGGAGGATAATGACCAGGAGCAGAATGCGGTGACGGTGGACTTTGGGAAGATCGGGCCGCAGGGGCGGGAGTTCGATGCGGACTGGGAGCCGCGGTAATTCCCGGGGGGCGGGAGGAATTTGCGTTAGATTGGGGCGCAATTGGGCGTTGGTTGCAAAGAGGGAGTAGGGTTGTACGTGCTGCTCCGGATATTTATGAGGCCCGCGCGATGGATCGTACTTCGTTTCGATACAGAATTTTGATTGTGGACGACGAAGAGGATTTGCGGCAGGTGGGGAAGGCGTTGCTTGAGGCGCAGGGGTATGAGGTGTTGTGCGCGGAGGACGGGTTTGAAGGGTTGGCGGCGCTGAAGCGGTCGCTTCCTGACCTGATTATTTCGGATCTCAGCATGCCGAACATGAATGGATTTGAGTTTCTTTCGGTGGTGCGGCGACGGTTTCCGACGATTCCGGTGATTGTGATTTCGGGTGAGTTTTCGGGGGCTTCGGTTCCGGAGAGCGTGCTTGCGGATGCCTTTTTTCCGAAGGGCGCGTACAAGATTCCGGATTTGTTTGAACGCATCTGCGACCTGGTGCACGAGCTTCCTACGCGGCCCAAGGTGGGCAAATCGAACCTTGCGGCGGTGTGGGTGATGAACGATAAGGGAAGGATTGCGGTGACGTGCACGGAATGTCTGCGTACGTTTCCGGTGGGGAGCATTACGACGGGTGTGAATGAGGCGGAGTGCGATTTTTGTGGTTGCAGGGTGCGCTTTGAGGTGATCGGCGATAGCTTTGCGCGTGCTGGAACACATGGATCCGGCCCGGATAGCGTTGGCTTGAAATGAATCAAGGCCGTCTCCGGGTGGAGACGGCCTTTTGGTTTCGCGGTAGGTGGTTCTTTGCGCGGCGTTAGAGGATGCCGGCAGGTTTGGGGTTCTTGGGGTCGAACTTGGCGATCTGGACTTTTTTGGCGAGGCCGATTTTTTCGAGCAGCCAGATGCCGTAGTAGTTGACGTCGAACTCGTACCAGGCGAGGCCGTGGCGTGCGCTGACTGGGTGGGCGTGGTGGTTGTTGTGCCAGCCTTCGCCGCCGGTGAGCAGGGCGACCCACCAGGAGTTGCGGGAGTCGTCTTTAGTCTCGAAGCGGCGCGTGCCGACGAGGTGGGTGGCGGAGTTGACCAGCCAGGTGGCGTGGAGGCCGACGACGACGCGGAGGAAGGTTCCCCAGAGCATCATGGAGAGGCCGCCGATGACGGCGTGGCCGGCGGGTGCGAGAGCTGCGCCGATGGCGACCTGGATCAGGCCGCTGGCTGTGAGCGGGAGCCAGTGGTACTTCGAGAGCCAGACGTGGCCCTTGTCACGGGTGAGGTCGGGGACGTAGCGGCCGAGGAGGGCGGTCTCGGAGTGGAGGGCGCGGCCGGAGATGATCCAGCCCATGTGCGCCCACCAAGTGCCGTCCTGCGGGGTGTGGGGGTCGCCTTCCTGGTCGGAGTTCTGATGATGGACGCGGTGGGTGGCGACCCAGAAGATAGGTCCGCCTTCGAGGGCGAGTGTGCCGCAGGCGGTGAGGATGTACTCGAGCCATGTGGGAACGCGGTAGCCGCGGTGGGTAAGCAGGCGGTGATAGGTCATGCCGATGCCCACGTTGATCGCGAGGAAGTACATGATGCAGAAGGCGGCGAGATTCTTCCAGGAGAAAAAGAAGAGTGCGGCGAGGGCGCCGACGTGGAAGAGGCCCATGGCGATGGTGGTGATCCAGTTGACCTGGCCCTGCTGGTGCTCGCGGCCCATGCGGAGGTCTTGCTTGACCTTCTGGGCGACGTTGGTGGCGAGGCGGCGGGCGGCTTCGATGCTCTCGGGGGTGGCGGGGGCGGTGCGGGGCGTGGCCTGGATTGCTTCGGCTTCCGGGGTGAGGAGTGTGGGTGTCATGTCGGTGATATTGCCTCGTGATTGGTTCGCGTGCTGGATGTTTACTGCTTCGAGTTCAACGCTAGCAGGATGCCGGTGTGTGGGGTGTAAGACTTTTGTAATCGCGGGATACGACTGTTTTGTTAGGGTGGACAGTGACCCGTTTGGGGAATGTTTGCGGGGGTTCCTGCGGAGTATATAGACCTACGGAGTCAGGAGTTAACAATGCGATTTGTTGTGTGCGCCGTGATGGCTGTGATGTGTGCAACCGTTGGCGCGCAGACGCCGCCGCCTGCGAGTCCGCAGTTTGAAGTTGCTTCGGTGAGGCTGGAGGCGAAGGGTACGGCGGACGGTGGACCGCTTGCAATGTTGATGAAGCGTGCCGCACGGAGCAGGATAATGCCGGGCGACATTCCGATGAGGGGAGACTGGGTCAGCTTGCAGGGGTGGACGCTGGTTGACTTGACTGCTGCGGCCTACAGGTTGAATAGGACGCGGGTGTCGGGCCCTGCGTGGATGTCGGATCAGGAGTTCGATATTGAAGCGAAGGTGGCTCCGGGCACTGCCAAGGCGGAGCTGAATGCCATGCTGCGATCGCTGCTGGAGGAGCGCTTTGGTTTGAAGGCGCATCGGGAGACGCGCAACGAGCGTAGCTTCGCGCTGGTGGTGGGGAAGGATGGGCCGAAGATGCAGCTTGCGGTGGCTCCTGCTCCGCTGCCGGAAGGCCTGACGGATGAGGAGCGGAAGGCTCTGGTTGAACAGAAGATACGAGAGAGTATGGAGACGTCGAGGCATCGCGTAAGCGAAGTGCCTGGGGGTCACACGGGCAACTCCTCGGCTTGGGCCTCGATTAGTATGCCGGATCTGGCGGTGCATTTGGAGAGAGCTGTGGGTGAGTCGGTGGTGGACGATACGGGGTTGGCGGGGAAGTATGCGGTGAGACTGGAGACGTCGATTGATCCCAATGAGCCGGGAGGGACTATCTTCGATGCGGTTGAGAGGCTGGGGTTGAAATTGGAGCCGCGCAAGATGCGTGTTGAACGAGTGGTGGTTGACGAGGTTTCAAAGATGCCGACGGAGAATTAAGATAACTGGTAGCAGCTTTAGAGGAGAGATGATGAGCGAGAAGAATTTGGAGTTGGGTGCGTTTCGGTTGGCGCCGTGGTTTAGTGAGCGGCCCTGGGGGCGGGAGAATCTGCGGCCGTGGTATGCGGAGACGGGGAAGACGGGGCTGGTCGGTGAGGCCTGGTTGACCGGGCCGGAGAGTGTGATCGAGACGGGTAGCGAGGCTGGGAAGACGCTGGCTGCTGTGGTGTCTGGGGCGGCGGAGCAGGTGCTGGGTGCTGGTGGCGGGGTGGAGTTTCCGCTGCTGGTGAAGCTGCTGTTTCCGAATGACAAGCTTTCGGTGCAGGTGCATCCGGATGACGCTGCGGCGCAGAAGGTAGGGCAGCCGAGGGGGAAGACGGAGTGCTGGTATGTGCTCGAAGCGGAGGCTGGTGCTTCGGTGGCGCTGGGGCTGCGGGATGGGGCTACGGCGGACACGGTGCGGGCGGCGATTGCGGATGGGACGCTTGAAGATTGGATGGAGTGGGTGCCGGTGAGTGTGGGCGATATGGTGTTCGTCGATGCGGGGACGGTGCATGCGATTGGGCCTGGCGTGGTGTTGCTGGAGACGCAGCAGACTTGCGATGTGACGTACAGGATGTATGACTATGGGCGGCCGCGTGAGTTGCATGTGGAGAATGCGATTGGCGTGATGAAGCTGAAGACGGCGGCGGGGAAGGTTGCGCCGGTGAAGAAAGATGGCTTTACGCGGCTGATCGAGCAGAAGTATTTTGTGGTGGATCGGTATGACCTGGCGGCGGGAGAGACGGCTGTGCTGGCGGGTGGGAAGGCTGGATGTTTGGTTGGGCTGAAGGGTTCGGCTAAGGTGACGGCTGGCGGTGATGTGGAGTTGCTGGCGGGGAAGGCTGTGGTGGTGCCGGCGGATTTTGAGTCGGTGACCGTGGCTAGCGAAGGCGGGACTTCGTTTGTGCGATGCTTTGCGCCGGTCTAGCGTGAAGGGATTTGCTTGTAGCGGCTTTTGCTCGGTGACAAAGGCAAGGGCAACCGCGAGAAGCAGATCCCCTTCGGGGATGACAAGCAAGAAAGGCAAGTGACGAACAATTCTGAGCTATGAGCTGGGAACGGTTGATGTGCGTAGTGATGTTCGGCGGCATGATACGAGTCTGTTGGTGCGAGGTGTGTGATGCGACGGAGATGGTTGGGAGCTGGGGTAGGGTTTGTGCTGGGGATGGGTGGGGCGATGGGGCTGGGGCAGATTCCGGTGAAGACAGCGGCGGAGCCTCCGGTGCCGGTGTTGCTGTGGGCGCAGGGTGCGCCGAGGGCTTTGGGGGAGGCGGAGGAGGATAAGCCTACGCTTACGGCTTATATTCCGGCGGTGAATCCTACGCGGACGGCGGTGGTGATTGCGCCGGGTGGGGGTTATCAGCATCTGGCGATGGGGTATGAAGGCGCGGATGTGGCGGTGTGGTTGAATGCGCATGGGGTGGCGGCGTTTGTGCTGAAGTATCGGCTGGGGATGAAGTACCACTCGCCTGTGGAGCTCGAGGATGCGCAGCGGGCGATACGGATGGTGCGTGCGGGCGCGGAGAAGTACGGGGTGGCGAAAGATCGCATTGGGATGTGGGGGTTCTCGGCGGGTGGGCATCTGGCGGCTACGGCGGGGACGCAGTTTGATGCGGGGGATGCTGGGGCTGCGGATGTGGTGGAGCGGGAGAGCAGCCGGCCGGATTTTCTGGTGCTGGCTTATCCGGTGATTTCGATGCAGGATGGGGTGACTCATATGGGGTCGCAGAAGTTTTTGCTGGGGGAGGGGGCTACGCAGGCGGCTAAGGATGCGATGTCGGCGGAGATGCATGTGACGAAGGAGACTCCGCCGACGTTTTTGTTTGCGACTACGGATGACAATGCGGTGCCGGTGATGAACAGCGTGATGTTTTATGCGGCGCTGGTGAAGGCGGGTGTGCCGGTGGAGATGCATTTGTTTCAGCATGGGCGGCATGGGGTGGGGCTGGCGGTGGGGAATGCGGAGTTGAGCGGATGGCCGGAGTTGCTGATGAAGTGGATGCGGGAGCGGGGGTATGCGGCTTCTTAGCTAGAGACTGTCCTGCCGGACGGGCGCCCTGCGCGGGCGGCGGTCACTTCGTGACTTGTATTGGGCTTCGCGTGGTGCTCCCGTTGGTCGCAGATAGAATTTTGTGCCGACCAGCGGGAGGACCTGGCGAAGCTCGGCATAAGTCACGAAGTGACCGCTGCCCGCGCATGGCGAATTAAAGGTTTGGGGTGTGGCATTTTGTGTTCGGATGACGGCAATTTTGTGTAGAGTACGCAAGGCGGCTGAAAACAGAGTTGGTGCTGCATTAAACGACAGGTGATGGAACGATGCGTTCGATGGTTTTGAAGATCTGGTTGGCGGTACTGGTTGCGGTGGTGGCGGGTTGTCCGCTGATGTCGGGTGTGCGGGCGGAGGCGCAGTTGCCGGTGGTTGCTGCGTGGATCGTTCCACAGGTGGCGCAGGGTACGGATGCGGATCGGATTGCGTCGCTGGAGAAGAAGCTGGCGGAGCAGCAGGTGGCGGTGGCGGCGGCGCAGACGTCGGGGGATAACTCGTGGATGCTGACCTCGGCTGCGCTGGTGCTGTTGATGACGGGGCCTGGGCTGGCGCTGTTTTATGGCGGGCTGGTGCGGAAGAAAAATGTGCTGAGCGTGATGATGCAGAGCTTTGCCATGATGGCGGTGGTGACTGTGCTGTGGGCGCTTGTGACTTACTCGCTGGCGTTCGGTACGGGGAATGCGTTTATCGGCGGGCTGCACAATATGTTTTTGCGGGGGGTGGGCCTGGAGCCGAGCGCGTATGCGCCGACGATTCCGCTGCAGACGTTCATGATTTATCAGCTGATGTTTGCGATTATTACTCCGGCGCTGATTACGGGTGCGTTTGCGGAGCGGGTAAAGTTTTCGGCGATGCTGGTGTTCATGGTGTTGTGGACGATCGTGGTCTATAGTCCTATGGCGCACATGGTGTGGGGTGTGGGCGGATTATTGAATGCGGCTACGGGTAAGTTTCCCTGCCTGGACTTTGCAGGTGGGACGGTGGTGCATGTGACGTCGGGGGTATCGGCGCTGGTGATGGCGCTGTATGTCGGAAAGCGGGCGGGGTATCCGAAGACGCCGATGGCGCCGCACTCGGTGGTGCTGAGTTTTATCGGGGCTTGCCTGCTGTGGTTCGGCTGGTTCGGGTTCAATGCGGGTTCGGCGCTGGCGGCTGGGACGCTGGCTACGTCGGCGTTTGTGGCGACGCACTTTGGCGCGGCCGCGGCGGCGATTGGATGGACGGCCGCGGAGTGGATTCGCAATGGCAAGCCTTCGGCGCTGGGAGCGATCTCGGGCGCGGTGGCGGGGCTGGTGGCGATTACGCCGGCTTCAGGATTCGTGACGCCGATGGGTGCGTTGGCAATCGGATTGATTGCGGGCGTGGTGTGCTTCTTCATGGTGGTGAAGGTGAAGGTGTGGTTCGGCTATGACGACTCGCTGGATGCGTTTGGCGTGCATGGCGCGGGCGGTACGCTGGGAGCGATCCTGACGGGAATTTTTGCGAAGAGTACGATCTATCCGATCTTCGGCGTGGGCAAGGCGACGGGGTTGCTTGAGGGCAATGGTCACCAGGTGTTGAACCAGGCCGTGGGTGTGGCGATCGCGTGGGCGCTGGCGATTGTGGGGACGCTGCTGCTGCTGGTGATTGTGGACCGGACGATTGGGTTGCGGGTGAGTGCGGAGGAGGAAGAGGCCGGGCTGGATCTTTCTCTGCATGGAGAAGAGGGGTACGAATGGTCGCATTGAGGTCCTGGGCGGGTGGGAGAGAAAGACAAATACAGAGATTCCGGGCCAAAGGCGGCCCGGAATGACGAATTGTAGCGGCCCCGGAATGACGAATTGTAGCGGCGCGGAATGACGATCCAAGCGGTCCGGAATGACGAATTGTAATTGCAGCTATAGCCATCGCGGGTTGTTGTGGGCGAGGATGAGATGTGTGGCGTACTATGCTAGAGCGAGAGTGAGAGGACGAACGAATGCAGAAGATTGAAGCGGTGATTCAGCCTTCGAAGCTGGAGGCGGTGAAGGATGCGCTGGTGGAGATTGGCGTGCAGGGCATGACGATTACCGAGGCTCGCGGGCACGGGCGGCAGAAGGGACACACGGAGTTTTATCGCGGACGCGAGTACTCGGTGGACCTGTTGCCGAAGGTGAAGCTGGAGACTGTGGTGTCGGACGACCTGCTGGACAAGACGGTGCAGGCGATCATTACGGCTGCGCGGACGGGCACGATTGGCGATGGAAAGATCTTTGTGACGAAGATCGATGACGCGATCCGGATTCGGAATGACGAGCGTGGAGAACTGGCTCTGTAGATTCGAGAGTGGGGGCACGGGTGGGATCGTTGGCGGATCCCACTCATGCGATGAGACCGCATGAATGGGGCACCCGGAACGTCGAGGGTTGCGTCGAGCGCGGATGGCTGTATGCTGTAGTTCAACACCGACTACAGCTATGCAGGAAAACGAGACCCCAGGCAACGGGATTTGCGCGGAGTACCAGCGGCGTATGCTGGCGATTCGGGGTGCGTTTGAGGCTGGAGCGAGCGGCTCGGCTACGGTGGCGGCGCGCGCGAAGGCGATGGATGACCTGATCGTCGGGCTGTGGACAGCGGCGGTGGAACAGTCGCCGGAGCTGCGTTCCGGCGTGGCGCTGGTGGCGATTGGTGGATATGGGCGGGCGGAGCTGTTTCCATATTCGGATGTCGACCTGCTGTATCTACTGGACAACAAAATTTCAGACAGTGATGTGAAGCTGCCGATCCGTCGGATCAGCCAGGAGCTTTGGGACTGCGGGATTCGGCTTTCTCCGCAGACACGGAAGCGGAGCGAGGCGGAGAAGTTCGAGGCGGATAATGTGGAGCTGGCACTGGCGCTGATGGATCATCGGCTGCTGGCGGGCGATGGCAAGGTTTACGAGCGATTCGCTGACATCGGGTTGCCGAAGATGCTGGAGCGGGAGAGTGAGGCGGTTGCCGCAGGGCTCGCCGGGCTGACCTCGGAGCGGCACAAGAAGTATGGCGATACGTTGTTTCACCTGGAGCCGAGCATCAAGGATTGCCCGGGCGGGCTGCGCGATGTGCATGTGTGCGCGTGGATGCTGGCGCTTCTGAATCTGGCGGCGAAGAAGGATGCGGGCGCGGCGAAGGTGGGAGGATGGGCGGCGGGGGAGCAGGATGAGTTTGCCGCGGCGGTGGAGTTTTTGTTTGTGGTGCGGTGCTTTCTGCACTACAGGCATGAGCGCGATGACAATACGCTGGACTGGCAGGCGCAGGACCTGGCGGCGAAGAAGGGGATCGGGCTGGACCGCAGGCAGGTGCGCGCGGAAGGCGAGGCTCCGGAGATTGATGCGGCTTACTGGATGCGGTTCTATTTCCGGTATGCGCGCAGCGTGGAACGGCGGCTGACGCAGATGCTGGACGTGGTCCCGACGAAGCAGAGAGCGGGGCGGTGGAGCGTGCCGGGGCGGAGCGTCTTCGGCAAGACGCGGCGGCAGGTTGAGTCGGCTACGGTTGGATTTCGCGTGGAGAACGGGCGAGCGATTCTGAACGCTTCGGGCGGCCCTGAGGGGGATCCGGCGCAGGATCCAGAGGTGGTGCTCGAGCTGTTTGCGGCGATGGCGCGGACGGGATGCGTGCTGGACCGGGGCAGCGAGGAACGGATGTCGCAGGCAATTCCTCTGCTCTCGAACAACCTGGAAGAAGGGCCTGGGCTATGGCGGCATCTGCGGGCGATTCTGCTCGGTCTGCATGCGGGCAGGACGCTGCGGGCGATGCATGCGCTGGGGATTCTGGAGCTGCTGATCCCGGAGTTCCATGGGATTGATGCGCTGGTGATTCGCGATGCGTACCACCGGTACACGGTGGATGAGCACACGATTGTGCTGATCGATACGCTGCATGGGATGGAGACTCCGCAGACGGGGCTGATGGCGGAGTGGTCGGCGAAGTTCGGAGAGATTCTGCGCGAGGTTCAGCACCAGGACCTGCTGTATTTAGGCGCGCTGATGCATGACACGGGCAAGGGTCGGAACACGGACGACCATGCGCTCGAGAGCGCGGTGATGGCCGAAGGCGTGGCGGAGCGGCTGGAGCTGGATGTGTATGAACGCGAGTTGCTGCTGGGGGTGATCCGCAATCACCTGGAGATGTCGGCTGCGCTGCGGAGAGATATCTTCGATCAGCAGACGATCCGCGCGTTCGCGGGCAAGGTGCAGACGCCGGAGGCTCTGCGGATGCTTACGCTGTTTACATATGCGGACATCAATGCGGTGCATCCGGATGCGCTGACGCCGTGGAAGGCGGAGAATCTGTGGCGGCTGTATCTGGCTACGGCGAGCTACCTGGACCGCAATGTGGACGACGAGCGGGTGAGTTCGCGCGGAGGTAAGGAGCTGGTGAACCGCGTGGTTGCCGTGATGCCGGGCAAGCGGGCCGAGCTGGAGATATTTCTGGAGGGATTTCCGGAACGCTATCTGCGCACGCGTACGCCGGAACAGGTGCGGATGCACTTTGAGATGGCGGAGAGGTTTTCCGAGGATAAGGTGCAGATTGCGTTTCACTATGCGGCGGGTACGAGCGATGTGACGCTGGTGACGCCGGACCGTGCGCTGCTTTTTTCCGACATGGCGGGGGCGCTGGCGGGGTGGGGGATGAACATCGTTACGGCGGATGGATTCTCAAACACGCAGGGCGTGGTGGTGGACCACTTCCGGTTTACGGATCCGTTTCGCACGCTGGAGATGAATGTCTCCGAACATGCGGCGTTTGTAGAGAGCCTGCATGAGGTGATGGCGGGAAAGATGCCGGTGGAGAAGCTGCTGACAGGACGGCGGCGCGGGCGCAGGAAGACGCAGAAGATGGATGTGACGACCAGGGTGGACTTCGACGATGTGGCTTCGACGCACAGTACGTTGCTGCAGGTGGTGGCGCAGGATAAGCCGGGAATGCTGCGCGCGGTGAGCCTGGCGCTGGCGGCGCATGAGTGCAATATCGAGGTGGCGCTGGTGGATACGGAGGGGGAGACGGCGATTGATGTGTTCTACGTGACGCATAAAGGGGCAAAGCTGGATGAGGCTGTTTGTCGGAGGCTAAAGCTGGACCTGATTGCGGGCATTGAGGCGAATGCGGGGTAGGAAATGATTTCCTATTTTGGCCCGGCGAGGATTTGCCTTGTGAAGGAAATACCCACATTCGGCCAACCGCGCCGTTGCCGTGGGCATCGCACGTAAGGTAACGGCATTCATTTCCCTGATTCAGCAAGATATTTGTCGGGGACTGGACGAGATTGCGAACGGTTCCACCATTTATACTGAGTTGCACATGACATCCAATCCAGAGCAGACCACGAGCAACGGCCGGCCCACCAGCGTACCCCAGGCGCGGGATAGATATCTCTTTGGTTCGCTCGACAGCTTCGGCAAGAATCGCGACAAGCTGAACGAGGTGAACTGGGGGTACGACCAGCCGGAGGGCGTGGTGCTGGCGTCGATGGACGCGGCGATCAACTGGGTGCGGAAGAATTCGGTCTGGCCGATGACGTTCGGGCTGGCATGCTGCGCGATTGAGATGATGTCGATGGGCGGATCGCGATACGATATTGCGCGTTTTGGGGCTGAGGTGTTTCGGCCCTCGCCGCGGCAGAGCGACCTGATGATCGTTGCGGGCCGGGTGTCGCAGAAGATGGCTCCGGTGATTCGGCGGCTGTACGAACAGATGCCGGAACCGAAGTGGGTCATCTCGATGGGCGCATGTGCGACCTCGGGTGGTGTATTCAACAACTACGCGCTGTTGCAGGGCGTGAACCAGATTATCCCGGTGGACATTTACGTGCCGGGTTGCCCCCCGCGGCCGGAGCAGTTGCTGTATGCAATTACGTTGTTGCAGGAGAAGATTCAACAGGAACGAGGCACGGTGCGTAAGACTTTGAACCTGGCTTAGGCGGTTTGCGCCTGGGCCGCGAGAGATTGGCTGGTTGGCGAGGCCGGTACCTGGAGTTCGAAAGAACCGGGGTACTAGAAGGTAACCCCTTCTAGAATAAGAATTAGGAGTATTTTTTCCTAGACTTGGCGGTCAACTGAGGTACACTTCGGTTGACCTGATTACAGCAGTATGAATGCGTTGTATCCGCATTCTTCATAACAAGCACCATTTTGTGGAGGAAGTCGAATGACTTATCACCCGTTTCGCAGTCTTGGCCGGATTATGCTGGCTGCGTGCGCAGCTAGTCTTGGTGTAGCAACCCTGGGTGCTCAGGCACCCGCCCCCAGCATGTCGATGGGGCCAAACCCGTCCCGCGTGGACATCTTTACCGGTTACTCCTACTTCGGAGCTCACGGCAGAGTTCAGCCGTCGGGCCTGCCGTATTCTTCGGTAGATCGTGGAGCGATTGGTAGCGTCGCGTACTACATGAACCGGTATGCGGGCTTTGAGGCTGTCTACACCAATCATCCCGACGGGACCAACGATGGTCTTTCTACTGCGGGCGGTGGTCTTATCTTCCGCGCACCGTTGCAGGATTTCACACTCTTTGCCCACGGCCTGGCCGGCGCTGCGAGAATCGGTGGACCGAACAGCGAGATTCCGAGTGCGCTTGAGCATGAGCCCTATCGGTGGGGCGCAGCCCTGACGGCTGGCGGTGGCATGGACTATGCCCTTCCATTCTTCCACAATCGCTTCAGCCTCCGCGTATTTGAGGTGGACTACCGTTACATCCACGCTGACTTCGGTCCTCCGACGACTGTCCCTACCAACGGCATCCTGGGCGGACGTACGAACCTGAAGGCTGTTGAGCTGAGCACAGGTATTGTGACGCACTTCGGTCACATCATTCCTCCTCCCCCGGTCTCGTATTCCTGCGCGGTCGCCCCTGCATCCGGTTATCCTGGCGATCCGTTCACGGCTACCGGCACGGTGCTGAATCTCGACCCCAAGAAGAACGCTACCTATAGCTGGACCTCGACGGGCGGGACGATCACTGGCACCTCCAGCACCGGAGCAATCGACACGGCGACCGCCGCACCGGGAACCTACACGGTGACGGGTCATGTGTCGGAGGGTTCGAAGGCTGGACAGTCGGCTGATTGCACAAGCCAGTTCACGGTCAACGCATTTCAGCCCCCGACCATCAGCTGCTCGGCTAGCCCCTCTTCGGTCAATCCTGGCGACTCCTCGACGATTACCTCGAGCGCGATCAGCCCGCAGAATCGTCCTCTGACCTATAGCTACAGCGCAACGTCCGGCTCGGCCAGCGGCACGGGTTCGCAGGGTTCGCTGTCAACCGCAGGTGCGGCACCGGGTACGATCACGGTGACTTGCAATGTGGTGGACGACAAGGGCAACACGGCTTCGGCGACGACCAGCGTAACGGTCAATGCACCTGCGCCTCCTCCGGTTGCTGCTGCGCCCACGGCGTCCAGCCTCTGCTCGGTAAACTTCGAGCGTGATGCGGCTCGTCCGGCCCGTGTGGACAATGAAGCCAAGGCTTGCCTTGACGACATCGCCCTCGCGCTCCAGCGCTCCTCCGACGCAAAGCTTGCTCTCGTCGGCAACCAGGATAGCAAGGAACAGAAGATGGCCGACCGTGCTTCGAAGATGAAGCATCACCGGGCGTCCGCTGCGGAAGCACGCGCAGTCAACACGAAGGCTTATCTGGTAACCGATAAGGGCATCGATGCTTCGCGCATCCAGGTCTACACCGGTACGGATTCTTCGAAGACTGTAACGGCTACGCTGGTTCCTGCAGGCGCAACCAATCCGGCAGCAAGCGACATGGCGGTTGATGAGAGTGCAGTGAAGGCTGTACCCCGGACCGCAATGAAGCACAAGAAGCACATGAAGTAATTCACTCACACAGCACACACATATGGCTGACTGGGAATCATCCCAGTCAGCCATTGTGTTGATTGGTACAGATATAGTTTCAATAGGCCTGAGGAATCTGGCTCTGCGGTATCGGTAGAAGTTTCGAGTGTCTCCTGCTTCGCGTTTCGTCTTCACAAGCGCGAGTGGCGATTGAGCGATTCTCCTCTGAAACCGTGTTCGACCCGAGGGGATGGGGCATACCGTTGAATTGTTTACTGCGCCGAGTTTATCTGCTGTTGACTGTGCTGTTCCTGGGTTGCTGTTCGCGAGCGGACGCTGTTTCATGGTTCGCGTTTGGGCCGGATGGAGGCTCGGCCCGAACGATCGCGGCTGACCCGCGTGACGGCAGGCATCTGTACCTGGGCGCGGCCAACGGGTGGATCTTTCAGTCGCAGGATGGTGGTAAGAGCTGGCGTCGTCTGTCCCAGGTAGCGAATCGCGACGACCTGGTGATCGACAATATGCTGGTCGATCCGAGCAATCCGCGGCGGCTGGTGGTGGGAGCCTGGGTGATCTCCGACCTGAGTCATCCGGACGGCGGGCTATACATCAGCGAAGATGGCGGGGCGACCTGGACGAGTGATGCGGATATGCAGGGGCAGTCGATTCGCGCTCTGGCTACGGCTCCATCCGACCCAAAGATATTCGTTGCCGGTTCGATTGCGGGCGTGTTCCGTTCGAAGGATAGCGGTGTCCACTGGGAGCGGATCAGCCCGAAGGAGAACGCGGAGCTGCACGAGATTGAATCTCTCGCAGTCGACCCTACGGATCCGAATGTGATCTACGCCGGGACGTGGCATCTTCCCTGGAAGACGACCGACGGCGGAGCAACGTGGAAGAACATCAAGCAGGGGATTATCGAAGACTCGGACGTGTTCTCCATCCTGGTCGATCCGAAGCAGCCGAACGTAGTGTATGCGAGTGCGTGCTCGGGAATTTATAAGAGCGAGAATGGCGCGGAGAAGTTTGCCAAGGTGCAGGGAATTCCCTCGGCAGCGCGGCGGACGCTCGTGTTGATGCAGGATCCGACCCAGCTGGATACGGTGTTTGCGGGGACGACAGAGGGGCTTTATCGCACTTCGGACGCGGGCAAGACGTGGACCATCACAACTGCGCCGGATGTGATTGTGAACGATGTGTACATCGATCCTGCGAACAGCAAGCATGTGTTGCTGGCGACCGATCGCCGCGGCGTGCTGGTGAGCGATGATGGGGGCAGCAGTTTTGTGCCGTCGAACGCGGGCTTCTCGGCACGTCAGATCACGGCGTTTGCGCAGGATGCGAAGCGTTCGTCGGTGGTGTACGTCGGCATGGTGAACGATAAGGATTCGGGCGGCGTATTTGTGAGTATCACGGGCGGCCTGAGCTGGGCCCACCTGAGCGATGGGCTCGAAGGCAACGACGTCAACAGCCTGGCGCAGGCCCCGGACGGGACGATGCTGGCAGGCACTGGCCATGGCATCTTCCTGCTGAAGGGTGCGGCGTGGCATCGGGCGGGCGACGCTGCGAAGGCCCCCGCGGGGCCTGCAGCTGCGTCGATTCCTGCGAAGGGCGTGAAGCGAAGCGCGGCGAAGACACCAGCACCTGCGACCAAGCTGCGCCGAGGCAAAGGCCAGCGGGTTTCAGGTGTGCATGCGGCGGCAAAGGGGCCTGCGGTCAAGAAGCTGGATGGAGCCGTGTACGGTTTTGCGCTTGCCGGCAACACTGTGTACGCGGCGACCTCACAGGGGCTCTTGCGCAGCGTGAACAGTGGCGTGGCATGGTCGGAGGTGACGGCGTTGCCAGCGCAGGACTGGCAATTTGTAGCAGCTGCGAAGGACGTGATCGCAGTTGCAAGCGTGAATGCCAATCAGACTTCTTCGCTCGAAGTGTCGGCGGACGGCGGGGCGAAATGGTCTGCGGCGAAATTGCCGGAAAAATCGACACAGGTGCTGGCGCTGGCGGTCGACGGGCAGGGCGGTCTTTGGGTAGGGGATCGAGATGCGGTGTATCTTTCTACCGACGGTGGCGCGAGCTGGAAGACGGTCACGAGTCTCGCGGTTCGCGGCGTGAGCAATCTGTACTACGACGCGGAGGGGAACCGCATCCTGGTGGCTGCACGGGCACCGGCAAAAAAGGCATTCGCGGTGGATGTGCCGTCGCTGCGCGTAACTACGTGGGATACGGGATGGAACCTGCGCTTCGTGCGGCCAGTTGGTAGTTACCTGCTCGGTGCGACGTTGTTCGATGGCATTGTGGTGCAGCCGCGGATGGTCGATTCGGCGGAACTCGCAAAGCACTGAGGACGGCTCGGACGCCGTGACCTACCGGCGTCCGGTCTAATTCTTCGGCTGCTTTTCGACCTCTCGCGCGGGATTCTTTGCATCGACGAGTTCGGGCGTGGAGACGGCTGACAAGGTCATCTTCTGCGCCGTGGTATCGATGCGTCTGCTGCGAGTGAAGGGTTCGAGCGTCACGGACTTTCCTGTCTCCAGCGCTTTGTAGATACCGTCGAGGACGCGGATATCAGCGAAGCCTTCTTCGGCGTCGGGCTCAGGGTCGCTGCCGTTCAGGATGCAGTCGGAGAAGTACTGCATCTCTCCGCCGAACTGGTCGGTGTTCTTGAAGGTGTGCTTGCTTTTCTTGTCGCCGATGGCTACGGTCTGCTCCAGCCCCTGGCCGAACATGTAGGCGGGGTCGAGCTGGATGGCTCCCTTTTCGCCGACGGCGAAGAAGCTACTGGTGGAGTTACCGAAGTAGGAGAGATTGAACTGGGCGAGGCGGTCGCCGGGGAAGCGGAGGGTTACGGCGACGGTGTCGTAGAAGTCCTGCGGGAAGCCGGAGCCCGGGTGCTTCGTTCCTGCGGCGGAGACGACTTCGGTGGGCTCGTCGCTGAAGATGTAGCGAGCGGCGTTGACGGGGTAGGGTCCCATGTCGAGGACTGGACCGGCGAGTTTGCCCGATTGAACGCGCTGATTGCCGGGATCGACGAGCTGGGTGAAGGTGGAGGCGAAGAGGTGGACGTAGCCGAGCTCGCCGGAGCGGATTCGCTCGATGGTATCCAGCGTAGCGGGCTCGAAGTGCAGGCGGTACGCGACCATGAGTTTGGCGGAGGAGGTCGCCTTGGCGGCGAGTATATCGCGGCATTTTTGTGTGGAGACTTCGAGCGGCTTTTCGGTGAGGACGTGGATTCCGGCTTGCAGTGCCGGGATGATGAACTCGGCGTGACGCCAGTTGGGCGTGGCGAGGTAGATGGCGTCGAAGATGCCGGACTTGAGCGCCTCGGGGAACTGCTCGTAGTTGTAGGTTGCTTTGGCGTCGTACTTTTCGCCTAGCTCTTTCGCCTTCTTCGGGTCGGAGGTAACGATGGCGGTGATCTCGGAGTTGCCGGTGTGGGCTACGCCGGGCATCATGTCTTCCTGCGCGATGTCTCCGGCGCCGACGATTGCGTAGCGAATCTTCTTGTCTGGTGCGAGTCCTAGTGCTTCCTTCAAGCTCATGGTGTGAGTCCTTTCCGCAGTGCGCGTTGGGCACGGGCGGTGCAGCGATGTGGTGCAGCCCGTGCCGTCGGTTGGTCAGATGCGAAGAGGTTGTGGTTCGCTGTGTGGATGTTGCTTTGTTATTGGTGTGGTCGAAAATGGTGTAGCTGGGTGAAGAGATATTTTGGTGAGTCGGACGCGAATGCAGGTACGTCAGGACTTGTGGGTTGCGGGTGGCTGGTAGGTGCCGGGGACGGCGCGGAAGCCGACAGCGAGGCGGTTCCAGGCGTTGATGGTGGTGATGGCGAGGGTGAGGGTCATGAGTTCGGGCTCGGTGAAGTGGGTGGCGACATTGGCGAAGACGTCGTCGGGGGCGTGGCCTTGCTGGATGTTGGTGAGGGCTTCGGTCCAGGCGAGGGCGGCTCGTTCCTTGTCGGTGAAGAAGGGGGTTTCGCGCCAGGCGGGGAGGGCGTAGAGCCGCTGTTCGGTTTCGCCGATGGCGCGGGCGTCTTTGGTGTGCATGTCGAGGCAGTAGGCGCAGCCGTTGAGCTGGGAGGCGCGGGTCTTGACCAGCTCGATGAGCCTGGGATCGAGGCCGCCAGCGTGGATGACGGTCTCGAGCTGGCGCATGGCCTGGATGGCTTCGGGCGATGCTTTGAGGAAGTTGATGCGCGGTTGAAGGCTGGGTTGAGTCATGCTTGTTCCTCCTTGGGTAGGTGGTGCAGTTTGTCGGGGTTGACGACGATGTAGATGGTGCGGATGCGGTCGTGATCCATGTCGAAGATGGCGGCGCCGCGTGCCTTGCCGTTGTTGAAGGCGAGGATGCCGGGCTGACCGTTGATCTCGGCGAAACGGCGGGTGATGCCGTCGCCGTTCTTGCGGGTGATGCCGGCGAGGAAGCGCGAGGCACGATCTTTGCCTGCGATGGGGTTGAGGGCAGCGCTGGTCTGGCCGCCGCCGTCGGAGTAGATGACGATGTCTTCGTGCATCAGGCTCATGAGTTTGCCGAGGTTGCCGGTCTTCATGGCGGTGGTGAATTGTTCGGTGAGTTCGGCGGCTGCTGCGGGTGCGGGCGCGAAGCGTGGGCGACGCTGGCGCACGGCTTGTTTGGCGCGGGTGAGGAGCTGGCGGCAGGAGGGTTCGGACTTATCGAGGATCGCGGCGATCTCGGTGTGGGAGAAGTCGAAGACCTCATGCAGCAGGAAGACGGCGCGCTCGGGCGGGGTGAGGCTTTCGAGCAGGACGAGGAAAGCCATGGTGAGGGATTCGGCTAGCTCGACGGGGTCGTGGGTGGTGGTGGTGAGGACGGGTTCGGGGAGCCACTCGCCTATATATTGCTCGCGGCGGACGCGGGCGGAGTCGAGATGGTTGAGGGCGAGGCGGACGACGATGGTGGTGAGGAAGGCGCGGGGGGAGCGGATCTCCTGCGCGGAGGCTTGCTGCCAGCGAAGGAAGGCTTCCTGCAGGAGGTCTTCGGCGTCGGACATGCTGCCGGTCATACGGTAGGCGACGGAGAGGAGGTAGCGGCGCTGCTCGGAGAACGTGTTGGTGTCGTGCGATTCCATCTGCAGAGTATGACCGAACGACTGGTCGAGATGTGACAGCGTTTCAAACGGGAATCGATTGGGACGATTCGTTACAGCAGGCTTCCTGGAGGCATGTTGCAGCTTCCAATGCAAATATTGAGATTCCGGCTGCGCCGGAATGACGGCTCGAAGAATTGACTTGGGAGTTTGCTCTAGAATGACGACATGAACTCTGTGGCGACGAGATCGGCTCCGCATGGCTTCCAGACGCACGATGCGGCGCTGCGGCCGATTGCGGCCAAGGTGGAGGCTGGCGAGCGGCTTGGCTTCGACGATGGCGTCGCGCTGTATCGCAGCGGCGATATTCTGGCGATTGGGTGGCTGGCGAATCTGGTGCGGGAGCGGATGCATGGGGACATTGCTTACTTCAATGTGAACCGGCACATCAATCCGACGAATGTTTGCGTGGCTAGCTGCCGGTTGTGCGCGTTCGGTTTGAAGAAGGGTGAGGCTGGGACCTATACGATGGCTCTCGAGGAAGCTTGGGAGACGGCGGGCAAGGGGCTGAGCGAGGCGGTGACGGAGTTCCATATCGTCGGCGGTCTGCATCCTGATCTTCCTTTCGAGTACTTCATGGATCTGGTGCGTGGGCTGAAGGTTCGGTTTCCCAAGGTTCACGTGAAGGCGTTCACGATGGTTGAAGTCGCGTTCCTGGCAAAGCGCGGCAAGATGACGATCGAAGAAACGCTGGTGCAGATGAAAGCAGCGGGCGTCGACTCGATGCCGGGTGGGGGCGCCGAAATATTCGCGGATCGGGTGCGGCATATTATCTGCGACCACAAGATCGATGGCGGCGAGTGGCTGGAGACGGCGCGGATCGCACATGGCTTGGGGTTGCGGTCGAACGCTACGATGCTGTACGGGCATGTGGAGAACGATGAGGATCGCGTGGACCACATGCTGCGGCTACGAGCGGTGCAGGATGATACGGGCGGCTTCCAGACGTTTATTCCGCTGGCGTTTCATCCGGATAATACGGCGCTGGCTCACATCCCGAAGACGACCGGGATGATGGATCTGAAGCAGATTGCTATCGGGCGGCTGCTGCTGGACAACTTCGCTCATGTGAAGAGCTACTGGCAGATGGTGTCGCCGGAGATGGCGCAGATTTCGCTGCGGTTCGGGGCGGACGACATCGACGGGACGGTGATCGAGGAGAAGATCTATCACGAGGCTGGGGCGACGACTCCGCAGGGGATGCGACGGGCGGATCTGGTGCGGCTGATTACGGAGGCTGGGCGGGTGCCGTTTGAGCGGGATACGCTGTACCGGGCGGTGACTCGGAGCCAGACGGAAGATACGTTTACTGTGGCTGTTTGACTATACCCCCCTCCCCCCCCCTATATATATCCAAGATGTAGAAAACATTGTGGTTGCGTTTTTGTGTATTCAGATGGCCACGGTGGTGTGGCTGTTTGAATACGGTTTGTTCAGAGCGCGAAAAAGGCTGACCGGTGGGTGCCGGGCAGCCTTGAATTTGTTTCTATAGTTCTATTATAGCGGATTGACCCAAACTCGCTGACAAGTTCGTTTTGGTGGATTTGTGCTTTGGAATGAGTTATTTGGCTGGGTTTGGGGTGGTTTGTGGGCTTGACATGGTGATTTGTGGGGCATTTTGTCGGATTGGTTCTTGATTTGGGTTGGGTCGGACCCCACTCATGACGATAGGGCCGTCATGAATGGGGCACCCGGCGATGGAAACGACGGAGATTCTGACCCAAGGGCGGGTCCGAATGACGGCCCTGTGGAGTGTGGCGGCAGGCGGGAGACGGCACAAGCAAAGACGAAATGCGGGGGGTTCTTCGCTGCGCTCAGAATGACAGGGCTTTATGGAAGGGGGAAACGCAGGTCCCTCGACTCCGCTGGGCTTCGCTCAGGATGACAATGTTTGGGGAGGCGGCACGATTTAGTGGCTGTGGGGGGAAACGCAGGTCCTTCGACTTCGCTGCGCTTCGCTCAGGATGACAATGTTTGGTGTGTGTTGGTTAGCGGCGTTTGGTTGCGGGTTTGGTGTTCTTTGCCGGGGCTTTTTTTGCTGGGGTTTTTGCGATGTTCTTTGCAGGGGGCTTGGTTGCTGGGGCTTTGGTTGCTGGGGCCTTGGTGGCTTTCTTTGCGAGTGGTTTTGCGGGTGCGTTCTTAGGTGAAGCTTTTACGGGTTTCTTTGCTGCGGTCTTTGGGGGGGTGGGCTTTGCGGCGGGTTTGGATGCGGGCGCGGCTTTGGCTGGAGCTGGCCTGGCGGCGGCTACGGCTTTTGCGGGCGGCTCGGGCTTTTTGGGGTTCGCAGCAAGCGGTGTTGCGGCTGGTTCAGGCTCGGGCTTTGGGCTGGGTGGTTCGAGCCTGATTGGCTTGGGTGTCGGCAGGTTTGCGGTGGGTGGCTCGCCGGCTGCTTCGGCGTTCTGACGGAGGGCGTGGAGGACTACACGGAACATCTCTTCTTCGGGGGCTGGTTTGCCGGTGAAGATCTCGAACTGACGGGCACCCTGTTGCACGAACATCTCGACGCCGGTGATGATGGCGATGCCGGCCTGGCGGGCCATGCGGATGAGCGGGGTTTCGAGCGGATTGTAGACGAGGTCGAAGACGAGGCGGGTGTTGAGGTCCTTCGCTTCGAGGAGCTGAGGGGCCTTGTTGCCGGCCATGCCGATCGGTGTGGCGTTGACGATGACGTCAAAGGTGGTTTTGGAGACGGCATCCTTCTTGATGGTCTTGGAGCCGGACTGGCGCGCGAGCTTCTGGGCCGTCTCGGGGGTGCGGTTGAGGATGAAGACTTCGGCGCCTTTATCGCGCAGGCCGAAGACGGCGGCGCGGGCTGCTCCGCCGGCTCCGAGGACGAGGACCTTGGCTCCCTTGAGGGAGAGACGCTTTTCGAGCGGGATGACGATGCCGGCTACGTCGGTGTTGAAGCCGTAGAGCTTGCCGTCGATGAGGCGGATGGTGTTGACGGCGCCGATCTTGGCGGAGAGTGAGTCGGTCTGCTCGAGGTGGGGGAGGATCTCTTCCTTGAGCGGCATGGTGATGGAGACGCCCTGGATGGGGATCTCGTGGACGAGCTTGAGCAGGTCGGAGAGCTTGGTGGTCTGGAGGGCGAGGTAGACGGCGTTGACGGTCTCGCGGCGGAAGGCCGTGTTCATCATGATGGGCGAGAGCGAGGAGCGGATGGGGTTGCCGGCGACTCCGTAGACCTTGGTGGCGGCGTCGACCTGGTCGATGCGGTAGGTCTCGATGAGGGTGCGGGCGGCGATCTGTCCGGGGCCGGTCTCCTCGCCCTGGGTGGCGGCGGCGAAGGTGAAGGCGGAGCCGGCGCGGAGGCCGAGGACGCGGGAGATGATGCCTGCCTCGCCCATGCAGATGCCGATGAGGTTGGTGTGGTCGTTCATGCGCTCGAGGAAGCGGATGAGGGTGACGTTGTCGACGAGGGCCTTGGCGGTGGGGACGATTTTGATGAAGTCGGCGCCGAAGGGGGTGATGCGGTTGAAGATGCCGTCGAGGTCCTTGGTGACGGCGAAGTCGTGGTGGGAGATGAGGATGCCGATTCCGGTTTCGCGGAGCTTCTGGACGCCGGATTTTTTGATTGCCTCGGCGGATTCGATCTCGAGGTCGACGATGTGGAAGCCGTTGGCGGCTGCCTTGGAGAGGATTTCGAGCTGGGCAGCTACGGGGCCGGCGAACTTGCCGCCGTTGGCTGTGCGTCGACAGGTGAGGATGGCGGTGGCTGCGGTGTTGTCCTCGAAGAACTGCTTGAATTTAGGCAGGGCAGCGAGGGGCTTGTCGAGGTAGTCGAGGCGAAACTCTAGAAAAGGCGTCTCTTTGACGACGGCGGCAGCTTTTTCGAGCATCTCGGCGGGCGTGGTGCCGATGATGGCGACGCACACTTTGGTGATGCGGGAGCGGAGGATTTGGAAGGCGGCGGTGGGTACGTTCGTTGTCATGGGCGCAATCGCGTATCTTACAGAGCAGTCGGCTTGGATGCAAATTTTTTCGGGAAGTTTCAGGTTTCGCGGTGGCATTTTGGGTTTGGCGGGCTGGGTATTTGTGTTGGCAACGGCTAGGATGGATTTGGATGGCGTGGCCTGGGGATGTGGACCGGGCATTCAGAGTGGTGCGAATTTCGGCGTAAGAGGATTGGATTGAGAGAGATGAAGAATTGGCTGGAGAGTACGGAAGCGATCGGGCAGGTGGATGATCTGCTGGCGTCGGTGGGGTTGGGGCATGGGAAGCGGGAGACTCGGGCGGGGACCTGGGCGGGTGGCGAGAGGGTGAAGCGGAAGGAGTTGCCGGCTCGCGAGAAGGGGCGGAAGGCGGCGGCGACGGACAAGGCCGGGGTGGTGCGGGCGGAGGGGTGGGAGAAGTATGCGTGGCTGCGGCATGGGTTCAGTAGGCGGGCGGGCGGGGTTTCGAAGATTTACGACGATGGAGAGCGGGGGACGCTGAATCTTGGGTTTACGAAGGAAGATGATGCGGCGAATGTGGGGAAGAATCGGGCGAGGTTTTTGCGGGAGGTGGCGGGCAAGAGTGCAGAGGCGCGGCTGGTGACGTTGCGGCAGATTCATTCGGGGATGGTGCGGGTGATTGGGGCTGGGGGTGTGGAGGGGGTGGAGGTCGCGGTTGCGCTGGAGACGGCGGAGGGTAAGGCTGTGCTGCGGGGCGATGGGGTGATGACGGATGTGCCGGGAGTGATGCTGGGGGTGCAGGTGGCGGACTGCGTGCCGGTGCTGGTGGCGGATGTGCGGAGGAAGGCGGTGGCGGCGTTCCATGCGGGGTGGCGGGGGACGCTGGCGCGGATTGTGGAGCGGGGGATTGGGACGATGCAGATGCGGTATGGGTCGCGGCCGGAGGATCTGGTGGCGGTGGTGGGGCCTTCGATTGGGGCTTGCTGCTACGGAGTGGGGGAGGAGGTGCGGTTCGAGTTTGAGTCGCAGTTCGCGTATGGGGCGGAGCTGTTCAGCGAGGTGTATGACTCTGACCCGGTAAGGGAGAAGTATCCGCTGCTGTTTATGACGATGCGGGCTCCGGGGCACTCGAATATTGGGCCGCAGATTCATCTGGACCTGGCGGAGGCGAATCGGCGGCAGTTGCTGGATGCGGGGTTGAAGGCGAAGAGGATTTCTGTGGTGGGGGAGTGTACGGCTTGTGCCCGGGTAGGGGAGAGGCGGAAATACTTTTCGCACCGGGGGGAGAGTGGGTTTGCGGGAAGGATGATGGGGATGGTGGGGGTGATTTGAGGGTGGAGTATGTACATTTGTATGTACGCGGCGTAGGGTAGGAGGAAGCAGGTGGAGTTTGAATGGGATGAGGCGAAGGACCGGGAGAATTTGCGGAAGCATGATGTCCGGTTCGAGACGGCGAAGCTGGTATTTGACGATCCGCTGGCGATCACTTTTCGCACGGATTCAGATGAGGCAGACGAGGAGCGTTTCATTACCATCGGCTCGGCGGGACAAAGGTCAGTATTTTTTGTTGTGTATACGTGGCGGGAGAGCGTAGTCCGACTAATCTCTGCGCGGACGGCGAGCAGGCAGGAAAGGAGGCTTTATGAGGAAACTCACTAAGGAGCAGGAGCGGGATATTGCGGTTTCTTTAGCAAAGCGGGACGAGGATATCGACTTCTCCGATATGCCTGAGATGATGGATTTCAGCGGTGGTGTGCGGGGGATGTTTGCTCGTCCGGTGAAGAGGCCGGTGACGATGCGGCTGGATGAGGATGTGGTGGCTTGGCTGAAGGGGTTTGGGCCGGGGTACCAGACGAAGGCTAATTTGCTCCTGCGCCATGCGATGTTGCATGCGGCGGGAGAGAAGCCTTCGGGGCGGTGATGCCCGCGCGGGTACAAACCGCAGGTCCTTCGACTTCGCTCAGGATGACAATGGGGTGGGCCTTGAGCGAAACCGCAGGTCCTTCGACTTCGCTCAGGATGACAATGGGGTGGGTCTTGGAGGCGAAACCGCAGGTCCTTCGACTTCACTGCGCTTCGCTCAGGATGACAATGTTGTGAGGCGGTCGGGGGTACTGGCAATGGCTAGTTGAGTTTGCAATGGCTAGTTGAGTTTGATGATGAGGCGGATGGTGCGGTCTGGCTTTGAGTCGAACTTGCTGATGGATTTGGAGCGGGATTTGTGGTCGCGGAAGGTGGCCCAGAGATGGAAATCATCTTCGGGGGAGACGCGGAAGAAGCGATAGCGGCCGGTGCGGTCGGTGATGTAAGAGGTGACGGCGTCGGTGCTGTCGTCGTGGAGTTGGACTACGGCTCCGGCGAGCGGCTCGCGGTGCGGGTCGGTGACGGTGCCGGTGAGATGGCGCAGTGGGTCTTGCGCATGGGCGTGTGAGGCTGCGAGGAGCTGGGCGAGGCAGAGGGTGGCTGCGGCGATGAGATGCGTGGTAAGGATGCGTGGGGTGGCTGGCATGGAATTTGCTGTCTCCTGAATGCTGTGGAAGGTTTGATTCAGGATTTGGGTTTCGCGGCAGGAATTTGTGAGTTTTGAAGTGAGGCGTGGCTGCCGGTGTTGGGGAGCGGGATGCGGGAGAGGCCATAGGATAGGAGCTGCATGTCGTTATCGGAAAATCTGGCGGGAATTCGGGAGCGGATGGCGGAGGCTTGCCGTCGCGCGGGGCGGGCGGAATCGGAAGTGGCGCTGATGGCGGTGAGCAAGATGCATCCGGCTGCGGCGTTGGTGGAGGCTCATGCGGCTGGGTTGCGGCTGTTTGGCGAGAACCGGGTGCAGGAGTGGCAGGAGAAGTCGCAGGTGGTGGGTGGGCTGGACGGCATTGAGGTACATCTGATTGGGCCGCTGCAGTCGAACAAGGCGGCGCGTGCGGCGGAGATCTTCGGTGCGGTCGACTCGGTGGATTCGCTGAAGATTGCGATGCGGCTGAACGCGGCCGCGGCGGGGCTGGGGAAGCGGCTGCCCGTGCTGGTTGAGGTGAAGCTAAGCCACGAGGCTTCGAAGCATGGGATTGCTGCGGGCGAGCTCGAGAAGATGCTGGGGGAGATGAAGCAGTTGGAGTGGCTGGTGCCTGCGGGGCTGATGACGGTGCCGCCGTGGAGCGAGGATGCGGAGGCGGCGCGGCCTTACTTCCGCGAGCTGCGTCGGCTGCGGGATGTGTCGCTGGCCGTGTGCCCTACGCTGACGGGACTTTCGATGGGGATGTCGAACGACTTTGGGGTGGCGATCGAAGAGGGCAGCACGTGTGTACGGGTGGGTACTGCGCTGTTTGGGCGGCGGAGTTATCCGGCCATGCCAACTCTGTCCTGAGGTCATAGTTCATCTGGAAAGCAAAATTTTCTATTGACACACTTCATGCGACATCGTATATACCTTATAGGTTATATAGCTAACTAGTAATGGACAATCTTTCACAGACTTTATTCGCTCTCTCCGATCCCACCCGCCGCGCCATTCTGAGTCGTCTGGCCTCGGGTGAGGCAACCGTTGCCGAACTGACCGCGCCCTTTGCGCTGAGTCAGCCGGCGATATCGAAGCACCTGAAGGTGCTTGAACAGGCCAATTTGATTACAAGGGGGCGCGCCGCGCAGTCGCGTCCCTGCTACCTCCGGGCGGCACCGCTCGAACAGGTGGCCGATTGGACCGAGGAGTTTCGCTGGCTTTGGGAGCAGCGTCTCGACCGGCTGGATATTTACCTGCAACAGCTTCAGCAGCCCGAACCGGAAACCCGTAAGACCAAACCAACCGGCGTAAAAAAGTCCGGTATAAAAAAGGAGAAAACCCATGTCCGCAACCGCACGTAGTGTGCAGACCGAAGCCCCGTCCGATCTCGCCGAAGAGCGGACGCTGCGTACCATTGGAACCACGCGCATCTTTAATGCCCCTGTCGCCCTGGTGTGGCGCATGTGGACCGAACCTGAACACCTGGTGCACTGGTGGGGGCCGAACGGCTTCCGCGTGACGATGCATGAGATGGACGTTCGGCCTGGCGGCAACTGGGAGTTCATCATGCATGGTCCGGACGGACGTGACTATCCGAACAAGAGCACCTATCTCGAAGTGGAGCGGCATGGGAAGATCGTCTACCGCCATCAGCAGCCTGGTTTCACTGCTACGGTCCTGTTTGCGGATCGCGGCGAGAAGACTGAAGTCGAGATGAATATGCTGTTTGACAGCCGCGAGACGCGCGACATCGTTGCGAAGACGCATGGCGCAGTCGAAGGCCAGCAGCAGACTCTCAATCGGCTAGAGGCCTACCTGCACGGTCAGTAAAGAGGCGTACGGGGATGACTCGTGTTGCAGTCATCCCCGTACGTGCTGTATTGAGTTGAAGCTTTTCGCCTGGTGCAGAACTCACACTAGCTCGTTTGGAGCGGGCGCGAGGGTGAAGACTGCGGACTGCTTTCCGAAGCGTGGGTGCTTTGCTGTGAGTGTGACCTTGCCGGGGTGTATGCCGGCGCGCAGCCAGACTGCGCCGGTGCCGCCGATGAGGCCGAAGGGGTTGTCGCCGATCAGGGTTGCAGGGCCGGTGACTTCGAAGCTGATGGCGTCGGCGGCGAAGGGGCGGATGTTGCCGTACTCGTCTTCGACACGGAGGACGACGCGGACCATGTCGGCTCCGTCGGCTGTGAGTGCGGTCTCATCGGGGACGAGACGGAATGCGTGATCGAGGCCGGTGCCGGAGAGTGTGCGGCTGATGACCTGTTTGCCCGCAATGAAGCCGTCTATGCGGATGTCTCCCCAGCCTCGCTGGTGTCGCCCGAGAGATGTGGTGAAGGGTGCGTAGGGGAGGTGGGCGAACTGCTTGCGGTCGGGGTCTGCTTCAAGCAGGAGACGCCACTCCTCGGTGCCGTGCCTGCCGAAGATCTTGATGTGGTCGCAGTTGGAGGCGAACATGGCGGTGGTGAAGCCGGTCTGCTCGTCGTTGGGGGCCCAGTGGAAGATGGGTTCGAGGACTACCTCTTCGGCTGGATCGCACATGGATTTGTAAAGGTAGGCTGCGGGCTTGGGTGTGCGGAAGATGTCCATGACGCCGTGATAGCAGATGCGGTCGCCAGAGCCGAAGCGGGCGTGGGTGCTGTAGTCGAAGGCGCACCAGCCGATGCCGCCGGCGTATTGGGGTTTGCTGGCGAGCTGATCGTGGATGCGGGCGTGGCGGACGAAGTGCTCCTGCAGATGTTCCTTGCTGTCGATGGTCTTGGCGGGGAAGGTGTGGCCGACGAACTCGGTGTTGAGGTAGCGGGGATGGTTGGGCTCGCGGAGGGGCCAGCCGAAATCGTTGATGGTGAAGACATCTTCGAGGAGCTCGGACTGCTCGAAGTTGCGGATACCGCCGGTCTGGCGTGCGGGATCAAGCGCGTGTGCGAGCGCGTTGGTGCGGGTGTAGAAGTCGTGATCGTCGCGCGACTCGTTGATGCGGACGCCCCAGAGGATGACGGAGGGGTGGTTCCAATCGCGTGTGACCATGCGGCGCACGTTGTCTACGGCGATGTCCTTCCAGGCTGCGTCGCCGATGTGCTGCCAGCCGGGAATTTCTTCGAGGACCATGAGGCCGAGCTCGTCGCAGGCGTCGAGGAAGTGGGATGACTGCGGGTAGTGGCTGGTGCGGACGATGTTGCAGTGCATATCGTGGCGCAGGACGTGGGCGTCCTGGCGCTGGCCGCGGGCGGACATGGCCTGGCCTACCCAGGGGAACATCTGGTGGCGATCGAGGCCGTGCAGCTTGACGATCTTGCCGTTGAGCGAGAAGCCGTGGTCGGTGAAGGTGGCCTCGCGGAAGCCGATGCGGCGTGTGGAGGTGTCAATCTCGCGGCCATCATCGAGCAGGGTGACGTGTACGGTGTAGAGCTTGGGTGCGCGGAGTTCCCAGAGGGCGATGTCTTTCAAGTTCGCGAGGGTGACGGTGTGCGCGGGCTTGTCGGCATCGGTGAAGGGCAGCGCGCCCTGGGCCTGACCTGCGTCTGCAGCGAGCATGGGCGCGGTGACGTTGGGGGTGGCTATGTCTTCGTTGGCCGTGGCTACGACGCGGTCGCCGTCACGCAGTTCGACCTTGACGCTGAGCTTGCCGGGTTTCGCTGCTGCTGTGCGGTTGAGATAGATGTGGGTGTCGAGTTGGGGCGCGGAGAGAACGTTCACCGGCTGGGCGTAGACGTTGGCGAGGGAAAGCTGCGGGACTACGCGGACGAAGACTTCGCGATAGATGCCGCCGAAGGTGAGGTAGTCAACATCGTTGCCGAAGGGCGGGATGTCTTTGCGCTCGGAGCTGTCGAGGGCGACGGCGAGGAGGTTGCGGCGGCCGTGGTCTACGTGGTCGGTGATCTCGAAGGAGAAGGGGGTGAAGCCGCCGCGATACTCACCGAGGCGCTTGCCGTTGAGGTAGACGGTGCTGGCGATCATGGCTCCGTCGAAGTCGACGAAGATGCGCTTGCCGGCGGAGTCGGCGGGGAGCTTGAGGTCGCGGCGATAGAGCGAGGTGAAGCAGTAGTCCTGCTCGTTGAAGGCGTGCCAGGGGAGTGGTATGTTGCTGTGGGGAAGGACTACGGATTCGAAGTGAGCGTCGTTGAAGTCGCGTGCGGTGGCGGCTTCAGAGAAGGTTCGGCTGTAGCGCCAGCCGCGGCTGATGGGCATGACGGAGCGCCCGTTGCGCATCGGTGGCTGGGCGAGGGTGGTTCCTACTGCTGCGCTGCCTGCGGCCATCGCGCTGACCTTCAAAAAATTACGACGATCCATTCTTCCTCCACAATTTCTGTTCGGAACGATTTTACTCATTTGAAGTGACAAGGAAGTTGCGGTGGGTGAAGTGAAGCGTTTTCTAGCAGCCGCAGGATTTTCTGAGGATGAGTTCGGTGGGCAGGACGATGGAGCGACGCTCCTGGGCTGCTGCTCCGCGAATTCTTTCAAAGAGGAGGCGGGCGGATTCAGCGCCGAATCTCTCGGCTGGCTGACGCACGACGGAGAGGGTGGGGATCATCAGGTCGGCGAGGTAGAAGTCGTCGAAGGCGAGGAAGGGAATGTCATCGCCGAGTCGTTTGCCGAGCTGGCACATGGCTCGCATGGTCTGCATGGTGGAGAGGAAGTTGAGGCAGATGATGGCGTCGGCGCGGTTCCGCTTGAGCACGACTTGGGCGAGCCATTCGGGCGTTATCTGGCTTTCGCTGTCGACGGGGCAGGCGAGAGACTCGAGGCCGGCTTTCTTCATGGCTTCGTTGTAGCCGGCGAAGCGCTCTCCGCCGGTGTAGAGGGCGGGGCGGGCGCCGATGGCTACGACTCGTTTGTAGCCGTGGCTGAGGAGATGTTGCACGGCTTCCTTTGCGCTGCGGCGGTTTGGAATCGTGACGAGGTCGTAGCCTGCGCCGTTGATGGGCTTATCGTAGGTGACGACGGGGAGGTGGGGTGGCACGATGCCGGTTACATTGTCGCGGCGGTTGTCGGCGGGAGAGATGACCAGGCCGTCGATTTGGCGCCCTACGAGGCTCTGGATCTCGGAGCGTTCGATATCGCAGTCGAGGCCGGAGCAGGCGAGGATGACGATGTGGCCGTTGGCGCGTGCGGCTTCCTGCACGGCTTTGACGGCGTTGGCGGTGAAGGGGTCGGAGACGTTGGGGACAACCATTCCAATGGCGGCGGAGCGGCGGGCTTTGAGGCCACGGGCGAGCTCGTTCGGCTGGTAGCCGAGGCTGGCCATGGCCGCTCGAACGCGCGCGGCCGTTTTTTCGCTGACGTAGGGTTCGTCGCCGAGTACGCGTGAGGCGGTTTTGAGCGAAACCCCGGCCTCGCGTGCCACATCGACGAGTGTTGGCGGGCCGGGATTGCGGATCATGTGCGTCTACTTTACTTGGTGGTGATCTTAAGTTCTTTACCTTTGGCGAGGTCATCCTGCGTGAGGTAATAGTCGCTGATGGTTCGACCGTCCACGGTTAGTTTTGTAATCTTCTCGCCTGAATTCTTTTTGGCGATGGTGAAGGTGTTGTCGTTCACCTTGAGAGTTACTTTGTCGAAGAGCGGCACGGTGACAATGTACTTCGGATCGGCGGGCGAGTAGGGATAGAAGCCCATCGCATTGAAGACGTACCAGGATGACATTTCTCCGGCGTCGTCCATGCCGGAGAGGGCGAGGTGATCTTCGCCCATGTCGTAGAACTTGTCCATGATCTGGTTGAGGATGGCTTGTGCTTTCTCCTGCTTGCCGACGAAGTAGTAGAGGTAGGTGAAGCCGTGGTCAGGTTGGTTTCCGTGGCAGTACTGGCCAATGAAGGTGTTTACGTTTTCCGCGATGTAGTTGGGATTCCACGGGATGGAGTAGAGCAGGTCGAGCTGCTTCTCGAAGTCGGCTTTGCTTTTGTAGAGACCGATGAGGCCTTCTGAATCGTGCGGTGCGAAGAAGGAGGATTCCCAGGCGTTGGCTTCGCGGTACATGTATTCGTAGTAGGGATGCTGCGGATCGAAGTTCTTGACCCAGCTTCCGTCTTCGAGGCGGCCGCGCATGAGGCCGGTGGATGGGTCGAAGAGATTCTTGTAGTTTTTGGTGCGCTTCATCAGCATGTCGTAGTTTGGCTGGTCGTTGAAGGCTTTGGCGAGGAGGGCTACGGAGTAATCGTCGTAGGCGTACTCGAGGGTCTTGGTGACTGCGGCCTTGGCGTGAGTTTCTACGATGGGGTTGGCGATGTCGGGAGTGGAGATGTAGCCCTTGGCCATGTATTCGGCGATGTAGGGGCGGGTGCCTCCTTCGATGGTGGCGTTGCGGAGGAGCAGGTGGTATGCGCTCTGGGCATCGAAGCCGCGCAGGCCGCGCATGTACTGGCCTGCGATGAAGGCGGCGGCGTGGTCGCCGTGGAAGAAGGTGGGGATAAAGCCGGTCTTTTCTCCGCGGTCGATGAGGGACTTGATCACGTCACGCGTTACGTCGGGCGAGAGCATGCCGAGGAGTTCGAGCTTGTTGCGGTAGTCGTCCCAGAGCGAGGGCAGGGTGTAGAAGTTCCAGTCGGCTTTGACGACCTTTCCTTTTACGTCGGTGTATTCGCCGTTGACGTCGCTGCGCAGAGCGGGCCAGAGGAAGGAGCGGTAGAGGCAGGAGTAGAAGATGCCCTTCTGCCGCTCGGTTCCGCCGGTGACCTTGATCTTGCCGAGAAGATTCTCCCAGGTGTTGGAGGCTTCGGTCTTCACCTGTTCGAAGGTTTTGGTGCCCGATTCTTTTTCGAGATTCTCTTTGGCGTTTTCGACGCTGACGAAGGAGATGCCGATGCGGACCTCTAGTGGCTTGGTGCCGTTGTCGAAGTCGATGACGGGAAGGACACTGGTGCCGCCTTTGAGGCGTTCGAGGTTGGTGATCTTGTAGTTGGTGGTGGCGTAGAAGAAGAGCTTCTCGCTGAAGGTCTGGTAGCCGCTGAAGGCGTGGTCGCCGTCCTGGTCTATCTTCCAGTCGCGGATGCGCTCGTTGGACATCGCCATGTCGACGACGAGCTTCTTCGGCTGGGTGTTGTCGGTGTAGGTGTAGCGATGGAAGGCGGTGCGCAGGGTGCTGGTGAGTTCGGCGTTGATCTTGTAGCGGTCGAGATAGACCTGATAATAGCCGGGATGCGCGGACTCATTCTTGTGGCTGAAGGTGGAGCTGTAATCCTTTGGATCGACGTCGCCGCTGACGGGCATGATGGGCAGGTTGCAGAGATTCCAGTGGCCTTTGTTGGTGTGCGCGAAGGCGTAGATGGTATTGCTCTCGTACTCATAGCCTGCGCCGCTGTGCCACTTTGAGATGGGGCTGAGCTGCACCATGGCGTTGGGCACGGACGCGCCGGGAAAGACGAGGCCGGCCCAGACTCGCCACGGCGGTTTGAAGCCGATGTCTTCGATCTTTGTGAGGGGTGCGGTGCCAAGGAACGGATTGACGTACTCGGTCAGCGGCTTCTCCGCCTGCAAGGAGAGAGTGAGGGCGAACAGGACGGTAAAGGCGGCGAGGCACTTCTTCATTTTGGGCTGCTCCAGCAGGGAAGTCGTCGGGGTGAATCGGCTGCGTTCAGGAAGAGACCGGCTTGCGATGGGCTTCCAGTTTTTCTGATGTTTGGCCTGACGGGGGTTGTATACGAATCGGCGCACTCGTCAGGGATTGATCGGCATGACTATACACCGCGGCGCAGGGGGGAGACAAATGCTGAGGACGCTTGCGAGGACCACGTCTGCATGGTGGTGGCAGGCTCTGCAGGCGCTGGGGGCCGTTGTCTGGGTGCGGGCAAATCTGTATCTTCGCTTAGATATGAGACGGCTCTGTTTTCTGCTTGCGGTGTGCTTGTGCGCGGCTGTTCCGGCGCACGCGGACGTTACTCTGTCGAAATTGTTTTCGAGCCACATGGTGTTGCAGCGTGATGTGCCGATCCATCTATGGGGATTGGCCGATGCGGGGGAGCAGGTGGAGGTATCGCTCGATGCAGCGCATGGTTCGGTGAAGGCGGACAGCATTGGGCGATGGAGCGTGTATCTTCCGGCGCATGCTGCGGGCGGGCCGTACACGCTGACGGTTCGGGCTACGAATCGGGTGGAGTTCGATGACGTGATGATGGGCGATCTGTGGGTGGCTTCGGGGCAATCGAACATGGAGCTGCCGCTGAAGGGATACGACGCGAAGACGCAGGTGGATAACGGGCCGGAGGAGATTGCGAAGGCGAATTATCCGAACATACGACTATTTTTGATCAAGCATGACAATACGGATTATCCGCTGCAGGACTTCAAGGCGGTGGATGGATGGTCACAATGCAGCCCGGCTACTGCGGGTGAGTTTTCCGCGGTGGCGTACTTTTTTGCGCGTGCCTTGCAGCAGAAGGAGCATGTTGCGATCGGGCTTATCGAAGCGGGCTGGGGCGGTACGCCGGCGGAGGCGTGGATGAGCCTGGATACGCTGAGCAATGATGCGAACCTGAGGCCGGTGTTCAGTCAGCGCGCGGCGTGGATGGACGACGAAGTGACGGCGCAGCAGACCAACCACGCCGATACCAAGGCCCGCGCCGAAGGCAAGAATCCGCCGCATCGCCCCTGGCGCGCCGATCCTTATTCGTGGCGTCCCGCCGGTCTGTATAACGCACTTATCGCGCCGATCACGCCGCTCACAATTCGGGGAGTGATCTGGTACCAGGGCGAAGCGAATTCCGCGCAACAGATTGCGCCGTTCTATTACGAGCTATTCCCAGCTTTGATTCAGGATTGGCGCGCGCGGTGGAATCAGCCCGACCTGCCGTTCCTCTTCGCGCAACTCTCTGCTTATAGCGCGTACCCAACGGATCAGTGGGGCGTGATTCGCGATGCGCAGCGGCATGCGTTGTACCTGGCCAATACAGGTATGGCCGTGACGCTGGACATTGGTAACGGACATAGCGTGCATCCTGGCAATAAGCAGTCGGTGGGAGAGAGGCTGTCGTTGCTGGCGCGGCAGATTGTGTACAAGGAAGATCTTGTTGCGTCGGGGCCGCTGTTTCGGCTGGCCTATCCTGAGGGCCATGCGATGCATGTTTGGTTCGACAATGCTGCAGGCCTGAAGGCGAACGGCAAGCCGGGAGCGTTTGAGGTGGCGGGGGAGGACGGAGTATTTGCTCCGGCTACTGCGACGATTGAAGGCGATACCGTGATGGCGTCGAGTGACGCAGTGCCGGAGCCTCGGTATGTGCGTTATGCGTGGGCGAACTTTCCTTCGGCAGATCATCCTGCCAATCTCTACAACGGAGCGGGGCTGCCTGCATCGACGTTCACAAGTGCGCCGCTTCAGTAGATTGAAGCGGCGCGTGGATGGCATGCTGGGCGAGGTATAGGACTACGTTGTTGGAGCGGCGGTTTCAATCTCCACGGTGGCTGAGGTAAGGCCTTGCGCGGAGGCTTCGAGATGGATTGTGCCGGCCTCGGCGTTGGACTGCACGAGGGCGAGACAAAGACCGTTGAAGGCGCTGCGCATCGCGGCGTTGGGGGCGTCGGGGCGATCGGCTTCGTGGCAGGCCGGGTCGCCGTTGCCTACGCCGATGATCTTTCCTGGGCCGGTGAGCTTGAACTCGATCTTGTGCGACGCTGTTGGCATGAGTCGGCCGTCTGCATCCTGGATCTCCACGGTGACGGCTGAGGTGTCCATGCGGTCGGCGTTGAGCTTGGCCCGGTTGGCGCGGAGGACTAACTTCGCTGCGGCTCCGGTGGTCTCTCGGCGCTCGGTCAAGACGACTTTGCCGCCGTTTGAGCCCCGGGCTTCAATGGCTCCGGGCGCGTACTTGACGGACCAGGTGAGGTGGCCGTCGCGCGGCATGGGCTTTGCGCCCTGGCTTTCGCCGTTGACGAAGAGCTCGACGCCGTCGGTGTTGGAGAAGCAGCGAACCTCGATGGTGCTGCCTTCTTTGCCGTGCCAGTTCCAGTGGGGGAAGAGGTGCAGTACCGGCTCTGTTCCCCACCACGATTTGTAGTAGAAGAAGATGTCTTTGGGATAGAGGCAGGTGTCGACGCAGCCGAACTGTGAGCTGATGCAGACGCGGTCGAAGGGGTTCGGCTCGCCGCGGTAATCGATGCCGGTCCAGTTGAAGCTGCCGGAGAGGAAGGGTCGCGCGTTGTAGGCGGCTACGACGGTTTCCGCCGAAACGTTTTCATCGACCATGCCAGCCTTGTAGAGCGCGAGGTGGCCCTGCGCGGGGTCGGTGACGTAGATTCCGCGCGATGATCCTGCGTTGGACACCTCGGTGCCGATGCAGGGCTTGTTTGGGAAGTCGCGGTGGAAGGCGTCGATATCGTAAGTGACGGGCGCGCCTTTGGGCTTGTTGCTCCTGGTGTCTGGAAGGTTTCCGTTCCAGTAGTTGAAGCCCTGCACATCGACGACGTCGGAGACGCCGCCGTGGACCCAGCCGCCGTTCATCGCGGCGGTGACTACGCGTGTGGGATCAAGCTTCTTTACCAGGCGCTTCATCGTGGTGACGATGCGTGCGCCGGTGGGTGTGCCCTGGTAGAAGTATTCTTCATTCGCGAGCGACCAGATGACGATGCAGGGGTGGTTGCGATCGCGCTTGACCATGCGCTCCAGCTCGCTCAGGCCTTCGGGAGTGGACGCCATCATGCGCGTCTCGGCCATGACCATCATGCCCTGACGGTCGCAGGCGTCGAGGAATTCAGGCGCAACGATATTGTGTGCGGTACGCCAGCCGTTCGAGCCCATGGACTTCATGGCGGCGACGCGGTCTGCGTGAATGCTGTCCGGTACGGCGATGCCTACGCCAGCGTGATCCTGGTGATTGCAGGTGCCGTTGATCTTGACCGGCTTACCGTTGAGGAAGAAGCCCTGGTTCGCGTCGAACCGGATGGTGCGTATGCCAAAAATTGTGTCGGCATGGTCGGTGACGGCGCCGTGGCTTTCTATATGGCTGACTACTCGGTAGAGATTTGGTTGCTCCAGGGACCAGAGCGAGGCTTGCGTGAGCAGGGTTTGTGTCTCAACGGTTACGCTCTCGTGTGCGGGGATCTCGAATGGCTTCGGTGCTACGGTGGCGACGAGCTTTCCGGTGGGATCGAAGATCTTCGAGGTGACGATGCCGCTGCGCTTGTCGTCGCTGTCGTTGAGAATCTCGGTTTCGATGGCGATGCGTGCGCCTTTGCCGCGGACCTCGCTGCGGACCGCGGTGCCAGATTGTGCGATATGCAGGGGGTCGGTCTTGGTGAGCCAGGTATGGCGATAGATGCCGGCGCCCTCGTAGTACCAGCTTTCATTCAGCGTGGCGTCTGCGCGGACCGTGATGACGTTGGAGCCGCCGTACTTGACGTAGTCGGTTATGTCGAAGCTGAAGGGCGCGTAGCCGCTCATATTTTTGCCGAGGTAGAAACCGTTGAAGAGCACCATGGCGTCGCGGAAGACTCCGTCGAACTCGATGGTGATGCGCTTGCCGAGGTCGGTCTGCGGAACATCGAAGGTGCGGTTGTACCAGCCGATGCTGGTGGCAGGGAACTGACGGCCGATGGGCTTGCCGCCGTGGGCGGCGTTGATGGTGACATCGTTCTCCGGCACGCTGACGAAGGGCAGCTCGACGGCCCAGTCGTGTGGAAGATCGACGACGCGCCAGGCGCTGTCGTCGAAGCTGTGCTGGAGGGAGCCATCCTTGGGGTTGTGGATCCAGTCCTGGCCGGCCTTGGCGAAGGTGCCCTCGCGGACCGGCGCGCCCCAGCGGAAGTCTTTCATCGCATCGTTCGCGTCGCCAAGGTGGAAGCGCCAGCCGAAATCGAGCAGCACCTTTTCCCGTGGGGAGGCTTGTGCGCGAAGATCAGGAGCGGTTCGTCGCGGTGCGGCGTGCGCTTGGACTGCCAGCGCTTCGGCCTCCGGCGTGTGCCCTGCAATGCCGCTTCCGGCAACTATGAATCCCGTGGAGGCGGCTACACCGGTTTTGAGGAGATTGCGGCGCGTCAGATTTGACATTGCGTTGTGTACCTTTCGAAACTCTTTTTGGGGAAGCCGTGGTGCAGGAATTGTTAACTATATGAGCGCATCGCGCTGAGCTTTGGTCGTGCAGGATTGCGCGCGGGTTGATAGGATGGAAGAACGAACCATTTTCCATTCCAGGGACGTAGCGTGTTCCAGTTCTGTGGCAGTTTATTGATGGCGAAGAATTGCTGTCAACGCGCAGAAGTGCTGCATCCTTCGTATCTTCTGCTCGTCTCCGTAACTGGGCATTGTGCCCGCGAAGGACCGGGCGAATTCGTGTAAGACGTTTTAGTTATGGTTGAAGTTTCCGTTCGATTAGAACTTCGGCTCGGCAGTTGGGAACACAAGAAGTTAACCCCTCGTCTGTCAACGTAAGACAGAGATATTTCTTGACAATTCACATAGGCCCCCTATATATCTTTGAACGATCAATAAGACAACGTTATGGCTGCCAAAGGTCCTGAGTCATTCAGCGCCTTGGAAGCTTTCAGAACGCGGTCTAAGGTTCAGGCCTTTTCATGATTCATTGCGCTACATGGCGCAGGCAGTAACGATTTCAGGAGGAATACCAGATGCAAATTAGCAGAGACGTCGCGCGCCGCTTCAAGGGCGCCATCAATTCGCTGTGGACAGGGGCCGGATCGTCGCCGGCAGATACGCGCAGCGCACAAGGATGGAGCCTCGTACGGAGTGCGCTTGCCGTCCTCTGTGTCGCGGTGCTGATGTTTGGCGCGCAGGCAAATGCGCAGACCGCCGGTGCGGGCAGCATTCAGGGTTCAATTCTCGATCCCTCTGGTGCCGCAGTTCCGAACGCTGTGGTTACGCTCACGGAGCAGTCGACCCAGGTTACGCTCACGACCAAGTCCAGCTCCGCAGGCACCTATGCCTTCCCGAATATCAACGTCGGCAGCTACACGCTCACGGTAGTGGCTCAAGGTTTTGACACGTATTCGTCGCTCGGAAACATTCTTGAAGTGGGTAGCAGTATCTCGCTCGATGCAAAGCTCACCGTGGGTAGCACGGATAAGAAAATTGAAGTTCACGCCGACGGCCTCGCGCTGCAGACGGAAGATGCCACCTTTAAGCAAACTATTGACAAAACTGAAATTAACGAAATGCCCCTGAATGGCCGGCAAGTCGAACAGCTCGTCACCTTGGCCGGTGGTTCCACTGCAAACTCCAACCCGGGAGATACTAACGGTAGCAAGTTCCCCACTCAGTCCGCTGGTATCTCGATTGCCGGAGCGCAAGGCAATGCTGTGAGCTGGCGGCTTGATGGCGGCGACAACAATGAATGGATGGGCGGAAATTCTGCTCCCCTTCCGTTCCCGGATGCGCTGGGTCAGTTCAGTGTGGAAACGGCTGCTCTCGGTGCGCAGGCCGGGGTCCACGTCGGCGGCCTCGTCAACGTCGTCACCCAGTCCGGAACCAACACCTATCATGGTTCAATGTTCGAATATGGCCGTCGTACCCGCTTCGACGCCAGTCCGTTCTTCTCGACCAATCATGCCTCTCTGCACGAAGACCAGTACGGCGGTACCTTCGGCGGCCACATCATCAAAGACAAGCTTTTTGCCTTCGCAGCGTTCCAGCATCAGTATTTCAATGCAGCTGCTGCGACTAGCTCTGCCTATATTCCCACGGCAGCCAACATCGCCGGCGACTTCTCGGCGACCGATAGCGCTGGCAACTGCGGCCAGCCGATTCTTCAATTGTCTGATCCTATCTCCGGCGTCATTCTCCCCGGCAATAAGTACAATCAGCCTGGCGGCCCCGTTCTGCCCGCCTGGAACGCAGCCTCACTGGCCCTGCTGAAGCAGCTTCCTGCCATCGATCCAGCTCTTGATCCCAATCATTGTGGCTTCGTGTCGTACAGCATTCCGTCTCAGAACTTCGACAACCAGTTTGATACGCGTGTCGACTACACAGTCAACACCAAGAACACCTTGTATGCCCGCTACTGGTTGGATAGTCAGCAGATTCCGACCTTTTATTCCCCGACCAACATTCTCGTAACCACTCAGTCTGGAAATCCTGAGATTCGGTATCAGAGCATCGTTCTTGGCGAAAATTATGTCATCTCGTCGAATATCGTAAATACGGCGCATCTTACCGCCACCAGACGTCAACTAACGCGCGGCTTCAATGCGGCTACACCAAACGCATCCGTCTTCGGCGTGAAGGACTTCCAGGCGGTTCCCGCTGGCATCTGGCTCAGCGCTGGCTCTGCCAATTCAAATGCCCACGGCGCCAAGTCGAACAATCATGGATTCGACGTCGGTGGCGGCTCTAACCTTCTCGCAGTCATCGATGATAACGTCCCGGTGGCATTCAACGACGATGTAACCTGGCTTCATGGCAAGCATCAGATCACCTTTGGTGGTTCGATTCTGCGCAACCAGCTCAACGTCAACAATGGCTTTTCATCGGATGGCAACTTCAACTTCAGCGGCATCTATAGCGGTGCCCATGCAGGTACAGGAGGCGCTGCTAAGGTCGCAGATCCCAACCTGGACTTCCTCGAAGGAGCGATGTCGAGCTTCACTCAGAGCTTGCCTCAGCAAAATGCGCTTCGTGGCTACGTAAGTACGCTATATGTTCAGGACACCTTTCATGCCACCCCGAGGCTGACTGTGACCGCCGGTCTGAATTGGGAACCGCAATTCTTCCCTGTCGATGTCAAACACCGCGGTGCCGTCTTCAACAAGGCAGCTTTCCTTGCCAACCAGCACAGCTCAATCTATCCTCAGGCTCCAGCTGGTCTGTTTTATTATGGCGATCCTGGTGTAAGTAATAATTTCACTAGCAACTCTCCGTGGCAGTTCAACCCAAACTTTGCTGTAACCTATGATCTCTCCGGCACGGGCAAAACTGTTGTGCGTGCTGGCGTGGCATACGCATATGACGAGCCGAACTTCTTTGCTCAGCAACGCGTGCAGCAAGATCCTCCTTTCTCCGCGAACGTAGGCCCGAACAGTTCAGCTCAGTTGTGCTTTAGTGATCCATGGCTCATAGGTGGCAATACCAATGGCAACACCACCCAGGGCTGTGCTCAACAGGGCGGGACAGATGTTGACCCATTCCCCTTCAACCCGGCCAACTTCACTTTCCCGCAGCAGGCTCAGATCATCGTGTCTCCTGCTCAGTACAAATCTCCCAACACAGTACAGTGGACCGCGAGTCTCCAGCAGCAGTTTTCGCACGGCTGGAATGCCCAGATCTTCTATACTGGCAACCGGACACAGCATATGTTGGCGAGCTATCCGCTGAATCCAGGCGTGTACGTTCCTGGTTTGTGGACGGGAGTTGCCGGGTCTACCAACTATGGATGCCCCGGAGTTGATACCAATAACGATGCCGCTGCCCAGGCGGCCAAGACGGTCGGTGGCGGTCCTGTAGGAACTCCATGTTCCGTCAGTAACGCAAACCAAAGCTATACCACCGCAGGCGGGGTCAAAGTCTCCCTCACGCCGAACCAGGCTGCTCGAGGCGCTCTTACTCAAGCAAATCCCGTTCAAGGGAATTACTATGGTGGCAATTCGCTCCAAGGTATCAACAATGCGGCTGGAAACTATAACGGCGTCATCTTCACCGTGCAGCATCGCTTCTCTTCATCGTTCAGCCTGCTGACAAACTACACCTGGTCAAAGTGCCTCAACAACCAAGATCCTCAAGGTGAGTACAGTGGTCTTCAATACTCGAACCCTAACAATCCGGCAGCGGATTACGGCCGTTGCGGTCAAAATCAGGACGTTCGCAACATCTTCAATGCAAGCATTGTGTTGAAGAGCCAATTCCCGATTCATGGAGTTGCGGGCTACCTAATCAATAACTGGCAGGTTGCACCTTTGGTTCGCCTCCTGAGCGGTACTGCGATCAACGTTACCCAAAACCAGGATGAGTCATTCACCGGAAACGGTGGGGATCGTCCGAATATCGTTCCGGGGGTTAATCCGTATCGAAAGGTAGCGATCCGTCGCGGCGCAACAAGTGATGCGACGAGCTCCTACCTTAATCCTGCTGCCTTCACGTTGAACACCGTTTACGGGACGCAGGGTACGGTAAGCCGTAACAGCCTCAATGGACCGATGTTTGTTCAGGATGATGCAGAAGTATCACGCATCTTCCCGCTTTATGAGCGGGTGAGCCTGGATCTTCGTCTGGAAGCCTTCAATGTGCTCAACCATCCTTCCTTCAACAATCCAAGCAGCAGTGGCCCGACCTATGGTGGCAGCTTTGGTTACATCACAGGCCAGAATACCAACGGGCAAAACAGCTATTCTCGGCAGTTTCAGTTCGCGGCTAAACTATCGTTCTAGTCGTAACTAAAGCTGACAATATCCCTCACATCAACCTTTACTCCGCCCCTCAAAAGGGGCGGAGTAATTCTTTGAAGGCCACTCTCTTGTCAACCTATCGTTCCGCTCCTTACGTCCTCACGATCACGATGCTTTCGTGCTTTGCTTATGGCCTATTGGCACAGAACGCCTTGCCAACATCGCCTAGTCGCCCTTCGTCGAAGCAGGTGAATATGGATGCGGGGGACAGCCCCGATGATCCTGGGCCGCTTGAGACTGCTTTATCCCCTACTATGTCCCGCAAGGCGATCCAGCTGGCTATGCGAAAGGTGGCGGACTGGCAGCTTGCGCAATCCGCGGGCAAATATAACCAGGATTGGACTTATGCACCGCTGTATCACGGGCTGCTGGCGACGAGCGCAACGACGCACGATCGCCGCTATCACGACGCGGTGCTTGGCGCATCGGAGCAGTTTCAGTGGAAGCTCTGGGCTAACCGTTCCTTTCACGCGGATGATGAGGCTGTCGGCCAGGCGTACGAGATCCTCTATGCGGAACATAAGGATCCCGTCCGTATCGCCGATACGAAACAAACCTTCGACCGACTTCTTGATCGCACTGATGATCCATCCAAGGACCTGTGGTGGTGGTGTGACGCGCTGTTTATGGCGCCGCCAGCAATGGCAAAGCTTTCTGCTCTCACCGGTGATCACCGCTATATCGACAAGATGAACCAGGAGTGGGATCTCACCTACGGTCATCTCTATGATCCTGCGGAGCACTTATACTTCCGCGACGCATCGTTTTTGCACAAGACCGAGGCTAATGATCAAAAGCTCTTCTGGAGCCGTGGCAATGGCTGGGTGCTGGCAGGAACAGCAAACGTCCTGCGCGTGCTGCCGAAGAACGATCCGTCTCGCGAAAAGTACATCAAGCTCTTCCGCGAGATGTCGGACCGAATCGCAGGCTTGCAGCAATCAGACGGGCTGTGGCGGACTGGCTTGCTGGATCAGGGCGCTTACGCTTCGCCTGAACTGTCAGGTTCGGCTTTCTTCACGTATGCCATGACCTGGGGCATCAACGAGAAAATTCTTGACCGGGCAAAGTTCGGTCCCGTCGTTGAAAAGGCCTGGGGGGGAATGCTCAGTCACATCTATGCCAATGGCCGCCTCGGTTCGATCCAGCCAATGGGTGCGGCCCCGGGAGCATTCAAGCCTTCCTCCAGCTACGTCTATGGCGTAGGCGGATTTCTGATGGCCGGCTCCGAGCTGGATCGTTACGCCGCGCATGCAGGCCGGTCAAAGGCACACTGATTCTTGAGACACGCTCGGTCACTCTCTTGTCATCTTCGGCATCCGCATTTTGCGCGTCAAGCTTGGCAGCTCATCCCCCACCAACTGAAGCACAATGCAGATGCCAAAGGTGCTTGGACTGGTCACTTCGGGTTGATAGAGGCCCACGATTGCCAACCCACAGGCTATTGAGTGTGCTGAAAAAGTTTACATTTCGCCGCAGATTGCCAAAGATCATGTCGCGGGGGCTAAAGCCTAATTGACGGTGCACCGTCTATGCCGGGACCAAATACCGGCCTATCTCAGAAACCGGCATGGGCGAGTTTGTCAGAGCGTCTATAGCCCTACGGGGTCCCGAAATCGGAAGCCCCGCCGATCGTGCGTTGCGCTGCGTGCGTGGAAATTCCTGGCCGTGCACAACGCTATCGCGACAACTTCGTGCGCCCGGAGCCGAGCACTTCGAAGCTGATGCCAGCGCTGACGCCATACGGGTGTATCGGGCCGTAGGTGAAGCCGGGCCACTGCTGGTATTCAAAGTCCACGAGCCGTAGGCGTACTTTCTGCCCCACTCTCAAATCGACGCCTGCGCCTGGGGCCACCACGAAATAATTGCCGTAGCCGAAACCGTAGGGGAAGTCGAACCTCCCTCCTCCGACCAGGAACTTCGCGTAGGGAACAAATCCCTTCGGTCGGAATGACCACCTCGGCCCGGTCAACAGGGTCGATTGCCGTTCCCCGAAGTGCGGATATGCCATCCTCCGCACTTCAGTCTCAAGGCCGTAACGCCAGATGAAGTTGGTATCGACGTAGAAGCTGGCGCCGCTGATCTTCTGCTCCCCGTAGCTGGATTCGAACCCGGAGTAAGTCGCGCCTACGATCACATACGCCCCGGGGCCGGTCGCCGTGGGCAAGGCTTGTCCCGCAGCATGACGACCGCCAATCAGGCCCAGGATGAGCGCTATCCCGATACAGGCCCATATGCTTTGCCCGTGCAATATGCTCCGCATCTCGATTTGCCTCATCATTGCGTCACCGTGAGGGTCACGTCGATCGCCTGTGACACGCCCGTACCTAACCCCGTCGCACTCACCTGGAAGGTATACGTACCGGCCGGTGTGCCGTTGATGTTCAAGCCTCCGCATCCACTCAGTCCGCCCGTCATCACCGCAACCAGCAGCACAAGCAGCAATCCGCCAAGACTACTGCGGAGCCGTCTGCGCCCTCTCCAGAACATCAGGCCAAGCAGCGCTCCGCCCGGCAGCAGGCACAACGTCGCGAGCGATCCCCTGGTGTGCTGCTCCAGTTTTGCCACCGACCCAGCGGTCAGCGGCGATCCCGTGTCCACGACGACTCGTATCGTCTGCGTACCATTTGGCGTAAGCGCGGCTCTGTCTGTGGCGAAGGTGCATGTGGCCGCATAGGGCAGGCCCAGGCAACCTAAGTCGAGCGTATCGGTAAATCCGTTTACCGACGTGACCGTCAGCGTCGTCGTGGCGTTCTGTTTCGATTGCAGTGTCACCGCAGTAGGATTCAGCTGCATCCAAAACTGCGTCGGCTTCGCAACCGTAATGCCTGTCTGCGGCGAGACCGACGCCGCGTACACGGCATCGCCTGAATAGCTGGCAATCACCGTGGGCGAACTCATCAGCGGATTCACCGTCAACGTTGCGACACCGGTGTTGTCCAGCACACCCGATCCCAGCAGGATCCCATTGCTGGTAAAGGTCACGCTTCCAGTTGGTGGTACCGGACCGGCATAGTGGACGACCGAGATCAGCGTTACCTGCTGTCCACCGGTCAGTGAAGTGGATGAACCCGTGACAGTATCCGAGGTGGGCCTTAGCTGCACCGTCTGCGCGAAGGCCGCGGCTGTTGTTCCGAAGTTCACCGGATCGCCACTGTATACCGCTGTGATTGAGTGTTGGCGCGGCACCAGCGAAGTCGTGGTGAAGGTAGCCAGCCCCGCGCCGTTCAGTGTTCCCGAACCGAGCACGGCGCCGCCGTCGCTGAAGATTACCGTCCCTGTTGGCGCAACGCTGCCCGTATTTGAGACCCTGGCGGTCAGGGTCACCGAATCCAGCGCCAGCGCCGGATTTTCGCTCGATGAGATCACCGCCGTGGTGGTCTGCATCACAGTCTCAAGCAATGCGACTGAAGTGCTCGGCACATTATTCGCATCGCCGCCGTAACCGGCAAGAATCGTATGGCGTCCGGGCGAAAGACCCACTACCGAAAGCGTAGCCACCCCTGAACTGTTTACCGTGGCGGACCCCAGCGCTGTCGCTCCATCCATAAATGTGACTGTTCCGGTTACATTTCCTCCTGTGCCGACCACTACACCCGTGAGCACAAGCGAGCTGCCCGCAGTTGCAGGATTCGCACCCGCGCTCGCCGTCACGCTTGTGCTTGCCGTCTGCACGACCTGCAGCAGGTTGTTCGATGAAGCGCCGCGGTTGTTGACGTCTCCGCTATACACGGCCACGATCGTATGGGTTCCGACGGAGAGCGCAGCGGTAGTGAAGACAGCGCTCCCCGCATTTACTGTTGCCGTTCCTAACGTGGTGGAGCCTTCTTTGAAGGTCACCGTTCCGGTCACGGCAGCTCCCTGGGGTGCTGCAATGGTTGCAGTCAGGCTTACGTTCGTGAGTGCGATGGATGGATTCACGCTGCTCGCCAGCGTCACGGGCCCCGCCTGCTGCACCTGCTGGTTCAGCGTCGCCGAGCTGCTGGCAGCGTCGTCAGTATCGCCGCTATAGGTTGCCGTCATTGCGTGTGGGCCAAGCGCCAGCGTGGACGAGCTGAACACTGCCAGGCCTCCGTTCAACGCCGCGGTACCCAGCGGTGTTCCGCCGTCGGAGAAGGTCACGGTTCCCGTAGCCGCACCGCCGTTGGTCGTTACGCTCGCTGTAAAGGTCACACTCGCTCCGAAGGAACTCGGATTCGAGCTGGAGATCGATGTGGTCGTGCTGGTTGCAATCTGCACCACCTGGTTGAGCGCAGTCGATGTGCTGGCCCCGTTCTTCGCGTCGCCGATATAGACCGCCGTCAGCGTATGCTGTCCGATGGCGAGGTTGGAGGTTGTGAAGTATGCGGCTCCGGCTCCATTGAGCGTGCCTGTGCCGAGGGCGGTCGCGCCGTCCATGAACCTGACCGTGCCCGTCGCGATGCCGCCGTTGCCCGTCACAGTAGCGGTCAGCAGGAGCGGCGTTCCGGCAATTGACGGCGCAGCGCTTGAGATCAGCGTGGTAGCGCTCGTTGCAAGGGAGATCGTTTCAACGAGGGACGTAGATGTACTCGTCCCATAATTCACGTTGCCGCCGTAGCCCGCGCTCAGCGAATGCGTGCCGATCGCCAGCGAAGTGACACTCAGCGTGGCCACTCCGCCAGCTGAAACCGTCGCCGTTCCAATGGGTGTGGCTCCATCAAAGAAGGTCATCGTGCCCGAAAAAGGTCCGCCCGCTCCGTTGCTTCCGTTCTGCGCCACGGTCGCAGTCAGCTGCAACACGGCGCCTGCAATGGCCGGATTTGCGCTCGCCGAAAAGGCGGTTGCAGTTGCCACGGTCAGCACGGTCTGGCTCACTGCGGGCGACGTCGCGGCAAGGGTATTCGCATCGCCTCCATACACCGCTGTGATCGAGTGAACGCCTCCACTTAGCGCAGCGGTAGTGAGCGTCGCTGTGCCTGACCCATTGAGCGTGCCTGTCCCCAGCGTGTTCGTTCCATCGAGAAACGTCACCGTCCCCGTGGGAATCACGCCGTCTGTGCGCGTAACGGTCGATGTGAACATCACGCTCACGCCCACGTACACCGTGGCATTGGAGGTTGCCAGCGAAGCGGTCGGCGTCGCCTTCGCCATCGTCTCCGTCAGCACTACGGACTGGCTCGCGAGATCCTGGCTGTCGCCGCCGTAGTTGGCCGTGATCGTGTGCTGTCCACCGTTCAGCGTGGAGATCGCGAGCGTTGCAACGCCCGCACCGTTCAGCGTTCCTACACCGATTTGCGTCGCCCCGTCGGAGAACGTCACCGTCCCGCCCGGTACTACGCTCGATCCATTCGGCCCTGCCACTGTAGCTGTAAATGTGACGGAGGTCGCTGCCACACCAGGGTTCGGGTTGGCGGTCAGGGAAGTCGTCGTCGGCTGCCGCACACTCTCGTTCAACACGGCGGAAGTGGCGACATTGTTCTGGCTATCGCCGCTATATACGGCCGTCATGGAGTGCGCACCCGTCGTCAGCGATGAAGTCGTGAAGGTCGTCGCTCCATTCGCATCCAGTGTGCCGGTGCCGATGTCGGTCGCGCCATCGTAGAAGTCCACCGTGCCTGTAGGAGGTACGGAGAGTCCGTTGGCGATCACGACTGTAAAGGTAATCGCCGAACCGGACTGCGCCGGATTCAGGTTCGTCGTGAGCGTAGCCTGCGTAGGCTGCACCGAGATCACCTGCCCGGAAAGATTCACCACGCCCGGGCTATTCGCGGCATTCGATGCAGCGTCGAGCTCGCCTGTGACGAGTGATCCCGTGGTTGTGGGAGCAAATTCCACACCCATTGCGCAGGACTCATCCACCGCGATGGGGTGTGTGATCAAGCATGTCGTCGTAGCCACATCGAGCGCCGAATTGCTCACCAGGTTGAAGGCACTGAATGTCATCCCGGCGTTGCCATCGTTTTCCAGAGTTACAGTTTGTGGTGAAGAGACTCGTCCCACGCGCATCAACGGGTAGCTAAGGTTCAGCAGATTCGCGCTCACCATCCGAATCCGATTCTGAAAGATGCTCGCGATGTAAAGATTTCCCGGCCCATCCAGGAAGAGTCCAAACGGTCCGTCCAGTCCGGAGTAAGTCGCAGGCCATCCATCCACCGGAGGTCCACCTCCGGCAATCCCTGCCACCGTGGAGATAGTTCCATTCAGGCTCACCTTGCGCACTACCTTGTTGCCCGAGTCCGCGATATAGATATTGCCGGCTACGTCCACCACGACGCCGCCCGGAACATCCAGTTGAGCCTGCGTCGCTGGTCCTGAGTCGCCGAAGTAGCCGAGCGTGTTGCTGCCCGCCACGGTGGAGATCGTTCCCGCCGTGGTCACTTTGCGGATGCGATTGTTTGCCTGGTCGGCAATGTAGAGCGTGCCATCGCCCGCCAGCGCGATGCCCCATGGGGCGTTCAGCTTCGCCGCGGTTGCCGCGCCGCCATCTCCGCTAAAACCATACGTTCCCGTGCCAGCTACCGTCGTGATAATTCCAGTCGTGAGATCCAGCTTGCGAATGGCGTTGTTGTTGGTGTCCGAGATGTAAAGGGAATGGTCGCCATCGAACGCGAGAGCACTTGGATGGTCGAGTGTGGCGGTCGTCGCCTGTCCGCCATCGCCTGTGTAGCCCGGCTGTCCGCCGGTTCCGGCGACTGTTGTAATCACGTGCGTCAGTGCATTCACCATGCGAACCACGTGGTTGGTGCTGTCGGCGATGTAGAGATTGCCAGCACCGTCCAGCTTCACATCGGAAGGTGCGTTCAGTTGTGCGCTGGTCGCTGCGCCGCCGTCGCCCAGGAAGCCGGAATTTCCGTTCCCCGCTACCGTCGATATAATCCCTGTCGCATTCACCATGCGGATGCGTTGATTCTGCGAATCGGCAATGTAGATGTTGCCCGCTGCATCCGCCGCTCCGCCCATCGGAAGATACAGCGAAGCCGCTGTCGCCTGCACGCCGTCGCCGCCGTAGATGAACAGGTTGTCGCCGGCCAGAGTCGTCATGGTCCCGGGAACGAATACGCCCGTCGCGCCTACGCCGGTGGCAAGCAACAACTGCGTGCCCAGCACGGTATTGCCGCTGCCGACCAGCACTACGGCACCCTGGCGAACGCCCGGGTATGTCGGCTGAAAATTCACTGACACCGTACACGTCTGCGAGACCGAGTACGTTGTCCCCGTCGCGCAGGTCCCGCCCGTCGACAGCGTAAAGTCTTTGCCCGGCACGCCCTGCGTCAGCACCTGGATCGAACTGAGCGTCCCGGCTGCGGAGATCGAAACCGTCGCCGTGCCGCTCTGCGAGCTTCCGCCGGTATTCACTGTCCCGGCAAAGCTATAGGCCGGTGTAGAAACTCCCGCGTTGGCTTGCATTGTGAGCGCGGCGGTTAGAGCCAATAACGCAAGCGCGCCCATGCCAGCCCGGGACTTGCTACGGCCGTTTGCGTTGGTGTGCATTGCCTGCGCCTGTGCGTCGACCAAGCGCGACGAGAGGAGCCGCGAACAGAATGAGGAAAGCGAGCTTCCGCACTGAAGGAAGGGGAGGCCGGGTACGCGCATGGCGGAGATGCTCCTATGGTGTGCTTCGAGAAGGCCCGACCCGCCCGTTCTACAGAGTCAGTGCCACGAAGCCATCATCGGCATGCAGCCCACGATGCATGAGGGTGTCGTAGAGCTGCGCATCCACCCTTGGTAACGGCAGTGCACTGAATCAAGCCAAAGCTGTTGATACAGCGTCGTTAGCAGTCGGCCTTGCCTGAATCGCTCGCCTCTAGCCGCCGAGAGGGCGAGTTAGAAATTCCAGCGGCGTCAGGATCGCAATTTCGCGCCATGGATGCAGAATCAGTAGATCTTCATCGCTACTTACCAGCACGTCCGCTTCGGCCGTCTCTGCCAGTGCGAGAAAGATATTGTCCTTCGGATCGCGGCATCCTGGTTCCTGCCGCATGCAAGCTGCTTCATCCACCGCGAATAAATGCGAATGATGATTGACCAGCTCGATAAACTCCATCCGCGCGCTGTGTTCCAGATAGAGATCAAACTTCTTACGGCTAAGCACCCTCGCCAATTCGGCCAGGGTCTCCACGCTCGCACACACATCACATGTAGCCAGCGCCTTCACCAGTGCCAGGTAGGGATTCGAGCCAGGCCGAAGTCCAGCACTTACAAGGACACTGGTATCCAGCACCACTCGTCGATTCATCGACTCTCGTGTACCAGACGTGTAACCTGCTCATCGGTCAAGGAGTCGGTCCCTGGGTGCCTAGCGCTTACTGCCCGCGCGCTCCACGCCTCCAAGTCGGTCACCGCTTTGCTGCGTCGGCGTCGCGCATCGAGAACGTCCTGCATCTCCTGCGGCGAAACGATGAATGCCGCAGGCCTGCCGTGCCGCGTTATCGCCACGGGCTCACGCTGCGCGGTGTCCAGCAACTGACCAAAGCGATTCTGTGCCTCCACGGAGCTAATGGTTACCACCGCGCACCTCCAGTACAAGTTACTGCAGAGTAGCTATGTTAGCTAGTTACAGAGTGTCTCGTCAAGCAGCGGGCTTGCGAATCCAAGTGTAAAGTCTCGTACTATCATCACCACATGCTGCATCGTTCCATCCTCGACGCTCTTCGCGCCGCCGTCGACGCTGACAGCCCCAGCAACCTCACTGGCCTGATCACTGAACCCACGCAGCTTCGCACGTATGAGTGCGATGGGCTGACAGCTCTCCGCACTATCCCCTCGGCTGTTCTCCTACCTCGCAGCGCCGAGCAGGTGCAGGCTATCGTTCGCATCTGTGCCCAGCACAAGATCCCCTTCGTGGCGCGCGGCGCAGGCACTGGTCTTAGCGGCGGAGCGCTACCTGCAGCAGGGGGCATCGTCATCAGCTTCGCCCGCATGACCCGCATCCTCTCCGTCGACATTGCGAACGAGCAGGTTGTCGTTGAACCTGGAGTCATCAACTCCCACGTCACCGAAGCCGTCGCCGGCCACGGGTACTTCTACGCGCCCGATCCGTCTTCGCAAACCGTTTGCACCATCGGCGGAAATCTTGCGGAAAACGCCGGGGGTGCCCACTGCCTCAAGTATGGGTTCACCACCAACCACGTGCTCGCCGCCGACGTTGTCCTCCCCTCCGGCGAGCTCGTTACGATGGGTTCCGCCACACCGGACGCCCCTGGATACGATCTTCTTGGAGTCTTCGTCGGCTCCGAAGGAACCCTCGGTGTTGCCACGAAGATCACCCTCCGCATCGTCAAGCAGCCGGAGACGGTGCAAGTCCTGCTCGCCGCCTTTGACTCCATCGCTGCAGCAGGACAGACCGTATCCGACATCATCGCCGCCTGCCTGCTGCCCGCAGCGCTGGAGATCATGGACCGTCTCTCCGCCTACGCCGCCGAACAGGCCGTCCACCCCGACTACCCCGTGTGCGAAGCGCTCCTGCTGGTGGAGCTCGACGGCCCCGCCCCGGAGGTCTCCGCCCAGATGCGTGAAGTCGAAGGCCTCTGCCTGGCTAATTCAGCCTCTGAGATCCGCCTCGCCGAGACTCCCGCAGACCGCGCCCTCATCTGGAAGGGCCGCAAAGCCGCCTTTGCTGCGGTAGGCCGCATCTCGCCCAACGCCATCCTGGAGGACGGCGTCATCCCGCGCACCGCCCTGCCTACACTGCTGGAAGCCATCGGGCGGCTTGCTGCAGAGACCGGCCTCCGCGTCGCCAATGTCTTCCACGCCGGGGATGGCAACCTCCACCCCATCGTTCTCTACGACCGCGCGATCCCTGGTCAGGAGCAGAAGGCGCTTGATCTTTCGCGGCGCATCCTGCACCTCTGTGTGGACCACGGTGGATCCATCACTGGCGAACACGGGGTAGGCCGCGAGAAGCAGCAATCCATGGGCTACATGTTCTCCGAGCCTTCGCTCGCCACCATGCAGCTCGTCCGCCGCGCCTTTGACCCCCACAACATTGCCAACCCCGACAAACTGTTTCCCCGTCCCCGACTCTGCGCCGAAAAGCCGGGGCCCTACACTCCCCACCCTCTCGAAGTCTCTGGCCAGGCCCAGCTCTTCTGACCCTCCCCCCCCACCCCTAAATCTGCAAAGTATTCTATTGAAATAACTTAGGTCTGGACCAGGATTGCAAAGTATAGATAATAAAGGATATATTTCCTAAAATGTTCACAATGTGTAATATGTTCTGTTTTTGACGGCTTCTGTGAAGCTCGCAGGGCCAGGCTGTGTGCCGCGCTCCTGAGTCGCTTCTTCTTTTAATTATAGTGGACCTGTCAAGGGCGGACGTTGAGCGACGGGCAATCCCATTTGGAGTGAGGTGTGGTGATTTTTGTGCAGCGGGGTTGAGTGGGGTGTGTCTATGTTGTGGGTGGGGAGTGTGGGGAGAAAGGTTCGAGTGGTTTGATTTCGCGAGATGTATCGGGATCCTTCGCCTTCGGCTCAGGATGACAGCAGGAACAAACAACGGCAGCGGCAACAGCAGCGGCAACAGCAAAAGCAAAAGCAAAAGCAAAAGCAAAAGCAAAATGCGGGGGTTCTTCGCTGCGCTCAGAATGACGGGGGTTATTGGTTATGCTGAATTTTGAAATGCGATTGCTTTGTCGTTGAGCGACGGGTGCGAGGTAGACGTTGTGAGTGGTGGAGACGATCTGAGGAATGGGCTGCCGGCTGAGATTCTCTCTGAACGGTCGGGGAGGTGGGTGGTCTCTCCGCGCACCACGGAGGAACTGGCTGCGGCTGCGTGCCATGCGAGTGCAAGGAAACTGGCGATAGAGATCGCGGGGGCCGGCACCAAGAGTGGTTGGGGCAACCCGGTCGTCGCCGATCTGGTGCTTGAGACGATTCGGCTGAATCGGGTGGTGGAACATCCGTGGCAGGATCTGACGTGTACGGTTCAGGCCGGGTGTACGTGGTCCGAGTTGCAACGCACGCTTGCGGTGCACAAACAGTTTGTCGCGCTGGACCCTTTGTGGCCGGAGAGGGCTACCGTGGGCGGGATTGTGGCGACGAATGATTCGGGTGGGTTGCGGCATCGCTATGGGTCGCTGCGCGATCTTGTTCTTGGCATGACGCTGGTGCTGGCCGATGGGACGATCGCGCGGACTGGTGGCAAGGTGGTGAAGAACGTGGCGGGATACGACCTGCACAAGTTGATGACGGGAGCGTTTGGAACGCTGGGTGTCATCGCGGAGGTGACGTTTCGGCTGCACCCGATGCCGCTGCATACGCAGAGCTTCAGCGTTGTCGCCTCACACGCGTCAGAGTTGGCGTCGCTTATCGCTGCAATTCGCAGCGGCCACCTGCTCAGCGAAGGGTTGCAGGTGCGCGGCGACAGTAAGGGCTTCACTCTCGACATACAGCTCAACGCGCACCCGGACGCGAAGCAAAGCGAGCTTCTGGCAGAGATGATCCGGTCGCACAGGCTCTCGCTCATCGATGCAGAAAGCCACGTCTGGCATGCGCGCGAATTACTTTTCGCCAAGGAAGAATCTTTTACGCTCAAGGCAACAATGCTCCCGGCATCCGTCTGCACCATTGCCGACTATCTGGCTCGCTGTGGTGCAAGAAGCGTGATCCAGGCGAACGGAATAGCATTCATCGAGATGCCCGCGCCGGACCACAACAGCGTCATGCACATCGAGCGATTGGAAGACATGGTTGAAAAGGAAGGCGGCGCCATCACCATTCTCAAAAATCCCGTTTCTCTGAAGCACGATCTGGACGAGATCCTGAACAAGGCGGCAACACTTCCGCTGATGCGTGAGATCAAGCGGCAGTTCGATCCGCAGCGCATCCTCAATCCTGGTCGCTTCGTGGGAGGCATCTAGCTGTGCCTCAACTGACGACGATCGAAACGCCGCAACCCGCATCCAGCTTTGACGCGCATCACCCGCCCGCGAAGGAGCTGCTGGCGGACTGTGTGCACTGCGGCTTCTGTCTTCCGGCGTGTCCTACGTACGTGCTGTGGGGCGAGGAGATGGATTCGCCGCGTGGACGCATCTACATGATGCAGTCGGCAGCGGAGGGCGATACGCCGCTTGATGCGACTTTTCGGCTGCACATGGACAACTGCCTGGGATGCATGGCCTGCATGACGGCGTGCCCCTCCGGCGTGCAGTACGACAAGCTGATCGAAGACACGCGCGCCCAGATCGAACGCCATATCCCTCGCGCGCCCGCCGATTCGCTCTTTCGCAAGTTGCTATTCGCGACCTTTCCTTACCCCTCCCGCCTGCGTGCGCTCGCTGTACCGCTGTGGCTGTATCAGCGCAGCGGCGTGCAATGGCTTGTCCGCCGATCTGGCCTGCTGGGGCTGCTGCCTGCACGTCTGGTTGCCATGGAGTCGCTCCTTCCGCGCGTGCCATCGAACTTCTCGCGGGCAGCAACCAGTGGCAGCCTGACGTTGAGCCTGGCGAAGGGCGAGGGAGCCCGCATCTCAACCGGAGATCGACCGCGTCGCGTCGGCATGCTCACGGGGTGCGTCCAGTCCGTTTTCTTCTCGCATGTGAATGCCGCAACCGCGCGTGTGCTCTCTGCGGAAGGTTGTGAGGTCGTCATTCCGTCGAATCAACCCTGCTGCGGCGCGTTGATGGTGCATTCCGGCCTCGACGATCAGGCGGCGGCGATGGCGAAGACGCTCATCGTGCTCTTCGAGCAGGCCGACGTCGATCTCATCGCCATCAACGCTGCGGGCTGCGGGTCCACGATGAAGCAGTATGGATATCTATTGCGTGACGATGCTGAATGGGCTGCGCGTGCGGCTGCATTCTCGGCGAAGTGCCAGGATATTGCAGAGATTCTTAGCGAGCTGCCGATGCGTGCGGTGCGGCATGCGCTGCCGGTGCGGATTGCGTATCACGACGCTTGTCATCTTCGGCATGCGCAGGGCATCTACCGGCAGCCTCGGGAACTGCTTGCGGCGATCCCGGGTCTTGAACTCGCTGAGCTCGCCGAGTCTGCACTGTGCTGTGGCTCGGCTGGAGTCTACAACCTGCTGCAGCCTGAGCCTGCACAGCAGTTGGGAGACCGCAAGGTTGCGCACCTGCTCGCTACGCAGGCGGAGGCTGTTGTCTCGGCTAATCCGGGCTGTCTGCTGCAGCTGATGAGCGGACTGCGACGCGCCGGGCAACCGGAACTTCCCGCGCTTCACATGATTGAATTGCTGGACGCATCGATCCGAGGCATTACTCCGGCGCAGCTCTTCGAACACAAGGGCGGGGCGCCGATGCCTACGAGCCGTCTTGACAGGGGAACCATCGCTTCCGTAGACATGGAAGCGCAAGCATCTTCATCCCGCGAGGCGCGTCCGTGATGCAGCAACTCCTTCGATCTACATCCGTCTTGTTATTGGCTGGGCTATTTGCTGCAGGTTCAGGCACCGCGCAGCCTGCTAGCCCGGGGACTCCTATGCCGGCAAGCGGAGCCACCGCCGCGCCAAGACCGCAGCAGAAGCCTAAAAATTTGAAGGTGCTGCCTTCCGACACCGACATCCGTGCCGTGATGCATCAGTACGAAGCGGACCTTGGAGTTCACTGCAGCTTCTGCCATGCGGGTGCGGATCCCACTACGCATCGCACGGACTTCGCCTCCGACGACAATGCGATGAAGAACGCTGCGCGCTTCATGATTCAGATGACTGCCGACCTGAACACGAAGTATCTGGCGCAGATGCCCATGCGTTCTTTCGGCGATACGATTACCTGCGGTACGTGTCATCGCGGCAAGTATCGGCCGCCGTCGTTCGTTGCGCCGCCTGAGGCTGAAGGAAATCATGCACCCATGGCGCCGCCGCAGGCGCCGTCGCAGGGTGCGCCCGGTGTGTCTGCACCTACCGGGTCGAGCCGGTGATGAAGGTCTGATCAGCACGCGCGCCGATGACGCGGTAGAGCGCAAACTGTCGTGAGTTCTGCGCGCGGAGCTCGAACAGAAGGCTCGCGCGGTTGGACGCCTCCGCATCGACCACATCCACCAACCGCATGCGCGGCGTGCGATCGAGATGCATGGCGTCGGTAACGTTCTTCAATGCAATCTCCGGCTCACTGTTCATGTTCACCTGCGCGACGAGCGTGACGAATCGTTGCGCGCTGCCCAGCCCATCGGTGTGCGCCTGATACACGAACGTTGCAGCGCCGCCGTAGCTGAGGGTGTAGCCGGTAAGAGTTTCGTCCGTCAGAGCTTCGGGCTGCGCGGGTTTTGCTTTGGGTGCAACGCGATGTGTCCTGGAGCTGGGCTTCGCAGTGGACGGCTTCAAAGGGTGAATGCCGTTCGAGGCTTCGTAGGCTGCGAGTTGCTCACGCGCGACGGTCTGCATCTTGCCCAGGATGGTCTGGCGCTCGCTCTCATCGTCCCAGGGACGCGAGAAGTCATGCGGCGTACGATCGGTCGCGTCGGAGACGGCGGCGATCTGGTGGAGATCCTGGTCGCCGGGCAGGCCGATGAGCTTGGGGAGATCGGCGTCGGTGAGCTCGGAGGTGGGTCTGCCGCGGTGCAGAGTGGGCCGGTTGGGATCATCGTTCAACGAGTTCGCTGGAGCAGTTATGCTGGCCTGCCGCGACTGTGTCTTGTTGTCGTCCGCCTGCTGCGGCGAACGGTGACGCAAGGTTGGGCGGTCCGGGTCGTCCGGTGATGGGGTGCTTTCGCCTGGGTTTGTGGATGCTGCGGTCTGGTCCGGTTCGTTCGCGGGCCGATGCAGTTTCGGCCGGTCGGGATCGTTGGCCGGCGCGCCATTGGAGGCTGCTGCAGTGCCGTCGATGGGCGTGGCCGCGCCACCTGAGCCGGGTGTCGCCGAGCGTGATGAAAAGTGCGGCTCGTCGGAGTCGAGGTCGTCGAGGCCGTTGATCTTTGCGATGGTGGTGGATGGTCTGAGCGTGGACTGTTTGGGTGTTGCGGGCGGTGAGAATTTGCCGTATCCGAACCAGCCATCGTCGTAGGTGGTGTTCGCGTTGTCGGAAGCCACGAGGTGGCGGGCGAAGGCGAGGTCAAGATCCCCGATGGGGACGCCCGACTTCTGCAGTTGGTAGACGTTGCCGGCGAGCAACGCCATGGGCACGGGGCTGGCGAGATAGACGCCCGCGTCCTGGAGGTGGCCGTCGATGAAGAGTGAGACGGGGATGAGGCGGCTGGCTGTGGGCTTCGCCATGTCTCCGGTCCACTCGTATACGCCGACGGAGCGAAGGACCCCTGCGGTGGTTGTGACTTTGTGGGTCTGCGCTGCTGTTGGCAGAATTGCGAGTGCGGTCAAGGTAATGGCGCGGAATGACTTCGCAAGGCTGCGAGGGGTGGACTTCGAGTTTTGATTGCGTTGGTTCACTGTGGATTGGGTAGCGGTGGTCCAGTGCGGGGTTGCCCCTGGTCGTTTTATCTTGCTCTGCGGTTAGACGCGAGGAACGGGCTGGTCGTCTCAGACTCTTTTGAGAGTATCGCGGGCGAGATTGTGCCAGGTCGGCTAGTATCTAGCTCGTGAAGCTCGATTCCGCAATTCGTGTTGGCGAAGAACCCATGCTGCGGGTGGAAGGGCTGTCGATTGCGTTTGGGGCGATTGAAGTGGTGCATGGGATTTCTTTTGAGATTGCGGCGGGTGGCACGCTGGGGCTGGTTGGGGAGTCGGGTTCGGGGAAGTCGGCTACGTCGCTGGGGGTGATGCGGCTGCTGGGGTCGGGGGCTTCGGTTACGGGCAGGATTCTGCTGGGGGCGGAGCAGACGGACCTGCTGACGCTGCCTGAGGAGGCGATGCGGCGGCGACGAGGGAGCGATGTGGCGATGATCTTTCAGGAGCCGATGACGGCGCTGAACCCGGTGATGCGGGTGGGCGAGCAGATTGCCGAGGCGGTGCGGGTGCACTCTCCAGGGTTGAAGCGGGGCGAGGTGAAGGAACGGGTGCTGGCGGCGATGCGAGAGGTGGCGCTGCCGGAGCCGGAGCTGAGAATGAGGCATTATCCGCATCAGTTCTCCGGTGGGCAGCGGCAAAGGATCCTGATTGCGATGGCCCTGGTGAATCGTCCGCGGCTGTTGATTGCAGACGAGCCTACGACTGCGCTCGACGTGACGGTGCAGGCTCAGGTGATGGAGCTGCTGGGCGAACTGCGACGGCGACATGGTTTGTCGATGCTGTTCATCTCGCACGATCTGGCTGTCGTGGCGCAGGCCTGCGGTCAGCCGGGCGACCGCATTGCGGTGATGCAGCATGGGCGGATCGTGGAGAATGCGGAGGCGTGCGAGCTGTTTCGCGACCCACAGCATGAGTACACGCGCAGGCTGCTGGCGTCCGCGCCGACCATGACGAGTGAACGTGCGCTACCGCTCGCCTCGTTGAACTCGTAGTTGCAGAATCTGGATTAGCGGCTGGTCGTGGTGAAGGGATTGCGGATCGTTGTCGGGCCTATTCTCTGTCCGTCTTGCATGTCCTCGGAATAGATCGTGTTACATCCTGCGTCGATAGCGGATGCAAGAATCAGTGAATCGTAGATATGGTAGCCATGCTTCGCAGCGATCTTCAAGGATGCCTCGTGAAGTTCGACGGTGAGAGGAGCGGCTGGCTCGCAAAGGATACGAATTGCGCCCAGTGCCTCATCAATCTCTTCCCAGGACATCTTCAGCTTGCGTCTTGCGACCGCGGCGAACTCATTCAACACCTGTACGCTGATACGACCGCCGCCTGCAAGCAGATCTTCAGCGACGGTTGACCGGCGATCGTCGATCGATACGGAGTAGATGAGGATGGTGGTGTCGAAGAAGACGCTACCGCTCATTGGCTTCGACCCGGCTGAAGCTGAAGCCGGCGGGGAGCGGACGGCGAAGGCGGCGAAGGCGCTCTATCGCGCGCTCGCGGCTACGATCGCGTTCGACTTCAAATTCGCGGTCGCCGGCGATGCGGACTTCGATTTGATCGCCCTCCTGAAGCTTCAGGAGGGCGACGACGGAGGCGGGCAGACGGATGGCCAGGCTGTTTCCCCATTTCGATACCTGCATGAACGCTCCTCGAGTATTCAATGAAAGATATACAACCAGAAAAGTATATCATTCGCGGTGGGTTTTGCCTGCCCTCTCGTCTGCTTTAGACTGGACTTCGTGCGCTGCCAGGCACGGAACCTGTCTATGCGCGCGCTCATCTTATCTGACATTCACGCGAATCTTGAGGCCTTGACGGCGGTGCTGGATGCTGCGGCGGGTGGGTGGGACGTGCTGTGGAATCTGGGCGACATGGTCGGGTATGGGGCAAGTCCGAATGAAGTGGTTGAGGTGGTTCGTCCGCTGTCTGCGATGGTGGTGCGGGGAAATCACGACCGGGTCTGTTCGGGGGTGACTTCGACGTTGAACTTCAATCCTACGGCGCGGGCGGCGGCGGTGTGGACGTTGGAGGCGCTGACTCCGGACAACCTGGTGTGGCTGCGTGAGCTGGCGCAGGGACCGCTGAGTCCGGCGCAGAGTGCGGAGGGCGGGGCGGAGGTGACGCTGGCGCATGGCTCGCCGCTGAATGAGGACCAGTACATTATGAACATGCGGGATGCGTGGGCTCCGCTGCAGCAGATGGCGACGGCGATCACATTCGTTGGACATACGCATGTGCAGGGCGGCTTCTCGCAGAAGGAGCATGACTGGCATGAGCTGCGGCCGCGGTATCGGAGCCGCAACGATGCGGACTCGTGGACGCTGTCGATTCCGCCGGGAACGCGGAACCTGATCAATCCTGGGTCGGTGGGGCAGCCGCGGGATCATGACTGGCGAGCGTCGTACGCGGTGTATGACAGCGTGCGGTGCGAGGTGGTGTATCACCGGGTGCCCTACGATGTGACGGGAGCGCAGGGGAGAATCCTGATGGCTGGGCTACCGGAGCGGCTGGCGGCGCGGCTGCGCGAGGGGCGGTAAAAGTTTCGCAATAGAGGCATGCAGGCTCCGCGCCGATAGGGTGGGTATGCGGCGATGGGTTTCGGTGTGGGTTTGGGTGATGGTGCTTGTGTGCGGCGGGACGCGGGTGGCGTGTGCGCAGGTGGGAGTGAATGATTTTGGGTTGGCGCTATTCGGTGGGCCGGCGTGGAAGACCGGGGCGGCTTCGCTGCCGGTTGAGATGGGGGCGGGGGTGGATGTGAGTCTGTATCGGATGCGCGGCGGCAGGGTGGGCGTGGGGCCGGAGGTGGAAGGCGGGGTTTATCATCCGGCATTTTCGGGGATTGGGAACTACTATGTTTCGACGGATGTGATGGTTGGGCGGGAGCGCGATGGGGTGAGGCAGCGGCCATTTGCGGCGGTGGGATATACGCGGTTCTTCAATGCGACCAAGGATGCGCTGACGCAGGAGCATGCGGTGAACTTTGGGGTGGGGGTGGATCGGGCGCTGAGTGAAGACCTTTGGCTAAGGGTGGATGTTCGCGAGCATTACACGCCGGGGACGGATACGCATGCGCTTGTTTTGCGGATTGGGATTGTTGGGATGGAGTCGCTGCGGTAGTGGGGTTGCGATTGCGGCTTACGACTTCACAGGAACGCCGGTCATGCGATCAAGCCGCATGGATAGGGCACCTCCGGCATCCGGCGTACAATCGAGAGGTACGAAACCAGCTTTCCGGACGGGAGGATTGCGATGAGGCAGGCTCAAGAGCTGAAGGTGCTGCTCTCCGATGAGGCGGCTCAGTTCGTTCAAAGCAAGGTGTCAAGCGGCGAATTTGCGTCTGAGAGCGACGTGATTTGTGAAAGCGTTGAAGCGCTGCGGCTGGAAGATGAGGAACGAAAGCGCTGGGAGCAGGAGGTTGTGGTGCCGGCTTTCGAACGCTTCAAAGCCAATCCTGGGTCGGGAATATCCCTAGCTGCGCTCGAAGAGACATTGGCAAGAGACCGTCTGTCGCGGTTGGAATCAAGCAAAGATGCAATCTGAGGTCATCTTCTCCCGTGAAGCGAAGCAGCACATACGCAAACTGGAGCGGTATCTCGCTCAGCGCTTTTATGCGGCTAACGCAGAGCGCTTCGAGCGTTCGGCAACGATATATTTCGCGATTGAGGACCGACAGGTGGTGATCGTCAGCGTTTGTTATGGTGGGCGCATGTTTGAACGCGAATCTGAGTGATCCGGTGTGGCCGTTGAGTTGCGACGGAATTTCTTTGGATGTGGGCCGGGCAAAAAGCGGTTCGCGCGGTTGCACGGCACCCTGATTTGTAACTCACGGCTTCTGGATAATTGATCCCCATCCCTGGTAGTCGATCTTGAACAATCGACTGAGGCAAAGCATAAATCCCGAAACCGAGTTGATGATGTTTTGATTGATCGGCATTGTGATCAGCACAAGAATGCGAAACTGTCCCGGTTCTATCTCCCTTACCTGCGCCGTTCCGTAGTTTTTCCCCATGACGAATTCTGCAAAGTCGTCCGCTTGCTCTCGTTCGCCTGTCTCAAAGGAAAAATCGACTTCGCGTGGTTTGTCGAAATCGTCTCCCGCTTCGTTGTTCTTTATAAGCAGATCCCTGTCCGCTTTCGCGGTCTCTGTGAGCAATTCGAACATTGTCATAGGTAAAGAATACTGATTCGGGAAATCGTTGAATTGCGTGCATGGTGCGATGGGTTACGTGCGGGTGGCGGTGATTTGCAGGTATTGGTTGGGGACGTGGGTGTGGGTGGTGGGGCTGGGTGAGGTGTTGGCGGAGGACCAGAGGGATTCGAGGTCGGCGGCGAAGGCGGCCTGGGCGGGTGGGTCGAGGCGGCTGAAGGCTACTTTGGTTGGGCCGAAATACTGACGGAAGAAGGCTACGGCGCCGGCGGGGTTGGTGGGCATGTCGAAGGCGATGGGGATGAGTTCGGTCTGGATGTTGGTGAAGGAGGGGGTGAGGCGTTGGCGGACGGTAGCGTCGTCTCCCCAAAGGACGGGGGGCGGGATGCCGGGGGGCGGTGGGGCGTGCTTGCTGCCGAGGCGGAACATGTCGCCGGTGAAGCTGGTGGGATTCCAGTTGGCCATGGCGAGCAAGCCGCCGGGTTTGAGGACGCGGGCGAGTTCGGCGGCGACGAGCTCGGGGCGGGGGGCGAACATGGCTCCGAACATGGTGACGACCGCGTCGAATGAGGCGTTGGGGTAGGGGAGTTGCTCGGCGTCGCCCTCGTCGAAGGTGATGGTGAGGTGTTCGGCGGCGGCGCGCTCGCGGGCCTGCGCGAGGAGGTTGGGGGCTATGTCTACGCCGGTGACGATGCAGGCCTGGTGCGCGAGCGGGATGGAGGTGTTGCCGGTGCCGCAGGCTATGTCGAGGACGTGGGAGCCGGAGGGGATGGCGAGGCGGGCGATGAAGGCTTCGGCGTCGGCTGCGATGGTCTTGGCGACTACGCCGAAGTCGCCGGCCATCCAGATGGAGCGCATGGCAGATTTGATCTGGTCGATGCTGGGGGCTTCGGGCATGTGATCCTCGCAGGGTGGTTTGAGGCAAGGATGATGCAGCCGGAGAGCGGTGTCAAGGATGGGTTAGACGGCGGTGGATTGCTCTTCAAATGCGGTGGCGTGCAACTCCCACTCGGTTAGGAGGGTGGTGCGTTGGGTGCGGAGGGTTTCGAGGGTGGCGGCGGTGCGCTGGGATTCTTCGGCGGAGGTGAAGTGGCCTAGCGATTGTTCGGCGGAGGCTATCGTGGTGTCGAGGGTGGAGAGCTCGTGTTCGATGGCGGCGACGCGGTCTTCGAGTTGCTTGAGCTTGATGGGGTTGAGGCGCTTGATGGGGGTGGGGGCCGAAACAACCGCAGGTCCTTCGACTTGCGCTGCGCGCTCGCTCAGGATGACAGCTTCTGTAGCAGTGGGCGAGTTGGATGTGGATGATTGACGCGAACTGGGTGTGGGGGTGGGCTTGAGGGAGGTGGCGATGCTGGCGGTAGTTTTTTGGGGGCCGCCGGATTTGCGGTAGAGGTAGTCCTCGTAGTTGCCGGGGTAGATGTGGACGCGGGCATCTTCTACCTCGAAGACGCGGGTGGCCAAGCCGTCGATGAAGTAGCGATCGTGCGAGACGAAGAGGACGGTGCCGGTGAAGTTGGCGATGGCTTCGAGCAGGACGTCCTTGGCGCGGAGGTCGAGGTGGTTCGTGGGCTCGTCCAGCAGCAGGAAGTTCGATGGCGAGACGAGCATCTTGGCCATGGCGTAGCGGTTGCGTTCGCCGCCGGAGAGGACGCCGAGTTTTTTGAAGACGTCGTCGCCGGAGAACATGAAGCAGCCTAGGAGGGAGCGCAGCTCGACGACGGGGACCTTGGGGGCGATGCCGGCAATGTCGTCGAGCATCTGGGCGGCGGGGTCGAGGACTTTGTACTGATCCTGCGCGAAGAAGTCGGTGAGGACGTTGTGGCCTTCGCGGATGGTGCCGGCGGTGGGCTCTTCCTGGCGGGAGAGGAGGCGGATGAGGGTGGACTTGCCGGCTCCATTGGCTCCGACGAGGGCGATGCGCTCGCCGCGCTCGATCTGGAAGGAGACGTCTTCGAGGACGCGCTTGGTGCCGGGGGGTGCGCCGTCGACGGAGGGCATGGGGTAGTGCTTGGTGAGGTTGGAGACCTCGAGTACGGTGCGGCCGGAGGGCGGCGGCTGCGGGATGCTGAAGCGGATGGTGGCCTCTTCTTCGGGGACCTCGATGCGCTCGATTTTTTCGAGCTCCTTGATGCGGGACTGGACCTGCTTGGCCTTGGTGGCCTGGGCGCGAAAACGGTTGATGAAGGCTTCGAGTGCGACGATGCGGTCGCGCTGGTTTTTGAAGGCGTTCATTAATTGCGTGCGGCGGTCTTCTTTTTGGACGAGATATTTTTCATAGTTGCCGTGGTAGGTGTGCATGCGCTTGTTCCAGAGTTCGACGGTTTTGTTTACCGTGACGTCGAGGAAGTAGCGGTCGTGCGAGATGAGGATGAAGGCGTTGGGGTAGTCGTGGAGGTAGTTTTCGAGCCAGTTGCGGGATTCGAGATCGAGGTGGTTGGTGGGTTCGTCGAGCAGCAGGAGTGAGGGTTTTTGCAGGAGGAGTTTGGCTAGGGCGATGCGCATCTGCCAGCCGCCGGAGAACTCTTCGGTCTTGCGCTCCCAGTCTTCTTTAGTGAAGCCGAGGCCGCCGAGGACGGCGCCGACTTGTGAATCGAGGGTGTAGATGTCGTGGACGTGGAGCTGGTCGGCGATGTCGGAGTAGCGGTCGGCGGCGGCGAGATACTCTTTGGATTTGGGGTCTGCGGTGGAGAGGACGTGGGTGATCTCTTCGGCTTCGCGTTCAAGGGCGAAGATGGGGTCGAAGACGGAGAGACACTCGGCGAAGACGGTCTTGCCGCGGAGGGCGAGGCCATCCTGCGGAAGGTAACCGAGGGTCATGCCTTTGACGCGGGTGAGCTGGCCGTAGTCCAGGGTTTCGACGCCGGCAAGGATTTTGAGCAGGGTGGATTTGCCGGTGCCGTTGCCGCCGACCAGGCCGGTGCGCTCGTCCGGCGTGATGAGCCAGTTGGCTTCTTCGAAGAGGAGTTTTTGGCCGAACCGCTTGCCGGCAGAGGAGAGTTGGAGCATCAGGACTATTTTCTCATCTGATGCGATCCCAGGCATCCACTTGATCGAAGCAACTGCCGGGTTACCATTGCGCTGAGGCTTCTGACGAGCTTGCGAATACTTGTTTGTCTATTTCTGGCGTTGGGATTTGTTCTTCCCGGCCGTGCGGCAGGGCCGTGCGTGACAATTCAGGGACGAGCGCATCTTTACAGTGGGGACGGGCAGCTACGCATCTGGCACGTTGGAACACATCATGATTATGAGCCGGACGCATCCTCGTGGAAGAGAGTTGAAGGTTGGCTGGTTGAGGGTATCCAAGATTCCGATAAGGCGAATTATGCAGCCGATCCCGCGTCCGATCTATTTCTCTTTGGCGATTTCTTGCTTTGTCCCATTGCACCTTTCAGGAAAGGTTCTGTGCAACGGGCACAGGTTATCAGCGTCTCTCGTCGGCATTACATTCGTTGACTGAACTTCACTTTTGATTCGGATGACGGCGTTAGTTGTTTCACTTTATGGCGGAATGACATCCAATCACTGTGAGGACTTCGGTATTGAGACAAGAGCACGAGAACGATCGGTCGGCTAACGTGGAAATTGGACAGAGCTCGCGTGGTCGGCGGAGTTGGGTGTGGTGGGTGGGTGGGGTATTTTTGCTGCTGGCGGTGGCGGCTGGGGTGGTGGTGGAGTACGTAGTGCATCATGCGGAGCCGATTGTGCGGCGGCGGGTGATTGCTAGTTTCGAGCAGAGGTTCAACTCGCCGGTGGAGTTGGATGCGCTGCATATTTCGGTGTTCAAGGGCTTGCAGGTGACGGGGGAGGGACTGCGGATCCTGCGGATTGCTGGGCCGGAGCGGCCAGATGCGCAAGAGAAGAGCATGGGGGGCGCGGGTGGTGCGGCGCCGATGCTTTCGGTGAAGAGCTTTGAGTTTCATGCTGGGGTGCGGGAGCTGTTCGAGCCTACGATGCGCGTGGCGGTGGTGCGGGTGAGTGGGCTCGATCTGAATATTCCGCCGAAGGGAGAGCGGGGTCAGCTGCTGCATCATGATACGGCGAAGAAGCAGCCGAAGTTTTCGATCGTCCTGGATGAGATTGTGGTGAGCAATATGACGCTGACGGTGGAGACGAATAAGCCGGGGAAGATGCCGCTGGTGTTTCCGATTCGCAATGTAACGTTGCATGACGTGGGGCGGGACAAGGCGTTTCCGTTTGAGGCGTGGCTGGTGAATGCGAAGCCGGTGGGGGATATTCACTCGACGGGGCGGTTTGGGCCGTGGGTGGATGACGAGCCTCGAGATACGCCGATCAGCGGAGGCTACTCGTTTACACATGCAGACCTGGGGCCGATCAAAGGAGTGGCGGGGATACTATCTTCGACGGGGAGCTACGCCGGCACGCTGGGGGAGATTGGCGTGGTGGGGACTACGGATACGCCGGACTTTTCGCTGGATACGGCGGTGCATGCCGTGCACTTGAAGACGGCGTTCGATGCGACGGTGGATGGGACGAGCGGCGACACGATACTGAACCATGTGCATGCGACGTTTCTGAACACGGAGCTGGAGGCGTCGGGAAAGATTGTGCGTGCTGGTGGGAGGCACGACACGCGGGAGGGGGTGACGGATGTCTCCGGGCACTTTATCGACATTGCCGTGACGAGCGACCATGCACGGATGGAAGACATCCTGGAGCTGGCGGCGAAGACGAAGCCTGCGGTGATGCGTGGGGCGACGACGCTGCGGGCGCGAGTGCAGATTCCGCCGGGGAAGGTGAGCGTGTCGAAGAAGGTGCGAGTGCAGGGGACGTTTGCTATTCGCGATGCAATGTTCAACAACGCCAAGTGGCAGGATACGGTGGACAAGTTGAGCGTGCGAGCGAGTGGCAAGTTGAAGGAGACGGAGAGCGCTCCGGCGGATCGCGTGGCTTCGGAGATGGGTGGAACGTTTGCGTTGGCGGATGGGGTGGTTGCCATTCCGAAGCTGCACTACCAGATGCCGGGGGCCGAGGTGAACCTGGCAGGGAAGTACAGCCTGGATGGGAAGGCGATGGACTTCAGTGGGACGGTGAAGACGGCGGCTACGGCCTCCCAGATGCTGAAGGGGTGGAAGAGCCTTGTGGCGAAGCCGTTCGATCCGCTGCTGAGGAAAGATGGTGCGGGGCTGGAGGTTCCGATTACAGTGCATGGGACGGAGGATGCGCCGAAGCTGGGGCTGGATATGGGCAAGCTGGGCGCGGAGATATTTTCTCGACACAAGAAGGAGCCTGCAGCCGAGGGCCACGATTGATCTTGCCAGGGCGGCGAAAGCGATTATGCTGGGGTGGGGTTGACGATGGGATCGAATCCTTTGCAGGACCATGCAGGGTCGACGACGGGAGCGCTTTCGTCGCCGGGAGCGGCGTCGGGGATTGCGCGGATCGACGCCATGCTTGCGGGCGGCGGAGGGCTGGCGGTTGGACCGGGCGATCCGGCGGACGCTGTGGGTGCAATCCAGGATCTGATGACGGGGTTGGGCGTCACCAGCCTGCCGGTGATTACCTCTTCGGACTACGGTCTGTTTGGTCCTCGCACAGTAGCCGCAGTGAGCGCGTTCCGGCAGAGCGCCGGCGGTGGCGCCGGGACTACTGTGGATGAAGACACATTGAAGAAGTTAGTTGCAGAGCCGCAGGTGGTGGCTCATGCAAGCCAGATTTATATGACGTTGCTGCTGGGTTTCCAGTGGAACGCCTATGGGAGAGTGCTGCGGCTGGTTGCGATGATGGAGTCAGCGGCAAAGTTTGGTGCGCTGAACTTGAATACGGATCGCGCGGGACTTTCGTTTGGAGTGCTGCAGTGGGCGCAGCGGCCTGGGGGATTGGCAGAAATTCTGCAAGCGATGCAGAGTGCGGACTCGCAGAAGTTTGTGGAGGTGTTTGGAGCAGGGGATAACTCGATTGCTAGCGGACTGATTCAGCATGTGAATGGAGCTTCGGGTGGCGTGGACCCAAAGACGGGGATCTCGACCAATGCAGACTTTGATCTGGTGGCCGAGCCGTGGAAGACGCGTTTTCGGCAGGCAGGAGAGATGGCTGTGTTCCAGCAGACGCAGGTGCGGGTGGCGATGGCCTCGTTCCAAAAGGCTGCAGCTGCTTTGCAGGTCTTTGCGCCGTTGCTTCAATCAGAGCGGGCGGTGGGTTTCATGCTGGATGTGACGAATCAGTTCGGGCAGGGAGGGGCTCATCGGCTTTACGTGACGACGTATCGAACGGGGATGAGCGAGACGGATGCATTGACGGCGATTGCCCATGAATCGGTCGCGGAGATGCCTGCATTTGCGCAGACGGGGGTGCGCAGTCGGCGGGATTTTTTTCTGGAGACTTCGTACCTGAGCGATGCGCCATTTCAGAGTGCATGACGCAGCTGTGACATGCATGCTAAGGTTTTGAATTCTGCGTGCGAACGCAGGAGGGCAGCTTCTTATTTCGTAACGCCACACAAGGAGAGCAGAGATGGCTGAAACAGACGATACGGTTGGAGTGGTCAGTGAGGACAGCGCGGACCCAAATACAACGTGTTCTTCGGATACGGATACGTCAACGGATTTGACGGGAGCCACTTCGCAGGATGGAGGGGGGACTTCGTCAGCGGATGATACGGGAGCGGAGACTTCTTCGGGCGAGACGGAGTCTTCTTCGTCGGATGCGACGAATACGTGTTCGGTCGATTCGGCGGACGATGGAGCTGCGGCTTCGGAGGGGGATGGTGGTTCGGCTGCGCAGGACGCTGGCGGGTCTGCTCCGACGCGGCCGTATAGCGTGGCGTCGTGGCTTCCGCTGGTGAGGTCGCTGGCGGGCGATATTCCTGTCGCATTCGCGCAGAAATGGAATGCGATGGAATCAGGCGGAAATCCTTGTGCGACGGGCGCGCCGGGGGCGATGGGGCCGGACGGAAATCCTCGGGAGATGGGGATTGGGCAGCTCTATAATCCGGATAACTTCGAGACGCTGGGGATCGACGGTGGGTCCTGGAGAGCGTATTGCGAAGGGGATACGCAGACTGTTACGCGGGATCTGACGATGGAGGAGAGCAAGTCGCAGGTGAACGGAATGCTGGGTCTGATTCGGCGATGCAGGACTGCGGCTCGGGCGCACAACCCTGGATGGAGCGAGAGTTCCGCGGACTTCTGGAGCCTGGTGAAGTTGCAGCATGCGCTGCCTGGGCTGCTGGTGGGCATGACGGCAGTGACGGCCTCACTGGGTCATGCGCCTGCTAACTGGGCGGAGTTCCGTGCGACCGTGGTGAGTGTAACGCTGGATGCGAAGACAATGACCTACGCCAGCGAATTTGCCCGGGCGCTTGATAATGCTCAGGCCGCCGGGGCTTCCGTTACGTAGTGGGCTTTGCAGCGAAGCTGCGTGAATGGGGAGAACCTTGGTTTGGTTCTCCCTTTCGCTTTTGAGTGCTGAACCATCAGGCTGTGCAATTCCTTGCACGGGCGTGAGTTGATGAGTTGCATATGCGGCAGCAGTGAAGCTCCTTCACCAAAAGTGGGATTGACCTGGAGGAGAAGGTTTTCGCAGAGGGTCAGAAGGCGCTGAATTCATGCGTGGATAAAGGCGTTCTGGTTCCTGGGCGATTTGAAGCTGAAATTTCGTTTTGATGAAATTGGTTTGCTGTCCTTGACACGGTCCGTCCAGTTGTGGGTAGATGGTTCGCAGCTACAAGTTACTTTGGTTGGCCAGTACGGGAACCGCCGGTCATGTTTGTGACATCTGCTGGATTGGCAGATGTCAGAATCGTCTCCCCATGCCCGGATCTACGGAAGTAACAGGGCGCGTTTCACGTTTGTTTCATTTTCTCAGGGAAATTTGGTTGGTTGCGGTGCGCGCATCTCCGGTGCGGCTGCGATCCGGCGTCGGTGTTTTTGGGCCCGATCTTCACTGCGCAGTCCGCGGTGCGTTAAGACTTTTTATTTTCCCGAGTTGAAAGGACCTTGTGCCCCCCATTTTCAATAGCGCGATGATGCTGCATGTTCCACCGATCATGCGGCCAGTGACCCCGATTGCTGCTGCGCCGGTTGTGGCACCTGCTCCCGCGGCTTCTGCAGCGCCGGCACCGGTGATGTATACGATGCAGCGGTCAGCATCTTTGGCTACGGTGAATCCGGCGATGATGCAGTTTCGCAACCCTGCCTTCGGCAGATGGTGGCCGGTGATTGCACCGCAGCCGCGCTCGAGTTTTTCGCTGCCGACGCTGATCTCGCCGGATACAACTCCTACCGATGCCACCTTGTTTGAGGAGCCGCAGGATGGGAGCTTGCAACATTATTTGCCCATCTACGCGCTGGCTACGCAGGGCAGCGGTGGAAGCTTGTCGAAGTGGGTGTCATTTGCGCCGACCGCGCAGGGGTTTGCGCTTACGGTGCACCTGGCGGTCGAGGGGGCAGCACGAGGCGGGACTGCGATTGAACCGACGACGCGCTACATGCTGGCGGCGACGGACGGTGGGCAGAATGTGAACTGGGATTTCAGTTCGGCGGTGCCGGATGGGCAGATGCTTACGTTGTCGCTGACGGTGACGACGATTACCGATCGGGACGCGATCTACAGGTGCATGACCACGGCCTCGGCCAGCTGCAGGATAATTTTGCGGCGCTCGTTCGCGGTGGCTACGCCGGTGCCACCAACTGCGACGGCACCAGGGCCGCTTTACCGGGCTGGGAATCCGGCGATCGATACGGTGATCCCGTTCAGCTTTGACGTGAATCTGGACCGCAATGTGTTTTCGCAGTTGTCGGGAATGTCGAGCGGCGTGGCGGGGCTGACGTTGCGGCATGTGAGTTGGCAGCAACGGTCCTATACCTACTACCAGGATCCGAATGAGCCGACGCAGATTTATTTTCTGCCGGATGGATTTAAGATCAGCCGGCGCGCGACGGCTCCGCATGCGCCGAGCATTTCTATCGCGAGCAGCGGATCGGATCCATCGGCGCAGGTGTATACCTTGAGTTTCCTGGCGGTGCCGGTCTGGGATCCGAACCGGCTGGTGGATGCAGCGAAGAATCTGGCTACGCAACTGGCGCTGGGGACGCCGCCTTCGTTGACTCCGTACGAGGCGGTGAATACGAGTCTGGCCTTGAATCTGCCAGCGGCGGACAGCACCATCTCGGGGTTGGCTCCGGTGAGCGGTGCCACGATCGACGTCGGGGCGGGGGTGTCGGCGAGCGTGACTCTGTCGTTGGCGCAGTTGCAGCAGGTGTATTCGGCGCTATTCGATGGGGTGAGTGCGCTGCTCTCCGGCGTTGTGACGGTGACGGTAGGGCAGGGAACGAGCGCCGATGTTGTGAAGTTGCCCCTGAGTGCGCGGGCTTCTGATTTCTCTGGGAACTTGTTCACCATCGATTCGCAGGTGGATACGGTGTACCACCGTCTGGTTCAGACGCTGACGAATGCAATCGAGAGTCCGATCCAGGTGAACGGGCTGTCGGGAGTTTTGCTAGGCGATGACGGCGCGCCGATAGCTTCGGTGGCTCAGCAGGCGTGGCCCGCATTTCCGATGACGCTTCCGCCGGCTGGCGCGGCGGCAGTACCTGCAACCTCGGATATGTCGCAGCAGGGTTCGGGCTCGAGCGCGCATGGTTCTTCCGGCGCTACGGCGGTGGCCGCGGTAGGAGAGGCGGGCGCAGTGGCGAGCCAGGTGGCTACGGCGACAGGGAACGGAGGCAGCAAGTTCGGATCGATCCTCGGGGGAATTCTCTCGGGGTTGGGTGCGGTGGGCGTACCCACGGAGCAAACGGCCGGGCCGCAACCGACGACTCCGCCGAACGGAATCGCATTTGCTATCGCGGTGGACAACAAGACGGCGATCGATGCGGGATGTTCTGTTCTGTACGACTACAGCAATGTGCATGTGCAGGCCGATGCGGATGCGATCTGGGATGCGATCATGCAGAACCAGGTGCTGAGCCCGCTGGTGCGGAACGTGAAGATCATGGTGTTTGCGTCGGCATTCGCCGCACAGCCTGCTCAGGTGCCTGATCCGGCGAGTACGACTGCTTCAACTCCGCCGGCCAGCTCGCAGATGCGTGCTATCCAGGTCATCTTCGAGAACGGGCAGACTGCGGATTTCGACTCGAGTACGCCGGCAACCGGAGGGATACTGAGCCAGACGGTAAGGCTTACGACTCCGGTGAAGTCGTACGTGTTGCATGAAGGCGATACGTCGACGTATCGGTATCGCGTGAATGCGATTCGCGATAGCGGCAGCCAGTTGTCGGATTGGATTACTTCAAACCAGGACTCGTTCTATGCGGAGGTGAGTGCGTGAGCACTGGCTCCAGCCCGCTGAGCGGGTTGCCGGATTTTGGCGCGCCGCTTGCGGTGCCGGGGCAAAGTGCGTGCGCGTTTGCGCCGTATCTGGGGGGTGCATACGCTGCGCTTCCACTGGGGTTGAGGGTTGCTGCGAATGCCGATGGGACACCGCGGATGTCGCTGGTGCTGGTGAAGAGCTCGGGCGACCTGAGTGCGGCAGGCGAGTACGCGGTCTTCGACTTTACTTTGGGTGGGACGTTTGATCTTGAGTCGGCATTGAGTGTGGCACGGGGTGGGGATAGCAATGCCACTGCCGCTCCAATTCTTATTAGCGACGGGTTCACACGGCTGGTGGCCACGAACTCCGCGGTGGTCGTCAGCGACGAGCTGCTAAAGCCGGTGCCGATCGGGGGCAGCGGGTCTGAGTATGCGCGGTGGACGGCGCGGCTTTCTTCGGCAGCGGGCGATCTGGTGAAAGGGGCGCTTGAGAGTTCTACGCTGCTGTTGGGAGCGCAGGTGGAGTATCAGTTCGCAGGCGTCGCGCCGCGTGTTCCGTGTACTGCTTCGTTCAAGGCTTCTGCGCTGCTGGAATTGATTGCGAGCGGCAGGCCGGATCGGCGGATCGCATCGAGCGAGCTGGCTTCGACGATGCAGCAGGCCGTGCGGCAAGGAGTGGTGTCGTTGCAGCAATCGGCTGCCGCGGAGCCGTATGAGGCATTGGCGGATTGGGTCGGTATGAATTTTGCTGCGTTTGTTCCTGCCCTCGCTGCGGGAGGGTCAGCAGCTTTGCTGTTGAATGATACGGCGACTGTCTCCGGCGATTTGGTGATGTGGGATCTGAGCAAGCCATGCAAAGTGTTTCGGCAGGCGGTGATGACGCTGGACCAGATTGGTGGATTTTCTCCTGCGATGGCGAGCAGCATTGTGCGCGAGGTGACAGTGCCGAAGATGCCGCTGGGACAGTGGAGCATCGACGTTACGGCGAATCTTCCGGCGCATCGCGCTGCGGTTGGCGAGGTTGGAGTGTCGGTGGAGATCGCCGCGAACCCGCCGTGGCGGCCTGTGAGCGTGAATCAGCAGTTGGCATTGGTTGAGCCGGAAGACAGCGCCAACTTTCAACTACAACTGAGTCCGCGCGAGGCTCTCAGTTATACCGCGGTGCCTTACGCAGTGCTTGCGGGTGTCGGGGCGCAGGTGCAGAACTATACCGGTGCAGTTTCTCAGCACGCGGATACGTGGATTCGGCTTTCGATGGAAGACTTTCCGGTTGCGTTTGCGCATATAAGCGCGACGCCGGCGTTGCTTGCGCTTGCGGACATTACGCTGCAATTTTCTTACACACTCGCAAATGGCCGGCTGCAACAACAGCTTGTTTTGAGTGGCGAGGTTGGAGACATTGCGTTTCCATTTCCGAATGTGGCGTCAGCCAAATCGATAGAGCTCTCGGCGGCAGGGCTGCAAGGTGGAGCGACGCTGTCGCTTGGGCCTTTCAGTCCGGGGCGGATTGCGCTGGACCTTCCTTCGTTTCGGGAGTACGGACCGCATCGGATCGATCTCTCGGTCGATGAGGCGCCGGCTGAACCGCTACTGATCGAGTTGATCGCGGAGGCGCATTTGAGTGATGCGTCGATTACGCCGGGGACGGTATTTTTCTCAGAGGGACAGCTGACCGCGCAATGGGGATATGTGGCGGCCTCGCCGTTTGCCTGCGGATATTGCTATCGCGTGGCGAGTACGACGGAGCTTGCCGGAACGATGAATGGAGCTTCGCGCTCAACCATCGACACGGTGGCAGGGAGCAGCAGTTCTTCCACTTCGACCCCAAACATGGCAGCTGCGACGGATACCGCGAAGGAGTGGTCGCCGGTTCAATCACCTTTCCAGCCCTTGCTGCTTCGTGCGGACGGCAGCCAGATTTCAAACGACGCTTCGACCTTTAGCGCGAAGCCGGTGCAATGATTCAGAACTCCAGGCCCCGGACTCACAGCAGCATAAATTGAATGTTCAAGGAGTAAGTCATGCTGAAGCTCTATCCTTCCCATCTCATCAACGGAATCACAGTCTACGAAGACAACGATCCGCACTCCCCTAATTTTTACGTGATGCCCAATGAACCGGACTTCCGTCGCGATGCAAACGGAAACCCGATCATGAAGTTCATTAAGTATCTGATGCCGGTCGACCGTCCGGACGGCAGCAAGGGCGGCGGCTTTCTGATCTTCGATTCGCAGTTTGCCTTGTCGACTACGACGCAAGCTTCGCTGATGGATGGCTGCGCGAAGATTCTTGCGGCAAGAGTGATTCCGGCTGATGCCGTTGACCCAGCTCAGGCGCAGCGGAATCAACTCCAGCAGATTGAGAAGACCACGGACGCTAACAATTCAGGCGGAGGCAACACGGGCTCTATTTTTGGCGTGCCACTAAGACAGACTGTGACGGATGTGCAGGCGCCGAGCGGCACTGTTGGACTGGTGGACGGTAAGAAGCAGCCGATTCCTCCGCAGATTTCAATGCCAACCTTTACCGACGGCAAGGCTTCGCTGGTGTTGCTGGATAGTGGTGGCGCGCTGGTGACGAAGATCGAGAGCGCAGGCAAGCCGTCGTTGCTCGGCTCGATGATCTGCTCTTTCACGGCAGAGCTCTCGCCGGAAGGTGCGGCTGTCGTCGAGAAGGCCATGAGCGGTGGCGGGGGAATCGTGCAGATCGCCTATGACCTGAGCTATTGGGGTGCGCTGCCGCCGATCACGGGGCACATCTGGTTCGACTCGATGAAGTTTGCTTCGTTCTACCAGACGATCGATAGAGACACCTCGGGCCACTGGTGGAGTGGCTATACGACGACCGTAAAGGAGAAGATGCGGAACGACTTCCAGGCATCGCAGTCTGGCGGCGTCGAGTTCGACTTTACGGGCGATATGTCCACCGATCCGGCGGCACAGAAGCTGAAGACCGATCTTGTCAATTGGGGCTGGCAGCAACTTTCGGCTGCTGCCGCCAATGCGGCTGGGCAAGGCGCAGCGGCAAGTGCTGACTCTGCTCCCTCGGACGGCTCAACGGACGGTTCAACCGATGGTTCGACGGCGAAGACGGGATTGAAAGGAGGCGTGACCGGAGGCAACACAGGCTCCGAGCTGGGGAAAGATACCAGCGATGACGGGGCCGATCATACGACGCACGATGAGCAGAGTTCGTCGCTGTTCAGTTTTGACGAGACGTACAAGGAGAGCGACAGCATTCTGTATGAGACGACGCAGCAGGGAACGCTGCCGAATCCCACGCCTCAGCAGATGAAGGCGTGCTCGGTGACGATCAACGCCAACGATCCTTTCTTCGAGCAGGTACATGCAACCGTGCAGGTAAACGCGGACTTTGCCAAGTTCTTGATCGATAGCGTCGACGTGAACTGCCTATATACCAAGAGCACGCCGAACACGGTGAAGGGACTTCACTTCACCAAGCCGGATGACATTCTCAAGTTCGATTCAGATACGGCGAACGGAGACGTCACCTACAGCTATAACTACCAGGTGAACTACCAGGACCAGAACCAGCCTTACGTTGCGCCGACGGTGTCGACGAAGAGCCCGGTGGTTACCATCGACGTTGGCGCGCTGGGAATTCTGTACGTGAACATGACGGTGAGCAACGTTGACTTCAAGGCTGTGTCGTCGGTGCAGGTGGCGATCACTTATCCGGACCCCGACCCGACCGGAGCGGCGGTGAAGCGGGAGTATTCGCTGACGGATAGCCAGAGGACGGCGACCATGGTGGTCATCATGCTCAAGGCCATTACGCAGAAGTACAGCTATCAGTTCACCTATGTGATGGCGGATGGAACGCAGGTGGTAAGGCCGTGGCTGCAGGATAATACGCAGGAACTCTTCATCAATAGCCCCTTCGAGCCCCGCACCGTCAGCTTTATCGCGGAAGGGGATTTCGTCAACGATATCGACAATATTTTTTTGAAGATGACGTTTACCGATGCGGCGAACAACTACACGCAAAGCACGGATTTCGTGTTCAACGCATCCAAGCCCAACACGGACTGGAAGTTTTCCGCGATTACGCAGTCGCCTGGCGTGCTGACTTATTCGGGCGTGGTTACGCATAAAAACCACACCACGGAGAATATTCCGGAGACGACGGCTACCGGCGGCCTGGTGACGTTTGGGCCACCGAACCAGTCGGTCATCACTGTAACGCCGGATGTTTCGCTGATTGACTTTACGCAAGTGAAGCTGGTGCAGATCCAGTTCAGCTATGTCGACGCGGCGAATAATATCAACCTGTCGAGCGAGATTGTGGTGAAGTCCACTGGCGCAACACCGGCGTCGTGGACCTTCTACGTGAGGGATGCGACGAAGAAGGCTTACACCTACACGGCTACGTACTACGTTGCCGTGGCGGGGGGCGCTCCGACGCAGATTGCGGCTCCGGCGGTAACGTCGACCGACACTGACCTTGTCCTGATCATGCCCGCTTCCTAACCCGTGCTTCGGAGTTCGCCATGCTTTATCTGAATCCGCCTTATTTTGTCATCGATGGCGTGTCGGTGTTTCCTGACGACAGTGATCCGTTGCAGTTTTACTATCTGCCGATGATGCCGCATCTCACGATGGTTACAGACCAATCGACGAACGTGTCGACTCCGCAGATGCAACTGATCGAGTATGAGGGAGCTGCCGGTAGCGGCGGCTTCCTCAACTTCGATGTGAATCTTGGGCCGGACGAAGGTCTATTGACCGAGGTTACGAACCAGCTGCAGCGCCAGATGAAGTTGACCAGCGCGCCACGGCTATCGCCGGTGTTGTTTACCGACGGGACGGTAAAGCTGGTGCTTCTTGGGGCGCAGAGTGCGGACACAGCGCCCGCCGCGGCGGGGTCTTCGACGTCGGGGCAGACGAGCGCAACCAGTGCATCGCCGACTGCGGTGACGAGTACGATCGCGCCTGTAGCTTCGGGGCCGCAGTTTGTGGTCAAGATTCAAAATGCGGCGAAGCCTGCGCTTTACGGTAACAACCAGGCTACCTTTTCGGTGCAGCTCGATCAGTACGGTGCGACGATTCTCCAGCAGGCGCTGATGGGGCAGATGGCACCGATCGCGGTTATTTATTCGTTACAGTTTCTCGGTCTGCGGCCGGCGTTTAAGGTGACGCTTACGGCGGACTGGAACCGGGTGCAGACCTATCTGGACCAGGAATATAGCGGGGGGTTTCTCTTTTTCTCCAGCCAGATTGAGAAAACTGTCGACAAGCTGATCGAGCAGAAGGTCATCAACATTCAGGAGAGCACGTTTGTGCTCGAGGGCGACCTGGGAGCGGGAGGAACGACGGATCGGGACCAGGCCATGCAGGAATGCTACGAACTGGTGAAGACGAATTTTTTTGAGTCGAGCCTGCAGCCGCCGACGCCGGGCAAGCAGGATAGTTTCCCCGACGATGTTCGCAATATCAGCAACATTGCGCTTACGGGAGGCGCTGCTGCGGTGGCGAGTTTCAGCTACAGGAGTGTGGACCTGACGCGTACCGATAACAAGATGCTGAACTTCACGGTGAGCGAACGGACCAGCGTTTTGCGGACGATCTATCCGCAGGGACATCTGGCCGGGCTGCTGGATGAGGTGAAGAATAAGGGCTTTAAACCCAGCGATTTCATTCTCCGGGTTGATCTTGATAATCCTTATTTCACGCGCCGTAAGGTTACAGTCATCACGCATGCGGACTTCGTCACCGATTCGATTGGGTCCATCGATGTGACATTGACGTACAACGATGTGACGAAAGGGCAGAGTCTTACGAGCGGCGCATCAACGTTTGAGGTGGACTGGACGAGTTTGCTGGCGAATAACGTAGTGCAGCGGCCGGTGACTTATTCGTACACGGTCAACTTCCAGAATGTAGACACGACACAACGGCCAGGACGCCTCGTTACGGGGCAGTTGACTACGAGCCAGGATGTGCTTGATATCGAGCCTCGCGTCGATCTATACCAGATGACCACGGTTCCCATACGGGCTTTCACTCTGCCATGGGATCGATACTCCAGCGTGGAAATTGAGTGCATCTACGAGGACCAGGCGAATGGTATCAATCTGCGTCCTACCGCGGTCCTGACCAGTCAGGCGACGGAGATTGACTGGACCCTGTTCATGCAGGATCCGACAAAGCGCAGCTTTAATTACCGGCTGACGTATGCGCCTGTGTCCGGCGGTGTAATTATTACACCCTGGGTAACGACCAGCGATGCAAAGATCGACGTGGTTGATCCTTATCCGGACAAGATCAACCTTGCCATCACGGCTGCCGTGGATTGGACGAAATGCGCGCAGGTGATGGTGTTTGCGGCGTATCCGAGTAAGCAAAGTCCGGTGGTGCAGCGAACCTACGTGTTGAACCAGGCGACACCTTCGGCTCCGCCCTTCATCGCGGAGCGCAAGGATGCGACAGCGAATCTTGTGTATTTCGAGGCGCGAATTATTCATACGAATGGGTCGGTATGGACGATTCCAGGATCGGTGACGTCGGATGCATTTCTGATCTTGCAGGATGGAATGCTCGGGCATCAGGTCATCTCCATTACATCGGAGCAGGCAGATTATTCCAGCCTGAACATCGCTGGTGTGGACGTTTCGCTGCGCTATGTAGATGCAGTCAATCACATCAACGCGACAGAGATGGTCACTCTGAGCTCTGCGGCCGATGTGCGCAGCTTTGCGTACGACTACAGCAGCGAGAACATCAGCGCGGAGTACAGCGTGGCGATTCGGCTGGAGAATAACCAGACCCGCAGCGTCGATTGGACTCCGATCAGCGGAAACAACATTGTGGTTCCCATCAGCCAGGCGATGGGCAACTCCTAACTTAGAACAATGAAGGAGCCGTTATGCTTCTGTTTTCCAGCGGAACGTTTACTGTCGATGGCATCACGGTTTTTCCGGATCACGCCGATCCGAAGCAGTACTGGTATCTGCCGGGCCCCGTCGGCCTCGAGGTGCAGTCGGGCAGCACGAATCCGCAGTTCAACCTGATTATGTATACCCCGGACGTGGCTTCGGCAGGCATCCAGGGTGGCGGATTTCTGATGACGACGTTGTGCCTGACGCTTAGTCCGCAGACGCAGTCGAAGATCATCAGCAAGATACGATCTCTCGCTCCAGAGATTGCCGATCCGTTGTTGAGCCCGGTGTACTTCGACGAAGGGACTGTGCAGGTGGTTTCGCTGGACCTGCAAGGATCGGGCGGAACGACGCAGGCGGATGCGGCCTCAGGCATCGGACACGCGGTTCAGAAGATACTGGGCGCCTCTACGCCGAATCTTTTCGGCAATAACGATGCGATCTTCGACCTGGTGCTTACGCCGGAGGGTGCGACGATTCTGAAGGCGGCGTTTGCGGACGGCATGACGCCGGTGGGCGGCATCTACAACATGAAGTTTACCGGGGTGCAGCCTGCGCTCGACGTGAAGATTACCTGCGACATGAAGCGGGCGTATCAGTCGTTCAGCGTAAGTCTCGCCGCAAATGCTTATTTCGTTTCAGCGGGAATAGACGCCACGTTTGAAAAGCTGCGGCAGGATGGCACGATCAAGATGGAGGTAGTCAGCCTGGTCAATGACGCGACCACGGCTGCCCAGGAGCAGTGGGCGCTCAACCTCTTCAAAGACCAGATCATGGCTCAGTGGTTCGCTCCAAGCCTGGGGCCGACTACGGAGGCGGCCGCCGACGCACAGAACGTCAATGTCAATGCCAAAGGAACCGCCACCACTACGCCGACGACATCCACCACAACGACGCAGACCCAGACCAGGCCAGTTACTTCCGGCGGAGGCATGACACCGCCAGTGCAGAACGCAGGGCAGATGGGAAATGCGCAGGCGAGCCATCCGGCCCCGGCTCCAAATGCCGGGATGTCTACTCCGGCTGCACCCAGACCCGTAACGACTCCACCGCCAACGCCGCCGCCAACGCCGCCGACAACTCCACCAACAGTTCCACCCGCTCCGCCCACTCCGGCACCGGGCGGAGCCGCGATTCCGCCTCCCACTACTGTTACACCTCCTACGGCAACGCCGCCACCCCCGGGCGGAGCAACTACTCCAACTCCCGCTACCCCGCCGGCTCCAACCGCTCCTCCTGCGGCGAACAGCACGACGACCACTACTGCACCGCCAACCCCTTCGACGGGCGCTGCTATTGCCAATGCGATTGGCAGCGTCGCCGGGACGGCTGCGGGTGCATCCTCGGCTGCTTCGCCGTTTGGAGTCGCGCTTCGTCTGAAGTATGTCAACCAGGACGAGCTGAAGACGGTAGAGATTGAGTTCAACCAGATGAGCGCGGTGCAGCGAACCTATTCGCCACAAGGATATTTCGGGTTGATGCTCGCCGGGCTGGATCAGAGCAAGCTCTTTCTCCAGGTTGACGGGAACAATCCATTTTTTACGGCATTTGCCGTTACCGTGAACCCGCCGAAAGACTTTGAGAGCATTGGTCTGAAAAACGCGCATGTGGCGCTTGACTATGGAATTGCAACAGACCCGACGAGGCCCGCGCCAAAGCACGGCGAATATAACTTCGAGGCGTCGAACATGCCGCCGCAAGTCTGGGACATCTTTGAGGGCAACATCCAATCCAACCTCTATAGCTATACGTCGGACTACACGTTCGATCCGGACAGCGGCTGGGTTGGCGATCAATTGCGCTATACCTCGCCTACCGTGGAGACAGAGAATCGTACGCTGATGCTCGATCCTTATTCGTTTCTGAGCTTCCTGCGGGTGAATATAATCGCGAATCGCATGGATGCGAACTTTGTGGACCGCGTGGAAGTTGCGCTGGCGTTCGTCTCGGCGGGCGGGTGGTCCACTTCGCAGATCATGGTGGTGCATCCCGGAAACGCGCCACAGGTGTGGAAGGTGCGTGCGCTTTCCGACCCGAGTGATGCTACGAAGACGACGAGCTACACCCAGACATTCACTTCTTATTTGAAGGACGGAACCGTCATTGCGGGGCAGCCCATCCAGTCTTCGGCGACCAGCATCTTTGTCAATGATCCATTCGTCGGCGCAATCGATATCACTCTTCTGCCTGCGTTCACCGCAGCCGCGTGGCAGTATGCGTATGTCGAAATTACATATCAGGATGCCAGCACCAGCTTCCACTTCAACACGACTCAGCAACTATTGCCGGGTGGAGCAGCAGTAAAAATACATATTCCTGTGCTGGACCGCAGGCAGATGCAGTTCCAATATCAGGTGACGATGCTGGGTGTATCGGGGCAGCAATATCACGGCCAGCCGGTTACGACGGACGAGACGCAGCTTCTGATCAGCGCCACACCACAATGACGGTTGCAGAGAGGGTGGCCAAGGGAGCAGCAGAGACAACGACTGCGGGAACACGGGTGCGCCGTCTGATGCGGAAAGTAGTTGTGGGTGCTGCTTGCGAAGGCAGCCGGGCTCAAGCGGAAGCGAGTGTGACACACTGCGTCGACAGGCTGGAGGAAAGCTGCTGGCCTGCCGTCGCGTGGCGTTTTAGCGGTCTCAACGCGGATGGTTGTCCGCTGGAAGTTTGCTTCTCCTCGGCGGACCGTGGCCTTCGCTACACGGTGGAAGCGGCAGGACCTGAGTGCAGCAATGCTGGGCGGGCTGCACAGGCCTGCGAGCTTGCCGCGAAGCTTGGAGCTGCTTCCTCACGGGACGACCTGGGTAGGTGGAAGTCGATGCAGGCTGGAGAGACTCTAAGCTGGGGTGCTGCACTTGGTGTGCGGCACGATGACGATGGACAACGCGTGAAGATCTACCTCGAAGTGCCGGCATCGGTCTCGCTCAGTCAGGCGCTGCGACGATTGAATGCGCCATCCGCGATTGAGATTCCGCCTTTTCATCGTGGCAGCCGGCTTGTGATGATTGGACAGGATCTGAGGATGGATGGTCGGGAGTTCTACTTCCGGCTTCCCGCGCTGGATCGTATGGAGGCGCTTGCAGTGCGGTCTTCACTGGAATCGAATCAGGAAACGGCCCCACTGATTGCGGTACTCGTTTCGCTGTTGTCCATGCCTGTTGAAACGGCTTTGCAATGGTTGAACCTGGGATACAGCGTTGGATTCTCTGCCGAGGGCGCGAGGCGAATCTCTCTCTTTTTTAATGCCGCAGCGGTGGATGGTGTGAGGTTGCGCGCCTTGCTGCGGAAGCCAGCTTCCCTGTATGCCGAATTCATTCCAGCAGATGGCGGCAACGTTCCTCATGGCATGGTTGCTTTGATCGGGCGCCAGGGCGAAGTTGAGACTCGCGTTGGGATCAGTGCGTTGGCGCTTGCGAATCAGGGCAAGGCATCATGAGTGTCCATGATGCAGCGCAGGCCCGGCCCGGAGAAGGCACTGCAAATTCGGAGCGGGTGGAGCGAGCCCTGCGGGCGGGCCTTAGGTTTCTGTTGGACCATCAATCTGCCGACGGCGCGTGGAGAGACTTCAACTGCCGCCCTGGGCGCTCGGAGGCATGGACGACGGCTTATGTTGGGTCTCGCATTGCGGCTTCCGTGCGCACTGGAGGCACTCATTCACGTTCGGCTGAACTATTTCACGCGTTAGAGAACGCCGCGAGCTATCTCATGGAGTGTGTCAGCCACGACGGAGGTTGGGGCTACAACAGGAAGTGCCATATCGATTGCGATACGACGTCACAGGTGGTTTTGTTTCTGAAGGAGATGGGACGTCCCGTTGCGCTGCGTCACTATGCACGAATTGGGAAGTTTCAGCTACCAGATGGAGCGTTCGCGACCTACCGGGGCGCACGGGAGTATGGGGACTGGGCTTTGGGTCATCCCGATGTAACGGTCGTGGCTCTGCGTGCCCTTTGTGATGTGCTCGATGGAAACCATGGAATCGTGCAACGTGGTCTGGCGTCACTGCAACGCCATATCGCAACGGCGGGCGGCGATCAGGCTTACTGGTGGCGCTCGCGTCACTATCTTGCGCGGGAGATGCTGCGTCTGGCTGAACGGCTCGGGGAGGCGGCGCCTCTGGTAGACGCTCATGCTGTTAGCGCATCTGCGCTGGGCTGCTTTGATGAGGCGCTTGCGCTGGAAGTGGGGATGCTTCGGGCGCAGCGAGCGGGCTCTGGTTTGAAAGAGTCAGGCTACGTCGAGTCGCTGACGGGGGCGCAGCTTGCGGATGGAAGCTGGCCGACACAGCCGATCCTTCGCATTCCGCCGCGTCACGGATTGCAAGATGCTCCGATCGGATTGACCGATACGACGATCGTCGCGGATGACCTTCGGCTATTCACCACTGCGACGGTGATTGGCGCGCTGGCAATCTGGGATAAGCGCGGGAACCTTAATTAGAGACAGGGGACCATCGTAAGAACTTTGTCTATCGCTGCCAGAATGTCTGCGAAGACCGAGATGCCGGAAGATATGGCGAGTATCTGAGCTTTCAAGGCTTCGAGGTCGAGGTTTGTCGTATGGATCTGAGCGAGGAGCGCCTGGTAAAGCGCGGTGTTCGCTTCGAGCCTGTATAAGTCATCTTTAGTCAGGATGTCGTCGACCTTGAGCTGCGAGGCATTCAACGCCTCAAGAGCACCAACATCCGCGGTGCTTTCGATGGCTGCTTCGTACTTATTGTAGAGATCCTCGTAGGCAGCCCGAAGTTGCGGCGTGAGTGGAATGGTGGGCGATGCGGGGAAAGCAGCGGACTGTGTGGGCGTTGTGGACAAGGGCCTTCTCCGAATTGATCTGGCGGTCGATCTTTAACCGGTTTTCATGCAATGACAATGGAACAAATCGGTAGCGCGGATTTAGCTGGGTGGCAGGGACGAATAGAAGCTTGCGAGATTCGTTCCGGCTGCTTTCAGTTCAGCGAGCTTCTGCCACAGCGTCTCGGGATTTTTGTTCAGCACTTCAGCGGTGAGTTCATGATGTGCAAGTTCCAGCCGGCTGACCGCCGCGCTAAGAAGTGCGAGTTGGCGATCAGAGGATTGCTGTTGACGTGCGATTGCAGGTAGTTGGAGGATAAGCCGTTGACGCTCGGCCGCATCGATTTTGCCGCTGTTCTCGCGTAGAAAGAGTGTCTGGCGATTAAGGATGCTGTTGTAATCGCGGTCCTCGATGCCCTGAAGAATAGCGATGTCGCTCTGCATAAGATCACACAGCAGCTTCAACTGCGGATCCATCGAAAGGATGGTGTGGTGTAGCTCTTTTTTGATCCTGCGGTTGATCAGGAACTGGCCTAACGCATCGACAGCGGTAGTGATCCCGTTGCGGATAGTGGGGGTGATGGGATCAGACTGAGCGGCGGTGGGTGCTGTTTGTGTCGATGAACCCGCAAAACCAAGGGTGGATTCGATGGATGGGGCAACCGCATTTCCCAGGTGGGCGAGACGTTCCCCGGCAGCATTGGCGGCGGCTTGTAACTGTGGCGTATCCGTATTCGTGGTGATGGCAACCACGGAGTCAGCGTAGGCTTGAAACGCTGCGAGCACTGCCAGGCGAATCTCGATGTCCTTGTCTGAGAGCAGCGGCTGAATGATCCGCGGATTGTAGGCCGGAGCCGGGGCTGGAGCATCGAATGCCGCGATGGCGTCATAGTCTGAACGCATGATGTGGATAGCGTTCGCGCTTCGGTAGGCTGAGCCAGCTTGGTCTGTCACTGGCGCGATCGCAGTCGCCAACGCAATGCCGCGCTTATTCAGAGAGGAAAGACAGCCCGTGGTTCCGCTTAGTATCAGCATCAGCGCCATAGCAACCCAGCATTGCATCGCTTTGTTGCGTTGCCAGAGACAGCCGGAAAGGGGCACAGAGGTCAAGGCCAACTTGCGCATACCGCATACCATATCAGGGCTGGAGGCGTATCAACGGAAAATTCGGCGGCAGGAAGAACCGATCCCAATTGGGTGTCAAGCGAAGGATCTCAGTGGTGTAGTTTTTATGGTGCCCGGAGGGGGACTTGAACCCCCACGACCTTTTACGGTCTGCGGATTTTAAGTCCGCTGTGTCTGCCGATTTCACCATCCGGGCGTGCGGGTGGCTTTCCAATCGTATCGCAGAGCGCGCTAGTGAGTCGGGTAGAGAGCGCGGTAGAGTTCGCGATTACGGAGGATAGCCTGGACGTAGTCGCGTGTCTCGGAGTACGGAATCGATTCCACGAACTCGGGAACGTCTTTGTAGTCATTGCTGGAGAGCCACTGGCGAACAGGAGTGTCGCCAGCGTTGTAGGCGGCAAGAGCGTACTCCACCTGGCCGCCGAATCGGTCCAGAACCTGCTTAAGATTCGTTGTGCCTAGTTGGAGGTTGATGGATGGGTTGAGCAGGTCCGTGGGAGTGAAGTGCTTGATGCCATTTTTCTTCGCGGCGGACTTTCCGACCGAGGGAAGAAGCTGCATGAGGCCGTAGGCATTCGCATGGCTGACTACGCCGGCGTTGAACTCTGATTCCTGGCGAATCAGCGAGGCTACAAGGTACGGGTCGAGACCATTGTTGGTCGAGTCGGCGACGAGATCTTTCCAGTAGGGCTGCGGGAAGAGGAGATGCCAGTAGACGACGGGAACTTCGGCCACGGGGCGCGTGAAGAAAGACACGCCGGAGTGCTTCATGGATTGAAGGGCGCGGGTGTATTCGCCGAAGGAGACGAAGATCTCGGCCTGGGCGAGCGCTCCCCATTCATCGGAGGTGGGGCTGGCGTGGATCTCTGGGCCGATGTACTCGTTCAGGGCGGCATTGGCCAGCAGGCGTGCCTTGATCAGGTGGATGTCGTTCTCCGGCAGCTCGCCGGTAAGGGGAGGATTCGGGGCGGGCTGCGCGGAACCGAGTACGGCCGCTGCGGCGATTGAAGGTTGCGTGCCGAGGACGGTCAGGCGTTGGCGCGCAAGATTCGCATAATAGTAGTCCGGATAGATATCGGTGAGGCGGCGGTAATAGTTCACGGCCTGCGAGAAGTTATGCTCCTCTTCTTCGTAAATTCGGCCGCGCCAATAGAGTGCGTTGGGTATCTCGCTACCTCCGGCGTAGTGCGTGATCTGTTCGTCCATCAGGCGCGCTGCTTCGGGAAAGTTTCGCGTACGGTAGTTCAGCCACGCCGCTCGCCAGTGTGCGGAAGGGGCATAGCTGCTGTGGGGGAACATGGCGACGAGCGTGGAGTAGTGGTAGATAGCCTGCTTGGCATCATGCTTGAGCAGGTACATGTTGCCGCCGGAGTATAGGGCTTCTTCAAGCCAGCGGCTGGTGGGAAAGCGCTGCACCATCTGTGCGATGAGTGCGTCGTGGGCCGTGCGGTTGTCTTCGCTGCGGGAGAGTTCGGCCAGCATATAGAGCTTGAGGGCGGCGGTGTCGTCGGTGGTGTCGGGAAGTTTTTCCACGTCGCGGCGGCTCAGCTGCTTCAGCTTGAAGTCGCAGACCGCAGCATAGATTGCGAGCGCGTCCCGGTCGGCCGGGGTAAGTTGGGGATTGTTGCGGCCTATGGCGTTGTACTCGTTGCCGGCTTCGCCGTAGTGCTTGGCGTTGAAGAGTGCGTCGGCGTGTGTCTTGCGTTCGGCTGCAGTGAGAGGCATACCCATGCTTTGCAGTTGGGAGGGGGCTTGCGCCGATTCGTAAGTCAGAGGCTTGGCCCCGTAGAGGCTGCGGAAGATCGATGCGGCGTGAGTGGTATCGCCCGAGAGTTGGTAGGCGCGGCCCACGGCATAGCGAAAGTCCGCAGCGTCGGCCTGCGGACTAGACAGCAGCGGTCGCAGCACGGCGAGAGCGCCCTGAGGGTCGTTCTGCTGCAGGTGCGCATTGGCGAGCAGAGTCGGAGCGGTGGCGATGAAGATGCTGTCAGGAAAGCGGTCGGCGAAGTGGTCCAGCAGTGCGTAGGCGTCGCTGCCGCGGCCAGCCTGAACCGCGGCTTGTGCGGCGAGATAGTCCGCATAGTCGTCGAGCGCCTCGCCGGAGTGTTTGGCCTGCGCAAGATTCTGGATCGCCTCCGCATAGCGGTGGTCCTGCATGTAGGCGTGGCCGAGCGAGAGGTAGGCGGCTGCAGCGGGCTCGCCGGGGTGGGACTGTGCGTATGCAAGTACGCCCGCAAACGCTGCGGCAGAGCGGGTCGACGCAAGCTGCTGTGCCATGGGCCTCAATTGGGTGGAGGCGAGGAACGCGCTGGTGAGCTTGATGCTGCGCGCAGTTGGGGGTTTGGAGACTGCGCGCGTGGCTGCCGTGCGAGCCTTCGAGGATCGACCAGAAGTTGTGTGCGGGTGTACGGTTGGGGTCTTTGCTTTGGCAGTGGATTTCTTGGCAGACCGTTTACCGGATTTGTCGCTTGCTGTTGTTGCGTGCTTTGAATGGGTAGAGGCAACGCCATGCGCGGGCGAAGCGCTGGCGAGCAGCGCGAGGCAGAAAAAGATGGCAGCAGTCCGATACATGTTGTTTCTATCCCACATTGCAAAATACTCCACATCCGGCCTGGGCAGGCGTGCCGCGCCTGCGATCGGTTCGAGCCAGAGCCCACATTAAGACTCTAAAGTGCCAAAGGCCTGCGTGAAGGCCCGAGTGCTACGGCGAACCACTTGAGATACATCCGATGCGGGAAAAAGATGTGTTTGTTCGAGGATCGCGCGGAGCCGAAAAGGAGCGCCCATTGCTCAGGCTAAGGCGGCCAATTACACTGGAAGCGCAGACACAGCGTGAGTCCTTCTGTGTTCGCCGGGTTTGAGGCCGCATTTCAAAAACGAGATGTCGCGGAACAACACCTGCCATACGTCTATGATTTAGACGGACGAATGCACCTTTTGCCTATGCCAGCCATCCAATCCCCAGAGACCGAAGAGATACACCCCGACGTAGCGCTGGTTGCACGCGCGAAAGAGGGAGACACGGCGGCCTTTGAGCAGTTGGTACGTCAATATGAACGGCAGATCTTTCGCGTGGCGCAGCACATCACGCAGAATCGCGAAGACGCAGAAGATATCGCGCAGGATGCGTTTCTGAAGGCGTACGAAAAGCTGGACCAGTTTCAAGGCAACTCGAAGTTTTCTACATGGCTTGTTCGGATTGCGGTAAATGAAAGCCTGATGCGGCTGCGCAAGCGCAAGACCAGCAAGACCGTCTCCATGGACGAAGACGTGCAGACGGAAGATGGCTCCATCCCGCGGGATTTCGCAGAGTGGAGACCGAACCCGGAGCAGATGTATGGGCAGAATGAACTCGGCGATATTCTTCGCAAGACGATCCAGGGTCTGCCGCCAGGATTTCGCACCGTTTTTACCTTGCGGGACGTTGAAAACCTTTCGACCGAAGAGACAGCAGAGGCACTCGGCTTGAGCGTACCAGCGGTGAAATCGAGATTGTTACGTGCGCGGCTTCAGTTACGCGAACGCCTGAGCCGCTACTTCAGGCAGAAGAATGGAGAGGCCAAGGCATGACCTGCACCGATTTCCTCTCGCAACTTACGGATTATTTCGATGGACAGATCGACCCGGCCCTGCTCGCCGAAGTCCAGACGCATGTGATGGAGTGCCACCACTGCGAGGTAGTTCTCGATACGACGAAGAAGACGATTGCCATCTACCGGGAGCACGAGATCTATGAATTCCCGACTGAGCTTCGCGAGCGGCTCCATACGGCAATCATGAAGAAGTGCGGCTGCCGCTAAGCCACCGCCTTCCAACCGCGACCTGTCGCCAAGTCGGGCACCGTGGTTGCATTTCCAAGTCCAGCAGAGTCCTCAACTCGTGTCATTCTGACCCTGAGCTTGCCAAAGGGGAAGAACCCCCGTATTTCGTTCTTGCTTTTGCCTTCGCTGTTGCCGCTCCTTTGCTTGTTATCCCGCAGCGAAGGGAGGGACCTGCTCTCAATCTCCCCTGTCGCAATCTTCGCTTACTGAAATTTCCCCGGCTTGAGGTCATGACCCTTGACAGGGCACATATAATAGATAAAGCAGCAAACAAACGCAGGCGTCGTGCCGGAGAGGGGTCTCCTGCAGGACCTGACCGGACCGAGGTCCAGACTTAAGTTGTTTGTTTTTGAGACTTTGAGACTTTTAAGGGGGGAGGGGGGCAGCTTCCTCCACAGTGGCGTCGAGGTGGGCTTCGAGAGCTTCTCTATCCTGCTCCTCGTGCGCACACGACCTGCCCGAAGTCCGCACGCAGAGCCCTCCAGTGCAGCAACCTGCGTCGTCGGATAACCTGAGGTCGTGAGTGTAAGTTCAGTAGCAAACACGAAGCCCCAGTTGCAGACGGCACGCAGACGAATCCTGTTGAGCTGGAGCGGCGGCAAGGATAGCGCGTGGGCACTCCATCTTCTGCGGCAGCAGCACGACTATGAGGTTGTCGGATTACTGACGACGATCAACGAGAAATATCGCCGTGTAGCGATTCACGGATTTCGGGAGGAGCTGCTGGACCTGCAGGCGGAGTCGGTGGGACTGCCGTTGTGGAAGGTGGACCTGCCGTTTCCCTGCACCAACCAGGACTACGAGGCGCGGATGGCAGCAGTCTGCGAGCGTGCCGTGGCGGAGGGTTTACATGGCATCGCGTTCGGGGATCTTTTTCTCGAAGACATTCGTGCCTATCGGCTTGCGAAGCTGGCTGGGACAGGACTTGAGCCAATCTTCCCGGTGTGGACTCCGGACCTTGGCGTGACGACGGCGGAGCTAGCGCAGCAGATGATCGCCGCAGGACTGCGCGCACACCTGACCTGCATCGATCCTCGAGTGCTTGATGCCGGCTTCGCGGGACGGACATTCGATGCAGCGCTGTTGGCCGATCTGCCTGCCGAGGTTGATCCCTGCGGCGAGCGTGGCGAATTTCATACTTTTGCCTATGCTGGGCCAATGTTTGGGCGTATCGTTTCTGTACTTCCCACGGTGACTGTGAAGCGCGACAATTTCATCTATGCAGAGATCCTCCCCAATGTTGAAATCGAACGGCTTATCCCTCATGAAGTCCGCGCCTGCGACACTCTCCAGGCTTAGCATCTTTTGCATTTTCCTGGCGGCCACTTGCCCCGTCCTGTCGCAGACACTTGCACGGCCTGGCTGGACAGCGTCGGGGTTGAATGCCGATCCCTGGTGGAAGCATGCCGTGTTTTACGAGGTGAAGCAGACCAACGAGGCCGTTGCCTACGTCGGCCCCGCACCTCCTTCCGCGATGGATTGGCTCAACGATCCGAGAACGATCGCGGAGAAGCTGGACGCGCTGCGTTCGCTGGGTGTCGATGGGCTGATCGTGCCTATGCCAGATCAGCAGACGGGACCGGACAATTTTGACGAGTTGATGCGAGAGGCGAGCCAGCGGGGTGTTCGTATTCTGCTCCGGATAGAACCCACTGGAGCAAGCGGAGATCTTGCGGACAGAGCAAGGTCATGGCTGAGCCGCGGTGTCACCGGTTTCTACGTCGCGACTGGTCCGGCGGGCGATTCAACAAATAGCCAAAGACTCGTGTCGATGCTGCGAAAGATGGAGAGCGCGGTGGTCGGCGGACGTATCGTCGTTGCCGACCTGCCCGCGGAGCCGAGCGACAAGTCCGGTCGTCGAGTCATCTACGCGTATGCGGCCAGCTCTGCCGTGCGGAGCGGAGACCAGGCAGCGGCGCAGCTGCAGATTGATGTACGGGACAGCTTGCCCAACGTTCCGGACGCGGCTTCGCTGCGACAGATGCTTGAAGAAGAGCCTCCGGGCTCTACGGTGCTGGTTGACCTACAGCAGCGTATGGATTTGTCCGATGCGACGAACCCATACGCGTCGCTGTGGAAAGCCATTGCGGCAATGGCTTTAACGACGCGTCCGGTTGCGCTGATTGATGCGGATGCGCAACTTTCAACTGCGAATGATAGTGCATCCACCACGCTCGCGGATTGGTACCGTCAGTTGATCGCGCTGCATCGCGGCAACGCTACGCTTCGCTATGGAAGCGCCACGCCGCTCAACTTCGACACGCAGAATGCGCTCGTGTGGGTGAGCCGGGCCTCTGCGGGGACGGGGCTGGCAGTTCCAGTGGTGGTGGCGTGTAACTTATCTTCCACACCGATTCAGCTTTCACTTGGATCCGGAATGAGAGAACTGAACCTGCATGGATCATTTTTGCGCACATTGCTGCGAACGGATACCGGCATGGGGCCACAAGACTTGAACTCAGTGGAAGTGCCAGCGTATGGCGTGTACATTGGGGAGCTGCATCGCTGAAGGGACGTGTCGTGTGGCGAGTTGGCAGGCGGCGGCGGTTCGCCTGCTAAACTTCTGATTAACCTGTGCGATCCCCTTATCCAGAACGAGTTCCAATCAATCGTGCCGCGCTTTTTGCTAGCGCGCTGTTCATCGTTCAGGCGCTCGAAGGTACCCCCCTGTATTTTTGCGCGGGATGTACGATATTTATTCTGCTTGCGGCGTTAGCCTTCAACGCGGGCGGCGGTCTGACGCGGGCGTCTGGCGTTTACGTGTTTTTTTATTCAGTCATGGTTGTGTTGATTGGAATTTGTTACAAGGCCTACCTGGGAGAGCCTGCACAATCCAATCTCGTGGACCCGCGCACGGATATCGAGGCGTATGTCGGTTCCATGCTCTCGATGTATGGGGCTGTAACTTTAAGCCGCCTCTTTTCTCGTCCCAGGGGACTTCTGGAAGATGTGCTGAAGGAAGCGGACATGCATCGCGCTTCCATCGGCTGTATGCTGTTTGGCGCCTTTGGGATGGTCGGCGTTGCGATGCTGGGCACAGGTTTTAGGACTGCTTTCAGTCAAGTTAACCTGCTGGTTCCAGTTGGAATCATCATTGGCATCATGTATGAAATTCGAAGCAGTGGAGGAAGTCGCTGCACGAACATTTTCGTTGTGCTGGCGACGCTCTATTCTTTGGTTATGGGTATGCTTGGATTTTCCAAGCAAGGAATGATACTTCCTATTTTCTGCTGGCTTCTTCCTATCTGCGCGTTGCGGTACCGCCTTTCTTTTGTTCAAGTGCTATCCAGCCTTGCGATCATTTTCATCGTTTTCTACTATCTCGTTCCGTATTCTCAATATGGGCGAGGCCAGGTGTCGCAAGATACGACTTCGGGCGAAAGGATGGAGATTGCATTCGCGCTGCTGAGTCATCCGAATGAGACTCGCAGATTGTTCCTGCAAAGCGAGGAGGAGCAAGCGTATAAAGATATTCGCGGGTTCGGTTCGTATTACAACAAACCTCAGGGATTTTGGGAACGATTGCAGTTTGTTTCAGTCGATGATGGATTGAACAACGTAACCGATCAAGGGCATGTTTTCGGCTTATTGCCGGTGGCATATGGTTTTGCCAATATAGTTCCCCACTTCCTATGGCCGAACAAGCCAGGTGCAAATCTCGGCAATATGTACGGTCACGAGATCAGCGGTGACATGGAGGGACAAGGCGACGTGACGACCGGGATTTCTTTCAGTCCGACCGGAGAGGCGTACCACCTGGCTAAGTGGGCTGGCATATTCGCCCTTGCTCCTCTGCTTTGGTTTACGGCTTTTACGGCGCTCGATATTCTGCTTGGGGATATCCGGCGGAGCCCATGGGGCCTTCTTGCGGTTGCTATTATCAGTCACGTAGCTCCCGAGGGAGGCATTGTTGGCACCATCGGACTTTTCAGCTTTGATGTCGAAGTCCTGATATTCTGCGCGTTGTTCTCCGTGTGGTTCGCGCCCATGCTCGCTGCGGCCATTTTAGGCCCAAGCAGTCAAACGGTGTCGGCTTAATTTGTGCGGATGTTCGATGGACGAATCGACCAGTGGTTCGTTTGAGATCAGAATGGCCAGTGATCGAAAGCAGCCTTCGGACGCTCGGTGACAAATGTGCTGCTGCTTGGCGTGGTGCGGTGCAGCATATACGCATAGCAGAGCGCGATGGAAGCCATGATGGCCCACGTTAACTGGCACATTACTACTGAATTCCAGAAGATATTTGTTGAGAGCCAATTGGGTAGGGGGATGTCCCTGATCGCGGCTTCGCCGGGAACCAAGTAGACTATGCCAACGAATATGGCAACTTTTGGCCAAGGGTCTCGCAGTTTCAGGTTGCTAAATGCCCACATTGCGGCAAAAAGGACGACCGCCGCGTTGTAGTTTCGCTGGTATACGGGCAATACTGCGATGAGCAAAAGCGAGCTGATGCCTAGCCAACTCCAACGGACTGCCCTCTTCCTTTCTCTGAAGTACAGGATAAGCCAAACCGCGGCGAGAATTGTAGTGGTCAAAAATGCCAGTACGTTAGCAACGTCTACGTTGTGGGAGATGACATAGAAAGGAACCTGCAGGTTTATCAGATCGAAGTTTCCTCCGGCCGATGCGAAGTTTGCTGCCCCTTCGGGTCCGAAGACTACCGCGAGATTTGCCATATAGTGAACCTTCCAGATCGGATCGACATGGGCGACAGCAAATGCAGCGCAGGTTGCGATGAGTATCGTTACGCCGATGGAGGTAAGAAAAGTCCTGATCCTTCCGTAAAGGAGAACGGCAGCTAAAGCGGCAATTGCGCTGGTCGGCTTGATGCAAAATCCCATGGCCAGCAATACTCCTGCAACTACGTCGTAATTTCGCCACGCCAGAAAAAGACCATATCCAGATAGCAGAAATACAAGGACACTAAGGTTCCCGGTCGCAATGCCGGTGTGAACAGGCGCCAGGCCCAAGCCGAAGGCCATGAATGCAAGGCGTCTGCGGGATGACCAACTAGCGTCTATTAGTCCGCTCAGCAGCCAGACAAGACCTATATACGCCCCAGTGCAAAACCAGCTGTAGAGACCGAGAGCCGCAGGCCACGAGAGAATTGCAAGAGGCGCCACGAGAACTAACGTTGTTGGTGGATAGATTGGAAAGGGGTCAATAACCCAAGTTGGAGCTACCCCGATCTCGCGCCGCTCTTGAGGGGAGTTGTCGGAGAAGTACGGATCTTTTCCATGAATCAACCTATGGGCGGATATGTAGGGAGAGACGAAGTCGCCTCCCCGGTCCGCGGCACGCATGGGGCCGCGAAGAATAAGTTCCGTTCCTGCTGCCAAAAACAGAATCAGGATAAATAAGTGACCTAAGCGAGCCCGGCTACAAAACGTGCGCATTCACACTCACCTTAGCTATTCCTGAAACTAGTTCTCGCGCCACATGGACCTGGACGGCAGCTGTCTGCGCTTCCGCAGTGTGTAAGCTTGGAGCCAAACCTGACAGTATGCGGGGCTGATTCAGTTGAGAAATGGTGCTGGGCGCGCTGGGCTTGTTCGGATTGCGCATGAATGGAAAGGGCCGGATGTGCACGTCGTCCATGAGGCCGTTCCCGGTAGCCATATTCAGCAGCATCACGAGAAGACATAGTCGCCGCATCTTCAGCGGCAGTCTAATGGGTCGGCCGGCAAGCATTCGCGATACGAATAGAAGCATCAGGAACGCATTGAAACATACGAGTTGGTTCCAGCGGTTCTTATCCCATCCAACGAGGTTCAGGCTCAACGGTGCGAGCGTTGCGAGGAGCGTTCCCGCATAGAGCCACCTGTATCTCTGAGGTCGCCACTCGCGCAACATTAACAGAGTGGCCCAGGAAAGCAGAGCCGCGGTTGGGCCGAAGAGCAGAAAGCTTTCAACTTGCGCGGGGATGAAGGTAGGACGCTTCCACACGGATTCCATAATTTGCAGGTTCTGTTTTGGGGTGCGGGGTAGGACGCCGAATACACCATCATGCAGGGGACGGTCGGTCGTTCGCGCCGCCAACGTGGCCAATTGCTGTGTTTGCTCCTCTGAGATGGAAGCGTGGCGGCCCATGTACCAAGTCAACGCGATCCCCAGCGCAGCCAGCAGGATTGCACCCGCGCAAGCCCTTCGCTTGAGTGTTGGCGTCTGTGCCGTTGTCGCGCCGAAGGCTACACTCACTGCCAGCAGTGGCACGAATGCGAAGAAGAATTCCTCATGAATCAAAATGCCTACGATCGTAGCAGCGAGTCCAGCCATCAGCCGCAACCCAGTTCGGCGTATAAATAGCGGGCCTAGGCAAAGTAGCGCCAGTGGTATATCGAGATAGCCATTCAAATTTGCAAAGTACGTCACGCTGTAGCTCGAGGCGTAGACGGCAAGCAGTTTTCCTGGAGGCGCGAGGTCGCCCAAGCGAGAAGTTCGCGTCAGCAGCAAGAGAACGCCGTATAGGACCAGGAGAAGCACGGTAGATAGTACGGCAAAATTTGCATAATGATTCAGTGCCAGCGGACGTCCGAGCAGCCAGCCGAATAACCCCCGGCGCATGAAGCCTACGTCGTAGTTCAGCTGGGCTTGCGTATACGACCACAGATTGGGCTGCCGCATCCCTTTAGCGAAGGCGATGGTGGCGAGGCCGAGAGCGGTCCATTTCCAGAACCGCTGATCTCCCGGCCGCTCGATTTCATCGGATGTCGTGTAGTCATCGGGGTCGAATGCCTGGTCGGTATCATCGTCGCATTTCATCAAGTCGAGGCTATCAGAATGTCCGGGAATAGCGGCTATCCTCTGCGATTCAGAGTCGGCAGTTCTGTGAACTTTGCGGAGTGTCGCGCAACGGGCCGCGAGGGAGGATACTGGTATGAGAGTTCACGCTATGACCAAACCACGCGCACAACAAACTGTAATTTCGGAGGTGGATCGAGCTGAGGATACGCATCCTGTATCCTCCGGAATCACTGTGCCCAGCTATTTTCCCGGACGCCAGTGGCAGCAGGTGTTGGAGCGAGATTCGAGCGCAGACGGGCAATTTGTGTATGCGGTGAAATCGACGAAGATCTATTGCAGGCCAAGCTGTCCGAGCCGTCGCCCAACGCGGAAAAGTGTGAGTTTTTTCCCTACGGCTGCGGCTGCTGAGGGGGCAGGCTATCGAGCATGCAAGCGATGCGAGCCGGACCTGGCCACGCCGCGGGCTGACCCGCAGGCTGCTGTCATTGCTGCTGCAACTGACTATCTTAGGGAACATGCCTCGGAGCGCACGCGACTGGACGATCTGGCGAAGGCTACAGGCGTGGGGCGCCTGACGATCCTTCGTGGATTCCGGCGCGTTCTCGGTGTATCTCCTGGTGAGTTTGCGAAAGCTCAGCGTGTAGCGCGCTTCAAGGATGTCCTGAGGCCTTACACCTCGCAAGAAAAAGTTGACGCGTCGTTGGTAAAGAGACCTGCTGCAGCGAAATCAGGCGCGCGTATTACGGATGCCATCTATGAGGCTGGCTTCGGCTCCTCGAGCCGGCTGTATGAATCGCGGTCGGAAGCGCTTGGGATGACGCCGAGCACCATGCGCGCGGGTGGAGCGGGCCTCGTGATTCGGTACGCGTTCGCAGCCAGCCCGCTGGGCCGGATGCTGGTCGCTGCTTCGCCCAGCGGGGTATGTGCGATCGCATTTGGGCGAGACGACGCAGCACTGGTAGCCGATCTGCGACAGCGCTTCAATCGGGCCACGCTTACGGCTGCCAAGGGCAACACGGGATGGCTGGCGGATGCGGTTGCCTTTGTTGCGAGCCAGATAACGGAGCATCCCCTGGCCGCTACGTTTCCTATGGATGTGCGTGCTACGGCGTTTCAGCAGCGTGTGTGGAAGGCTCTGCAGCAGATTCCGCGTGGCGAGACGCGCAGCTACTCGCAACTCGCGCGCGAACTTGGAAGCCCGACAGCGGCGCGTGCGGTGGCCGCTGCGTGCGGAGCGAATCCGATTGCTATCGCGGTTCCGTGCCATCGGGTAGTAGGGCAGGACGGGTCGCTTACCGGGTATCGATGGGGTGTGGAGCGCAAACGAAGGCTGCTTGCGGCTGAATCTCCGCGCTAGTAGCCGTCAGCCCCACGCGTCGACTGTTATGAATTGAGTGGACGTGCCTGCGTGGGCCGTTAGAAGGGCTTGTACTGCAGCTACTGTATCGCTCCGCTTGGTTCCCATCACCCGATGCCCGCCATCGTGCAGAAGCAGATTTGATCCTTGTCCGCGGGTTCGATTCCGGACAATGCCACGCTCCAGATTGGCGAGAATTCCATCCACTCCGATTGGGTCCCAATCGTAACCCGTTACGTTCCACAATACGGGGATCAGGCCCAGTTCACGCGCAACGGTGAGGACCAAAGGGCGACGCGCTCCAAAGGGTGGACGGAAGTAACGAATCTTTGTGCCTGCAATCTCTTCAAGGACAGCATTGCAATCCGCCAGCTCCTGCCGGACGCGGCTGCCACTTGCAAGGGAAAGGTTTGGATGGCTCATGGTGTGGTTGCCGAGGAGATGGCCTTCTGCAACGACACGGCGAATGAGATCAGGGCGCAGCCGGGCAAAGCTCCCCATGGCAAAAAATGTGGCCCGTTTGCCGTGCTGTGCGAGAGCGTCCAGCAGATAGGGTGTGGCGGCGTCGTTCGGACCGTCGTCGAAGGTGAGTGCCACTTCGGTAGAAGCATGTCCTGCGACCAGAGTTTTCCCGAAGATCTGCGACGTGGGCCATCGCGATGCGTAGGCCATTCCGCCACAGACCAGGCCCAATGCCGTGGCGCCGGCTGTCGCCTCGATCAGGACCAAGAGTTCACGCTCCACCGGCTTTCAGCAGCGCGAAGACCTCGTCTGCGTGGCCCTCGGGCTTGACCTTCTCGAACACATGGAGCAGTCGTTGGCCGTCGCCCTTATCTGCGCCGATGAGATAAGTTGTGCGCTCGACGCCAGTGACGGGCTTGCCGTACATGGTCTTATCTTTCAGCAGGCCGTAGCGTTTGATCAGGATCATGTCCGGGTCGGCGAGAAGATCGTATGGCAGGTCGTACTTATCCTTGAACTTTTTCTGCGCTTTCGCGGTGTCGCGTGAGATACCAAGCACGACAATTCCGGCCCGCTGGAATTTTTCGAAGACATCGCGAAAGCCGCAGGACTCAATGGTGCATCCCGGTGTATCCGCGCGCGGGTAGAAGAAGAGTACGACGGGGCTTGCCTTCAGGCCGCCAAGCGAAATTTCGACTCCGTCCTGATTCTCTAACGTGAAGTTTTCGACTACATCGCCTACCTGCATTTGATTTCCTCCAGGATTAGTCTAGCGAATTCTCCGTTGAGCGCTATGCATCTGGCCCATGTGCGTGCGATAGCATTCGAATATCTCTATGGGCGATGTGCGGGTTAACTCGAAGGCGATATTGAAGGCGATGAAGACGCAGTCGCAATGGATGCATGCGAAGGTGCGTGAACTGGTGGAGATGAGTTCGCCAAGTGAAGACAAAGTGGCAGTGGATGAGGCTGTGCGCATGGTTGCCGAGTGGTGTGGCGAGGCGGGCGGCAGGGTGAAGCTGCATCGGCAGAAAATTTATGGAGACTGCCTGGAGGTGCGGTTTGGGCGGGCACGGAGAGGTGAGAAGCCGGTCCTGGTACTGGGGCATCTGGATACAGTTTGGCCGATGGGTACGCTCGAGAAGATGCCGTGGCGGGAGCGTGATGGTCGGTGGTTTGGGCCGGGTGTGCTGGACATGAAGGCGGGCGTGGTGATGGGGCTTGCAGCGATGCGCGTGTTGGGCCAGATGGAAATACAAAGGCCGGTTACGCTACTGCTGAATAGTGAAGAAGAGGTCGGGAGTCCGGTATCGCGGGTCATTACAGAGAAGCTGGCTGCGCAAGCGTGTGCTGTGTTGGTGTTAGAGCCTGCGCATGGGTTGGCCTGCAAGACGGCAAGGAAAGGAGTGGGAATGTATCGGGTGGATGTGTGGGGAGTGGCGGCGCATAGCGGGCTGGATTTTGAGCGCGGCCACTCGGCTGTGCTGGAGTTGGGCAGGCTGCTGGAGCAGATCGCTGCGTTTACCGATCTGCGCATTGGGCGCATGGTGAATCCAGGGGTGGTAGGCGGCGGGAGTCGGTCGAATGTGATCGCGGAACATGCATGGGCAGAAGTGGATGTGCGGATCATGCAGGCTTCCGACGTCGCACGCCTAGAAAAGCTTTTTCGCGGGCTGCGGTGTGAGGATCGCGGGTGCAGACTGGAAATTTCGGGTGGGATGAATCGACCGCCGATGGAGCGGGGACCAGGAACTGTCGCACTGTATCAACGTGCGCGTGGGCTGGCGGCGGAGCTTGATTTTGTGCTGGAGGAAGCGGCTACGGGGGGCGGTTCGGACGGCAATTTTACGGCGGCGCTGGGCGTAGCAACGCTGGATGGACTAGGTGCGGTCGGGGAAGGTGCGCATGCAGCGCACGAGCATATCGTCGTAAACCGTCTGGTTGGGCGGACGGCGCTTCTGGCTGGGTTGATCGCGAGCCTCTAGAAATTCTGATGAGCCTAGCGGTTTTTCTCTTGCGCACTTGGTGTACTAGGTGTAATAGTACAGAAGTGATCCCATTTCGCGTACAGATTCACAGCGGTGCGTCGCTCTTTGAGCAGATTGTGTATGCCGCGACCAAGGCCATGATCTCAGGGCAAATGAGGCCCGGGGATGCGTTCCCTTCGGTACGTGCGCTGAGTAAAGAGCTGAAGATCAATCCCAATACGGCTCACAAGATCGTCGCGCACCTGGTGAGTGAGGGCATGCTGGAGACGCGGCCGGGGATTGGCACAGTGGTAGCTATACCGCCGGATTCAACGCGCAAGGAGCGCACGCAGCTGTTGGGGCAAGAGATCGAAGAGCTAGTGGTAGAAGCCAAACGGCTCGGCATCGACCGCGAAGAAATGCTGAATTCAATCAGCGAGCATTGGGAGCGGTTGAGCAGCGAAAAGGAAGGGCGCAAGCGATGAATGCGATGAGTTCCAGTGCGAAGAATCCTACGAAGTTTGGCGAGTCGACCATCCATCTCCGTGGGTTGACGAAACAGTTCGGTTCGACTGCGGTGTTGCGTGGCATCGACCTGGAGGTTCCAGAGGGCGCGATTTATGCGCTGATGGGGACGAATGGTGCAGGCAAGACGACGATGATCAAAGTGCTGATGAACATTCTGCGTGCGTCGAGCGGAGAAGCCCGAGTACTGGGGATGCCTTCATCCAACCTTACTGGCACGGCCTTCCATCGCATCGCATATGTCTCCGAAAACCAGGAGCTGCCGGATGGTATGACGGTGGGCGGGATGCTGGATTATATGCGGCCGTTTTATCCGTTGTGGGACTGCGCGCTGGAACGACAGCTGGTGGAACAGTTCCATCTTCCGCTGGGACGCAAGCTGAAGCACCTCTCGCGCGGAATGAAGATGAAGGCAGCGTTTGCGAGCTCGCTGGCGTACCGGCCGAAGCTGATTGTGCTGGATGAGCCGCTGAGCGGGCTGGATCCGCTGGTGAGGGATGAGCTGATCGAAGGGCTGCTGGAGCGAGCTCCGGAGACGACGATCTTTATCTCGTCGCATGACCTGGCGGAGATCGAGAGCTTTGCGAGCCATGTGGGATTTCTCGAAGGCGGACGGATGCTGTTCTCGGACGAGATCACAGCGGTGAGCGAGCGATTTCGCGAGATTACGGTGACGCTGGCGGCCCCAGGAGCTCTGCCGGAGAGGATGCCGCGAAACTGGCTGCTCGTGGAGACCGTCGATTGCGTGGTGCGATTTGTGGCAAGCGGATATCGCGAAGGGGACACGGAGCGGGAGATCGCGGAAATCTTTCCGAAGGTTCGTGCAGTAGAGGTGGACCCGATGTCGCTGCGGAGAATCTTTTTAGCGATCGCAAAGTCGGGGCGAAAGGGCGAAGCGCGTCAGGCTGCGGAGTTCGGCCAGGAGGTTCAGGCATGAATCAGATATGGCATATTTTCAGAAAAGATACGCGGCGGTTCTGGGTGGAGATTCTTGTCGCAAGCTTGCTCGAGTTCGCATTTGTGGCGATCTATCCAGGCCGGTGGAAGGTTCATTACGACCAATCGCAGTCCATGCGCGTTCTGCAGTTTTCGAGCTTTCTCAGCTTCCTGGTACCAATCGGCTGGTGGCTTCTGACTGTGCGCGCGGTGCAGGCCGAAGCCCTGGTTGGCGATGAGCAGTTCTGGATAACACGGCCTTATGAGTGGAAAAAGCTTTTGACGGCTAAGATCCTGTTTATTGTGGTGTGGATCGGTGTTCCTTACTTGCTGGCGCAGTCGTGGTTGCTGAATGCTGCTGGATTCCATCCATTGTCGTACATCCCAAGGCTGCTGTATGGGCTGCTTATGGTGCTCGCTGTGTTTGGGTTGCCTGCGCTCGCGCTGGGTACAGTTACGTCGACTTTTGTTCAGCTGACGCTGACGTTGCTGGGTGGCTACCTGGTGTATCTCGGCTTCAATTTTGCTGTGACTACGCCTGGGTTATTTCCTGCAACTCATCCCTATCCGAATAAGGTGTTGCCTGTGCTGCTCATGGCCGGGTGCGCGGCAGCTATCTGGTTGCAATATGCCAGACGAAGGACGCGTGTGGCTCGCACCATCCTGCTCGTAACGCCGCTGTTGATGGCGCTTTCGGTAGTCTTTTATAACCGCTCGTCGCGGGTTGACGAAGCGTATCCGCAGAATGCTGCGGGAGCCGCTGCGCCAGTAGTGCTGTCATTGGCGACGACGCCGGAAGAGCCTGTGAAAACCCAGGCGTGGGACGGTCTGTACCACTTAAATGTCCCGGTGCACTATACGGGCGTCCAGGATGGTCAGGCCGTCTCCTTCGATGACATGCGGTTCACGATTACCAGCGCGGATGGTCGGCAGTGGAGCTCACCATGGCAGGCCGTGCGCTACATCCGCCGCATTCTGCCCACCACAAATGGAGTCACGTTAGAACTGAGCATGAAACCCGAAGTGTACGACCGGTTCAAGTCCGGACCGGTGACGGTGCAGGTCACGTTTGCGACCACTCGCTACCAGGCAGATTCGATAACACGGACCACAGTGCCGACTGGGGATGCAGCAATTCCAGGTGTGGGGTTCTGCACGCCGCGCTTTCGGCAGATGCCGAACCTGTATTGCAGGGCAGCAATCCAGGCTCCACGACTTACCTACGCGACTCTGATGTGGTCAAGCGATGGTTGCTCGGACCCAGCACATCTTTATAATCCAGCAGCGCAGGGAAGTGCGTGGATCGGCGGCGAAGAAGCCCCTCCGGCGCTGTCGGCGGTCTGGACGAATCAGTACTGGACCGGTTTCAGAGAAAACGACGAACTGCGGAAGCTGCATGCGGATTGGCAGATATGCCCGGGATCGCCGCTTACGCTGACTCCTTACCATTGGCTTGGCACGGGGCAGACGGGGCTAACACTGACGAACTTTACTTTTCCGGCGTCGCCCCATATCGGGTAGCTGCGACATGAGCCAGTTTGATTAGTTGAAGAAATTGCTGCAAGCAGTTTGTACATCGTGCGAGAAAAATCAACGTTAGAAAGTTGGGCTTTATGTTCTCTTGCAATTCCAAGAATTTGTCGCAGTTTCTTGTTACTGTGTCGGCACTACTGGGGATCTTTTTCTTTGCCGAGGCGAGTCCGGTGCAGGGTCAATCGCAAAGCAGGTTGTCTGCTGAAGGGCAAGCTGGGGCGGACGTAAAGAACGATGCGGGGGCAGGTAAGGTGCTCGCCTTCGACGTGGTATCGATCAAGCCCATCGAAAAGGGTGGACGGCCAACGCATGGATGGGTGGGACATCAGGATCATCCCGATGGTGTAGAGTTTGGGTTTCAGAATTTGTGGGCGTTGATACAGTACGCATACGGCTACAAGCGGTTTCCCCTGCCGGACCAGATTATGGGGGTGCCGGATTGGGCAAAGTCCCAGTTCTATGACATCACGGCGAAGATGAGCGCTGAGGATATTGTCGCGAGCCAGAAGCTCGATAAGGCAGGACAGCAGCAGATGCGCCAGGCGATGACGCAGGCGATGCTGGCGGATCGTTTTCATTTGAAGGTTCATCAAGGGACGAAGGCGGCCCCGGTCTTCGAACTGGTGGTGGCAAAGGGCGGCATGAAGATGAGGGACGCGACCACCGATCCCAATCCGCCGCTGGGTAAGGGAGAGGACGGCAAGGTATCTCCTGGCATTCGATGGGAGAAAGATACATCCCTCATGCAGGCGAATACGATGGAGTCGCTGGCGGGGCTGCTGTCGCAGCCGATGTCGGGCCTCGGGCGCCCGGTGGTGAACAAGACTGGGCTGACGGGGAGTTATGACTTTACCTTCGACTGGTCGGTGTATTCCCGCAGCGTCCATACTCCACACCCTGGGGGCACGGACCCGGAGTGGGATCCGGTGGCTGCGATTTCACGGGCGGTGGGTGAGATTGGCCTGAAGCTACAGCCGGCTACGGGGACACTGGATACGATTGCTATCGACCAAGTGGAGAAGCCTACCGACAACTAGCGGGCGGCAGTGATTGACCACAGATATATCTCTCGCCAAAAAGATAGAACTCACCCAAGGTCTTAGTGCTTTTGGATTGGTTAAACGATAGTGCACCTAAATTGAGCAAAGTGAAATTTCGTGCGTCTATCAGCTAGATTTCTAATCGAGATGATGGAGTAGTGCGCATGGTGCGTTTTGCAGTTGTAGCTGTTGTTTCTTTGGCGGGTATGGTGCCGGGTTTTGCGTCTTCGCAGGTGCCCAGCGGTTCTGTTCCGGGTCTAGGTGCGGTTGGGAGTGCAGTGGCCACTGCTTCGGTGTCGTCTTCGTCCGCCGATCCTAAGGCAGAGATTGTGTTCGACGTGGTTTCGGTGAAGCCGGTCGAGGAAAAACACAACGGCCACATGAGCGATCCGGCCAATGGCGACGGCATTCTGATTACGAACTCAACATTGAACGAGATTGTGCGCTGGAGTTATAAGCTGGGAAACGGGTGGCGAGCGGAGCAGTTCCATGGAGCGCCGAAGTGGTTTACGATAGACAATTTCGATATTCACGCCAAGGTCGCGGATGCCGATATGCCTGCGTGGCTCAAGCTAAGCGATGTGGACCGCCGGATTATCTTTCGTAAGGCGCTTTCCGATCGATTTGGGTTGACGGTGCATTTTCAAGATGTCGATATGCCCGTGTTTTACCTAGTAATTGCTAAGGGCGGGCTAAAGATAAAAGAGGCCAAGCCTGGTGAGCTGAGCCCTTACCACTTTCATCAGATGGGAGATCCAAACACGCCGCTTACCGGGCGAGGGCTTACGATGCGCCCGGTGGGACCAGGGGGTCGCTGGATTACGGTGACGCAGTTGCAGACGATGGCGACGTTCTGCAAGGACCTGTTGAACGATGAGGTAGGGCGGTATGTAATCGACAAGACTGGGCTGACGGGCGCCTATAATTTCACTCTGGATTACGCTCCCGAATCGATGCTCGCCAACGCAAGATCGGATGGGCAGTCATCAGATCCGGCTGCGCCATCGATTTTTACCGCGCTCCCCGAGCAGCTGGGTGTGAAGCTTGAATCGGGCAGAGGACCGGTGCCTGTGATGTTTATCGACAGCGTGCATCAGCCGACAGCGGATTAGGGGCGTCCAGGTCCCCGCGAGGCTGCGATATACTTGACCAGTTGCGGACTTGCGGGCGCGGTGCGCCTGGATTTGCCATCCAACAAGCCAAATTAGGGGTTTTATTCTATGTCGATTCCCGCTACGCAGATGCGCCCGGGCATGATCATCAAGCATAATGACCAGCTGCATGTGGTCTTCTCTGTCGAGCACAGAACTCCGGGAAACCTGCGCGCCTTCATCCAGGCCAAGCTGAAGAATGTGCGTACGGGCGCGATGTTTGTGGAGCGGTTCCGCTCGCCGGACCCGATCGACCGCGTGAAAGTCGACGAGATTAAGATGGAGTTTTTGTATAGCGACGGCGATGACTATTACTTCATGGACGAGAGCTTTGAACAGACGGTGCTGAAGCACGAAACCCTGGGCGATACGGTGGATTACCTGACGCCGAATCTTTCCATCTTTGTGAGCTTCCACGATGGCAAGGCCGTCGGTATTGAGCTGCCGCCGCACGTAGAGATGACGGTGATGGAGACGGAGCCGGGGATCAAATCCGCTACCGCAAGCAGCGTGACCAAGCCCGCGAAGACGGAGACCGGGCTGGTGGTCCAGGTGCCCCCGTTCATCAATGAAGGCGAAAAGATACGCGTGGATACGGCGGAAGGCGCCTACATGAGCCGGGCGTAAGAAATAGTTGCGGACGGTCTCACATGGTGCAGCATTTTCTGGTTAAGGGCCGAGTGCAGGGGGTTGGGTTTCGCTGGTTCGTGCATCGCGAGGCGGCGGAGCTTGGGCTGCGCGGCTGGGTGCGGAATACGGACGACGGCGATGTAGAAGTGCTGGCTGCCGGTGAGCCGGATCAGTTGAAAGATTTACTACTGGCGTTGGGTAAGGGATCGCGCGGAAGCCGCGTGGATCGCGTGATTGAGCATGAGCTGGCGGAGAGCGAAGGCTTGGCGCTGAAGACTTTTGAGATTGAAGGAGCCTGGTGATGGCGATGAAGAGTGCGAATGCAAGTCAGATTAGCTGCGAGCCATTGAAGGCGTTGGTGCGCACTGTGCCGGACTTTCCTAAGCCCGGGATCTTGTTCTACGACATCACCACGCTGCTCAAGGATAAGACTGGCTTCGCGCAGCTTACCGACGCGTTCGCCGCGCACTACATCGGCAAAGAGATTGACCTGGTGCTTGGCATTGAGGCGCGAGGATTCATCTTTGGGCCCGCTTTAGCCTATCGCCTGAATGCCGGCTTCGTTCCTGTGCGCAAGCCGAAGAAACTACCGGCGAAGACGGCGCGGGTCAGCTATGACCTGGAGTACGGCACCGACGCCCTTGAAATTCATCTCGACGCCATCGAGCCTGGCCAACGGGTAATCATCGTCGACGACCTGCTGGCGACCGGTGGGACGATGCAGGCTACGGTGCAGCTGGTGAGGCAGCTTGGCGGGGAGATCGCCGGTCTGGGATTTGCAGTAGAGCTGGATTTCCTCAAGGGCCGCGAGAAGTTCCCGGAGTATGACGTGTTCAGCTTGCTGCATTACGACGAATAGCTGTGAAAGCTTATCTTCGGGAGAACAGCCGAATGCTTCTTCCTTGGGTAATTCTGCTCGCTGTAGGATCGATCGTTTTGACTTCTTGGCATCTTCCGCGAGACATGATGCATTGCAAAGCAATGATTCGATATTCCGCTCTATCGTGGCATGCGTGAGCATAGCCGGTGTTTGCATCTCGTCGGATTAGTGGCTACGCTTTCTCGGCATTGATCCTGCATCTAACCAGTATTAGCTGGTCATACTTTTATTCCGGAGTTTGCAAAATGAAGTCACGTGGGTATGCAGCGGCGAGTGTTGGAGCCGAACTTGGACCGTGGAGCTTTGAGCGGCGGGAGCCCGGGCCGCGGGATGTGGTGGTGGAGATTTTGTATAGCGGCATCTGTCACTCGGATATTCACCAGGTGCGGGATGAGTGGGGTGGTTCGATGTATCCCATGGTGCCGGGTCATGAGATCGTGGGGCGCGTAACAGCTGTGGGCGCGGAGGTGAAGAAGCTGAAGGTGGGCGACCTCGCAGGTGTCGGCGTGATGGTGGATTCGTGCAGGACGTGCGTGAACTGCAAGGCCAGCCTGGAGCAATACTGCACGAGGGGTTTTGTGGGAACGTATAACGCCAAGGATTACGACGGCTCGATTACATATGGCGGGTACGCGGACAACATCGTCTGCGATGAGCGGTATGTGCATACGCTCTCTTCCAAATTTGGCGAATCTTCAGCTACGCTGGCTGGTGTGGCTCCGCTACTTTGTGCGGGGATTACGACCTACTCGCCCATGCGGCGGTGGGGTGTGGGGCCGGGCAAGAAGGTTGGCGTGGTTGGGCTCGGTGGGTTGGGGCACATGGGGTTGAAGTTTGCGCACTCGTTCGGCGCCCATGTGGTGCAGTTCACTACTTCGCGGGGCAAGGTGGAGGATGCGCTGCGGCTGGGGGCCGATGAGGTGGTGATCTCGAAGGACGCAGATGCCATGGCTGAGCATGCGGCAAGCTTCGACTTTATTCTGGATTGCGTTTCCGCTCCGCATGATTTGAACGCGTATCTAAAGTTGTTGAAGCTGGATGGGACGCTTTGCCTGGTCGGGTTGAGCGAGGAAGATCTGCCCGTGGCACCGTTCTCGCTGACGGGTTACCGCGTGTCCTTGGCGGGGTCGAACATCGGCGGAATGAAGGAGACGCAGGAGATGCTGGACTACTGCGCGGAGCATGGGATCGTCTCCGATGTGGAGACGATTGGGGTGGGGCAGATCGCCGAGGCGTATGAGCGAGTGATGCGCAGCGGTGTCAAATATCGATTTGTGATCGACATGGCTACGCTGAAGTAACGTGGGCCTACGATTTCGATCTGAATGGGTGGTGGGGTACGCGGAGGCGCGCCGATAGGAGAGGGAGCGGCGCTGGCTGGCGTACCTCCTTTGTGGCATAGGCTGGTGTGCTGGTCGGCTGCTAGCGTTCCGACTAGGAGAGTGCACGTGCGGCCCAGCCAGTTCGTCGATAAGCAATTGCTTGATGTGATCCAGTGGAGCGAACCTGAGATGGGCGCCTTGGTATCCCGCTACCCGATGCTCGATGCGGAGATTCAGGCTGGCGCCTGGTTGTCGGTGCGTGAGTCGGAGATGGCGTTGTTTGTGGACCAGGACTGTGGGACAGATCTCTTCGGGCCTGGACTGTATGCGCTGAATCCGGCGAATCTTCCTATGCTCGCGGAGGCGAGGAACTGGGGCAAGGGATTTGCTTCGCCCTTCAAATCGGATATTTATTTCTTTTCGACGGTGAATGAATTCGATCAGACGTGGGGTACTCCGATACCGATAAGACAGCGCACCGCAGCGGGTGGCGAGATTCGCGTGCGTGGGTATGGGAGCTACTCGTATCGCATTGCGGATGTGCGTACTTTCTTCGCGCAGGTGAGCGGTGAGCGTGAGAGCTACTTTGTCTACGACCTCGAGGATCGGCTGCGAAGCATGATTGTTGCGGGTCTGGGAGAGATGCTGGCGGGCAGCGGAGCTTTGTATGAAGGTCCGATGGCGAGTGACGCGGCGTTGAGCGGAAAGCTGATCGATCAGATAAGGCCGGGGTTTGTCGCGCTTGGCCTGGATTTGACGCAGCTTACGGTCCAGGCGATTTCATTGCAGGATGAGTTGGATGAGGAAGCGCTCGGTTGCGCATCTTGCGGTGCGTCAATGCGGGCTGAGCGTGGCGCTTTGAAGTGCGACTATTGCCATGCCGTCGTGATTGAGACCGATCGTGAAGATGTGGGCCTGCTTGCAGAAAGAGGGCAGCTTGGTTGTCCGGCGTGCGAGATTGCGCTGCTGCAGGCGACGGTCGGCGGCGTTTCGCTACTGTATTGCACACGGTGCGATGGGATGCTGGTAGCGATGGACGAATTCGAGGTGCTGGTTGCGGCCGCCCGTGAACTGCCGCGTACGACCCCGCTTGCAGCGGCCGAGTTGCGCGATACGTATGACTGCCCGGAGTGCAGGCGGTCCATGGGAGTCAGCTTCCACGGAGGGCATGTTGCCATCGACAGCTGCGAGGATTGCTGCCTGCACTGGCTCGACCACAGGGAGCTGGCGCAGATTGCGCAAGCTCCTGTGGTGGAGTCGGCTTCTTCGGATACTTACTTCAATCCGGCACATATGGAATCGTCCACAGGGATGAACATGAGCGTTTAGGCTCTCGTTTTCCGTCTTTGAAGCGGGCTCCAGATTCGCTGCGGTATCGCGAGGTCAGGAGCCTTTTTCTGTGGGCAAAAAATGTTAGTAAAAATGATTCAACCGAATGGTTGACATGGGTGTTTCGACGCTATATATTCAACCACATGGTTGAACAGCGCAAATCCGTTGTTGCACTGGATTCGGTCTTTCATGCGCTAGCGGATGCTACGCGTCGGGCAATTCTGCGGGATATTACACGGCGCGAGAAGACGGTGGGCGAGATCGCGGAGCCGTATGCGATGTCGCTGGCTGCGGTCTCAAAGCACCTGGATGTGCTGGAGCGTGCTTCGTTGATACGGCGCGAACGCCGGGGAAGCTGCCGCATGGTTCGGCTGAATCCAAAGCCGCTGGAGGCGGCGCAGAGCTGGCTGGCCTTCTATGAGAAATTCTGGGAAACCAACCTGGATGCATTACAGCAACTATTGGAAGACCCTACACAAACCCGATCGACGAAAAAGGAGAAGTAAAAAATGCCGACAACAGTGCACCAGGAATCTACAGTCGCCCCTACCGATCTTTGGCTTACGCAAACCCGCGTGATTCGCGCACCTCGTGCCCGGGTGTATGAGGCTTGGACGAACCCTGAAGTTTTGAAGCAGTGGTTTGGCTCGGCGAGAGGGTATTGCTCAGCACCGGAAATAGACTCGCGTGTGGGAGGCAAGTACCGCTTTGAAATGACGTTGCGGGAACCCTCGCCGGAGTCAAGTTTGAAGGGACCGGCCATGTACGGTCACTTCACAAGCGTGATTCCGAACGAGCGACTGGTATTTACCTGGGTCTCAGATTTATTTCCTGGGGAGGAATCACTTGTCACGGTGTCGTTGAAGGACGTATCCGAGGGTACGCAACTCACACTGGTGCATGAGCGATTTCAGACTGCGGCTTCGCGAGACGCGCATGGCCAGGGTTGGAGCGGTGCGCTGCCAAGTATTGCGAAGTTACTTGAAGGTTGATCGGGATTGATTGTGAGGATAGGGATGCGGCGGACTGCGAGGTCCGCCGCATCTCTTTGGGTACGACGGATTAGCGGCCGTGTTCTTCGAGGTACTTTTCTACTTCGAGGGCGGCCATGCAACCGGTGCCGGCGGCGGTGATGGCCTGGCGGTAGCGGCGGTCCTGGATGTCTCCGCAGGCGAAGACGCCGGGGACGGGCTGGCCGCTGCGGGTGGGGAAGACATTGCCCTGGGTGAGGATGTAGCCGTCGGGGTCGAGGTCGAGCTGGCCTTCGAACATCTTGGCGTTGGGGATGTGGCCGATGCCGAGGAACATGAAGGAGATGGGCAACTCGGATTGGGCTCCCGTTTTCGTGTTGCGGATCTTCAGCCCGCGGACATCTTTCTCTTCTACGCCAAGGACTTCTTCGACGACTGTGCTCGGCAGGAATTCGATGTTGGGGTGCGCGATGGCGCGCTCGAGCATGATGCGGCTGGCGCGGAAGTTCTCCGTGCGATTGATGAGGGTGACCTTGGAGGCGAAGCGGGTGAGGAAGAGAGCTTCCTCCATCGCTGAATCGCCGCCGCCGATGACGGCGATGGGTTTGCCGGAGGCGAAGAACCCATCGCAGGTGGCGCAGGAGCTGACGCCGTGGCCGATGAGAGCTTGTTCGGAGGGCAGGTTGAGCCAGCGGGCGGAGGCTCCGGAGGCGATGATGAGCGTGCGGGTGTGGATGGGGTCCTTGCCGGGGCCGAGGTTGAGCTGGTAGGGATGCTTGCTCAGGTCGACGGAGACGAGGTGCGCCATCTTGAGCTCGGCACCGAAGCGGGTGGCCTGGGCCTTCATATTCTCGATCAGTTGCGGTCCTTGCACGCCCTCGGGCCAGCCGGGGAAGTTCTCGACCAGGGTGGTGATGGAGAGCTGGCCGCCGGGCTCGTGGCCTTCGAGGACGAGAGGCTTGAGGTTGGCGCGGGCCGCATAGATGGCGGCGGTGAGGCCGGAGCAGCCGGAGCCGAGGATGACGGTATCGTGCGTAGGAATTGCGGTCAAAGTTTCGGACATGGTGAGTGATTCGATTGTAACTGGGGTGGATTGGATTCTGGGGGGAAGGAACGACGGAGATTCTGGACTGCAAAGAACGCAGTCCAGAATGACGCTTTCCGGCAGGCGTGGTTCAGAAGAGTTGCGGGGCAGTTTAGGTGGGGTTGCGGTAGGGGCAGTGGCGGCAGTTGGAGTTGCAACAGTAGCCGCGCTTGAGATGGTAAGCGGCGGTGAAGACGGTGTAAGGACCTTCGATGTAAAAGTCGTCAGGCTCGAGCGCCGCGCGGCTTTGCGGCGCGGCTTTGCGGATAGACTGTTCGGATGGCTGACGAGAAGAATCTGAATCCAGCGGCGGCGGGGCTGCCGCGGCTGAAGTTTGGGCAGCGGCTGGCGCTGGCGGTCGTGCCGACAATTGCTGCTGGGCTGATTCGAGTGCTGGGTTCGACACTGCGGTATGAGGATCGGGTGGAGGAGGGTGTGACACCTGGCTATTCTATTCCGGGGCCGGTGGTGTTTGCGTTCTGGCATCGTTGCCTGCTGGCTTGCGCGTATAAGTTTCGCGGGTTGGGGATTGCGATCCTCATCAGTCCGAGCTTCGACGGAGAGCTGATTGCACGGACGGTGGAGCGGCTGGGCTTCGTCGCGATTCGTGGGTCGAGTTCGCGGGGCGGAGCGGCGGGGTTGCGCAACATGCAGTCGGCCTACGCGGCGGGACGTCGATGCGCGTTCACCGCGGATGGACCGCGCGGGCCGATTTTCGTGGCCAAGCCAGGCACCGCGCACCTGGCGAACTCGGTAGGTGCACAGGATGAGCAGGGACGACCAGCGGGCTGCTGGGTGGGGTGCTTCTATGCGCTGCCGGAGCGGGCCTGGGAGCTGAGGTCGTGGGACCGGTTTCTGATTCCGAAGCCTTTCTCGCGAGTGGTGCTGACGTGGCCGAGGCATGTTGCGGCGAGCGAGGTGACAGTGGCGTCGGTGCAGGCGACGCTGGATCGGGCTGTAGCGATGGCACCGGTCGAGTGGCCTCGGTAGAGCTGGGGTGTGTAGCGATCTCGAACTAGACTGGAAGACGTGCTGGTTTCGGACTTCCATTTCGATCTGCCTGAAGAGTTGATTGCGCAGCATCCACCGGAGCAGCGCGGGTCGAGCCGGATGCTGGTGATGGAGCGGGCGCTCAGCACGGCGGGTGGTGAGCGTCCCCGGCTTACCGATGCTATGTTCTCGAGTCTGCCGCAGCGATTGCGCGCGGGCGATCTCCTGATCCTCAACGATTCGCGTGTGCTTCCGGCGCGGCTGTTTGCGGTGCGTGCGGGGTTGACGACGCAGGCGGGTTCGCCGGTGCCGAGTGGCGCGATCGAGGTGCTGCTGATCGAACGGGACGAGGAGGCAGAGGCTCGCGGCGAGAACGTGTGGCGTGTGCTGGTGAGGCCGGCGCGGAAGGTGCGCATTGGCGAGACGCTGCTGTTCTTTGGTGCGAGCGGGGGCGAGGGTGCGGAGCCGGCGTTGCGGGCCGAGGTGGTAGCCGCGGGTGAGTTTGGCGAGCGGACGCTGCGGTTTGCTCAGGTGGACGACTTCTATGCGCGGGTTGCGGCGATCGGGCATATGCCTTTGCCACCGTACATTCGGCGCGAGCAGGCGGGTGAGGCGGACTCGGCGGAAGATCGCGAGCGATACCAGACGGTGTACTCGGCTGCGGTGGGCTCGGCGGCGGCGCCTACGGCTGGGCTGCACTTTACGCCGGAGGTACTGGCTGATCTTGCGGCACGCGGTGTTGAGGTCGAGTACCTGACGCTGCATGTCGGGTTGGGGACGTTCCAGCCGGTGCGGGTGGAGCGGGTGGAGGACATACGGCTGCATGCGGAGCGATATACGCTGCCTGCTGCGACGGCCCATGCGCTGAACCGGGCACGGCGCGAGGGACGTCGCGTGGTTGCTGTGGGGACTACGACGACGCGGACGCTGGAGCATATTACAACTCGGTACGATGACGGCGAAGCAGCCGGTGCGCATGCGCCGGGCGGCTTCGAGGCGGGTGATGTCGAGCCGCATAGTGGAAGCACTTCCATCTTCCTTGCGCCGGGGCATCGATTTCGGATTGTAGGTGGATTGCTGACGAACTTTCATCTTCCTTCCTCGACGTTGCTGATGCTGGTGAGTGCGTTTGCGGCGAATGGTGGCGATCCGCAGCGCGGGCGGTCGGATGTGCTGGCGGCGTATGCGCATGCGATTCAGGAGCGGTACAGGTTCTATTCGTACGGCGATTGCATGTTGCTGCTGTAGCGTGTGCGGATGGAAAATGCTGTTGTGTTGCTTGCGGGTCTGATACCTTTCTACGAAACATGCCTGGCAGGTTAAACGGGGGTCTGCGCAAACAGCGCGGCTTGAGTCGAACCTTGCAACTGCCTGAGCGACCAATCCTGAGGAGCACGCCATGGCTATCGATCCATCTGCACCAACTACTGCGGCAACAGCGAAGACACCGAAAGAGAAGGACTTTTCTTCTACTCCGTATGCGGCGCACTTCCACTTCGGCGGCGACCAGCCGGTGCGGCTGGAGGCTGCGGCGGCTGCTGAGCCGGAGCCGGTGGCGGTGCTGGTATGCCATGGCATGGGCGAGCAGGTTCGGTTCGAGACGATCGGGCAGATTGGCGCGGCCATCCTCAAGAAGGCCGAGGCGGAAGGCTGTACGGTGGAGCCGAATGGCGTTCACCTGTCGGCGCAGGATAATGGTGGCTTCCTGGCGCGATGCGAACTGAACTGGACGTGCAGCGGACGGCGGCACCAGGTGCATATCTACGAGGCTTACTGGGCTCCGGTAACGGAGGGCAAGGTTACGTACGCTGAGACGCTGCAGTTCCTGTTCCAGGCGGCGTGGCGTGGGATGCAGTGCAGCCGGTGGTTTCGGACTTCGACGTTTCAGCGGTGGATGTTCGACGACATGCAGAAGGTGGTGATCTCAGCGGGGACCAAGATCATGCTGCTGGCGGTGGCGTTGTTGCTGGGTTTCGAGGCGGCGAGCATTGCGTTCGTTTCGTTCCGGATAGCAGCGGGGGTGAAGGAGGTAGCGACGCTGGTGTGGCCGTCGATGCCTGCGCTGCATGACGCTTCGCTTGGGTTAGTGCTGAAGTTCTACTGGCAAGACTTTCTGCAGGTGTTGAAGCCGTTTGTGCCACAGCATGCGGCTCTGCACCATCCGGCGGACCTGGGCGAGTGGGTGCGGGCGGCGGCTCGGACGCTGGGCTGGTTTGCGCTGATCGGGCAGGCGTTCTTCGTGCGCTACTTCCTGATCCAGTATGCGGGCGATGTGGCGGCTTACATTTCTCCTTTCAAGAGCTCGAAGTTCGACTCAATCCGGAACGAGATCCAGGCGATTGGATCGAGGGTGGCTCGCGTGGTCTACGGCTTCGACGCGGTGGCGGGTGTGCCGCACTACAAGCGGATCGTGGTGGCGGGGCACTCGCTGGGTTCGGTGCTCGCGTACGACACGCTGAATGGGATTCTGAATACGGACCTGACTTCGCCGACGCCGGGGAGCAGGAAGACGGTGGAACGGACGACGCACCTGATTACGTTTGGGTCGCCGCTGGAAAAGACGGCGTTCCTGTTTCGCAACCAGTCGAACCATGTGGCGGACCCGATCCGGGAGGAGATGGCGGCGGCGTATCAGCCGCTGATCCGGTGCTATGACCCGTTTCGCAAGCGGCTGAAGTGGATCAACCTGTGGTCGAAGAAGGATATTGTTTCGGGCAGGTTGCGCTACTACGACGTGGTGCCGGAGAACCATGCGATGCATGTGCGGAATATGGAGGATCCGGATGCGCATACTCCGCTGGCGGCGCATACGCAGTACTGGAACGGCAGGCTGCTGGCGCAGACGCTCTTCGATGCGGTGAAGTAGGGTGGGCGGCTTGCAGGGTGGGGAGGATGGTTTCTGCGCGGGATGGAGCTGGCGGAGGAATGCATACCCCAGGGGCTGAAGCCCTTTGATCTTGCTGGTGCGGGGAGAGGCCCGAGGCTGAAGCCTCGGGGTACCTAGAAGCCAGGGCTTTTTGGGGCGTGGCGGAGGGAGATGGGGCTGGTGGAGGAGGGCATGTCCCGGGGGCTGAAGCCCCAATTTTCTCCTGCCTGTTGATGGCGGGACTCGAGTCCCGAACGATCTCAGGAACAGGTTCTTTGCGGGTGAGGTGAGTGGTTTGGGACCCTGTGGTGGGACCCCACTCATGCGATGAGGCCGCATGAATGGGGCACCCATTTGTGGTCTCGCTTTGGGGCTGGTCTTCGGTCTGGCTTGCGGTCTGGCTTGCGGTCTGGGTTGGGGTGGGTTTTTTGTGGATGGCGAAGTGGCCGGTGAAGGGGTAGGCGGGGTCGTCCTCGGGGCGCGGTTTTGGGGCTGGGTCGGGAGTTGGGGCGGTGGGCGTGGCTGGGTTGTCGCGGAGGTTGGAGGAGGCTATCTGCAGGCCGTAGAGGAGGATGCTGGCTCGTTTGGGGTCCATCTGGTTGGCTGCGAGGCGCTCGATGACGTCGGCGATGGATTGCTGGATGGCGGCGCGGTCCTGGGGGCGGGGGATGGGGAAGGCGTCGTTGGAGATGACGTCGGGCATGTCTTCGGTGATGTGGTGGTAGCAGGTGTACTTGTTGCGCATG
>DASZBW010000013.1:0-229757 GCA_035943695.1 Acidobacteriaceae bacterium | reverse complement strand
GTAGATCTCGAAGCCGTCCTCGCCGGTGTAGCCGGTGCGGGCGATCATGACGTTGTAGAGGGCTGGGCCTTCTTTGAGACTCAGTTTGCCCCACGTAAACCAGTAATTTTTGATGGTGCTGAGGTCGGTGTCGGTGAGTTTTTGCAGCGTGGCCTGGGCCTTCGGGCCTTGAATGGCGAGTTGCGTGTAGTGGTCGGAGTAGTCGCTGATGTGTGTGCCGCGTATATGACCAACCTGGCTGCGCACCCAGGCTACGTCTTTCTCGCGCGTGCCCGCGTTGATGACGAGGAGGTAATCGTTCTCGCTGAGCTTGTGAACGACGACGTCGTCAACGAAGGTGCCCGCGGGCGTCAGCATGGCGGAGTAGTGGGCCTGGCCGATGGCCAGCTTCGATGCGTCATTCATGCAGAGTTGCTGCACTGCGACGAGCGAGTTGGGGCCGCGAAACTGGATGTCACCCATGTGCGAGACGTCGAAGAGCCCGACGCCGGTGCGCACAGCCATGTGCTCCGCGATCAGGCCGGAGTATTCGACCGGCATATCCCAGCCGCCGAAGTCGACCATCTTGGCCTTGTGCGCGCGGTGAGTGGCGTTCAGCGCAGTTTTACGCAGGGTTGCCGTTGCTTCTGCCATGGAAATCCTTTCGGGAATACGTTCGGAAGCTTTACTAAATCAGTATCGCTCAGCGTCGTCGGGTTCGTGCGGGAACGTAAGGGTTTGGCGTGGATTAGATGAAGGCAGATGGTCCTAATTCGAGCGCAAATCCGAAATTGAGGAACTGTGTAGGGGAACGGGAGCCCCATGCCTATAATTGTTCGAATCCAAACTAAGAATCAAAAGGCCTTCGAGTCCGATGCCATCTTTGTCCTGCCGTATTTTCTGCTTCGTACTTCTGACTTCATGGTTTTCGCTCCGGGCACAGGGACCCTCTCCGGAACCGAGTGCCCCTGTTCACAAGATCAGTGCGATCGATGCCGCACATGTGCATGAGATCTTTCACGATGTCTACAACGATGTTCGTAAGGACTATTACGACCCTACGTATCACGGTGTGAATCTGGAGCAGCGCTACCACGAATTCGATTCGCATGTGGATTCCGCCGCCTCCAATGGCGACGCGTTTCGCTTCATTGCGGGCTTTCTGAACGGACTGCATGACTCGCATCTCTTCTTTGAGCCGCCGCCGCGCGGCACAAGCTACCAGGTGGACTATCGGATGGCGATGATTGGGGATCGCTGCTTCATTACACAGCTCCGGCCCGGCACAGACGCTGCGACGAAGCTGCATGTGGGCGATCAGGTGCTTGCGCTGAATGGCTACGGTGTAAGCCGCGCTGCTCTGTGGAGCCTCGAATATATGTTCCACGCGTTGGCGCCAGCACCCAGAGAACAATTCACGCTGGTCTCTGCCGAAGGGGAGAAGCGGACCGTCGTCATCACACACGCGATGAAGATGAATAAGCGCGTCTACGACCTGACTACCGGCGAAGACTTTTGGGATATGGTTCGACAGGATCAAGACGATGCGGACCTGATTCGCGAACGATACGTGGAGCATGGCGATGTGCTGGTCTGGAAGATGGCTGAGTTCAACGCCGATATTAATACGGTTGAAAGCATGTACGGAAAGGCGCGCAAGAATCAGACGCTGATTATCGATCTGCGCGGCAACCCGGGCGGATCGACTGATTCGCTGCAGATGATCGCGGGGTATCTGTTCGATCACGATGTAAAGATCGCAGACCGCGTTGGGCGCAAAACGATGAAGCCACAGATGGCGAAGGCATTTCATAGTCCGTTCAAAGGCAAGCTAATCGTTCTTATCGATTCAGGGTCTGCCTCGTCGTCTGAGTTGCTGGCGAGGGTGGTTCAGCTCGAGCATCGGGGGACGGTACTGGGCGATACCAGCGCAGGTGCTGTGATGGAAGCGCACCAGTTCGGCGATCAGATTGGCGCGGATAATGTGATTGCCTACGGCATGTCGGTTACTGATGCGAACCTGGTGATGAGCGATGGGAAAAGCCTGGAGAATCATGGCGTCGAGCCGGATGAGAAAATTCTGCCCACCGCTGCAGATCTTGCCGCAGGGCGCGATCCGGTGATGATTCGTGCGTTCGAGCTTGCGGGCTCGACTCTGCCGCCGGCCATGTCGGGCAGGCTATTTCCTTTTCTTTGGTCACGGCTTTGACCGGTCGGATCGAGCCGGTTGGACGTGAGGACTCGCTATCGCCTACGCCGTTCGCGGCGGCGGGCACGCAGGAAGCTTGAGGCGCAGAAGTAACCGAACAGTACGAACATGATGGCTGCGCCGGCCAGGCTGTGACGATCTGCAGTGTTCGGGGTGTTCGCATGCCAGGCTCCGCGCAGCTTCCAAAGATACCCCAGCGCCACGACGGCGAAGATGCCGAAGAAGACGCCCGTGACTTCCAACCATAGAACGCCGGAGAGGCGCACGAGCGGTTCCCATACAGCCTTGCCGAACCGGCTACCTCCGCGTCTGAGTCGCCGGTCCGTTTCTCGCGCCTTCTCCGTGGTCCTCGATGCTGGATTACCGGAGGGCTTTCTCGTGCCGGAGGGGATTGTCGTGTTGGAGGACGCTTGCGGCTGAATTTGAACTGGGGATTGATTTCGCGGTACTGAGGTGGCAGCTGGCCGGGGGGCTGCGTTCGTTCGAATTGCAGGGGCAGAGGGGCTCTCCGCCGTTGCAGCGTCGACTGCGTTTACCAGCGTCTTGATCGCTTGCCTGGCACCAAATCCGAGCGCGCGGCCGAAACGAACTGTGTCCATGCTGGTAGTGTAGCGCCCTGTGCAACCTGTTTATGCCGAGGTGCAATAGTGCGAGGCGACGCTTCCCGCAATCCATTTGTCGCCACGAACCCAAAAGCGGAACTGTGCATCCAAGGGTGCAGAAGCGCAGAATCCATGATCGCGCAGGAAAGCTAAGTTTGAAGGGAGAGAAGAATGAAACGCATACTCTGGACCATGGGCGGGTTTTGCGCCGCCGCCGCAGGAATCCTTGTCTGGAACCGTTACCGCACACCTACCGTGGAAGACATGGCGCACTCTCTCGAAGAGGCATGGGCAGATCACCACACCACTGTGTAGTCAGTGAAGCGTCTTTTGGGATTGGGAGCGGGGCAGCCTGTTTTTTGGCGTGACCCTCGTTGCAGCGCACAAGCCACCCGGCGTATGCTAAACCGAAGCGTCAGCCAAAGACACGCCCGCAATGCCGTTCCCGCCGAGGTGAAGTTGGCAGGGAATACCCGATGCGGATCGATCCCAGCGCAGCCGGAGGTGGCATTGAACCAAAAAGTTAAACGACTGATACAGAAGCTGGGCGAAGCCATTCACGAGTCGGTATCCGAATCGGAGAACATCGCGGGAGTGGTGAAAAATATTCGCGACCAGGGTTTCGATGTGATGTTAATGCTGGAAGCGACCATCGGCCTGAACCAGGTGGATGAGGAAGCCGAGAGCGCGGCCGCAGCAGCCCAGGAAGAGTCTCCGCTTTCGTTCACCCACAACGATCTCTCCTTCTTGAAGTCGTTGCGGATTACGCTTCCTGACGAAGAGCCTTCATCGCGCGAACTTGACGCGCCGCTCGATTCCGCTGCGGACTCCGGCGCGATCGATGACTCTCCTGAAGGCGCGTAGCACTCTCTGTTTATCTCAACGTCCCACTAGCTCTGGGGCCGTGCCTTTCACCCAAAAGGCACGGCCGCGTGGTAAACTCTCGATTCGCTCCTGCATCCTACAGAATGCATAGCAATTCCGGCGTGATGGCCTTGGTCCGGGCTAAAGCAACGCATGCGGCAGCAATTTGTCGTATGCTGGGTTGCATTTTTCGATAAGAGGTGAGTGAAAGATGAGAGATACACTTGGCGTGCTGCTTGCAGGTGGGGCCGGCGAACGGCTCTTCCCCCTTACGCGCGATCGCGCCAAACCGGCCGTGCCATTTGCCGGGCAATACCGCATCATCGACATCACGCTTTCCAACTGCATCAACTCCGATCTGCGCCATGTCTACATCCTGACGCAGTACAAGGCGCTGTCGCTGAATCGCCATATTCGCGAAGGCTGGGGACCGGTAGTCGCCAACGAACTCGGCGAATTCATCGAGATTCTGCCGCCCATGCAGCGCGTCTCGAAATCCTGGTACCAGGGCACGGCGGACGCAGTGTACCAGAATATTTATTCAATTGGGGCGGAAGAGCCGAAGTATGTGCTGATCCTCTCCGGCGACCACATCTACAAGATGAACTACGGGCGGATGCTGCAGCAGCACAAGGACTCCGGCGCGGAGATCACGCTGGCTACACTGCCCATTACGCCCGAAGAGGTGTCGCGCTTCGGCGTCGTCGAGGTGGCGCGCAACGGTGAAGTGGTTGGCTTCGTCGAGAAGCCTAAATCGACCGAACTGCGGTCTCCTTTCAATCCGGAGATGGTCGACGCGTCAATGGGAATCTATCTATTCAACACGGATATTCTTCTGCCTGAGCTGATGAAGGACGCCGAAGATCCTGACTCTTCGCACGACTTCGGGCACGACATTCTGCCCAAGCTGCTTGGGCGCTTCAAGATGCATGCGTACAACTTCGTCGATGAGAACAAGCAGCGAGCGCTTTATTGGCGCGATGTGGGTACGCTTGAGGCCTACTTCGACGCGAATATGGACGTCGCCGGAGTTTCGCCTACCTTCAATCTGTATGACAAGTCATGGCCTATGCGCACGCGGCCCTATCAATATCCGCCGGCGAAGTTCGTCTTCGGCGAGCCTGGCCGGACCGGTATGGCGATCAATTCCATTGTGTGTTCAGGGTCCATCGTCTCGGGCTCGGTGGTGCGGAATTCAGTGGTTTCACAGGATGTGCGCGTCAATTCGTACGCCGATGTCGACTCGTCGATCGTATTTTCGCACGTGAATATAGGTCGACATTGCCGCATCCGGCACGCCATCATCGACCGCGACGTACATATTCCTGATGGCACCGTGATCGGTTACGACGCCAACGAGGACAGGAAAAAATATTTTGTCTCCGAGAGCGGCCTGACCGTCGTCACACGCGATTATTCGGTCTACGAGAACCCCGTCAGCCCGGAGTTCCTGCAGCAGGGAAATACTTGGTAGGTCTGCAGCGGCTGGAGTGGAGGGAAGCTGAATGCGCCTGCCACGGCTGATGATGGGTACCCTCTATATCGTTGCCGGTACGCTGCATTTTCTCTTCACGCGCCGTTACCTGGAGATTATGCCGCCGCATCTTCCCGCTCCTCGGATGTTGGTACTCATCAGCGGCGCAGCTGAGTTCGCCGGCGGCATCGGCATCCTCGCTTCCATTCCGCAGGTACGCCGAGCTGCTGCGTGGGGGTTAATCGCGCTGCTGATCGCTGTTATGCCCGCCAACATCTATATGGTCACCGACCACCAGCGATTCGCAGATATTCCGCTGTGGCTTTTAGTGCTTCGCCTGCCGCTCCAACTCCCGCTCATCTATTGGGCATGGACGTATACGCGCAGGCTTACAAGCCCTCGTGGCTAATAGCCCTTCAGATGCAGCAAGAAGACTGCGGCGCTTGCGGCGAGACAATACACCCCAAAGAGCCACCACCGCCCGTTCTCGAGCCAACTGCTGAGCCACTTCAGGGCGAGGAGGCCGGCAAAGAATGCAAAGAGTGCGCCGAGCAGACTGAAGACTACCGTGCCATGTAGATCGATCGGCGCTCCGGCCGCCGCTGCGTCTTTGGTCGCGTGCAGCAGGCGCAGGGCCTCACGCGCAATCACCACCGGTGTCAGCACTACGGCGAGAGCAAAGCTGAATCGCTCTGCGCGCTCTTTGGAGGCGTTGGTCAACATACCGGTCGAGATGGTCGCGCCGGAGCGCGAGAAGCCGCGGAAGGGAAGGCATAGTCCCTGCACGAAGCCCATCCATCCAGCCTGGCGCATGGTCACGTTGCCGCTTGAGCGTCGCGTCAGGCTCTTCATGGGCGCATCCTGCGTCGCCGCTGCTTGTACCTTCTTTTCGCGTAGTCCTGCAATCAGGATGAGTACGCCGGCACATGCGAGCGCAGGAGCGATCAGGTCGAGACGCCCGAAGAGATCTTCGATCTCGGCCTTTGGTGCGCCTTTGAACAGCGTGTGCTCGATGATCTTATTCAGGACTTCGCCGATTATTCCTGTCAGGGCGGTCGCGTAGAGAATGCGGACGACAAAGCGGTTGAAGGCGTCAGACGACGAGAAATATGTCTGCTTCCACTCATTCCAGAAGTACACGATGACGGCGAACATCGTTCCCGTATGCAGCATCACCAGGAGCAGCGTCATCTGGGGCGTGGATGGGTCCAGGCCCATTAGCTTCTCCGCAACGACGACATGGGCAGAACTCGAAACCGGCAGCAACTCGGCGAGTCCCTGCACCAAGGCTAGAAGGACAACCTGATAGATTGGCATACTTCTATTCTACGGCGCTGCGATGTACATCGGAATAGCGCTATATGGCTGCCGTGCCCGATTCGACAACGATCTCCGCGTCATGCTCCACGGGAAAGTTGACCGAATTGGCGAGGAAGCATAGCGCATGCGCGCTCTGGTGCATCTCCCTTGCCTTGGCCAGATCGGTACCCGCCGCAACCGTCACCCTCGGTCGCAGCAGTACGCGTTTAAAGCCGCCGCCACCGTTCAGCGTCTCTTCCATCTGGCCATGCGCGTTATCGACGTAATCGAGAACGATGACGCCTGCCTCCGCACACAGATGCAGATACCAAAGCTGGTGGCAGGATGACAGCGCCGCGACCAATAGTTCTTCTGGATTCCAGCGGCTCGGATCGCCGCGGAAAGCCGCGTCCGAAGAGGCTCTAATGTTGGCCTTGCCCACTGCCGAGATTTCGTGTGCCCGCTCATAGTCGCGGTAGCTTGAGGTCCCGCTGCCGGTATTCCCCGTCCATTTCACCGTCACGGAATAGGTATGCTGCTTTGTCTTGGGACCTCTACCGGTTACGACGCTAGTCCCGGTCGTTGCCATACACAGGAATCTGCTGCGCCACGCGATACGCGATGCTTGCCGCGCGCGCCGTGTAGTCGGACTGTGGGTACCGTTGCCTCAGTTCGCTCGCCAGGGCCTGCGCATTCGCCGCGGCGGCGTTGGAGCGCTTATGTTCCTCCGACACCTGGTACATCTCCACTAGCACGCCCTGGCGGTAGGCGGCGTTGTAGAGCGCCTCGGCAGCCTTCGGTGAATCCGGGTAGCGGTCCGCGTACTTCTCGTAGAGCGCTGCCTCCAGCTCGGGACACTTCGGCAACCCCTGCCAATCGCCGCATAGCTTGTTGTCGATCAGATCGTAGGCGGCGAGCGCTGCAACTTCGCTTTTGGGATAAAGCTTCATCAGGCGCTGCATCTCGCCCTCGTAAATCTGAGGCCGCAGATACGCCTCCTGCTCCTTTGCTGAAGGCAGCGTGCTGATGTCGGCTTTGTCGATCTGCCAGCGCACATCCGCCGAGCGAAACATAGCCTTCGCAGCCAGTGGCGAGTCGGGAAAATACTCTGCGACGCGCCGGTAGAGCAGATGCGCCTCCTCTGCTGCATCTTTCGGCGCGTGCGGCTGTGCGGCCTGATCTTCAAAGTTGGCCGCTGTGCCGAAGAGGATCGCATCACCGTTTGCGGTAGCTGGCGTCACAATGCCCTTATCGCGGATCCATCCCGAAGCGGGCTCCGGCATATCCTCTGTGCTGAACTCCGGCTTGGCATCTTCAGCCTGTTCGTCGGGGGTATCGGTGTTGGCGAAGACGCGTACCCACGCGCCATTGTGCTCGATCAAGACGACCTCGTGACCTGGGTCGACCTGGGCGATGTGCTGCGCGTCATCATTCGCGGAGGTATACACAATGGCCGGATGCACCAACGTGGCCCTAGCGGCTCGGTCGTATCCTGCTATACGGTCCTTCGATCGCTTTTGGGCATGCGCAGCGAAGATATTGGTGGAAATTAAGACTGCGACGCCGATCCATTTGCCTGCCTGTCTCATGAAGATATTAGACGCCATACCTTCGGCGAACGGATCGCTCCTGGATCTGAAAAGCCAGGTGAGTCTCGTCAATGTATATCTGGTGGCATCCGTTCTGCGGCGATCGGCATTTCTGCGGACGTAAGATCAGCGTCTTTCTCAAACCGCAGTTGCGCTGGGAGTAATCTTCTACCGCTGGTGTCGAGGGGTTTATCGATGGCTCTCTGAAGCATCCATAATCAGTGCGAAGAAGTGCAGCAATCGCCACTCGTCCATTACGCCGGGATTGGCGCCATCCAGGTTGATGTGTGACAGCACAGGACTGACCAACATGCCCTTCAGATCCTCGTTCTGGAGCTCGCTCGCCATCCAAAGCGTCTCGGCAGACGGAATGATATTGTCCGCCTGCCCGTGTAACAGATACACCGGTGTATTGAGCGTTGCCAGCCGCCCGTGTGGTGACAGGCCAGTCAGCTCATTCGTATGCTTCGCAATGGCTGTGGCGATACGGTGTCGCGTTATCGCGGAGGTTGCATCCATCAGTTCCAGCGTCTCCCGCTTCTGAATCTCGTTCAAGCCCAGCGACGCCTGTGCTTCGGCGGCTCGGTCTTCGTACAGGTGTGCACGAAGGACCTCTCGTACCGGTCCCAAATCGCCGTGCGGGATGAAGTCTTCGAGGTATTCGTACTCCAGTACCAGAGGTCCATATTCATGTGCAGGCAGCACTTCAAGCGTGCCATCCGGTCGCTCATCGGAGCCCGTCCGATAGTACTCAGTAACCCGAGCCATTGAATCCTGCGAACCGACTGTAAGTACAAACTTGAAATCCGAATGATAGAGCGGATCCGCAGCCGCCACCAGCGCGAGTCCACCGGCGAAGCTCAGCCCCATTACGCCCACCGGTTGACCTGTGCGTGCGGCGAACCACTTCACCGATTCGCCGATGGTGCGGACCGAATCTTCGCTGACACGGTAGTCCTTGATGTCCGGCAGCTCCGGCGTCAACACCTGGATGCCGCAACTAGCCATGGCCGATGCAAAGCCCATCAGCCGCGGCTCGTCGATGCCCAGGTGATGTACACCATGGAAGATCACCATCGCGGGCGCGTAAGGCCGCCCTGCGGGCAGATACAGCCGTGCCCGCACCTTACGAGGCCCGGTAGACGACTCCATCATAAAGTCCGAATCGTGAGGGGTGACCGCTACGGTGATCCCGCGTACGGCCGCAGGCAGCGGTTGTCCCGATACCTCCTGCATGAGCGCAAACGCCTGTAGATGCGCCCGAGTGAACGGCCATACGGAGAGGCAGAAGATGGCGACGCCCGCAACGAGCAGCGCGCTGAACAGCCTCATCCGCGGTCGCGTTCGTGCGCGCAGATTCCGTACTGAGGCTGCGATGCGTCCAACTCCGTGCGGTGTGGTGCGCGGCACTTAGACCTGCGGTCCTTGCGCCTGATCCTTCGCATCGCCCAGCGTTACCTTCACGTCCAACCTTCGGCGTCCGCGGAAGACTGTCAGCGTTACTGTGTCGCCGGCGTGGTGCGCGTTCATCTGCCCTTGCAGGTCCCCGCCATCGGTGACGTCCTGCCCATTGAACCCGACGATCAGGTCGCCCCCCAGCATGACGGGCAGGTTGCCTTCATAGGCGCGCTGCGTACCGCCGTGCAGGCCGGCCTTATCCGCTGCGCCGCCGGGCAACACTTTTTCGATCAGCAAGCCGTGGTCCGCTGGAAGTCCGATCTGTTCAGCCACATCCGGCCCGATGGGCAGCGTAACGATATCGAGCGTAGGCCGACGCACGCGCCCATACTTGGCGAAGTCATCGAGAACAGCCTTGGCGGTATTGATGGGGATTGCGAATCCAATGCCGGCCGATTGGTCCACGCCGTTGTTCGATGCGATCATTGTGGTGATGCCAATAACTTCTCCGCGCGAGTTCAGCAGCGGTCCGCCGGAGTTGCCGGGATTCACCGAGGCGTCGGTCTGGATTGCGCCCTCAATAGGATTGCTTTCCGGACCGCGCACATCGCGGATCGCGGAAATAATGCCGCGCGTCATTGTGCCTGAGAGTCCGAAAGGATTGCCGATTGCATAGACGCGTTGCCCGACGGTGAGTCCCGTGCTGGTCTCGGCAAGAGTGGCCGGCACCAGGTTTGGGGCCTCTATTTTGATCAACGCGAGGTCGTGGGCCTTGTCCACTGTGACTACCTGGGCCTTGTAGTGATGCTTGTCGTTGTAGAGCGTGACTTCGACCTTCTGACCGTTCTCGATTACGTGGTTGTTGGTCAGGATCAGACCTTGTTTATTGAGGATGAATCCTGAGCCTTGGCCTGTCTGCGGCACTGGCCCGTAAAAAAAATCGAAGCGCACCTCGGTCGACGTGATGTTCACCACGCTGGGTATGGCTTTCTTGTATACGGCGATATTCTGCTGCTCTTCCGCGTCGTAAGCAGGTGCGGCGGAGGCGACGGTCAGGTCGAACGCGCCGTTCGGCCCGCGGACTGACTCGAGCGTATTCTCGAGCGCGGCAGGAGCGTGCAGTGAGCTCAACAGAGGCGCGAGCGCACCTGTAGGCGCAAAGTGCGTCGTCGCGTAGTAGATGGCTGAAAGCAGCAGAATGACTAGCAGAACTGGACGAAGTTTCATTGTGAGGTGGACGCCCTTTCCTTCGCAGGCGGTACTCTGCGTACCGTCAACTATTGTAGCGAGCTTCCGCAGCCCCAGAATCGCGCGCCAGCCTCTCCAGCTCCGGCCACAAAGCGTCGACCTGCACGCGCAGTTGGTCCGGAGATCCATCATTCGTCAATTGATAATCGCAGTGTGCTGCATTGCGTCCACCGTCGGCCTGTTGTGCGAGCCGTTGTCGTCCATCCGCTTCAAGCGCCATGCGTTCCTCGCTGCTTAGTGTTCGCCCGCTCGACGTACGCGCAATGAAGCGAGCGATTTTCCGTTCTTCCGTGGCCTGCACGAAGATGATGCGGTCGAAGCGCTTCTGCCACCCGCCCTCGCCGCAGTGTTTTGTCTCGAACAGAAGCGCCGACTCTACGATCGTCACTGCATTCCGATCTCGGGAAACGACCTCTTCGATCAACTCCGTCTGCCGCGCAATGGTGGCGGGATGGACAATTGCTTCCAGCTCTTCCAGCCGCCCGCCTGCAAATGCGAGGCGTGCCAGCGCCGGACGATCGAGAGAGCCATCCTGCTTCACCACGGCGCTTCCGAACTGCGTGACAATCGCTGCGTACACATCTTCGCCGGGCTCCATCAGGCCGCGAGCAATCTCATCCGCGGAGAAAACATACGCCCCATGCTCGGCGAACATCCGCGCTGCGGTGGATTTCCCGCTGCCCAGCCCGCCGGTAAGACCCACGCGGAGCACCCCGCTAAACCTTGCCCGCGGACGTTCCGATGCCGCGCCGAGTCTTTGCGGCGAGCACGGTGTTGTGCATCAGCATGGCAATCGTCAGCGCACCGACGCCGCCGGGCACGGGCGTATACGCTCCTGCTACGGCAAATGACGCCGGGTGAATATCCCCTACCAGCGTCGATCCGCGCGCCGCAAACTGCTTCTGCCGCGCCTCGTCTCCTGCAAAGAATCGCTCAAACTCGGCTGCATCGGTGATGCGATTGATACCAACATCGATCAGCGTCGCGCCGGGCTTCACCATCTCTGGTGTGACGAATCCTGGCCTGCCGATTGCAGCGACCAAAATATCTGCATCCCGTGTATAGCGCGCCAGATCGACGGTCCTGCTATGGCACACTGTCACCGTCGCCGAGGCATTCAGAAGCATCATGGCGGCCGGTTTGCCGACGATGTCTGAGCGGCCCAGCACCACTGCATGTTGTCCGGCTATGGGCACATCGCTGCGGCGCAGAATCTCGATAATTCCTGCCGGGGTGCACGGCGCTAGACCCCTCCCGCCGCTTTGCAGGCGTCCTGCATTCACGGGATGGAAACCATCGACATCTTTCTCCGGATGGACTGCCTCCAGCAAGCGCCGCGTGTCCACACTTTTTGGAAGTGGCAGCTGGACTAGGATGCCATCGACATCATCCCGCTGGTTCAGATCCGAGATCAGCGCCAGCATCTCTTCTGTCGTGATGCTCTCCGGCGGCGTGAGCATCTCGCTGCGTATGCCCAGCTCACCACACGTCTTCACCTTGCTGCGGACGTACACCTCCGACGCGGCGACATTCCCAACCAATACGACGGCGAGCCCCGGCGTGATTCCGATGCCGGCCAGCGCGCGCACCTCGGCGCCGACCTCAGACTTGATCTGCGCGGCGATCTCAATTCCGTTCAACACTCTCGGTGTATTCTTCATGCCAATTCCATGGTATCGCGCCATTTTGCAAATCGCCCGTAGAGCGAGGTCAGCCAGCTCGCCCTGGTCTGAAACCCAGGCGCCGCGGGTGCGGTTCCTCGCCCCCCTTCCGAATCGGGATCTGGCAAAGAAGTACCGGAACGAATGTGCGCGTTCTGCTCGTGTTGGGTCCGCAAGACGCCGATAAGTTACCCAAGTGCCGGTCCGGATGGCACCAAAGTGATATAGCCTGCAAGGTTCATCTAAGTAAGGATAGGTAGCAACTGCACGTTCCCGATTGCGTCTAATTCACAAATATCAGTCCGCGATGACGTATCGCACTGAATCCGTGAGCAGCCGGGAGAGGAGGAAGGTCGATGGAAAATTTTGCATCTGCTGAAAGCAACATCGAAAGATTTACAGCCACCGATCTGTCTTCGCTGCGTGAAGAGCTTACTCAATCCGGCCTCGACTCCTGGCAGGCGGGTGAGCTGATCAGTTCATTCCTCACGATTCGTGGATATGGCGTCTCCAGCCACGCCGCACGCGGTGCCGCTGCACGGATCGAGTCAGTTCGCTGCTCACTGACCTGCATGCAGGAAGAGCTGGAGAAGCTCGCTCTCGTCATGTAGTTGTTTGATCTGCAAAGATTGCGACTATTTTCGCGATTCATTCGGCGCGTCCTCAGTTCAGCGTTCAGTGGAAAGCGCCCTTATTCTGGGGGCTGTACAACCAATTTTATTCGCTATAAATTGGACATTTCTAATCTCTTTAGACACCAACTCCCGCAAGCGAGAGTGCATCTATTCGCATACGCGCCCGTTACTGAGAGGCTTGAAGCTTCAAGAGGATTGCGTGGCGTTTGGAGGCAATTGCGATGAAACTATTTCACTATATTTCTGCTTTTTTTCTACTTCTCCCTTCGGCTGCATTCGCACAGGGTGCGGTGTCTCATCCTGCTCCCGTGGGTTCAGTCACGGAGAGCATGGTTTATGTCTTCAATGACGCTCAATACGGCCATAACCTGAGCATGTTTGGCTGGTCTGTGGTCCCCGAGGTCAATCTGACGAAGCATCTGGGTTTTCAAGGTGATTTCGTTAGCCTCTACGTTCGTTCTGTCTACCCCGGCCAGACCCGGTTTATTGCTGCGGCTGGTCCGCGATTCAACTTCGCACCCCGATCGAAATTCACGCCTTTCGTGTTCGCCGAGGGTGGCGAGATGCGTCTCAGCCGGCAACGGACTCTCGCAAAGGATTGGAATCCGGTAGTCAAGGGCGGGTTCGGGTTTGAGCATCGTGTATCCGATCGCTTCGCCCTCACGTTGGTGCCGGGCGAATATCTGGGCCAATACCAGGATGACGGCTCGTGGAATCACAGCTTCACGGCGAGGGCTGGGCTGACTTTCAACCTGCTGGGTCACCGCTCCTCCATGTAGCATTTTCAGCCCGGAGGCGTCTTACCGATGCGCCTCCGGGCTAAATCTTCCCATTCCAGTGCATAATGGCTTAAATGCCATCTCTCTGGTCCCCAACTAACTGGCCCCAACGTCTGGCCGAGCTGCAAGCGCCGACGGGTGAGCTGAAAGAAGCTCCTCTTCGGCGCGACGTTCGTTCGCTGGGCACGCTGCTGGGCGAAGTTATCCGCGAGCAGGCGGGCCTCGCAATCTTCGAGTCCGTCGAGGAGCTTCGCCAAACCGCCATTCAGCGGCGCGAACAGGATGGGTTCACAGCGGATCGCGCGTCGTCGCGCTCCCGCAGCCATACCGCCTCTGACCCGCTACAGCAGGCGCAGCAATGCGTGGCCGGCTTGTCCGAGTCCGCCGCCTATCAGCTCGCCCGCGCCTTCGGCTTCTACTTCGAGCTCATCAATCTCGCCGAGACTAACCACCGCAAGCGGCGTCGCCTTTCCAGTGCCCTTGACCCCCACGCTGAGCCGCAGCGCGGGTCCCTCCGCGGTGCGCTGCGCCAGCTTCGGCTCGCCGGAATTTCCGCAGAGCAAGCTACGGAACTGCTCGCCCGCATCTGCATCTCCCCTGTCTTCACGGCTCATCCGACTGAGGTCGCACGCCGCGTCGTCATGTTCAAACGCCGCCGCATCTCGGATCTGCTGGAGCAGCTTGACCGCATCCCCTTGCCCGATGCCCAACTCGAATCGCTGGAGCAGGATGTTATCGCCGAGATCACCGCGCTCTGGCAGACCGACGACGTCCGCCACTCTCGTCCTACCGTGCGCGATGAGATTCGCATGGCGCTCGACTACTACGAGTCCTCCATCTTTGATACGCTTCCTGTCCTCTATGCCGAGGTAGCCGGCGCTTTGGCAGCTGAGTACAACACCAGGCCCGCGCTCGCTGACCTGCCCCAACTCGTCAGCTTCGGGTCGTGGATCGGCGGCGATCGCGATGGCAATCCTTTTGTCACGCCCGAGGTCACGCGCGAGGCGCTCGGCATGGCCGTCAGCCTTGTCGTCGTTCACTACCGCAGCCGCCTGCAGAACATCTTCGACCAACTTAGTCCGTCGACGCGCATCATCTCCGTCTCCCCCGAGCTCTCCATCCTCCTCGACGGCTACCTGCAACAACTCCGCAACGCCGGCCAGAGCGCCTTCGAAAGCCGCATTCCCTACGAGGCGACGCGATTGCTGGTCGGCTGCATCATGATGCGCCTGGGTGCACCGCCGCATATGTCGGTTCCATTGCCGAAGGATTCTGCACTCGCGCCATACAAGCGCGCCTCCGAACTGGTCGCCGATCTCACCATCCTGCGCAACAGCCTCATTCGCAACAACGGCCGCCGCCTCGCGGATATGTTGATCGATCCTCTGCTGCTGGAAGTCCGCACCTACGGCCTGCATCTACAGGCATTGGACATTCGTCAGCATGCACGAGTTCATAGCGCTGCCATTGCAGAGATATCTAAGACCTCTGCTGCAACCGCCGCTCAACTTCCCCTAGCCCTCGGTTCGCAGACCGTCGAAGTCCTCGATACCTTTCGCGCCATTGCTGAACTCAAACGCGACTTCGCACCCGAGTCTTTGCCGCGGTACGTCATTAGCGGAGCCACATGCGCCGACGATGTACTCAACGTCATTCGCCTTGCGCGCCTGGGCGGCGTTCCCGTCGAAGGCAGCGTCGAAGCGTCCGATCCCGGACTCCAGCCAGTCCCACTCTTCGAATCCATTGAAGATCTCCAGAACGGAGCAGCCATCATGCGCGAGCTCTGGACCTCAGCCGCATACGAGCCTCTCCTTGAATCCTGGAACTGGCAGCAGGAGGTCATGCTCGGCTACTCCGACTCCAACAAAGACGGCGGCATGATCGCCAGCACGTGGGAGATATGGAAAGCCCACCGTGCACTGCATGAGGTTGCCCGCGACTGCGGCGTCACACTCCGGCTCTTCCACGGACGCGGCGGCACCGTAGGCCGCGGCGGAGGACCCACGCATCGCGCCATCTTCGCGCAGCCGATGGAGAGCTTCTCCGGCGAGCTCCGCATCACCGAACAGGGCGAAGTGCTCAACTGGAAGTACTCTGACGTCATTCTCGCCGAGCGCAATCTAGAACTCATGATCGCTGCCTCACTTGACGCTATAGCCCGCCCCGACGCAATCCTGCAGCACAAAGATTCTGCAGATGTGGGTGCCCCAAATCTCGATTCTGGTACCAGGGGTGGAGCGCCACCGGCATACGTCCCGCACCTCACCGGAGAGATACTCCGCGAGTGGGAGTCCGCCCTCGATCAGATCTCCGCGACCTCTTACGCCTTTTATCGCCAACACATCGTCGAAAATCCTGAGACCTTCACCTACTTCGAACAGGCCACTCCTGTCGCGGAGCTCGAACACGCACGCATTGGCTCCCGCCCGGCCAAGCGCACAGACGCCAGCTCCGCCCGTAAGCGCAGCATGGAAGACCTTCGCGCCATCCCCTGGGTCTTCGGCTGGATGCAGTCGCGCCACGTCGTGCCCGCGTACTTCGGCGTAGGCCACGCCCTCCAGCACTTCATCCAGAACAACATCCCCACCGTGGAGTCATCTGGGGGCGTCATTCTGAGCGAAGCTCAGAATCTCGGTCGTTCCTCTTCCGAAGAGGCTCAAGCTCACCGCGAAGCCGCCAACCTCGCCCAGCTCCAATCCATGGCCCGCAACTTCCCACTGTTCATCGACATCATCCGCAACGTTGAAGTCGGCATAGCCAAGGCCGATTTTTCGATCGCGAGCCTCTATGCAGATCTGGTCGAAGACAAAGCGCTGCGCGATCGAATCTACGGAACGCTACACGCCGAGTTCGAGCTCACGCGGCGTATGGTTCTCGCCGTCCTTGGCCAGTCCACGCTGCTCGAGACCAACAAGGTCCTCGAACACTCCATCCGCGTCCGCAACCCCTACGTCGATCCCATGTCCCTCATCCAAGTCGACCTCCTCCGCCGCAAGCGCGCCCTGCTCCGCTCCGGCCAGCAAGCCTCTCCCGAGCTGGACCGCGCCATCACCGCCACCATCAACGGCATTGCGGCCGGCCTCCGCAACACAGGCTGATGCGCCCAAGTAGAACCCCCGACGCTACCGGGGCTACACTTTTGCGGCCCGCCTGCATCTCATCCCGCATGCGCACCATCACTCTAGAAGAACACTTCTATACCGAGTCATTCCTCTCTGCCGTACGCAACCGGAACCCCGACGCCCTCGCGCCGCCAATCGTAGCCTCAGTCCTGCCCAAGCTCACCGATCTCGGCCCAGGCCGCATCGCAGCCATGGATGAAGCCGGAGTCGATCTCCAGGTTCTCTCACTGGCCTCCATCGGCTTCGATTCCTTCTCCGCCGCAGAGTCGATCCCACTCGCCCGCGACATCAACGACGAACTCGCAGCAGCCATCCGCACCCACCCGACACGCTTCGCCGGCTTCGCCACGCTGCCGGTCAAAGACCCCTCCATGGCAGCCAAAGAGTTGGAGCGATGCATCACCCAGCTCGGCTTCAGCGGTGTGATGCTCAACGGAACCACCTCCATCGCCGGAGCTCCTGCTCTCAGTTCGTCCTCTTCCACCAGTCTCTTCTTCGACGACCCTCATTTCCTCCCGATCTTCGAAGCCGCTGTTCACCTCAATGTCCCTGTCTATCTCCACCCAGCGCCACCACCGACCGCCGTGAAACAGGTGTACTACGCCAACCTTCCCGGCGAGACTGGCAATCTTCTCTCCATAGCCGGCTGGGGCTGGCACTCCGAGACCGCGCTACACACGTTACGTCTCATCGTCTCCGGCCTCTTCGACAAGTTCCCCACGCTGCAACTCATCATCGGGCACATGGGCGAAGGTCTACCTTACTGGCTCCTACGCTCCAGCGACATGCTCTCGAAAGCCTCCAGCCACCTGCGCCAGCCGGTCGCTGATTACTTCCGCACGAACATCCACCTGACTACAAGCGGCTTCTTCACGCAGCCACCATTGCGCTGCGCGATCGACGTCATCGGCATGGATCGGCTCATGTATTCGGTCGACTACCCCTTCGCCTCAAACGCTGCTGGACGCAAATTTCTCTCCGAGACCCAGCTCAGCAAAGAGGACCTGGCGCGCCTCACACACCGCAACGCAGAGACTCTATTGAAACTTCCACCCGCCGGCACCGAAACACAGGCAAGCCGAACCTCCCACTCGAACAACGCATCTCATCCAACGCAATCATTGTCACCCTCTACGAAATCCCAAGGAGAATCCATCATGAGACGCATCCTCTTCTGGTCCACCCTCGCCTCCGGAGCTGTAGCCGCCTACTTGATGTCTCGTCGCGGGGCCTCAATCACTGAGATTGCTAAAAATTCGATCGGCAACCCTGTAGGTTCGCTCGTCAATGAGCTAAAGCAAGTCAGCTGATCGCAGTCAACTGACACTTCGCCTCCTATAATGTCTTCAGGCGCACCGCGTCGAAAGAGGACATACACATGGCGCAGCGCGACGATCGCAAACGACTAGGCAAGAAGCATCGCGACGCATCCACGCGTCCGAAGAAGGGCCGCGCCCCCCGCGTCACCCCCACCACCGGGGCCGTAGACCCACGCAAGCGCAAGACTCTCGCCACCAAGCGCGCCGAACTCGAAAAGAAGAAGCGCACCCCGACTCGCTCTCCGGAAAAAGAATCCCGGAAAACCATCTCCCGCGATGCAGAGACCCCTGGCCGCACGGCATCTAGATCCGCACCCGCAGTCAAGCGTCCCTCCGATGGAATCGCAGGCCGCCAGACCCCCAACTCCGCCAACATCGGCCGCCCCGAAAGCGACGCCGACACCGCCGCCGAACTCCGCGCCTGGCGCGCCGCCGAGCTCCTCGCCGCCCAGCTCGATCTCGCCGTCGACTCTGCCGCTGCTCGCAACCTCCCACTCATCGCCATCTGCGGCCGCCCCAACGTCGGCAAGTCCACCCTCTTCAATCGCCTGACCGGCTCCCGCCGCTCCATCGTAGGCGACGAGCCCGGCATCACCCGCGACCGCATCTACGGCGAGCTCGAGTGGATGGGAGCCGACGCACGCATCGTCGACACCGGCGGCATCGTCCCCGACGACATCGCCCTCATCCCCGCCGAAATCTTCCGCCAGGCCCAGACCGCCCTCTCCGAAGCCAACGCCATCATCATGGTCATCGACGGCCGCACCGAGCTCGCCTCGCCCGACCTCGAACTAGCCCGGCTCCTCCTCCGCGGCGGCAAGCCCGTCTTCCTCGCCGTCAACAAGATGGACACCGAAGCCATGCAGCCCCAGGCCGAAAACTTCCGCCGCCTCGGCTTCTCGAACGTCCTCGCCATCTCCGCCGAACACAATGTCGGCATCGGCGACCTCCTCGACGAGGTCTTCGCCGCCCTCCCCACCCCCGACGCCCTCATCGAGCATCCGGCCACCATGCTCACATCCAGCGACGAGATGGAAGAAGACGAGACCGGCCCCGACTTCTCCCCCTCTCCCGACTCCGTCCTCGCCCATCTCGACCCCGAAACCAAGCGGGGTCTCGCATACGTCGCCGATGCAGGCGATGAGTGGGGTCCCGACAACCCCGAGCGTCCCCGCCGCCTCCGCTCCCACGGCACCTTCCTCGAGCACGAGACCAAGATCGCCATCATCGGCCGCCCCAACGTAGGCAAATCCACCCTGCTCAACGCCCTTACCGGAACCAACCGCGCCATCGTCTCCTCCATCGCCGGCACCACGCGCGATGCCGTCGACGAGGTAGTCACCCGCGCCAACCACGACTTCCGCTTCGTCGATACCGCCGGCATCCGCCGCAAGGGCAAGACCCACCTCATGGCCGAGAAGCTCTCCGTCATCATGGCCCGCAAGCACCTCGAAGCCGCCGACGTCTCGCTCCTCGTCCTCGACGCCACCGAAGGCGTAGCCGCCCTCGACGCCAACATCGGCGGCTACGCCCACGAGTCCGGCCGCTCTGTCATCATCGTCGTCAACAAGTGGGACCTCGTCCTCCACCCCACCACCAACAACCCCACGACCAATAGCAATCCCAACACCAACCGCTCCCGCAAATCTACCGAGTCCTCCCCCGAGGATTTTCTCTCCTCCCGCACCCAGGCCGACCAAAGCACCCAGCAGGCCCGCGGCTCAGCCTCCGTCTCCGGCACCACCCAGCCCGCCGACCCCAAGATCTATGAGCAGCAGGTCCGCGACAAGCTCAAGTACCTCGACTACGCCCCACTCGTCTTCATCTCCGCCGCCTCCGGGAAGGGAATCGAAGCCCTCTTCAAGAAGGTCGAGCTCGTCTCCCGCGAGCGCCGCAAGCGCGTCACCACCGGTCAGATGAACCGCTTCCTCGCCAAGGTCGACTTCCAGAAGGCGTCCGTCCCCATGAAGCGCCGCGTGCGCATCTATTACATGACGCAAGCCGCCGTAGCCCCCCCCACCTTCGTCCTCTTCACCGATAGAGACGTCAAGCTACACTTCGCCTTCGAGCGTTTCCTCGCCAACCAGATCCGCGCCGCCTTCGGCTTCATAGGTGCTCCCATCTGGTTCAAAACACGCCCCCGCAACAAAAAGCAACTGGAAGAGTAGATCGCCTTCGGAGCACTTTTCATCAAAGGCGTAGGTTTCAAAACTTTCCCTTTATCATGGGTCGAAACGGCAACAGCGATGGGTAGCGACGAGCGCGACCCGAGCAAGTCCCGGACCGTATGGGCGGCAAGAAGTCGGAGCCTGCTCGAAGGGACCGCGGTAAGCAAGCGGTCCCAAGCCGCGTTGGTTCCCCGTGCCGGAGAAGGCTGTGGCAGCGGAAGGATGGCCCACATGCCAGCCCGGACTGCGCACAATGCGATTCCTATAGACAAATCGAAGCCCACCGCGAAGTCGACCGCGATCAACGCTGAAGCGAGTGGAATGCGCCTGTGTCGTCCTGAGCGTTAAATCCCAGATGAAGCTGCCAGCATCCTCCACCGTTGGGATACCTGGTCCGCGTTAGCCCGAGAGCAGTACTTGTCGTTGTGACCGGATCAACGAGGTATCGCTCCGCCGTCGCAGGTTCACGAACAGGAGCGATCGCAAGTCTCCGCATCTCACCAATACTTGGCATTTCTGGTCCTCTTACCTAGCGTCTGTGGTGGTCGGAAGCTACACTCAATCGCGTCCACGCTACAACCTCCCTCTACTCCGCTTTCGTCGCCCTGTCGTGAACGACCACGAGTACGTTTTGGTAGGCGCCGGCGATGCTCTCAGCCTGAGCCGCGTTGGCCGAAGCCTGAAGCGTACCTAAAAAAAGGCTAGGCTCTGGCCGCCCGATCGGACAAGCTGTGCGTTCCTGTTTGGAGGGGGCTATTCAATGTTGATGTGGTTATAACTTACACAAACCGAACAAGTTAACTCTAAAAAATATTCCGCGAAGACCCGAGACATGTCTCTCCCGCCCCCGGTTGAGGCCTTCGCGCATCCCCTAAATGGTGCAGTTTTCGCACGAAATATTGCTTATAAGCAGCAGAAAACACTTCCAAATTGGAATGGACTTAGATAGCTAGAAAAGAACCTACAGATATAACTCCAATGGATTGTGTAAGAGTACCCGCTACAACATTACCTTGGTAATCAATCTTGTATCATACAAGGTTATGTAATTGATTTCAATAGACTTCTAAGCTTAGAGATCTTAAGGTTACTTCAGTTGGCTTGTCCAGCACAAATTTTTCCCCAGCCCACCAAGAGTAACCAAAGGAGCTTTAAAGCCATGAAAACTATCATCCGCGCGTTCGTCGTAGCCCTCGCCGTAACCGGCTTTGCCGCCAGCACCTTCCCCGCCCATAGTTCCTCGGCGCTGAACTTTAAAAACACTGCAACGCCTAGCGCGAGGCCCGTTGGACCCGGTAACGGAGGCGACCCCCCGCTTTGCAATGCCGATGCAGCCGGTAGCAACTGCACGTTTGATAGCTAAAGTTCAACAAAAAGCTTGACGATTCCCTTAGACAGGGTATTCTCTACTTGTCTAAGGGAGTTCCGCGTGACAACTACCTCACCAGCAGTCTTCACATGTGTCACAGTTGCACTCAATAGTGTGGCCTTGTCGTCGCTTATTTGGAGGCGACAGTGGAGAGATTACGCATGGTTAGTGAGCCTGCTTTCCGTGCGTATACTGTTTTCTTCCCTGCTGCTTTCCATTCATCAGGCCAGCGGACACTTGTTGCTCGGGCGCACAGCTTACAAGATATACTTCAATCTCTACTGGTTAGGCTTTGGTCTTGAGTCGATCCTGATGTTGATGGTAGTGTATGGCGTCTTCAAACTCGCCATGGCCCCCCTCAAAGGATTGCAGACCCTGGGGATACTGGTTTTTAAGTGGGCGGCAGGAATTTCGATGGCAGTTGCACTGGGTTCTGCGATGACACCGCACATGACAGGGGCAAGCTACTTTATCGCCGCTATGTCCCAGTTGCAACGTACTCAAAGCATCCTTACTCTGTGCCTGTTGCTTTTCGTCTGTTTCGCGGTTCAACCTATGGGCCTATCTTACAAAAGCCGCATCTTTGGCGTAAGTTTAGGTCTAGGTGTATTGGCAACGCATGATCTGGTGGAATCCGCATGGTTCGCATTCCATTCTAATGGTCAGCTTGGCGGAACTAATATCCTAGTCAATTGCCTTGTCCTTGCTACTTGGGCTGCTTATTTCGCGTTACCTGAGCCGAAGCGGCGCCCGATTCTTCTGCCCACAACATCGCCCTTCCTGCGTTGGAACCAGATATCTGAGGCACTCGGTGACGATCCGGGCTTTGTCGCAATAGCTGGCTTCCCGCCCGAGCTCCTATCTCCCGCCGAGGTGGAGATCATGCGCCGTGCCTCACTCAAGATGGGCTCTGCGCCAGTCGTTGAGTTTCCAGTGAGTGCGTTTACTCAAGAACGCCTGAGTAACTCCCGGGCGATCTAACCCTAGTCTGTGAAGGAGCTAAAGGCCCGCGATCGCGGGCTTTGCCCTTTTGGTTGAGCGCTTAGCCCACACCTTCGTCGGGATGCACATCCGTTTATGGGGATTAAGAGTACCAAGTAGCGAGAAAACAATAGGCCTTCCCATGCGGGAAGGCCTATTGATGTTGAGTTCAGGAAGCTCTATTCGCGTTCGGAGCGCTTCCAGTTGATCAGATCGCCCAGCGTGGTGCTGCTGCTGTTCGAAGAGGACGAAGACGCGCCCTTATGTTCCTTGCGGTCCTTATCGGAGCTGCGCTCCTTGTAGCTCTCAACCTCTGCGCGGCTGGCTTCTTCTCCAACGGCGCGGATGCTCAGGCCTACCTTCTTCTCTTCCTGATTCATTTTGACGATCTTGAACTCATGCTCCGAGTCGACGTCCATAGCGACTGGCGTATGATTCTGATCGACTGCTTCGGAGACGTGGCAGAGACCCTCGACCCCCTCGGCAATCTCGACGAATGCGCCAAACTGCGCGGTCCGCAGGATCTTGCCCTTGATGACGTCGCCCACGCGGTGCTGCGCGAAGAACGTATCCCAGACATCGGGCTGAAGCTGCTTGACTCCAAGAGACAGCCGGCGATTCTCCGGTTCTACGCCAAGTACGATGGCGCGAACCTTCTCGCCCTTCTTCAGCACCTCGGACGGATGCTTGATCCGCTTCGTCCAGCTCAGGTTTGAGACATGCACCAGTCCGTCGATTCCATCCTCGATCTCGATGAAGGCACCGAAGTCGGTCAGGTTGCGCACACGTCCCTCAATGATGGCACCGGTCGGATACTTGTCTTCAAGCTGCTCCCAGGGATTGTCCTGAAGCTGCTTCATACCCAGCGAGATGCGCCGGTCATTTGGATTGACGCTGAGGATGATTGTGTCTACCTCATCGCCCGGCTTGACCATTTTCGATGGATGCTTCATCCGTTTTGACCAGGTCATCTCCGAGACGTGAACCAGGCCTTCGATCCCTTGCTCCAACTCAACGAACGCGCCGTAGTCTGTGACCGAAAGAATGCGGCCACGTACCTGCGCTCCAATTGGATAGCGTTCGATCGCATCGAGCCATGGGTCAGGCGTCAGCTGCTTGAAGCCTAGCGAAACACGCTGCTTGTCTTTGTCAAACTTGAGCACCTTGACCTGAATTTCGTCGCCAACGTTAACCAGATCGCGCGGATGGGTCAGCCGACCCCAGCTCATGTCGGTAATGTGCAGCAGGCCGTCGAGGCCGCCAAGATCAACAAATGCACCATAGTCGGTCAGATTCTTCACCGTTCCGGTGAGAATGGTGCCTTCTTCGAGAGTTGCGAGCGTGACCGACTTCTTGGCGTTCTGATCTTCCTCCAGAAGCTCCTTGCGGCTGATGACCACGTTGCCGCGCTTCTTATTCAACTTGATGACGCGAACTTCAATCTCTGTACCGATGTAGCCATCGAGATTGCGCACGGGTCGCACTTCGATCTGCGAGCCAGGCAGGAAAGCCTTGATGCCGATATCGACGGTAAGGCCGCCCTTTACGCGGCTCACAACCATACCCTTTACAGGAACTTTATCGTTGGCAGCCTGCTCGAGCGTGTCCCAGATTTTGTGGCGCAGCGCCTTCTCGTGGCTGACCAGATAGCCGCCTTCGGCCTCTTCGCGCTCGACTACAACCTCGACGGTATCGCCGACGTTGAACTTCGAGTTGCCCTGCAGGTCGACGACCTGCTCCAGCGGAATCAATCCCTCGGACTTCAATCCGATATCAACCACTACATGCTTGTCGGTGACCTTGACCACGGTGCCGGTAACTATGACTTCTTCGGCGGTCAGGTTCTGAGCGGCGGCAGACTCGGCCGCTTGTTCGCGGTCGAAATTCGCCAACGCGGCTGCAAAGTCGGCCGCATCGTAATCCGGCTCTGACTGAGACGACTCGTCAGGCGAATCACTGCTTGCGGCAGAGACGCTGCCAAGCACGGTTCCGGCATCATCGGAGTGCTGATGCGTGGTGTGGGTTTCGGGGGACAGGTCGGCTTGCTCCGCTGTCGTTTCGGGCGCTAGGGTTTCCAGTTCGGTGTTCAGGGGTTTACCTTCGATTTGGTTAGGATTGTGGACTTCTACGGTCATTGATGCCTTACTCCGGGATTCATTCCATTCGTTCAAAGCTGGCGGTGTGTCAACTGCGGGGTAGTCTCAGAAACTTCGCGAGGAGAGACGCACCGGTTGTCCCCGAAGCAGCTTCGGCAGGCAGGAAGGAACAGTCTTACAAGGAGCTGCTGCACTAGGATCCCACACGCAGTGGCTTATAAAAAGAATATACGCTCACACTGGCAGAGTCAATCATGTTTGCACCGGGATTTGGCCCTGACAGCGCGAGTTCGCGCTCAGACCATTTCCATTATTTCAAGTCAATGAATCGGTATTCGGAATTCCTTCGAGGGGGTTCCCAACGCATGCTCCCGCCGGTTCCAGGCCGTTGCCGCTAAACTTCCCATTTTTCGTCCGGTCGCCGCATAGCTGGCGCCAAGTGGTCTATACTCCGGCGAATGGAACGCCTGTGGACGCCGTGGAGATACGCCTATGTCACCAAATCACACACACCTTCGCTGCCGGGTGTGCCGGAAGCCCTGAGCGCCTGGATCGGCCCGCTTGACGAGGCCCCAAATTGTGTCTTCTGCAACATGGTCGCTGCGGTCGACTATGCAATCAAGCAGGGCATGCCCGCCGCCGAGGCTGAAAAAGCCGCCCATCTACTGGTTCGGGGCCGCTCCTGCTTCCTCTGCTTGAATGCGTACCCGTACTCGACCGGCCACGTACTGATCGTGCCTTATCGCCATGTAGACTCGCTAGCCACTCTTCCGGCGGAGGATGCGCAGGAAATGATGGGCATGGCGCAGCAGGTGGAGTCCGTACTGCGCGAAGTCTACCGCCCCGCAGGATTAAACTTCGGCCTCAACCTGGGCGAGGCCGCCGGGGCAGGTGTTACGGAACATATCCACATGCACGCGCTGCCACGCTGGGTCGGAGACACAAATTTCATGACAGCTGTGGCCGATACGCGTGTTCTGCCCGAGACTCTGGATACGACGTGGCTGAAGTTCCGCGACGCGTGGGCAGAAGGGCCCAGCTCATCCGACGAGGTGTAGCCAATCCCACCCTCTACGCTTGGGTGCTTCTCGGACGCCTGAGTGCTTCTCGCGCCCAGGCAACGCTGGCGGCAAACCGCACATCTGATTATTGAGTTACCGAAGTGCAAGGAAAATTCATTACCAATCTGGAGAAACTTATGGACCACAATCTGAGCTATCCCATTCGTCTCCCGAACTCTCCCACCGCCCCGTTTGCAGCTCCCCGGCTGCGCGCTACCCCATCAGTCCCTTTGAATACGGTGCCGCGACGTGAGCCCCTTGCTCAGTCTGCGCATCTGCTGGCCTTCAATAAGGAACCCGAAGACGCATGCCTGACGGGAGGGACGCGATCCCTCGACAGGCGTCTCCTGGCTTTGAACTTGTACGGGAGATCGATCAAAGCGAAGCTTCTGCCGGCGCGTCCGGCCCCCGGTGCGCTTGCTTGTCCTACTGCTGCTTAGCTTTTATGGTTTCTGATCGGGCTGAGGATCGGCATTGTTCTCTTGTCGCCGTCCCGCTCCTACCCGGGTCGCCTCGAAGTTCGTGATCTTCCAGCTGCCTCCTGGGATTCGCGTATAAACCCTGGTTGACCGAAACGTCCCGTGAATTGGCTGCTCCTCGTAGGTCCCATCGATTTGAGCGAGTGAGGTCACAACAGCCGTTGTGCCGATCAGCTTTACCTTCACGTCACTTACCTCATACTTAGACAGAGCCATTACCCGTTTCTTCATCCGGTCGAGCTGCTGCGTCTTCGTTACGACCTGTCCAGACATGGTAATGCCGACGTAATCATCCGAGAGAAGCTGATTGACAGTCGTCACGTCTCCGCTCAGCTGGGCGGTGCGCCAAGCATCCTCAAGTCTTTCAACCTGACGCTTATATTCATCGTGACGCTTGGGACGCGGGCCCTTTGCCTGCACGGGCCCGGCGACCAAAGCCCATATCAGAGCGAGTGCGAGGCCAAAGTAGAAGCCACAGAAACGGGATGGAGAAAGTCGTTGCGCCATGGGACGTACCGGATAGTAGTCTGCTTTGACCTTCTGAGTCAAAGAAAAGTGACAAATTCAACATTTCGTCAGGAAAGCTTCCAATATCTGACTGTTCAGAGGTTGTCGCAGGCTATTCGGCCATCTGCTCATGCACGTAGCACCAAAGCCAACGTTCGCCGGGTTGTGCGGAGCAGATCACCGGATGTCCGGTCGTCTTGAAGTGCTTGGTCGCGTGCCGATTTTTCGATGAGTCGCAGCACCCTACATGCCCACATGCCAGGCACGTTCGCAGGTGCACCCATTCGTCGCCCAGCGCGACGCACTCTGCGCAGACCTGCGACTTAGGCGCGGTATATTTGCTATTCACAAGATCCTTACAAAGCGCCATCGATTCCTCCTGACGATTACCTCACCGGATGCTATCAAACCCGATGCTGGCAAGCTAGATGCGCGCTGTCGATCCACTCCATTCTCAATCGCCCCCGCCGCGATAATGATCGATATGCCTCCAAGCGACACCAACGGTACGGACCAGTCATCGGCGGAAGTTGCAGGCAACTGTCGCACCATCCGCCAGTACATGGCCTATCTCCGCGTGGAAAAGGGTTTGCGGCCTGCCACCTGCGCCGCTTACGTGCGTGATCTGGAGCAGTTGGCGGAGCAACTGGAAGCCCGCGGCGGTCTGCTGATCACCGCAGGGGAGGCAGATCTCAGCAGCTTCATGGCTCATCTGCGGGCCAACAACGTCGATGCCCGCTCCATCGCCCGCAAGCTCAGCTGCTTTCGCGGCTTCTACCGCTGGCTTCTGCTCGACAAGCGCATCCCGCACGATCCCACCGTCACGATCGAGACGCCTGCGAGCTGGAAGGTTCTGCCGAAGTCGCTCGCTGAGAGCGAAGTCTCGGCGATGCTCGATCACGCCGCCGCCGTCGCCCGCAATCCCGAAATCGACAGCTCTCACAACTCCAACCTGTCTCGACCACTCGCCCTGCGCGATCATGCCATCCTCGAAGTCCTCTACGCCGGCGGTCTTCGAGTCGGCGAGATCGTGTCGCTGCGCGAAGAAGACCTACACCTCGATCTCGCCCGCGCCCAGGTGCGCGGCAAAGGCGATAAAGAGCGCATTGTTCCGCTCGGCCGTCGCGCTGTCGAGGCACTTGCGGAGTACACCCGGCACGGCCGCCCCGCCCTCGCTCGCGGACGTATGCAGCGTGCGCTGTTCCTCAGCGTGCGTGGACATGCGCTCACACGCCAGTGGGTGTGGGAGATGGTGCGCTCGGCTTCCAGCTCGGCAGACGGCAGCGCGCGTAAGGCAAGCCCACACGTGCTGCGCCACAGCTGCGCCACCCACATGGTCGAGCATGGCGCTGATCTGCGCACCGTCCAGCGCCTGCTAGGACACGCCGACATCGCGACTACGCAGGTCTACACGCACGTCGCCATGGAGCACCTCAAGCGAGTCCACCGCGACCACCACCCGCGCGGCAAACGCCGTCAGCAGGGAAGCGAGGCCACCGTATCCACCGCACTTCCGGCCATTCCTCCACCCGGCATCCCGTCAGGGCGTAACGCTGCGGTGAACGAATGACCGTGGAGACCGCCCCAGCCACCGAGTTCGAACACCTCGCCGAGCAGTTCCTGGCAGTGGTCGAAAACGAACGCAACGCATCCAAGCACACGGTGCGCGCCTACCGACGCGAGATTCTGAACTTCGCTGCCTATCTCAGCGACTCCCTCGGCCCCAGCGCCGCCATTGCTACCGTCGAACACCTCCACATCCGTGCGTATCTCGGCCAGCTCTACGAGCGCGGGCTGACCAAGGCATCTGCGGCGCGGGCGCTGGCTGCGATTCGCTCGTGGTTCCGGTGGCTGGCGAAGGAGCATCGCATTGCGCAGAATCCGGCGGTTCTCGTCAGCACGCCGAAGCTGCCGCAGCATCTGCCGCGCGTTCCGAGCATGGAAGAGGTCAACGGTCTGCTCAACTCCCTCGAATTTGTGGAGCGCCGGGAAGCCAACGCCACAAAAGATGAAGCCGCTGCCTGGCCCGAACGCGATCGCGTTATTTTCGAGCTGCTCTACGGCTGCGGCATCCGCAACTCCGAGCTGGTCGGCATCGATATGCCCGACATCCAGTGGAAGAACGACGCCATCCTGGTGAAAGGCAAGGGCCGCAAGCAGCGCTATGTCCCCCTCGGCGACGAGGCCGCCATCGCCCTGCGCGCCTACCTGCCGCTGCGCGAATCCCGCCTCCGCTCCGCCGGCAAGCTCGCCCTGCTCACCGAAGGCCCGCTCATCGCCAACCTCCGCATGTCCGGCACCACCCGCCTCACCACCCGCAGTGTAGGCCGCATCGTCAAGCAGATCGCCCAGTCGCGCGGCCTGGCCGCCGACGTTCACCCCCACACCCTCCGCCACGCCTTCGGCACCCACATGTTAGAAGAAGGCGCCGACCTCCGCGCCATCCAGGAGATGCTCGGCCACGAGCGCCTCTCCACCACCCAGCGCTACACCCAGCTCACCACCGGCCAGGTCCAGCGCGTCTACGACGAAACCCACCCAAGAGCACGGTGAGCTATGAAGATCTCTCTCCCCAAAGCATTCTTGCTTCTTCTGCTTGTTCCCAGCATGCAGACCACGCCGGCTCAGACCCCCAACCCGACGGGCACAATCCGTGGTCAGATCGTCGACTTGCAAACCAGCGAACCACTCGCGAAAGTCAGCATCTCGATCGCCGGACAGACAGCCGCAGTCGCCACAGATGGCGATGGCCGTTTCATTTTGGAGAATGTCCCCGCCGGGCCAGTAGAGCTTCGCGTCTCAACGGTCGGCTACGGCCTGCTGAAGAGAGACGTTGACATGGTTGCTGGAACAACCCGCGAACTCGACCTAAGGCTTGGACAGGACACACTGCGCTGCACCCAAGATGTGACGGTCGCGGCGAAGCCGTTCGACCCCCTAGTGCTGAATGCAGTAACCCAATACACGCTCGACAAATCCGAGCTACAAGACCTCTCAACCGTGCTCGCCAACGACCCCTTTCGAGCAGTCGCAAATCTTCCCGGCGTGGCTGCAAACCAGGATTTCTATGCCGATTTCGCAGTCCGCGGAGCCGACTTTCCCCACGTCGGCGTCTACCTGGACGGTGTACTGATCGACCATCCAACCTACGCGCTAGAGGCCTCAGGAGACCTCGGCTCTCTCTCGGTCGTCAATGGAGACGTAGTTCGCTCTGTTGGTCTTCTCAGCGGCGCATTTCCTGCCGAGTATGGTGACAGAACCGGCGCCATACTCGACATCGCGACCCGAGACGGCGCCCGCGATCGTATCGCCACCCGCTTCACCGCAGACGTTCTTGGTGCCGCGCTAACAGCGGAGGGACCCATCGGCAAATCCAAAAAAGCTTCATGGCTCCTCTCCGGCAGGCAGAGCTATCTGGCCTACCTTCTGGACCGGCTCGGCTACTCCAGCAGCTTGACGTTAAACTACAACGACATTACCGGCAAGCTCAGCTACGACCCGAATGCGCACCACAGATTCAACCTTTTCTCCGACTTCGGTTCAACCAATGCTTCGCGAAGTCCCTTCTACACGGACGGGCAGGCGGCCAGCCTATTTACGTTAGGCGAGGTGGAACATGGCATAAACTCGATGCGTTGGGACTGGCTGCCTTCACCAAAAATGTTGCTGCAGATGACCGGCTCCTGGACCCATGACCATGAGCACGACACCAATCCATTCTCCGCCGTCGATCTCGATACGACATCGAACGTATATGGCCTTCGCACCGACCTCACCGTCCAAGCGGGCAGCTGGAACAAGTTCGCGGTTGGCCTGGAATCCCGATCGCCGCATCAGCAGCGCAACAGCTACACGCAGTGGAATTACCCCGCTCAGACCCTCTCGTACGGCAACTTGCTCCCCTTCGACAGCTTTTCGCAATCCACCTGGGAGCCCGCTGGATATCTCGAGGACACGGCCACGCTGCTTAACAACCGTGTGACGATAAACGTCGGGGGGCGTTGGCAGTACTCCAGACCCTCCTCGCAAAGCGTCTGGCTTCCCCACGCCAGCGTTCTTCTTCGCGCCGCACCCAGAACCAATTTCACCGCCGCCTACGGCCAATATGCCCAAAGACCCAGTCTGCTGCAACTCTATGGAGCGTTCGGGGTTCCATCGCTCCATCAGGAACGCGCCACTCATGAGATGTTTGCCCTCGATCAGTTCTTTACGGAAAAACTGCGGCTTCACGTCGAACTCTACAACCGCCAGGAACATGGGGACATCTACTCACCGCAAACGGAGTTTCGCCTTCTCCCCAATGGGCAGATAGGATTTCCGGTTCCCGGCCCGGTGCTAGGCAATAACCTGAGTGCTTACGCGCGAGGCTTCGAGGTCTCACTCCAGCGTCGCAGCGCCAATCGCCTATCCGGCTGGATATCCTATGCACGCAGCTACTCGAAGTACTGGCAACCCGGTACCGCATTCAGCTTCCCCGGCGATGGCGACCAGCGGAACACATTCTCTGCCTACGGTGCCTACCGAATCTCGCGCACTATCTCCCTCAGCGGAAACTTACGCTACGGCTCAGGCCTTCCCATATCCGGCTTTCTCGCGCCTACCACTCTCAGCTCTCCCGCCGGTTCCAACACACCCGTCGTCTATCAGCTAAACCAGCAGCGCAACCTCCTCCGCCAGGGAGATTATCTGCGCAACGATGTGCGGATCAGCAAGGTGTTTATAACAAAGCACGTCAATCTAACCGTCCACGCCGAGATCGAAAACCTGACCGGCCACACCAACTACAGCTACTACGACTTCCTCTATCCCTTCAACGTCAGCGTCACTCATCAGGTGGACGCGCAACGCCAGAACAGCGTGCCTCTTCTTCCGGCGGCAGGCTTCACCTTTGAGTTCTAGCCTCGGCAATGCCTTTCCGATCACCAGGTTTCCAGGTAGGATCTTGTCCCTAATACCTCGGCACGGTCGGGTCGATAGTTCGGGACCAGGCGTTGATGCCGCCGGCGAGGGATTGGGCTTGTTCGAAGCCTTGATTGCGGAGCCACATGGTTACGGAGAGGGAGCGCTGGCCGTGATGGCAGAGCACTACGATGTGCGCGTCGGGGTCGAGTTCGGTGTGGGCGCGGGAGGTGACCTCGCCCATTGGCATGAGCAGGGAAGTGGGGAGGCTCGCGGTCTGAAACTCCCAGGGTTCGCGCACGTCCAGCAGCACGACAGGCTCGGTTGACGCTGTGCTTTCGGCGGCGCGCAGGCGGGCGAAGGCCTCGACGGTGATCTCTGGCGGCAGCAATTCAGGGTTCGATGGATCCATAGCTTCAGGATATCGCGGTTCTGCCTGTATTCTGAACACAGTGCAGGCACACGATCTGCAGCAAATTTGCATCCAATGGATATGTGGCCGGTAGGTTTGCGTCGCATATAACGTGCTCTCCCGGCATCGCACAAAAATACTAAAACTGTAGTTGGATGGTGAACGTTGAGTGAGAAAGTTCTGATCGTCGAAGACGAGGCGCACGCGCGCACAGGCCTGACCGAGCTGGTGGCCAGCTGGGGGTTCCGCACTGAGAGCGCCGCGGACGGCGTCGAAGGCCTCGATTGCGTGCGGCAGTGGTCGCCGGGCATCGTCGTGACAGACCTGAAGATGCCGCGCATGGATGGCATGGAGCTGCTGGCGCGGATCAAAGAGCTGCAGCAGCAGGTGGTGGTGGTGATGCTGACCGCTCAGGGGTCGATCGAATCTGCTGTGGATGCGATGCGCATGGGAGCGTACGACTACATTCCGAAGCCGGTGGACCCGACACGTCTTCGCGCGATTCTGCAAAGCGCGAATCGCCAGCGGGAGGAGAGCTCCAATGTGGAGCTTGAGCAGTCGCGCCGGCAATCGCGCGAGGCTGGAGTTCTCGGGCCGCTGGTCGGCTCGTCGCCGCAGATGCGTTCTATTTTCCAGCTGATCGAGCGTGTTGCGCCGTCGAATGTCTCTGTGCTGGTGACGGGAGAGAGCGGTACCGGCAAGGAGCTGGTTGCGCGCTGCCTGCATGATCTGAGCTCGCGCCGGAGCAAGCCGTTCGTTGCGGTGAACTGCGCGGCGATTCCTGAGACGCTGATCGAGAGCGAGATCTTTGGCCACGAGAAGGGTGCGTTTACCGGGGCGCTCGAACGCCGCGCCGGTTGCTTTGAGCTGGCGGAAGAGGGAACGCTGCTGCTGGATGAGATCGGCGAGATGCCGATGGCCACGCAGTCCAAGCTGCTGCGTGTGCTTGAGGATCGCAAGTTGCGGCGTCTTGGCAGCAAGGCGGAGACGCCGGTGGATGTGCGGGTGGTTGCGGCGACGAACAAAGATCCACAACAGGCTGTCGCCAGTGGGCTGCTGCGTGCGGATCTCTTCTACCGGCTGAACGTCTTCAACATTCAGATGCCGGCGCTGCGCGATCATACTTCCGATATACCGGCTATTGCCGCGAAGATGATTGAAGATATGAATCAGCGGCATGGATGCTCGATTACGGGCATCGCTCCTGCGCTGCTGAACCGGCTGCTGACTTACGACTGGCCGGGCAATGCGCGGGAGCTGCGGAATACGATCGAGCGCGCCACGATTTTAGCGGGGAGCGGGCAGATCAAGGTCGAGCATCTGCCGCCGCACTTTGGTGCACCGGGTTATGCGACGCGCTTCGCGCCTGGTTCGGATGCCGCGGGTGCTGCCGCAGCGGCCGCGCAGGATGACGCACGGACAGTGCATGTGGAAGTAGGGACCACGGTGGATGAAGCGGAGCGTCAGCTCATTCTGAAGACGCTGCTCTCCACGCATAACAATAAGACTCGCGCGGCGGAGATTCTCGGCATTACGACGAAGACGCTGCAGAACAAGCTGAAGGAATACTCCAGTACGGCTGCTGCGGCGTCCGGCGTCTCCGAATCTTCAAGCGTCGCGGCCGGATAAGCGATGCGCTTGAGAACCAAGCTTGTCCTGACGGCAACCGGCCTTACGTTCGCCATCGTACTTGTGTTGTCGTCGGTGTTTCTGGCCGAGCTGCTGCGGCAGCGCATCAATCAGACGGCGGCTGCGAACGATGTTCTTGCGCATGAAATATTGCTGGCGACGCGTCAGGCGGTGGAGACGGGGCTTCGTGCGCATCCTCCGCTGCCTACTGCCGCTGCTTCCTCGGGTCCGGATCTGGATTTTGATTCGCCGCTCCACTCTGCGGTTGTCGATGCGTTGCGCAGCAGCGATGACCTGTCCAACGCGATGAATGGGATCGTCCGCTACTCGCCCACGGTGCAGGACGTGAGCGTCACAGATGCCCACGGCTTTGTTATCGTCTCCACTGATCCGGATGCCGTCAATCAGCGTGCACCTTATCGCGATAGCTTCGATCACGTTCGCCAGGCTGGCATCTTCGACCAGATGCACGATCTGTTCGGCAAGTCCCGTGTACTGGATATCGCTCTGCCGCTGGATCGCAACAGGATGCCGTTTCTGGTGATCCACGTGGGCATCCAGTCCACCTTCCTGCGGTTTGTCGGCGAGAATGCATATGAGCCGTGGCTGCGTGCCGCGCTTGAGTTCATCCTGTTCGCGATGCTTGCATCGATGGCTGTTGCCGCACTGCTCTCTGCACTTGCCTTGCGTCCGCTTGAGGCTATCGGTAGACAGCTGGAACAGCTTACTCTGCCGCGGACTGCTGAGGGCGAAGTGTTTGACCAGGCTTTACTACTCAGCCCCCCCTCGCGCCGGGTGGACCCGATCGGACTTGTGAACCGCACCATTGATCGTCTGGGTCGTGAGATGCGCACTCGCGAAGAAGGCTACATCGCGCTGCAGACGAGTCTGCATCAGATGCTCGATACCCTGCGCGATGGCGTGCTGCTCTTTGCACAGGATCGCCGGGCGGTAATGGTTTCCGACGCTGTGGCACGCTTTCTTGATGGCGGTGATGGCGGATCGGAGATGCCTGTGGTCGACGACATGGTGGGGATGCGTCTGGAAGAAATTTTCCCGTCGGGGACCATGCTTGGAGCAGCCATAGCAGCCTCGTTCGAGCGCGAGACGCAGAGCTCCGCAGAAACCGTTACGCTCGAGAACGGACGCCAGGTACAGATTTCGCTCGACCGCATCAGCGGCGGCACCGGCCAGCCGAACGGGCCCGAACATGGTTTGGGCACGCTGCTTACGCTGCGGGATACAGGCTCTGCGCTCGAATTGGAACAGGAGCTGGAAGTCTCGCGCCGGCTGGCGGCGATCGGACGACTTACGGCGAATGTCGGCCACGAGGTGAAGAACCCCATCAACGCGATGGTGGTTCATCTTGAGCTGTTGCGGGGCAAGCTGGCCGGACCAAATCTCGACCGGGCAAGTGCACAGCGTCATGTCGAAATTCTTTCCGACGAGATGCGCCGGCTCGATCGCGTCGTCGAGACGCTCGCCGACTTTTCGCGGCCCATGAATCTCGATCTGCGTGAACACGACTTGAGGGCCGTGATCGATCAGACGCTCGAACTGGCCGGCGCGCAGATGAAAGAGAATGGCGTTCGCGTCGAAGCAGAGCTGCCACAGACTGAAATCCCCGTCCGGATCGACGCGGAGCTGATGCGCCAGGCGCTGCTCAATCTTCTGCTCAACGCGATGCAGGCGATGCCGTCAGGAGGCCTGGTCCGCGTGTCTCTTCGCCGTGAGCACAGGATCGCGCTTGTGGAGATTGCGGACAATGGTTCGGGGATTCCAGATTCCGTTCTTCCTCGCATCTTCGATCTTTATTTCACCACCAAAACACGAGGCAGCGGCATCGGGCTGGCGATGACCTACCGCATCCTGCAGCTGCACGGTGGCGCGATGGCGGTTCGCTCCGACGCTGATCCCGCATCGGCCACTCACGGTTCTACCTTTACGTTGCACATCCCAATCGCAGCGGGACAGGCGAATGAAGGCCGCCGTCAGGCTGCGCATCCTGGAGCTTCCGCCGCGGTGCCGGTGGTTCCCGCGCTTCCCGGCGAAACGCCGTCGATTGCGAGTACGATGAAGCAGGAGGAGAAAGCTTGAACGCGCGCCGCATTCTCGCAAGCACACGCCTCCCTGCGCGCTGGTCCTCGTTTGCCTTGCTTCTTTGTGTGCTTCTCGCGGGATGCCGTCACAAGGTGCCTCCGTACACTGTCCCGATCGCCCCTCCTATACCTCTTGAGTCGGCCGATCTGCCGCCCGACGGATCCGTGATCGCGACGGAGCCGCCGCCCGATTTTGGCCCACCCCTGCCGGTTCGCCCGCCCTCGCCTCCTCCTCGACGCCGCATGGGTCCAAAGGAAGAGCCCGCTCCCCCAACCCCCGCTGTTGAGGAGACAGTGCCGGCGGACCTTGCTATTGGTTCTCTCTCGACGGGCGTGAATGCGGCGCCGCAGGTTCAGCAGCAGGCGCGCGACATGATTGCGTCGATCTCCAGACGCATCGGAGCGCTCTCTGTCAGGACAGCAGAATCGCAGAAGCGCGGGGTGAGGCAGGTCCGCCACTTCCTCGACCAGGCGCAGCAGGCCATCAACACCGGAGATACGGAAGGTGCGAAAAACCTGGTCACCAAAGCAAGCCTGCTGATGGACGACCTCGAGAAGAAGTAAGCCCTAACTCTCCCGATGATTTAGCTAACGCCTGGACGACTTGCTATGCCTGCGTCCCATGGCACTTCTTAAATTTCTTTCCCGAGCCGCAGGGGCAGAGATCATTCCGGCCTACCTTCTCTCCGGCGACCCGCGGCCCGCTGACATTCGCGTTCTCTCCGCCTCCCGCTGTGCGTGCCTGTTCCAGTTCGCGCTTCTTCTTGCGTTCGAACTCGCGCTCCAGTTCATCGATGGTCGTTGAAGCGGGTCGTGTCCGGATGGGGACCGGAGCAGCTGATGGCGCGCGTCCCTCCTCCTCGAGCGCGAGATCTCCCTGCGTTGTGCCAGAGCGCTGCGGCGCAGGCGATCCTTCCAACATCGAAGGACGCTGTGGCATCTGCTCTACGGACTCGATCGGGTTGCCGTCCGGCCCGATGATCTGCATGCGGAACAAGTGCCGCGCCGTGTTCTGCTGGAATTCGAGCATCATCTGCTCGAACATCTCGAACGATTCCTTCTTGTACGCCACCAGGGGATCCTGCTGCGCATATCCACGCAGGCCGATGCCTTCTTTCAGGTGGTCCATCGCCAGCAGGTGATCCTTCCACAGTCCATCGAGCACACTCAGCATCACGATGCGCTCGTGATAGCGCATCGCCTCGGTTCCGATGATCTGCTCTTTGATGTCGTACCGCGCTCGCACCTTTTCAAAGATCGTCTCGCCCAGTTCGTGGCGGTTCAGTGCGGCTGCGTCGATCGCGTCGGGCCCTTCGTTCAGTTTCGCTCCGAACGTGTCATAGACCTTCGAGAAGATAGCGTCCATATTCCACTGGTCAGGGTGCGCCTTCTCCGGAGCATTTTCATCCAGAATGCCGGAGAGAATCGTCGAAAGATAATCCTCTGTAATGAGCTGCTTCTGGTCGACACCTTCCATCAACTGGCGACGCAGTCCATAGACGGCTTCGCGCTGCTTATTCATCACGTCGTCGTACTCAAGCACGTGCTTGCGGGATTCAAAGTTCTGCGTCTCGACGGCCTTCTGCGCCGCTTCGATGCGCTTCGAGATCATCCTGCTCTCGATGGGAACGCCCTCTTCCATGCCCAGCCGTTGCAGCAGGGTGCTTACCCACTCGCGCGCAAAGATACGCATCAAGTCATCTTCGAGCGACAGGAAGAATCGGGAAGATCCGGGATCTCCCTGCCGTCCTGCGCGTCCGCGAAGCTGGTTATCCACGCGCCGGGACTCATGCCTCTCGGTGCCCAGGATGTGCAGGCCGCCGGCGGCTACCACGGCGTCGTGCTCTGCCTTCGCGGTGGCGTCGTGAGCGGACATCGCCGCATCCCAGGCCTCCTGCGTTGTCTCAAATTCCTGGCTCGCATAATAAAACCGCACCATGCCCGGACCGGCATTCGGCGAGATCGCACCCTCGGCGGCCGAGACAACGCGCGCCTGCGATTTTTTCACCAGATCCTGCCGCGCCATGAACTCCGGATTGCCGCCCAGCAGAATATCTGTACCGCGCCCGGCCATGTTGGTGGCGATGGTTACCATCCCCATGCGGCCCGCCTGCGCAACGATCTCGGCTTCCTTCTCGTGAAACTTTGCGTTGAGGACGACGTGCCGTACGCCTTTTCGCTTGAGAATCTCCGAAAGCAGCTCGGACTTTTCGATGGATGTGGTGCCCACCAGCACCGGCTGCTTCTCTGCATGCATCCGTTCGATCTCGTCGGCCACAGCAAAGTATTTCTCTTTCGCCGTCCGGTACACCACGTCGGAGTTTTCGATCCGCTGCATCTTCCGATTCGTCGGCGTCACCACGATGTCGAGCTTGTAGATGCTCTCGAATTCGGAGGCTTCCGTCTCAGCAGTGCCGGTCATGCCGGAGAGCTTCTTATACATGCGGAAGTAATTCTGGAAGGTCACTGTAGCCAGCGTCTGATCCTCTTTGCGGATCGCTACGCCTTCTTTCGCCTCCACCGCCTGGTGCAGGCCATCGGACCAGCGACGCCCGGGCATCAAGCGGCCGGTAAACTCGTCGACGATGATGACCTCGCCCTCTTTGACGACGTACTCCACATCGCGCTTGTAGAGATTGTGTGCCTTGATGGCAACTTCAACGTGATGCTTCAGGTCCCAGTTTTCAGGATCGGCGATGTTCCCAATGCCGAGCAGCTTCTCGATCTTTTCCCAGCCCTCATCGGTCACCGTGATGGCGCGCGCCTTCTCATCAATGACGAAATCGCCCGACCAGGTCTTGGTCTCGAGCGTCTCGATCAGTTCGCCTTCTTCAAGCTCAGGGATGATGAGATTTACGCGCGCATATTTGTCCGTCGTCTGGTCGGTCGGGCCAGAGATGATCAGCGGCGTCCTCGCCTCGTCAATCAGGATTGAATCGACTTCATCGACGATGCAGTAGTATAGGCCGCGTCCGACCAGATCCTTCAGGTCGAACTTCATGTTGTCGCGCAGGTAGTCGAAGCCGAACTCATTATTCGTGCCGTAGGTGATATCCGATCCGTACGCCGCGCGCCGCTGCTCGTCGGAAAGATCGTGCACGATCACGCCGACCGTCAGGCCGAGAAAGCCGTAGATCTTGCCCATCCACTCCGCGTCGCGCTTGGCGAGATAGTCATTGACGGTGACGACATGGACGCCGCGCCCGGCCAGCGCATTCAGGTAGCAGGGAAGCGTTGCCACCAGCGTTTTGCCTTCGCCGGTCTTCATCTCGGCGATCTTGCCGGAGTGCAGGACCATGCCGCCGATCAGCTGTACGTCAAAGTGGCGCATCCCCACAGCTCGGATGCCAGCCTCACGCACAACGGCAAACGCCTCGGGCAGCAGAGCGTCGAGCGCGGCCTTTTCCACCGCGTAGATCGCATCGGCGGCATCGTCGCTCTTGGGGTCGATCTTTGCCGTGGTGATTGCGTCGGCAATGCGTTGGCGGAACTCAAGCGTCTTACCGCGCAGTTGATCATCGCTCAGCGCCTGGATTGCAGGCTCAAGCGCATTGATCTTCGCGACGGTCGGCAGCATCCGCTTCACGGCGCGCTCATTGCTGGTGCCAAAAACCTTGGTGAATACTTTATTGATCAAACGAGGTGTCCTTCACAAGTTCCGGGGCATTAAACGCCCAAGTACAAGTTTACGCGATGTTTCCACTCCAGCGGCAATCAAGCAAGAATCCGGTAGTGAATGTAGTTTGATTGCGATTCCTTCGGAATCCGCGTTCTTGCTTGCCTCACCCCGTATGTACTGAGAAGATGGCGATATGAATTGGCGAATAGCTGCGGCCACAATTATTTCTGTTGCAATGCTGTATTGGATATGTGCGTTAATTCTCGACAGCTTGGGCATGGGCATGGACATCCATTGGCGAGGCCTCCACTAAGCAATTTCAAGCCGGGTGCCCCATTTATGCAGTCTCATCGCATGAGTGGGCATCCACCGCAAAGCGCGAGCCGTCCTCCTTCACATCGTCACCTCAATACCGCGTTATCATCGCTCCAGCGACCAGCCTCAACCACGGAGCAAAGATGGAAACCCTAACCCCCGCCCTGGCCTTTGCCCGCACGAACGCCTCGCGCTTCGTCGAGGAGCTGAAAGCCTTCCTCCGCATCCCCTCTATCTCCACAGATCCCGCTCATGCGGACGACGTCCGTGCGGCAGCCAACTTCGCCGCTGCCGAACTTCGTCGCATCGGCATGAATAACGTACGTCTGATCGAGACAAGCTCGGATACCCACCCTGGCGGCCATCCGCTGGTCTACGCTGACTATCTGGACGCTGCGCCTGCCGACGGCAAGCCTGTTACGACCGTCCTACTCTATGGCCACTACGACGTTCAACCGCCGGACCCACTCGACGAGTGGCTTTCCCCTCCGTTTGAGCCGACTGAGCGCAACGGCAATCTCTATGCGCGTGGCGCAGTCGATGACAAGGGGCAGATGTGGATGCATGTCAAAGCCCTCGAGGCGTTATTCGCTACGAACGAGGGCAGGCTGCCGGTGAACGTTCGGATCATCCTCGAAGGTGAAGAGGAGGTTGGTGGCGAAGGCATCGCCGCCTTCGTGCGGAGCCACCCGGAGCAGCTTGCTGCGGACGTAGCCCTCGTATCCGATACCGAGATGTTTGCTCCCGATCTGCCCACGCTGTGCGTTGGCCTGCGCGGCATGATCTATACCGAGATCGAAGCTCGGGGAGCGCGGACCGACCTTCACTCGGGCATGTATGGCGGAGCGGCCCCAAACCCGTTCTTCGCTCTCGCACAGGTCATCGCCCAGCTTAAAGATTCCAGCGGCCGCATCCTCATTCCGGGCTTTTACGACTGCGTTACCCCGCCCAGCGCCGCCGAATTGGCCGCCTGGAAGTCTCTCCCCTTCGATGAGGCGGACTATCTCGCCAGCGAAGTCGGTTCGACAGAACTCACCGGCGAATCCGACTACTCCGTGCTGGAACGGACGTGGGCGCGCCCAACGCTGGAGGTTCACGGAATGCCCGGCGGCTTCACCGGGGCTGGCGCCAAGACCGTCATCCCCGCCCGCGCTACGGCCAAGATCTCCATGCGCCTTGTGCCCGACCAGACTCCGGCTCAGGCTTTCGCGCTCTACAAGTCGTTCGTTGAATCAGTGTGCCCGCCGGGCATAACGCTCGAAGTTCGACTGATCCACTCCGGCGATCCCATTGTCATCTCGACGGACAATCCTTACGTCCGCGTCGCCACCGAGGCCATGCACCAGGTCTTTGGCAAGCCCACGGTCTTCGTCCGCGGCGGCGGCTCCATCCCCATCGTCGGCGACTTCATCCGTGAGCTGGGCATCCCAACGCTGCTGATGGGTTTCGGCCTGCCCGACGATAACCTGCACGCGCCCAACGAAAAATTCCACCTCGCCAACTTCCACCGCGGCATAGAATCCATCATCCGCTTCCTTGGCAAACTTGGTGCATGATGTCGCTCCCGCACGCCAGCCTCAGCGCATTCGTTCTTGCCGGCGGACGCAGCTCTCGCATGGGCACGGATAAAGCTCTGCTCCGCCTTTGCGGCAAGCCGCTTATCAAACACTGCGTAGCTAAACTCCGCCTGCTTACTCACGATGTTCGAATCCTGAGCAGTGAGGCGGCACTCGCGTCCTACGCGCCTCTGCTGGCCGACATTCACCCGAATATCGGGCCGATCGGCGGCCTTGAGTCGGCGCTCGCCCATACTACGACGGACTGGAACCTCTTCCTGCCCGTGGACATGCCTTTTCTGCCCGCAGACTTGCTTGGCCTCTGGCTCAAACACGCTCTCATCGCGCCCGCCGCCGCTCGAATTCACCTCCTGCAGACCGAAGACGGCCGCGCCCAGCCCTGCCCCTGCCTCCTGCACCGCCAGCTTCTCCCCCACCTTTCGCAAGCCATTGCGCGCAGCGAATACAAGCTGATGCAGGCATTCCAATCGGCCAACGTTGAAGTATCCATCACTCCGCTGGACGAGTTCACCGGCACCCTCACTCCCCGACAACGTGCCGCTCAACATCTCTGGTTTGCCAACCTCAATACCCCCCAGGACGTCGCAGAAGCCGAAGCAAATTGCCTGGCCCTCGATCCGATTCCAGGCGTCATTCGCGCCGCTGATGCATCATAGAGATACCCATGGCAGCCGAAGACCTTAAGCCAATCCCGCAGCCAGATCAACCAGAAGCCACCCCTTCGCCCGCAGCCCCTCACGACGCTGAAGCCTCCAACGTAGAAGAGCTCGTCGCCGACGTCTCCCCCGACGTCCAGGATTCGGTACAGGAGTTCATGGCTGAGGCCGCCAAGCAGAATGAGGCTGCCGCCGAAGCCGTCGAAGACGTCCGCAATAAGCCCGGCCCATACATCTCCTTCGAGCATGTCAACAAATCCTTCGGCGACATCGTCGTCCTCAAAGACGTCTCCTTCTCCGTACTCCCCGGCGAGACCCTTTGCATCCTCGGCCGCTCCGGTGTAGGCAAATCTGTCTCCCTCCAGATCCTCCTTGGCTTCCTCAAACCGGACTCGGGCAAAGTCATGGTCGCGGGCGACGATATCACTGGCTTCACCGAAAAGCAGCTCCAGGGTGTTCGCCGAAAGGTCTCCATGGTCTTCCAGAATGGGGCGCTCTTTGACTCCATTACGATTGGCGAAAACGTCGCGTTCCCACTACGGGAACGCAAAGATATGGCCGAGGATCAGATTCAGCAGATCGCCAAAGGAATGCTCGAGATGGTGGGGGTGGCCGGCATGGAAGACCTCCTCCCGTCCGACCTCTCCACCGGCATGAAGCGCTCCGTCGCAATCGCCCGAGCGCTCGCCGCGCAGCCAGAGGCTGTGCTTTACGATGAACCCACCACCATGGTCGATCCGCTGATGGGTCACCTCCTCGGCAGCCTGATCGAACGCCTGAAAACGCAGCTCCACCTCACCAGCATCGTGGTGAGTCACGACATGCGTTTTGCTCGCCGGCTGGCAGACCGCGTCGTCTTTCTCCACGAAGGTCAGGCACGCTTCTTCGGCACCGTCGAAGAGCTGGACCGGACCGAGGACCCGGTACTCAAAGAATTCTTAGCGCTGGACGAGCTTGTGCTGCCGGTTTAGTGTGGTTGGGTTCTAGAAGTTTCATGGAACGCCAATATTAGAAGTTTGCCAGCAATCTTTGTTTTCTTTATGCTTATTGCAGATCAGTTGATCAGAACGTCTTCTACTCCCTGAATCACTTAGGCGCTTCGCTTTCGAAGCGAGGTTGCCCTTAAGTCAATGAATGATTGCCTTATCCACTAAAAGCAGCGCCCGTCGCGAGACTATTGCGTTTTCGTTGGGTTCGAAGCAGTTAGCCCACCGTTTGCCAGCTCGTAGCGTCCTTGAGATTCAGGCTGCAAAACCGACGCCGGATTATCTTCCGGTACACATGATTTCGGCGCGATCCGCTCGCGCCGTCTTGGAGTAAGAGAGCCGTTCGCCATGGCGACACCGGATTATCTCGAGCAGGTCATCGTCTCAGGCCGCAGGCGCTCCATCGCCGGTAGCCCGCACGCCTCGTCCCGCTCTGGCCTTCTCTATCGACCCTCTGTCACCAGCCTAATCTGGGCGACGCTCGATCTGCTCACCGTAGCCGTCGCTGCAATCTGTGCGCTGCGCTTTCGGATCGATGTGCCGGGCGACGTCCACGCCAACTCCCTCCTGCCCTACCTGCTTCACTCCGCCCGTCCTGTCCTTATGCTGTACGTCGGTTGGTTCGGACTTTTGCTGGTCGTTCTTGCGCGATCCTATGGCCTGTATGGCCCGATCCTCAGCCGCAGCGGTCTCAACGAGCAACGTGTAGTCGTGCAGTCGTGCCTCACCGCCGGACTTCTCCTCTGCGGCACCATCTATCTCGAGCGCAGCGCGGAGATTATCTCGCGTGAAGTGGTCATCCTGATGGTGGTTTTCACGACCCTTCTCATCAGCCTTCGCCGCGCCATCTGGCGGCGCGTCGTCTACAGCCGCCACCGCCAGGGTCTGCAGACCCGCAACGTGCTGATCGTCGGTGCGGGCCGCGTCGCCCACGCGCTGCGCAATCATCTTGAATCGCTCCGCCACTTCGGTTTTCGCTTCAAGGGCTTCGTCGCCCTCACAGAGCACGAGGCAGAGTCAGGCGACGCCGACGTGATCGGCGACGTACGCAATTGCCTTTCGCTGGCTCGCGCCCTTTTCGTGGACGAGATTTTCTTCTCTGTCCCCGCCGAAAAGAAGCTCGTCATCCGCCTGGTGGAAGAAGCACGCGCTGTAGGCATTGACGTACGCGTCGTGCCGGATCTCTACGATGGTCTTGCCTGGAATGCTCCGGTCGAATACATCGGGCAATTTCCCACTATCCCGCTCCACCGCCGCGACCTGCCGATTGGCTCCTTCCTCTTCAAGCGCGTGATTGATTCGACCGGAGCGATCCTGGCGCTTCTACTGGGTGCGCCGTTCATGCTTTGCCTGATGGCGGCCATCCGGCTGGAATCCAATGGCCCGATCTTCTACCGGGCGCAGCGCATTGGGCGCAAGGGACGCACCTTTACCTGCTACAAATTTCGTACGATGTGCGTGGACGCCGACAAGCTGAAAGAAAAGCTGCAGCATCAGAACGAGCGGGATGGCATCCTCTTTAAAATCTCCAACGATCCGCGCATCACGCGCGTAGGCCGCATCCTGCGCAAGTATTCGCTGGACGAACTTCCCCAGTTTTACAACGTCCTCAAAGGCGATATGAGCCTCGTCGGTCCTCGGCCTCCCATCGCGTCCGAGGTTGAGCAATACGATCTTTCGCACCTGCGCCGCCTGGATGTGCTGCCCGGAATGACCGGCCTCTGGCAGGTCGAAGCGCGTCAGGACCCCTCCTTCGATAGCTACATCTCGCTCGATACGGCCTACGTCGAGAACTGGAGTCTCTGGCTGGATCTGAAGATCCTGGCCCGCACCGTGGGCGTCGTCTTCTCCGGCACCGGCTCCTGACCGCAAAGCCGGATAAAATCGATCCATGAAGCTTGCGCTCGCGCAGATTAATCCAACGGTAGGCGATTTCACCGGCAATGCCCGGCTCATTCTCGAACGCGCAGCACGCGCAGCCGAGCAGTCCGCCGACCTGGTCATCTTCCCTGAGTTAGCAGTCTGCGGCTACCCCCCTGCAGACCTGCTGGAGAAGTCCTCCTTCCTCGCCCGTGCCCGCCATACCCTCGACGAAATAGCGTCTGCAACCCTGTCCGGTCCGGCGATTCTCTGCGGCACCGCCCTCGCCGCAGACGCTCCTTCCGGCAAGCGAGTCCGCAACGTAGCTGCTCTGCTTTCCGGCGGCAAGGTCAGCTTCGTGCAGCAGAAGATGCTTCTGCCCTTCTACGATGTCTTCGATGAGCAGCGCTACTTCGAGCCAGCGGTGCAGCAGACGCTGACCATCCTGAACGGCCAGCCGCTCGCAATTACCATCTGCGAGGACGCATGGAACGACAAGGGCTTCTGGCCCCGCCGTCACTACGATGTCGATCCTGTCGATGAACTGATGCGCCAGTGGGCTACACTGCCTGACCCTGTCACCGTCCACCCGCGGCTCATCGTCAACCTCTCCGCTTCACCGTACTGGCAGGGCAAACGCGACGTGCGCCGCAATATGCTCGCCGCCATCGCCCGCCGCCACAGCGCTCATGTCGTGCTGGTCAACCAGGTCGGGGGCAACGATTCGCTTGTCTTCGACGGCTCCTCCCTCGCTCTCGGTCCGGCAGGCGACGTAATCGCGCAGGCTGCCTCCTTCGCCGAAGACTTAATATTTATTGACCTCAGCTCTGAATCAAACCCCTCCATTAACATTCCCGAGGCGCAGTCCGCGGCCGCGATAAAAGCGAGTGCACCGCACCTGGACTCCCACCTGCAGGCCGCACAATCAGGGACCTCCGCGCAGCAGACTGATTCCGACGACATCTCCGCTACCTGGTCCGCGCTCGTTCTGGGTACTCGAGACTACGTCCGCAAGTGCGGCTTCTCGAAGGCCCTTATAGCCCTCTCCGGCGGCATCGATTCTGCCCTGGTCGCGGCCATCGCCGTCGAAGCGCTTGGAGCGGAGAATGTTCTGGGCATCGGCATGCCCAGCGAATTTTCTTCCACTGGCTCCGTGGACGATGCCCGCGCCCTCGCCGCCAATCTCGGCATTCGCTTCGAGCTGGTAGCCATCCACGACGTCTTCGAGCAGTACACTCGCGCTCTTGAGCCTCTTTTCGCGGGCACACCGTTTGGCCTTGCCGAAGAGAACCTGCAGTCGCGTATCCGCGGCGTGCTGCTGATGGCGCTGTCGAACAAGTTTGGCGCCCTCGTTCTCACCACCGGCAATAAGAGCGAGATGTCAACGGGATATTGCACCCTTTACGGAGATATGGTCGGCGCGCTGGCTGTCATCGGCGATGTCTTCAAGACTCGCGTCTACGCTCTCAGCCGCTATGCCAACCGCGAACGCGTGGTGATTCCAGAAAATACGATCACCAAACCGCCCTCAGCCGAATTGCGTCCCGACCAGCGCGACACCGACTCCCTGCCGCCTTACGAGATACTCGACCCGATCCTGGAAGGTTATGTCGAGCGCTACCTCTCCGCCGAAGAGATTCTCGCTGAGCGCACTGCTGCCGGAGACACTATCGATATCGGCCTCATCCGCCGCGTCCTTTCGCTCGTCGAACGCAGCGAGTACAAGCGGCAACAGGCCGCCCCCATCCTCAAGGTCACACAGAAGTCTTTCGGCAACGGCCGCCGATTTCCTATCGCTGTCAAAGTTGAGATCTAACTCGGCCATGTCACAAACCATGAAACACAGAAGGAACCCATTGAAGATTCGATCCGTAGCCCACATAGCGTCTTTCTCAATTGCACTGATGGCTGCATCTGCAGTCTCGCAGACACCTGCAGCTGTGCCCTCGGCTCCTGCCGCATCTCCGTCGGCGGCCCCCGCAGTGCCCGCCGATCCATTTCCTGCCGCAGACCCCAAATTCTTCACCGCCAAGTCCCCAACGGTGGACACCGTCAATGCATTCCTCAAGCAGCTCTGGGGATACGACGCAACGCGGGCCTATCGCGTCATGGGCATCCAGCCCACCGCAGCAGCAGGTGTAGCCAGGGTAACGGTCTACGTGGCGACTCCTGCGGCTGAAGCCAAAGTTCAGCCAATCGAGTTTTACGTGCTGCCGGACGGCAAGCACGCCATCGCTGAAGGAGCCGGCGTCGTCGCCTTCGGTGCTGCGCCCTTCGCTGCAACGGCAGAGTTGCTGCGCTCCCGCGCCGATGGCGCCACCCGGGGCGCAGCCAGCAAGGCTCTCGAGCTGGTGGAGTTCGCCGACCTGCAATGCCCGCACTGCAAGGATGCGCAGCCTGTAATGGATCAGATCGTCAAGGACTTCCCAAAAGCGCATGTCGTCTTTCAGCTCTTTCCACTCGTCGATATTCATCCTTCGGCTTTCAAGGCTGCAGCCTACGGCGTCTGCGTGCAGAAGCAGTCGAACGACGCATTCTTCAAGTACGCGGACGCCGTCTTTGCTGTACAGGAAACCCTGACGCCCGCAACGGATGACGCCCTGCTGAAGACCGCTGCGGCCAACTCAGGCGTCAACGCGGACACCGTCGCAGCGTGTGCCAGCTCCCCAGCTACCAAACAGATCGTCGATGCAGACATCAAGCTGGCCTTCGACGCGGAGATCAACGAGACCCCAACGCTGGCGGTCAACGGACGTGTTCTCCCGCTGACCAGTATCCCTTATGATGTGCTCAAGCAGATCATTCAGTATCAGGCCACGCTCGACGGAGTCGACTCAGGCGCAACCGCCGAGACGCTTGCAGGCAAGTCACCACAGCCCGTTGTCTCCGACCTGCCGAAGTAGCTCCGCACACACGGAGTAGTGCCCGGATCTTCAGAATGGCAGCGGCACAACGATGCCATTCTGGCTCCGAACGCCTCACGCAGATTGGCCGGCCGCCACGCCAGACGCCCACGCCCATTGAAAGTTATACCCGCCAAGCCATCCCGTGACGTCAACAACCTCGCCAATAAAATAGAGGCCCGGGACAAGGCGCGACTGCATCGTCCGCGCGTCGAGCGAGTCAGTATCCACGCCACCGGCAGTCACTTCGGCCTTGTCGTAGCCCTCAGATCCCGCAGGAACGAACTGCCACGTGTGCAGCTTCCGCTCAATCTCGATGAGCGCCGCGTTGGGTAAAGCACGCGATTGCCCCTCCTCCGGATTTTCGCGTGCGTGCAGTGCACGCCAGCGGTCGGCCATGCGCCCAGGCATGATGGAGCGCAAGGCCTGTCCCACAGCAGACAGATCGCGCCGTGCCTCCGGATCGGTCAGCGGCGCGAGCACTCGAAGCGTAGCCGGGTCAGCCGTCGGCGTCGCAAAGTCCGGTGCAAGGTCAAGCGAGAGCGTATCCCCGGCACGCCAGTACGAAGAGATTTGAAGAATCGCCGGGCCGCTCAGTCCACGATGAGTGATGAGGATCTTTTCACGGAAAGCCGGCCGCCTTATCTTCTTCGGGCCAGAGGTCGGCGACGGCGCAAGGCTCGCCACCGCCTCTGTAGAAAGTCCGCTAAGGTCGCACCAATCCGCATGATCCTGCGGTTGGAAAACTAAAGGCACCAACGCAGGACGCGTCGCAACGATAGCGTGTCCGAACTGTTTCGCAAGGTCATACCCGAAGGAAGTTGCGCCCATCTTCGGTATGGAAAGACCGCCAGTGGCCACGATCAGCGACGGCGCCAGGATGATGCCCGCCGACGTTTCAATCCGAAAACCAGCATCTGTCTTGCATACTGAGTGGATATGTGTGGACAGTTGAATGCGTGCATTCACCTCGCTGCACTCGCGCAACAGCATGGTCAGGATGTCATGTGCAGACCGGTCGCAGAAGAGCTGCCCAAGTGTCTTCTCGTGGTATGGGATACTGTGCTTCTCCACCAGCAATAGGAAATCCTGCGGTGCGTAACGAGCAAGCGCGGACTTCGCGAAGTGAGGATTTGCAGAGACGAAGTTCTCGTACGTCGCATGCAGGTTTGTGAAGTTGCACCGGCCTCCGCCTGAGATGAGGATCTTCTTGCCCGCGCGGTCGGCGTGATCGAGCACAAGGGTGCGGCGACCGCGACGCCCTGCTTCGATTGCCGCCATCAGCCCCGCGGCACCAGCCCCGACGATAAGTACATCGACTTCGGTATGGTGAAGAGTATGGATCGCTCGATCTTACAACGGAAGGCGAGTGGCAAGGCAGCGATAGTACGTGGTGCAGGAAACGAACCGCATGTGCAAATTAAGCATCCGACAGAGGAACATCCGGAAGTGCAACGAGGAGACGGTATGGCGAAGGGATCCGCAGGCAAGGCCAAGGCGAATACGCCAATGAAGATTGACATCAGGAAATTTCGAATCGATCAGGGCGAGAAGGTGAGACTGAACGAGTGGCCTACACGCGTGAAGCCGATCTGCAAATCGAAGGAAGAGTATGAAGCCATTCTTGCCTCGCACGTCCAGCAGCTTGAGCAGCAACAGGAGATGCTGTACGCGCTCGACGAATACGCCCTGCTCGTGATCTTCCAAGGCATGGATGCATCCGGCAAGGACGGTGCGATTCGACACGTCATGTCGGGCGTAAATCCGCAGGGCTGCCAGGTATCGAGTTTCAAGCAGCCAAGCACCGAAGAGCTGGAACACGACTTTCTGTGGCGTGCGGTACAGCGGCTGCCGGAGCGCGGACGCATCGGCATCTTCAACCGCTCGTATTACGAGGAGGTGCTGGTAGTGCGGGTGCATCCAGAGATACTGGCGACAGAAAAATTGACCGGAGAGATTCGCCACGAAAAACTGAAGGACAAAGACGTCTGGAAGCAGCGATATCGCTCGATGGTGGATCTAGAGCGGCATCTCCACCAGAACGGAACGCGGGTGGTGAAGGTTTTCCTGCATCTCTCCAAGGATGAACAAAAACGCCGCTTTCTTGCGCGGATCGACGACCCCGAGAAGAACTGGAAATTCGGCGCGGCGGACATCCAGGAGCGAAAATTTTGGAAGCAATATACGTCCGCTTTTCAGGAGTGTCTGGAGGCGACCAGCACAAAGCATGCGCCCTGGTACGCGGTTCCGGCGGACGACAAGCACGACGCTCGTCTGATCGTCTCTCAGATCATTCTCGATGAGCTTGGTGATTTGAAGATGTCGTATCCGAAAGCCACCGAAGCCCGCCGGAAGCAACTCGAAGACATTCGCAAAACCCTGACAGATTGAACGGACCACTTCTAGTGGGCTGGCTGAATCGCCGCCCCGATCAATAGCACGACCGGCGCGGGCCCCACTGCTTCATCCGCCAGGCTGGCTAACGTCGTCCGATGGACCTGCTGGTCTAAGGTACTCGCTTTCGAAACGGCAACACAGGCAATGTTTGGCGAAATGCCGGACGCAATCAGTTCGTCCGCCAGGGCACGGAATTTTCTGCCTGGCATGTAGATCACCAGCGTTGCATCTGGTGGAAACGTGCCCTCCCACTTCGGCGTCAGCTCCAATTTGTCGGCTGCATGATGCGCTGTCGCGAAGACAAGTTTGGAGGCGGCGCTGCGGTCGGTCAGGGGAGTCTTCAGCAACGCTGCGACCGCCAACGCAGTCGTGATTCCCGGCACAATCTCAAACGAGATCCGAGCGTCGGTCAACGCGGCAATCTCTTCGCCAGCGCGACCGAAGATGAGTGGATCGCCTGATTTCAGCCGCACCACGCTGCGCCCTGCAGTTGCGTGCTCCACCATCAACTCGTGGATGCCCGCTTGCGTAATGCGTGGCTGGCCGCAACGCTTGCCCACCGGGACCACAAGCGCGGATGGGGATGCCAGCGCCAGCACTTCATCCGAAACAAGATCATCCGGCAGGATGACGTCGCAGGTCTGTAGCAAGCTCAGGGCGCGCAGGGTAAGCAACTCCGGATCTCCCGGACCCGCGCCAACGAGGTAGACAAAGCCTCCCTGGGCAGGAACGCTCACTTTGTAACTTCTCCGCCGATTGACGGTCCGGCAGGTTCAACCGGGTTGGTCCTCGCGTGCTCGCGTGCCAGGGTACGCGAGGGGCAGCCGTCGTATCCGCAGACCTCGCGGCTCGCAAGTTGGTGCAGTACTTGTTTCCGCGCATCGTTCAGCGGCTCCATCTGCAGCACCTCGCGCCGCAGGTTGCCCAGCTCGGCCAGCCAGTCGCCTGTATCCAGCGGAAGCAGCGCGTTGATCTCCTTGCGCAGCCGCTGTGCCAGCGCAGGACTCGCACCAGCAGTGGAGATGGCGATCTGCAACTCACCGCGCCGCACTACCGAAGGAAAGTAGAAGTCGCAAAACGGAGGATCGTCGACTGCATTGACCAGTATGCCCGCATCCTCTGCCTCCGCAAAAACCGCACGATTGACAGCAGCATCGTCGGTTGCGGCGATGACAAGAAAATTTCCCGCAAGGTCGCCCGTGGCATACTCACGCTGTTGCCAGGCAATCTCACCCGCCTCAGCCATCGCGGCGATCCGTGCGCTGGCCTTCGGCGCAATCACGCTGACGCGTGCATTCGCAGCCTGCATCGATTCAATCTTCGACTCCGCAAGGTTCCCCGCACCGATGACGATGCAAGGGCGGCCGGTCAGCTTGAGGAAGATCGGAAAGAGTGGCACGTGACTACTCTCCTGGCGCGAGCCGCCCTGCGCCTACCGGGGATGGATCACGCTGCACCGCTTCAACAACTGCCCCGGCAAGCTGTTCTCGCAAAGTCTCATCGCTGGTGCGGTCGAAGTATGCTCGCAGATCTTCATCCGGCTCACGGGCGGCGAGATAAGCGCGCAGCAAACGTTCAATCGCCTCTGGAACATCCGTAGCGGTGGCACGATACCCGATAGGCCGCGATGGCCGCGCGTACTTGCCCACCGCTCCACCCACGCAGAAGTGATATGCGTCGATCAGCGCGCCATCCTTCTTGATGCGCTTGCCTTCGAGTCCGATATCGCCGATCCAGTGCTGGCCGCAGGAGTTGGTGCAGCCGGTAACGTGCAGCTTGATCTGCTGATCGAAGCCGGGCAGCCTGTCCTCCATCTCGCTCACCAGCCATTTGGAAAAGGCTTTCGTCTCTGTGATCGCAAGCTTGCAGAACTCAGTGCCCGTGCAGGCAATTGCACCGCGCCAGAACGAGGAGATCTCCACCTGGAAGCCAATTGTGTTGAGCTCCAGGATCAGTGCCGCAGTCTTATCGTTCGGAATATTCACGAAGAGAATGTTCTGTCCGATCGTGGTGCGGAGTTCGCCCGTGCCATACTTGTCGGCCAGGTCGGCGAGCTGTTGCAACTGGTCTCCACTCACGCGCCCGGTCAGAACGCTTGCGCCGACTGCAGAGAGCCCGGCCTGGCGCTGCGGCGTAACCCCGATGTGATCGCGATAGATGTCGGCCGCAATCGTCTCGTCACTTGCAGGGGAGGGAATCAGCTTATAGCCGAGCTTCCTCTCAAGCTCTTCGAGATACGACTCCGCCGTCCAGCCGAACTTCATGAACAGATACTTCGACCGCGCCTTAGTGCGATTCTCGCGCAGCACATTCGCATCGCGGAAGATCTCAGCCGCCGCCGTGACCACCGCAAGCGCCTGGCTCTGCCGAACGAAAGCCGGAATCCGCACCGCGATGTGCGGCTCGGTAGAAAGGCCGCCGCCCACGCGCAGCGTATATCCAACTTCTTCCTTGCCATCCACAACGTGCTTGATCGCAGTCAGCGCCACATCGTTGATCTCCGGATAGCTGCACCAAACCGGGCAACCGGAGACCGACGCCTTGAACTTACGCGGCAAATTGACGAACGCATCGTTCCCTGTCAAGGTACGCGCCACCTCCACAGCCAGCGGAGAAGCATCAATCAACTCATCGTGATGAATCCCCGCCAGCGGGCAGCCGGTAACGTTGCGGGCCACATCCCCGCATGCGCCCTTCGGCGAGAGACCAATCTCGGTCAGCTCGTTGACCACCTCGACCAGATCTTCGATCGTCAGCCAGTGCAGCTGGATATTCTGCCGCGTCGTAATGTCAGCTAAATTCCGCGCATACTTCTTCGTGATGCCGCCGATCGAGCGGAGCTGGTGGCTCGTCAACAATCCGTTTGGCAGCCCAATCCGAAGCATGAAAAATTCGGTCGCCTTGCCTTCGCCATTTTTGCCGCCGGCAAGCCCCAGCCCATCGCCCTGCGAGTACACGCCCCACCAGCGAAAATAAAGTGCCCATTCTTCAGGAACCGAACCGCGGCCATCGCGTGCAAACTGGCGAATCTCATCGAAGGCATGCCAAGGATTTTTGGCGAGCTTCAGGCGCTCAACCTTCTGCGCCTTGGTCTCTTTCGGAGCGGCGGCTGCTGCGGTTGGCTGCGGTGCGGCTTGGTCGGTCATATATTCCTGGAAGGTTCCTTGTTATGCGTTGCTGAATATCGATAGGTGAACAAATAAAGATCGCCCACTGGATTTGTGGGCGCTCGAACGGCTGATCCGCATCCTTCGTAATCTGAATCCTACAAAGTGGGACAGGCGCGACCGCACGCAACGTCGCTACAACAGGGACAACAACTGGTGTGCGATCTCTGGCCGCGAATCTTCACAACTTCCAGCTTAATCGCCGGAGCCCGCGCCCGTCAATCGTCGCAGCGCAGCACCCAGCCTCAGTCCGCCTCCACCAGCGACATCTTATGCCGCACATCCGATCCGCGCAGCCAGAAGATCACATCCTCCGCAATATTGGTTGCATGGTCGCCCGCCCTCTCCAGGTTGCGCGAGATCAGCAACGCATTCAGTGCCTGCACGCTGAACTCCGGCTGCTTCTGCATCCTTTCCACCAGCTCCGCCTGCACCGCCTTGTTCATGTCGTCCACATCGTCGTCCATCGCCAGCACGCTCTCCGCCATCTTCGCGTCGGCCTCCAGCAGCGACTGGATCGCCGTCCGAATCATCACACCAGTCTTCTCGCCCATCGTCTCAATATCCGCAGGCAGCGCAAGCCGGGGGCTGTCCTTCATCAGTTGCGCCCTCTCCGCAATGTTGGCCGCCTGGTCGCCAATCCGCTCCAGATCGCCGTTGATCTTGATCACGGACAAAATAAACCGCAGGTCGATCGCCATCGGCTGCTCCTTTGCGAGCAGGTCGTAGGCCATCTCATCCACCATCGTCTCCGCGGCGTTGATCGCTTCCTCGATCTCCAGCACGTGGTTACACAACGCCATATCGCCCGCCAGGTACGCCTCAACCGAAAATTCCAGCGCTTGCTGCGACAGCGCCGCCATAGCGAGCAGCTTATCTTTCAATGCGGCCAGTTGCTGATGAAAATTAATGCGCGGCATGCGGAAGACCTCTCAAAAAACACAGTGTCGCTTTCTATTGTGACGCACAGATGAAACGGCCGTATGAATTTGTCCGCTCACGTCACCCCCAATGCACCTGCTTTCCACTGCCTTTCACTCCCTTGGTCTTGTATCCTGAACATACACATGGCAAAACCGATCGTTCTCACAATTCTCGACGGCTGGGGCTACCGCGCCGACACCAATGGCAACGCAATCGCTCTCGCCCGCAAGCCCGTCTACGACTCGCTCCTGCGCGACTTCCCCAACACGCTCCTCCAGGCCAGCGACCACTTCGTCGGCCTCCCCGACGGCCAGATGGGCAACTCCGAGGTCGGCCATCTCAACCTCGGCGCCGGCCGCGTCGTCCGCATGGACATGACCCGCATCGACGCCGCCATCGTAGACGGCAGCCTCTTCACCGACCCCACGCTCCTCGCCGCCGTCGCCGCCGCACAGGAAAATAACAGCGCCCTGCACCTCATCGGCCTGCTCTCAGACGGTGGCGTGCACTCCCACGTCCGCCATCTCTACGCCCTCCTCCGCCTCGCCGCCCAGCACAAGCTGGAGCGCGTCTTCGTCCACGCCTTCATGGATGGCCGCGACACCTCGCCCACCGGCGGCCTCAACTACCTTGCCGAGCTCCAGCAGCAGTTCCGCGAGATCGGCGTCGGCCAGCTAGCCTCTGTCAGCGGCCGCTACTACGCCATGGACCGCGACCTGCGCTGGGAGAAAGAGCGCGCAGCGTTCGAGGCCATCGTCACCGGCCACCCCGAAGGCGGCACCTACGCCGACCCCTCCGCCCGCCTTGCGGAGCTCTACAACAGCGGCGTCACTGACGAGTTCGTCCCGCCCTTCACCGTCATCAATCCTGAAGGCCACGCCGTAGGTCCCATCCGCAATAACGACGTCGTCATCAATTTCAACTATCGCGCCGACCGCGCCCGCCAGATCACCCGCGTCCTCGCCCGCAACGTCATTAACAAGACAGGCGGCCTCACCGCCAACAACGGAGCCGACCTACCCAACGCCGCCGAGCTCGACGCCGAGATCCCCCGCGCCCTCGTCCCCACCAACCTGCACTACGTCTGCATGACCCAGTACGACAAGAGCTACAAGCTCCCCATCATCATCCCCGCCGAGTCGATGGACAACCTCCTCGCCCACCTCATGGCCCAGGCCAACCTGCGCAACCTCCGCGTAGCCGAGACGGAAAAGTACGCCCACGTCACCTACTTCTTCAACGGCGGCATCGAGAAGCCCTTCGGCGGCGAAGACCGCGCCCTCGTGCCCTCGCAGAAGGTCGCCACCTACGACCTCGCCCCCGAGATGTCTGCCGCCGGCATCGCGGACGCCGTCATCAAAGCCGTAGCCGACACCGCATTCGACGTCATCATTGTCAACTTTGCCAACGCCGACATGGTCGGCCACTCCGGCAAACTCGAACCCACCATCCGCGCCGTCGAAACCGTAGACCGCGAACTCGGCCGCATCTACCAGGCCATCAAGCAGCGCGGCGGCAGCCTGCTCGTCACCGCCGACCACGGCAACGCCGAGATGCTCATCGACCCCATCAGCGGCGGCCCCCACACCGCCCACACCACCAACCCCGTCCCCTTCATCCTCATCAACGACGCGCCCGCCGGCACCGTTACCCTCCGCCCAAACGGCAGCCTCCGCGACATCTCCCCCACCATGCTCCACCTCCTCCGCATGGACCAACCCAAAGACATGACCGGCTCCCCCCTCATCGCCAGAGATGGCTGGCCTGGATAGGTCACCTGCATATTGGAGGCATCCCCGGGTTTATATGACCGGCTCTAGCACTAGCTAGCCACCCTCCGTATTACTTCACGAGTCTCAACCCGCCTCCGTTTATGTTTTCTCGAAATTCTGTAAATGCCCCATACTCACATAGGAGTTGATCGACTTCGTTCTGTTGATAGCCGAGTATTTTGGTATGCAAGTCGAGCAATTCTGACACCGCCGTCGGATCTTCATGAGGAATTGGAACGGGCTCATTCTTGCGATATCCAGCTTGTCCCATCAGCATCCATAGGTAAGACTTCCGTCTGGAGTCGATGGCCCCTATCTCTGCCGCTCGGTACAAAAGAGAGTTCATTGATACCCTCCAATAAGGCTTCATCGAAGCGAGCTTTTGTAGGTTGACGTAGGACATTTGCGGACGAATTTGCGACTCCGGCATCAGAAACTCAGCGGCGAATTGGTCAGCCTGCCGCTCCATGTCTCCCTCCTCTACTGGATGCCCGTGCATGACAATGTGCCCGATCTCATGAGCAAGAGTGAACCTCATCCGGTCGGTTGGTATCGCTGTATTGATGAGAAATATTGGCGGTGAACCCGGTAGAGATTGGCTCAAGGCATCAACTTTATCGGTTCCGAAATAGCACTGAATAACAATTCCCCCAGCATCTTCGACTGCCCTGATGAGGTTTTGGATAGGGCCGGGAGGCAAATGCCACAATGCCCTCAGTTTCCTTGCAACCTCCGCTGCACCGCCGCGGTTTGGGTCAATATCAAATTGCTCGAAGCCGGTGGTATTGCGCCTGTTGGCAGCCTTCATCAGTTGGGTTACCTGGATACGCTTCACGTTAATCAGGGCCAACAAGTGTTGCAATTTAGTTTCAGTCGCGGCTTTTTTCTTGCGGTGATAGACGCAGCCCGAGCCGAACGCACGGATAGATTCATTGAGAAAGAAAAATCCCGAGGTGTATTCAAGTCGCAAAGCGATTTTTTCCACCATCTCAGGTGCAGGGATTTTGATACCAGTCTCATACTTCGATACTTCAGCTTGAGAGATGCCCAAGTCCGCAGCGAGCTGCGTTTGAGTGCAATCCCGCGACTCGCGTGCGAGCGTGAGCATCTCTCGATTGAATACGGGCACGACTACTTATCCTCTCCTGCTATCTTGACTATTGGTTTTTCTGGAACGAGGCCGGGTTTCGGCTCGAACCGGGATTGCAGCTCCTGTGGTGTGATCGGAGCGGAAGATGCTGGTGGGGTAAACTCGACCATTGCAGCATTATCTGCCGCAAGCGACATCTCCCACAATACCGTGTTATCCAAGTGACACACTACACTCATTCGGATGACGTTTTGTTGAAGATCGTCGAGTACGTAGCCAGCAGATACCAGCGTGCCATCCAGCATGCTTGGAAAATTCAGTTGAATCTGTGCGCGAAACAAAACCTGCTGCCGCGTGAGGACATTGCTACAGCGTCCGTTCTTGCCAATCTTCTTGAATCGCAGGGTGATCGAATCACCAATGTAAAGCATGAACGTACTTGCCGTTCGCACGGCCTTTATCTCTCCGGGGATGGTTGGAAACTCCTCCATCGCGCAGTATGCGATCTCGTCAAATACTATGGCTGCACGCGCTCGTGCGTGCAAAATATGATGCTTGTGCTGATAGTCGCTCTTCCAAACGTCCCACCCGTGCTTTATGCATCGGTTGAGACGTTCCCGATAGGGGGCAAGTATTTGCTCTGCCTCCTCCAAAGATAGTATGTGCCCGGCAAGGCTTGTATTTGACATAAGCCGAGCGTAACACTCTTTTGTAAAACACGGCACAGATTATTCCAATTTTTATTCCACAGACCATACACCCTGACGGCGCCACCACAATTTAACCGACTGCTAATCTGCGTCAAGCGCATAATCCTCAATTCAAATCGATGGCCAGCTATCGATGAGAGGGCCTTCAGCGATATATTTCCTGGGTGCTCCGCTTGACAACTCATTTATGATTAAAAAAGCAGCAGAACGAGGAGCGCGGCAAAGCCTGGCCCTCATCTGTCTCTTGAGTGAACACATAGAATAAACGCCTCAAATGACTGAATCCAGATACTTAAAGAAATAAGCTGCACCGAATCAAGACTTTGCAAATCAGGTCCGGACCTAAGTGTTTTATTTGGAATACTTTGACATTTTAAGATAGGGAGGGGGGAGGGGTACGCGGGACTATAAGGTCACGAAGGAGCCACGCCGCGAGACCTAAAACTCGCGTCGTCCTTCGAGCGCCCGAGTCATAGTAACCTCATCGGCGTACTCGATATCCGAGCCAGCCGGAACGCCGGTAGCGATTCGCGTCACCCGCAGCCCCGGCGCCACGCGATGGATCTCGTGGGCGAGATACGCCGCCGTAGCCTCACCCTCGGTCGTTGGCGAGAGCGCAAGGATAACCTCGCGAATCTGCAGCCCGAACTCGGCTTCGGCACGGAGGGAGCCGTTCGCCGAGTCGCCTTCGCCCAGGTCGACCGGAGCGCCAGGCATAGCCAGCCGCGTCAGCAGGTTCGCAATTCGAAGCTGCTCCGGCCCCACGCCCCCGATAGGCGACAGCGTCCCATGCAGCACGTGGTAGACGCCGTTGTAGCTCCGGGTCTTCTCGATCGTAGCGATATTCGTAGGCTCCTCGATCACGCACACGACCTGCGGATCGCGCACCGCACTGGTGCAATAGCCGCACGGATCGACATCCGTAATGTTGTTGCAGACAGAGCAAAGCCGAAGTTTCTCCCGCAGCACCAGGATCGCATCGGCCAGCGACTTCGCATCCGCATCCGACGAGCGCAGGACATGGAACGCCAGCCGCTGCGCATTCTTCGCACCGATCCCCGGCAGCTTTCGCAGCTCGTCAATCAGGCGCGACATCGGTTCTGCAAAACGAGCCATCCGCAGCTATTCCAGTCCCGGCAGGTCCAGCCCACCCATCAGCCCCGCCACCGAGGACTTCATCGCCTCATCAGCCCGTCGCCCACCCTCGTTTACGGCCGCAGCGATGAGGTCCTCCAGCAGCTCAATATCCCCGGTGGTCGCACCCAGCGCGGTCGGCTCGATCTTCAGCCGCAGCACTTCCTTCTTGCCGTTCATCCGCACCTTCACCATGCCGCCGCCGCTTTCCGCTTCGACCACAGTTTCAGCGAGCCGCTGCTCCATCTGCGCCTGCATGTCGCGCGCCTGCGACATCATCTCTTTCATCTTGCCCAGATCCGAAAAGTTCATCGCCACCAGTCCTCAAAATTGCTGCCACAAAAATCTGGCTCGCTTACGAATGCCTCACAGTTCGAGCCGTTCCTCGTACTTAGCAAATCATCCGTCGCTGTCGCGCAGATCGATCACCGTCTGTATCTCCGCGTTGAACAGTTTCTGCGCCTGCTGCACCATAGGATGCTCCATCGCCTTCGCCTGCGCCGATCCGCTCCGCGCCGGACGAGCCTTCTTCGCCGCAGCCGGTGCCGGGGCTCCAGGCAGCAGAGTCAGCTTCAAAATGCCGACCTCGCGCAAAGCACCACGCGTAATCTTCTCCGCCTCTGCATTCATCACCACTGGCAGCACGGTCTTCGACAGCTCCGTCTGCACCCGGGCTTCACCGTCTCCCACCGTCCACACGGCGTCCGCCATCGCATCCGCCGCAGACCCAAGCTTCGCCGCACCCAGCGCTTCCACCACCGCCTGCTGCGGTTCAGCGGCACTCCCATGGATCGCAACCGCACCAGCCGCAACGGGCGGAACAGACTCCGCCGCCGTCTCAAAAACAGGGGAGGGAAGCGCTACATCAGGCTCGCGTTCGATACGCTGTTCCAAAGGCGACGGCTGCGCAAACGCTATGGCCTCGGGTTGCTTCACGGGCGCAGGCACAGGCACCGGAACACTGTCGATTGCCACCCGGCTGGCGGGCGCAACCGAAACTGCATTTGCACCGCGCGTCTCGACCATACTCGGCGCGGCCGCAGCGGCCACGCTGATCGGCCCACCCGCACTTCCCTCCGGACGCCGGCGATTTTTATCCTGCTCGAACGGAGAAAACGCAGGCCGCGCCGGAGCCACTGGCAACTGTACCGTGGGATTAGACCTGGCAGGCGAGGCAGCCGATGCAGACGCACTCCGCGGCGCACTCGCAGTCACAGCGCTCCGCCCGCCTCCGCTGGCCTGGCTCAAAACCTCTTCGATCGGCAGCAGCCGTCGCAGATGCACCAGCTTCAGCAGGCCCAATTCAAAGTGGAAGCGTTGCTCCTGCCGATACCCAAGTTCATCAAAAGTCCGCAGCATGACCTGCAGAAATCGCGTCAATTCCTCTTCGCCGAACAGTGCAGCCGTACGCGCAGCACGCCGCTGCTCATCGGGCGAGATCTGCAGCAACTCACTGCCCATCCCATCGGCTGCTTCGCCCTCGGGAGACAATCCAGCAACCTTAGCGATCAAGGCATTGCGCAAATACCGCACACATTGTCGAGCCAGTTGCGCAGGCGAGTTGCCCGCATCAAGCAACTGGTTCGCCACGGTCATCACTTCGGCCGACCGGTTGCCATCCACCGCCTCGAACATGCGCTCAAAAACCGCGTTCGGGACAGTGCCCATCAACTCCCGAATCTGCGCCGCGTCCAGCCTCGCATGCCCATCGTCGCTGGGTGCCGAAGCGATGGCCTGGTCCATGATCGACAATGCGTCGCGCATAGAGCCATCGCCGGCCTCAGCCAGCAACGACAGAGCGCCCTCATCTGCCTCCACGCCTTCATGCTGCGCAATCGCGCGCAGCTGCCCCAAAATATCCACCAGCTTCACCGCGTGGAAGCTGAAGTGCTGGCACCGCGAGCGCACCGTCTGCGGAATATCCTCAGGCTGCGTCGTCGCCATCATGAAGACGACGTGGTCGGGCGGCTCTTCGAGCGTCTTCAGAAGCGCATTGAACGCCGCATCGGTAATCTGGTGCGCCTCGTCCAGAATGTATATCTTGTATCGGTCCCGTGCCGGGCGGTACCTGGCCGCATCGCGCAATTCGCGAATCTCATCGATCCCGCGGTTCGTCGCTGCGTCGATCTCGATCACATCGACCGCATTACCGGCTTTGATCTCCGTGCAGCTCTCGCAGACCTCGCACGGCTCCGCCGTCGGTCGGGCGTCGCTGCCAATGGAGTTGCGGCAGTTCAGCGCCATCGCCAGAATGCGTGCAATCGTGGTCTTGCCAATGCCCCGGTGTCCGCTGAAGATGTACCCATGCGCGATGCGATTTTGAGTCAACGCATTCATCAGGGTCACGGTCACGTGATCCTGCCCGATGACATCGGCGAAGCGCTGGGGGCGATATTTGCGAGCTAGAACCTGGTAAGCCATCGACAACCTTGATTGTACTGCTGGGGAAACTCGTTAGCCCGCTTCCAAAATCGCTAAGCGGACAAAGTAGATGCCACGACTCTGTTCTCCTTAGCCCTTTTGCGTTTCGCGCGCGCTCGGCGTTTCAGCTCGTACTCCGAGAACATGGTTCCGCGGCAAAGTACTGCGCCGCAGTAGCAATCCTGGCTGTCTTCGTCGGAGTCGTGGAGGTTGTATTCGTAGGTGAGTTCTTCCCCAGCTTCGACATTGCGGATGGTCGATATATAGATGCGTCCCTCTTCATCCTGCTCGGTTTCGCAGTTTGGATCGCAGCAATGATTGAAGAACATTGCTGTTCCGAAGCCGTCGATTACTTCGTCATCTCCGCAGGAGAAGAGGTAAGTCACGAAGCGGTCTTCATAGCGCGTATCTGCTTCGGCCTTGGACATGCGGGGCCCGTCGTATTCGCAGATGCGAATGCCCTTTTTGATTGGAAGCATGGTGTAGCAGCCAGCGGCGTGGATGGACGAAGAGCGAATGATGAGACCTGGAAACATCATGATTGGCTGACTATAACAAACCTTTGGCCGGCCTATGCCTACGCCTCCAAAATGCCAAGCGAAGCGTCTAAACTGTAGAAGAAGAAATGGCAATGCCTAAACATCTCGGGGTGTGGTTGTGCGCCGCTGCATTTGCCTGGCCTTGCTACGGTCAAGGCAAGCTTGATCCGGGCCCGGCTCCGTGCACGGTTGCGCCACAACCCGATCCGTGCGGCAGCACTCCGGCGGCTGGCCCCTCCAACCCGACAATCAAATTTCCCTTTCCTGGGCAGCCTGACTCATCCACGTCGCAAAAGACCCATGCGCCAAGCCTCACAGGTGCACCCGATGCGGCTGGGCTGCCGCAAGCTCCACAGGGCCCAGCGACAAAGAAATTTCCATTTCCGGGCGAAAGTTCCCAATCGGATCCGGGCAGTGTTTCAGATCCGAACCGTCCTAGTAGCAGTTCCAGTTCTTCCGACGTTGCAGATCAGAGCGGTTCCGATGGACCGGCCGCATCCGCGGGTGAGGCCGGCAAAGCAGGGGACGTTACGCCAGGACGCCACATTCTTCACCGCTTAAATCCCGTCGCTACGAAGCTCCAGTCGGCGGACGAGCGCGAAAACGAAGACATAGACGTAGCGCATTTTTACATTGGAAACGGAGATCTTGAGGGGGCCTACTTGCGCGGACGTGATGCCGTTCAGGCGGTGCCGGACGATCCCGCTGCCCACCTTCTGCTGGCTGAGGTTGCGCTCAAGTTAGACAAACGCGATGAGGCTATCGCAGAATACACGGCTAGTTTGAAACTTGATCCTACGCCGAAGCAGGCCAAGGACGCACGCAAGGCTCTCGCCCGTTTAAAACCATAGGTGCCGAGCGGCGCTGTTTTCTCAGGTAAAACGTTGGCGAACGATGGTGAGTCCGACTGTTTCGGATTTGGGCTTTGTTGATGCTACTGCACCAGCCGCTGTTTCTGATTCATCGGCGGTCAGATCCAGGTCGTCATCCACCCTGAGATAACGGCGCATATAGCGCAGCGGCTCTTCGGCGACTGCAAGCTCGCGCAGATGGTACTTCCAGGCATCGTCGCGAGTGCTGCGGCGGGTGTAGGCCTTACGGGTCACCGTCCCAATAGTCCCATCCTTTTTGCGCCGGGTGAACGACTGCGTAGGAACCTGGAAGGTGATCCGGCCTCCTGGCTTCCAGAAGCTGGATGCGAATTCGTGCGAGAAGAAGAGGGAGTAGTATCGGCGCTCGGCGCATAGGCTTTCTACGGCCTGGCGCGTGGTGTTCCACGGCAGTCCGAGCTTGGCTGTATACCATTTGCGAAATTCGAAGCCGTTGGCCCGTGCTTGTGCCACCAGTAGGTGCAGCAACTCGAATCGCGTCATACCTAGGACCGATCCTTGTGGGATGGAAGATCTCCAACGCAGCAATATTGATCGAACATCATACTGTGCAATCTATACGAAAATGCTAGGAGAGTTGCGACTTGGTGGCGGCGGGAGCATCATACTGGTATCCCCGGAGCGCGGGCTACGGCTCTGAGAGGCAAATTATTACGTCGCCACTGATACTCGGCGACCGGTTGATCCATTTTCCCCCAGCCTCAGATTTTAAGGAGAAGGCTGCAATGTCCATTTACTGCCCAAAGTGTCACGAAGCCAACTTACGCAGGTCTCGTCGCAGATTGTTCGATGCATTCCTGCGTGCTTTTGGAATGATTCCACTACGCTGCAATCTTTGCGACCATCGCTTTTATCGCTTTCGTCGTCAGCTGGCGTAGTCCCTGACCGAGCCGGACGAATTGCGCGATAGGAGCCCAGTTTTCCCGCCCGGACAACTATTGCGTCGCGCGCAATTCCCTGGCGATGGTCTTTTCCGGCGTGCGGCTCGTCCAATAGCTCGAGGATGTAATCGATTGCGCACAATGGGCACGTGGGAAGACCGGATGAATCTGCGAGGATGGTCCACGCATCGAGCGGTCACCGTATTTGGCGGAGCCATTAGATTCAACCCGCCGCGCTTTTCGTTGAGACGGGTTCTTGTTTTATGTTTGTTCTTGTTCGTTGGGTACGCGGTAGCTGGAGTTCCGCCTGCACAACCGAACGCTGCACAACACACCAATCCACTGAATCTCGATCCAGCCGTGCATGAGGGATATGAGCGCTTCTACATTCTCGACTTCGATGCCGCTCTCAACCGTTTCGAGTCTGTGCTGAAGGCGCATCCAGATGATCCGATGGCTTACGGATACGTGCAAATGGCCACCGTATTCCGCGAGTTATACCATCAGGATCTGCTGGACACCACCTACTATGCGCACGATTCATTCCTCTCGTCGAAGCGCAGCGTAGCCGTTCCGGCCGACGTCCGCGAGCGCATCGAGTTCCTTACCAACACCGGTATTCGGCTTTGCGATGACCGCATCAAGGCCAATCCAAATGACAAGAACGCCTACTTTGCGCGTGGCTATCTGCGGGGAATCCACGCGGCCTTCATTACACTTGCGGACCATAGTTTCGTCTCCGCCGCGCGCCAGGGCTATGCATCGCGTAACGACTCAGAGCAGGTTCTGAAGATCGATCCTGAATACGCAGACGCAAAAATGGCAATCGGCATTCAGCAGTTTGCAGTCGCCAGCCTTCCGCGCTGGGTCCGCATGGTGGTTGGCATAGTCGGCGTCGGAGGCAATAAGGAGCGCGGCCTCGAGCTGCTGCGCGAATCTGCGGCACACGGCGTTGTGACCTCCGTCGAATCACGCACGGTGCTCTCGCTCTTCCTGCGTCACGATGCGCGCTATCCTGAGGCGCTGGCGGTTGAGCATGGCCTGTCCGCTCAGTACCCCCATAACTACCTATATCGCCTCGAAGAGGCTAACTTGACCAAGGATGAAGGCAATGGCCTTGCAGCGATAGCCCTCTACAAAACGGTACTGGCCGATGCGTCTAAACCGGGCTACTTCATTGATCCGCGTCTACAGCTTGCTTTCTTCGGTCTCGCGGACACTCAGCGCGGACAGAACGATCTCGACGACGCAGCGGCTAACTATGTTAGGGCCGCGGAGCAGCGGAATTGCAGTGACTGGCTGCGGAAACGCGCCCAGCTGAACGCCGGAGAGATGCTCGATCTGCTGCATGAGCGCGACAAGGCTAGGCAGTTCTACCAGATGGCCTCGTCCGGCGGCGGGGATCAGTCGCAGGCCGATACAGCGCGCCGTTACCTGCAAACTCCTTACACCGGCAAACGATAGGTGCTCCCGCTTATCTGAGTTTCAGTGTAGTCAGCGCCAGCAGAGCGAAGACCAGGGCTGCGATCCAGAACCGTGCGGTCACCTTGGACTCGTTCCATCCGAGCAACTCGAAGTGGTGATGCAGCGGGGCCATACGGAAGATTCGCTTTCCGCCTCGGAGCTTATAGCTCCCGACCTGTAGCATCACGCTGGCGGCCTCCAGGAGGAACACCCCACCGATAAACGGCAGCAGGAGCTCCTGCTTGATGATGACCGCGACCGTGCCGATTGCACCGCCTAGCGCCAGCGAACCTACATCGCCCATGAACACCTCGGCCGGATGCGCGTTGTACCAAAGGAATCCTATGCTCGCGCCTACCATGGAGCCGCAAAAGATCGTCAACTCGCTGACCATGGGCATGCGCTGCATCTCCAGGTAGTCCGAAAACACCGCATGACCGCTCACGTATGTCAGGACAGTAAGCGCGCCGGCAGCAATAATCATGCAGCCGATCGCCAGCCCGTCCAGTCCATCGGTGAGGTTGACTGCGTTGCTTGAGCCTACGATTACCACGACTACAAATGCGACAAAAGGCAGAAATGCCAGCCAGTGCAGATGAGGAAGGTCTCCCATCCACTGCCATACCAGGTCCGGCCGAAACTTTTTCAGGAACGGAACTACGAGCCGGGTGGAATAACTTCCACGCACCTCCAGCCTGAGCAACGTAAACGCGATTGCTCCACTAACCGCTCCCTGCGAGACAATCTTCTGCCAGAAACTCAGCCCTTTACTGCGTTTGCGGACTACCTTCGTATAGTCGTCCGCAAATCCGATTGCGCCGAACGCCAGCGTAGAAAGTATTACCACCCATACCAGAGGATTGGACAAGTCCGACCACAACAGCGTGGGCACCAGAATCGAGATAACGATCAACACCCCGCCCATCGTGGGTGTGCCGCCCTTCTTGAGGTGGGTCTGCGGACCATCTTCGCGGACGTACTGGCCAATCTGAAACTCGCGCAGCCGCTCGATCACAAACGGTCCGATAAGCAGTCCGATCAACAGGGCAGTCAGACTCGCGAACACCGTCCGAAACGTGAGGTAGCGGAAGATTCGGAATACGTGGAAATACGGAAATAGCTTCTGATACAGCAGCCAATAGAGCAATTGATGCCTCGCCTCGAGGTGCGCATGAAGCCCAGGCGCACAAGATCAAGGCTATGTTAACAGGCTTGGCCGCACGCAGTCTGAGGATATGGGTGCCCATCTAGGCACACCCGCATCGAGCCCTCACGCCAGAGTCGAGTCTTCCGCCGCGCGACTCATCCGTACCCGTATGTCGGTTGAATTATTGAAGGAGAAGGCAGCCGGAGAACTAGGCGCGGTGATTGCGAAGAAGTCCGCACGATGCACGTCGTCGGTGTAGATACATGGACGCGCGTCGGCTGTGGCGGGCTGCACTTCGACGTGACTCATCTCCAGACGATCCACATGGCGGAAGTAGAATCCGTGCGCCGGCAGCGTGCCGAGCGATCCTGGATCGGGGTACGAGTTCTCTTTCTCCGGCACGACGACCTTCGCCTGCTCGGATGTGCCGCCACCAACATGCTGTACGTAGACATCGGCGATCTTCAAGTCCTTCACGTTATACCCAGGGAGCCCCGTAATGTTCGATCCAAACTTCGCAGCACTGTGATAGCAGGTGAGGTTCGAGATCAGTACGCGCTGTAGCGTGCCCATCACCGTACTCTGGTCTCCTGTACCCTTTGGCCCGCGCAGGCGCGCCCCCAGACGCAGATAAATTGGGCAGCTGATGATGTCGCGCATGGTGATGTTGCTGACGGCAATATCTTCCAACAGCGCACCGTCAACCGTCTCCAGAGCCAACCCGTGGCAACCGTCGAAGACGCAGTTCGAGATGGTGATGTTCTTGAAGCCGCCATTCGATTCGGTGCCGCACTTGATGCGGCCGGTGCCGCCGACCCTGTGATCTTCTTCCATATTGAATTTCTTCCAGGTCCCGTCCAGCACCGTGCCAAGTCGATAGGCGCCGGTCACGTAGCAGTTCGTGATCGTCACATTCTCGGTTGCCCGGTTATATCCCAACGCAAAGCTGGACTTCGGGCAGATGCCGTCATCCCATGGTGAATTTACAGTGCAATTCGATACGCGCACATTCCTGCAGCAATCGATGTCCATGCCATCGCGGTCCGTATCGATCTTCAGGTTGTCGATGGTCAGGTTATCGACACCCGTCAACAGCAAGCCGAAGTGTCCACCTTTCAGAATCGAGAAATCGCGAAAGATGACATTGCGGCAATTCTTCATTGCGATCGCCTTGTTTCCCACGCCGGCCTGCTCAGCCTGGAACACCGTGTAATCGCCGCGCCCAGGTCTGCGTTGCCGTGCAGCGAATGCTGCCGCTCTGGCAGCTGCCTCAGCCCTGGCAGCTGCGTCCTGCACCTCCTTAGGATTTTCCGGAGCACCCATCGGATGGGTTCCCGAACCCTGGCTGTTTGGCGCGCGTCCCGGCCCGATGCCGTAGCTGAGGCCCTTGCCCCAGATCAATCCTGGACCCGTAATCGAAACATCGCTGATGTCTTCGCCCCAAATCAGCGAGTTGTGCCAGTGGTTATGCCCGTAATCCTGGTATCCGTCCCAGGCCGTATTAGGCTCGGCGAGGTCATATGTGCCTCCCATATAGCCTGTCGTCTCATTCAGCTTCGGGGAGTCCGCGGCGATGATGGTCGCGCCCTGAGTTAGATGCAAATGCACCTTGCTCTTCAGCCGAATCGAGAAGCACATATAGACACCCGTCGGAAATTCGACCGTACCTCAGCCGGCTGCGGCTGCTGCTTCAATGGCTTTGTTGATCGCCGGGGAATCAATGGTCTTGCCGTCTCCAGTTGCGCCAAAGGAGCGCACGTCCAGCCGGATGGGTGACGATGCAGGTGCCGCCGGGTGGGATCCGTGGTGTGCCACGTGTCCCTTCGCAAGGGCAGGGATTGCGGATGCGGCAGAGGCAGCAAGACCCATGCTGCTGAGTCTCAAAAGATCGCGGCGGGCTGAATCGAATGTATTCATGTCGCCGCAATGCTATCAGGCGCGCGATATGAATTGGAAGGCAGCCTTCGCCTTCTCAGCTGCGATCGGGGAAGTGCGCCGCCGCGCTGCTTTCCCTTACGAAGCCGGCAGAATCCATCCCGAGAATACGGTCAGCCCGTCGGATTGCGCTGGCACGGTGAGCAATCATCAAGATCGTGAGGGCGGTACCGTTCGCCGAGGTACGCATCGAAGCAAGGAGAGCATCGAGTACGCGGGCCTCATTCTCGACATCCAGCGCATTTGTGGCCTCATCGAGAATCAGCAGCGAAGGTTTGCGCAGCAGTGCTCTCGCTAGTGAAATGCGCTGCCGCTGGCCGCTGGAAAGCAGAATTCCGCGGTCGCCTACGATCGACTCAAGGCCTCCCGGAAGCTCGAACACAAACTCCGCTGAGGCTAGCAATAACGCTTCTTGCAGATCCTTCTCGCTTGCATTCGGATTCGCCCATAGCAGATTTTGTCTCACGCTCTGATGGAACAGAACCGTCTCCTGCCCGACGTATCCTACCTGGCTGCGCCACTGCCGCATATTTTCCTGTCTAAGCTCATTGTCGTCCAGCCAAAGACGGCCTTGTGTAGGGACCAGCAGTCCAGTCATCAGATCCGCTACCGTACTCTTGCCAGCTCCAGACGGTCCAATCAGCGCCGTTAGCGTGCGTGCCTCGATCCGCAGATGGACGCCGCGAAGCACACACTCCTCGCTGTTGGCTGCATCTGCCCCTTCATAGGCGAACCACACATTTTCGAATCTGAATTCCCGCTCCAACCGAGCCGCAGGGGCAGACATCATCAGCTCAGGACCTTTCACTTCCGCATCGCGCAGGCACTCTGCCTCGATTGCCAGAACGCGGCTTAACGATGGCAGCGTACTGGCAAGCTGATGCATCTCACTCTGGATGCTCGCAAGCTGTGGCATCAGTCGCGTAAAGACCGCCAATAAAAGCAGCATGGCCGCCGCTTGTACATGCATGACCCGCAGCGCAAGGAATATCACTGCGCCCAGTCCAACGAGTGACCCCACATCGAAATAGAATGCCGATGCCGCATGTAGATGTGAATTCCTTACACTATGCCGGGCCACATCCTCGCACAGCTCCGCAAAGAGTTGTACGTCTCGGTCCTCAGCGTTGTATGTTTTCACACTTTTCATGTTCAGCAGGTGTTCTTCGGTGGCCGCATACACCTCGCCGATGCTCTCGTTCACATCCAGCCCACTGCTGCGTACCCGCTCCAGGGAATGCCGCTGTAGCAGCATCAGCACCCCACCCAACGCCAGCACCAGGATTGTCGTGGGAGCAGAGAGCTTGATCGCCACCACCATGTACAGTACGGTCAAGCTGCCAAGATTAATGATTGACAGCAGCAAGGCAATCGCATGGGCCACCCGCCGCAACTCCTCCGTCAGCAGATGAGTCAGCCGCCCCGATCGCTGGCGCACCAGGTAGCTCCAGCGAGCCTTTACCACGGCCTCATAGAGTCGGCGGCTCAGGGCCATCTCAACTTCGAGCGTTGTCTCGTAGGCGAGCGTCGTCTGGGTCCGCCGCAAGACCGAGCGCAACCCCGCAATTCCCAGAAAAATTATCAATACCGTCGCGAGCCACCACGCGCGGGGAATTTCGCTTCGCTGCAAAAGCAGCTGCGCATAAAATCCAAGCCGTCCCGCAGACGAATTCGTCCCAAAGCTCATGCCAACAAGCGATAGGAGGGGAAGCAGCAGCACCAACCCCGTCCCTTCGGCCAACGAGGCAGCAATCGCGGCAATCACTGTTACCCACAGTCTGCGTCCACTGACATAAACCGTAAACCGTAGCAACTCCGCAGCCACCGTCCATATCGAGCCTGCATCCGTCAGCCCTGCCGCAGCACTTCCATCGAATCCATTCCCCGATCTTGTCGACGTGTGCCAGGCCATGGTTGCTACGTTACCAGACCCTCAGCCCAACCTCTTACCGCGGGCTAATCTGTAGCCTTCACGGGGGAAGCAAAGAACATACTTGAAAAGTTCTCCCTTCGTTCCATAGAATAGGTTCCAATCATGCAGGTAAAATGTTCAGGCGACCTTTTAGCCGTCCTGTGTCATCGTGTTCGCGCCGCAGGTTTCCTTCTCCGCATTCCATAGGCAAGGCCACAGTGATCTCATCTTCTCCCATCCAGAATTCCGCCGATCAACCTGCCATCCTGCACGTCTGTAAACGGGAGATGCTGCGGCCTCTGCGCGATCAGATTCTTCGACTCTCTGGTTTTCAGGTCGACTCAACCCTTTCGATCACTGAGGGCATGAAATTGTTCCGGGACAGGTCATATGATTTGGTGCTGGTTGATGTGGAGGGAGAGCACGGAATTCCTGAAGCGGAACATCTCTGCGAAGAGGTGAAGACCGCCAAAAAGGACCAGCCAGTGGCGTTTGTCTGCAATTGGCGGGTAGCGGTGCTCACCGACTGCCCTGATGAAATTGTCCGGACGGAATTCGATCCCGCGTCCTTCGTGGCCGGCGTTCGATCCATCGTAATCAACTCGTAGGAACCTGCCGTAAATTTAGGGAACCTCAAGATTCATGAGTCGCATGCGAACCTTCTTGCATGCCATACGAACTTCGGCAAAAGTTTCTCCGCGCTTTCCACGTCGATATTTTCAGGCGAGCAGACGGTTGCTCGCTCGCCCCTCGCAGACAGCTAAAGATATCCTTCCAATCCGCCTTCGCAAATAATTTTTCTCCAAAGCAACGTCCCGACCCATCTTGCTCTCTCATAGGGAGTAGTTACTCGCGCCCGGCGCGAGACCCTAGAACGAAGAAAGCAGGGTTACCATGTTTCTCATTCTCGCAATTGTTCTGGTTGTGATGTGGCTTGGCGGATTTGTGATGTTCAAGAGCGCAGGGCTGCTTATCCACCTCCTTCTGCTGTTCGCGGTCATTTCGATCATCATGCACTTCGTCACCGGACGCAGAGCTGCTTAGCAAAATCCCCTACATGTCAAAGGCCGAGCCTCGAGAGGCTCGGCCTTTGTGTATTTAGGCGTACGGTTACTGATGCGCGATGGGGTGTGGGGTTGGCAGCACGGGAGGCATCACTCCAGCCAGAGCGGCTGGGGTCTCTTCTGACAGTTCGGGCAGCTTCTCTTCCAACGCGATTTGCAGCACTTGATCCATCTGCTCCACGAAGTGCATTTTCATCTCGGTCTTCAGCAGCTCGGGCATATCGGCCATGTCCCTGCGGTTATCCTCCGGCGCAATCACTTCGAAGATGCCCGCGCGGTGTGCCGCCAGCAGCTTCTCTTTCAAGCCACCAATCGCGAGCACCTTGCCTCGCAAGGTCACCTCTCCAGTCATCGCGATATCGCGGCGCACTTTGATCTTTGTCAGCGCACTTGCCAACCCCGTGGCTAGCGTGATGCCCGCCGACGGTCCGTCCTTCGGAATCGCTCCCTCCGGCACGTGCACATGAATATCGACATGCCGGTAGAACTCTTTACCCAGACCAAGATGCTGCGCGCGAGAGCGGATGTAACTTAGCGCAGCCTGCGCCGATTCTTGCATTACCTCGCCAAGCTGGCCTGTGGTCGTAAGTTTGCCCTTGCCGTCCAGAACCTGGATCTCGGTCTGTAAAATGGTGCCGCCAACCTCGGTCCACGCCAGCCCTGTAACCAGTCCGACTTCGCTCTTTTCGTGTACCTGTGAGTCGCGGAATTTGGCCACGCCCAATAAGTCGGCTAGATTGTTGCCGGTAAGAATCTCGCGATGCTCTGCACCGTTCTGCACCACCTTGCGTGCCACCTTGCGGCACACATTGCCAATCTCGCGTTCAAGGTTACGCACCCCGGCTTCGCGTGTATATCCGCGAACGATCGCCTTCAGCGCGTCGTCTTCAAAAACGATCTGCTCTTCCGTCAGGCCCGTACCTTCGCGCTGCTTCTTCACCAGGTACTGCTTGGCGATCTCCAACTTTTCAATTTCGGTGTACCCATGCAGGCGTAAAATCTCCATTCGGTCCTGCAGCGGCCCTGGGATCGTGTGTAGCACATTCGCCGTAGCAACGAACAATACATTGGACAGATCGTACTCCACATCCAGGTAATGATCCTGAAACGACGTATTCTGCTCAGGGTCCAGCACCTCTAGAAGCGCACTCGCCGGGTCGCCGCGGAAATCCGAAGCCATCTTGTCGATTTCATCCAGCATGAACACCGGATTCTTCGTGCCCGCCTTCTTCATCGACTGAATAATCTGCCCCGGCAGCGCACCGATATAGGTCCTGCGATGCCCACGGATCTCCGCTTCATCGCGCACCCCACCCAGCGACATGCGCACAAACTTCCTGCCCGTCGCCTTTGCAATCGACATACCCAGCGAAGTTTTGCCTACACCCGGAGGCCCAACGAAACACAGGATCGAGCCCTTTGGATTCTTCACCAGCTGCCGAACCGCCAGGAATTCAAGGATTCGCTCTTTAATCTTCTCCAGGCCATAGTGATCCTCATTCAGGATCGTCTCCGCATGCTCAATCGATCGAATCTCCTTCGACCGCTTCTTCCATGGCACGGCTAGCAGCCAATCCAGGTAGTTCCGCGAAACGGTCGATTCAGCCGACATCGGGGGCATTGCTTCCAGCTTCTTCAGCTCCTGTAGCGACTTCTCCAGCACATCTTTCGGCATTCCTGCCGTCTCGATCTTTTTCTTTAATTCGTCAAACTCAGATTTCTCCCCGCGTCCGAGCTCCTTCTGAATCGCCTTGATCTTTTCATTCAGGTAATACTCTTTCTGCGCCTTCTCCATCTGCCGCTTCACCCGCGACTGAATTGTGCGGTCCATATTCAGCTTCTCGATCGCCACGTCCAGCACGTCGCCCACGCGCGCGAGCCGCGTCTCCGGGTCAAACACATCCAGCAACTGCTGCTTCTCGTCGATGCCCAGCTGCAAGTTCGCTGCAATCGTATCTGCCAGCTTCGACGGCTCATCCATGCGCACGCTTGCCGCAATCGTCTCCTGGTTGAGCGTCTGCTGGAGCTTCACATACTGCTCAAACAGCGTATGTACCCGCTGCATCAATTGCTCCACGGAGGCCGTCATCTCAAGCGTCGTCTTGCCCGTCCGCACCGTCGCGACGAAGAATCCATCCTCATCGCTTACTTCTACAGACCGGGCCCGCTCCACGCCTTCCACCAGGACCTTGATATTTCCGTCCGGCATCCGCACGCTCTGCACAATATTTCCAATCGTGCCCGTCTCATAGATGTCGTCTGCACTCGGTTCATCCACCGAAGCATCGTGCTGCGTGGCGAGGAATATCTTGCGATCTCCCGTCAGTGCCTCTTCGAGCGCGCGCACGCTTGATTCGCGCCCCACCACAAATGGCGTCATCATATGGGGGAAAATGACCATATCGCGAATCGGCATCATCGGCAGCTTGCGTACTTCTCCGGTGGAACTGGACTTAGGTTGATTTGGCATATCTCTCCCAATTACACGCGTTCATCCGGTCCGAGATGCACTCCGCCCAACCGCGCTAGCAGTGATTGTAATCCCTGGGGGAAGAGCTGCATCTTGGCCTTTATATGTAGATGAAAAATAGGTGTCCCGATCCCGACGGACCATACCGCAAGGGAGTCGTCCCGGCCAATAATTGATCGAAAGGACGACTCGCAATTACTTACCCTCGTAACGAGGGTGTTACCCAGCCTTCTCCAGCAGCATCGGAAGCGTCAAGCTATGCTTCTTCACCATCTCCGCCGTAATCGTCAGCTCAGTAATCTTCTTGTTGCCGGGCACGTAGTACATCAGGTCCAGCATCAGCTCTTCCAGGATCATCCGCAACCCGCGCGCTCCAACTTTGCGCTGCAGCGCCTCGCGAGCGATCTCCTTCGCTGCATCGTCGGTGAACGTCACCTTCACATTCTCGTAGTCAAACAGCTTCGCATACTGCTTCAGAATCGCATTCCGCGGCTTGGTCAGAATCTCAATCAGAGCAGCCTCATCCAGCTCATCCAGAAGCCCCAGTACAGGCAGACGTCCCACAAACTCTGGAATCAGCCCATACTTCAACAAATCCTGCGGCTCAGCCTGCCGCAGCAGCTCGCTATCCCGCTGCGCACGAATTGGCGTCACGTCGTCCTTCGCTTCGCCGTCCACCGTCGCCTTGAAGCCCAGCGCCTTCTTGCCGATGCGCCGCCCAACCACCTTTTCCAGACCCACGAAAGCCCCGCCGCAGATGAACAGAATGTTCGTCGTATCCACGGCCGTAAACTCCTGGTGTGGATGCTTGCGGCCTCCCTGAGGCGGAACATTTGCCACAGTGCCTTCCAGAATCTTTAGGAGGGCCTGCTGCACGCCCTCGCCCGAAACATCACGAGTAATGGAGGGGTTCTCGTCCTTGCGCCCAATCTTGTCAATCTCGTCGATATAGATAATTCCACTCTGCGCCCGCGTCACGTCACCCTCAGCTGCCTGCAGCAGCTTCAGAATAATGTTCTCCACATCCTCACCGACATAGCCGGCTTCGGTCAGGGTAGTCGCATCCACGATCGCGAAGGGCACATCCAGCATCTTCGCCAGCGTTTGTGCAAGCAGCGTCTTGCCCGAGCCCGTCGGACCGACCAGCAGAATATTCGACTTCGCCAGCTCGACATCGTTGCCGCGAGTCTTGTTCATCTGGATGCGCTTGTAGTGGTTGTACACCGCTACGGCCAGCTTTTTCTTGGTCTGGTCCTGCCCGATTACGTACTCATCCAGGAACGCCTTCACCTCTTGAGGCTTGGGAAGCTGCGCAGGCGCAACCCCTGGCACAACTTCGCTGCGATCATCTTCGAGGATCGAGTTGCACACACCAACGCACTCGTCGCAGATGTAAGCCCGGGGATAGTCGGAGGGTGAGGAGATAAGTTTCGCCACCGCATCCTGCGACTTGTGACAAAACGAGCAACGAAGCGATTCGTCTGAACCGCGAGATGTTTTCATGATTGCGGCAACTCCTGGAAACGGACCGGACGTGCAAGGAACAGTCCCAAGTCTACACCCGAACCCGCCCCCTTCTCTTGCTCTGTTAGCCAGACCGGTACGTCTTTTCGGTTACCGTTGTACCCCTATCCATTCCCGTCAAAAATAACGGACCTTAGATCGCGATGGTGATTTGATGCTGTCAACAACGCTGCCAGTCTCGAATGTCGGATCCTCATAAAGATGGGCCCCCAAGGCACCTCTTGAGCCTTCGGGACCTACCGCGCGTCAGCCGATTCTCCGTATGATTTGCCGTAGAATTTTCCCATGGCGATGGCGAAGAAGTTTGTTGTGCTGGCGATGTTGTCGACTCTGTGGATGAAGCATGGGGCAGGACAAGCACAGGCCCAGAAAATTTCTGCGGATGGTGCAATGCAAACGTTCGGCTTCGTATCCGCGAGTTTCTTTGATGATGTGTACTTTAAATTTTCGCCTACCAGCGGCACCGCGGCAGGGTTGCATCAATACGACGCACAGTTGGAAGACTATTCGGCTGCAGGCGTGGCGCGGCAGGTGGCCGCCTTGCGTGTATACGAGAAAAAGATTGAGGCCATCGATGCGCGCGCCTTGGATGCTTCGGTCGCGGCTGATCGCGATATTTTGTTGAACTTTATCAAGTCGGAACTGCTGAGTCTGGATACGATTCGCGCCTGGGAGAAAATCCCGGACGAGTACTCGTCCGGTATCACGAACTCCGCGTTCGTCATCATGGAGCGGCCTTACGCTTCGGCCAATACACGACTGCGGTCCCTGGTGGAACGGGAGAAAGCTATGCCGCAGGCGTTGGCGGAGGCGCGGAAGAATTTGAAGAACCCGCCGCGCATCTGCACCGAAATCGCGCTGGAGCAGATCGACGGGGATATGAGCTTCTTTGAGAATGACGTGCCGAGCGCGTTCTTTTCCGGCGCGGACGGGGCTGAGGTCGCTACCAATGCCGGCCTGAAAGTGCAGTTTGAAAAGACGAACGCGGCAGTGGTTTGGGCGCTAAAGAGCTATGCCGCCTGGATGAAATCTGATCTGCTGCCGCGATCCAACGGTGACTTCAAGTTGGGTGCGGATACGTTCGCAAAGAAGCTGGAGTATGACGAGATGGTGGACCTGCCACTCGATCGGCTGCTGGCGATTGCGATGAATGATCTGCATAGAAACCAGTCCGAGTTTGCGCGGGTGGCGAAGGAGGTTGATCCGGCCAAGACTCCGCAGCAAGTGCTGGCGGAGCTGGCGACGATTCACCCGGCGCCGGACCAACTGCTGAATGCGTTTCACGGGACGTTCGATTCGCTGATTGCATTCATTCGCTCGAAGCACATCATCACGATCCCAAGCGATGTGCAGCCCACTCTCGAGGAGACTCCCCCTTTTATGCGGGCTACGACGTTCGCTTCGATGGATCCGCCGGGACCATTCGAGAGGCATTCAGCGAAGGCATATTTCAACGTGACGCTGCCCGAAAAAGACTGGACAGCAGCGCATGTGGCCGAGCATATGGCGAGCTTCAACGTTGGAACGATCATCTCGACCAGCGTGCATGAGGCTTACCCGGGCCACTACATTCAGTTCCTGTGGATGCCGGAGTTTGGGAGCACGATACGGAAACTGTTGGGGGCCAATACGAACATCGAGGGTTGGGCGCATTACTGCGAGCAGATGATGTTGGATCAGGGCTACGCGGCTGCGCCGGCAGACGCGACCGCGGAGCAGACGCGGCAGGCGCGGCTTGTGCGGCTCGGGCAGTTGCAGGATGCGCTGCTGCGCGATGCGCGGTTTGTTAATTCGATCAAGTTGCATACGGGGCAGGGTGAGCCGGGCGGGACGTGGACGATTGCGCAGGCGGAGGAGTTCTTTGTGAAGGAAGGCTACCAGTCGCGGTCCGTGGCTGAAGTGGAGACGAAGCGGGGGACCGGGGATCCAACCTATTTGTATTACACACTGGGGAAGCTGGAGATCATGAAGCTGCGCGAGGACTACAAGAAGAAGATGGGGGCGGCGTATACGATTCAAGACTTCCACGACAACTTCATGCGGCAGGGATTTGCGCCGATCAAGGTCGTTCGCAAAGCTATGCTGGGCAATGACTCGCCCGTGCTGTGATGGTTGCTGAAAAATTCGGTTTTCGTGCCGACTCGCAGGAAAGAATGTCCCAGGGGCTAAAGCCCGCATTGATTTTGCAGCGTTTATGCCGGGACTGAAGTCCCGGCCTATCTCAAAAGCTGCGAGGGCGGAACTGTTCAGCAGTCTCTGTAGGTTCGGTCCGATCATCGGCAGAGCACCATGAGGGCGGATTCGATGGCTTCGGCTACGCCGTCGGCCGTATTGGCAAGGCCGATGCGCCAGTTGCGGGTGTGGGCGAGCATACGGAGGTCTTCAGGAGCGTTTGCCATGAGGACAGATTGGCCTGCAAGTTCGAACATGGAAACGTCGTTCCAGTTGTCGCCTACAGCAAGGATTTCGGCTGGATCGATGTTGCGGGAGGCGGCGATCTTGAGGAGCGCGGCACCCTTGGAGCAGTTGGGCGGAAGTATGTCGAGGATGGAGAGATTGCGCGCGGGGTAGACGGTGCGGTGGAGAGTCAGGATCGGAATATAGTCTGCGGAGTTCTCAGATTCCACCCATGAGGACGAGGCTGTGGTGGATGGCGCTTCGGAGACTTTGTGGGTTGAGATGTTTGCTGGCGTTTGCGAGGGCGTAGCTTTTACGGATGCGGTGCCGAGCGTGGTTCTTCCGGAGCGGCCGGTGGGTTGATCGGAGGCTTGAACGCCTGGGCGTTCGAGGAGGCGGGCTTCGGCGCGGGCCATGCGTTCGATGGTGCCGCAGAGCATGGCCTGGATGGGAGCGTGATGGCTGGTATCTGTTGCCTGAAGATCTGAGGGCGAGACATCCGCGGCCAGGGGTTCCAAGGCGCGTTCGATGGGGTTGATGCGCGCGATGTAGGGAGCGTTTGAAGTCATCCAGCGGCCAATGCTGTCGTTGAGTTCTTCAAGGTCCTCGACGACCAGTGCGCCGCACGCGTCGTCCCCGTCGGGGCCTACGCGGTCGAAGGTGAGGACGAGGGCATTGCGAAAGTCCATGTCACCGAGGCCGCGGAGATGGCCGCACAGCCAGAGGGCGGTGGAAACGGGGATGTGCGTGTGGGCGATGAGTCGGGAGGGAATGGCGTCCGAGCCGAAAGAACCGACGGTGCGGGTGACCGTGCCATTGGAACTGATCAAGACTGCGGCGTGGGCAAGCCCGAGCGGACGAAGGACGCGCATGGCGTAGGAGTGGCGGCGGCCGGTCGCAATGACAACCTCGGTGCCGGCGGCCTGGGCTGCGGCAAGAGCGGCAACATTGCGGGGGCTCACTTGGCCGTCATCGCCGAGGAGTGTGCCGTCCATGTCGATCGCGATCATGCGGATGTTGCTTGTTTTGGATCGCTGCTGCATATACCCCCTCCCCCCCTATATATATCCAACATGTTCAAAATAAATAGCTTGCTCGTTTGTATATACAAATGTACGTACAAAAGTCGCTCAAGTGGAACGCTGCCAATCCCAGGCCCCGCCCTCCAAGTCGCCTTTGCAAACCATCGACGAAAAAAGGGACTACATCTATTTTACTGGATTGGCAAAACTCTTCGGAAAACGCTATGTGTTTATGGATCAATGGGTTAGAGGTAGCGGATGATTGACATGGAAAAGCGCAACTGTTTGATTGCATATTGGGCGACACGGAGTTACGATGCAACCAGGAGGTTGCGTAATGGCGGATGCGAAGTCTATTTCGGACCGGATTGAGAAGCAGATTGAGTTGCGGGCGCCGGTGGGGCGTGTATGGCGGGCGCTGTCCGACCATCGCGAGTTCGGAGAATGGTTCCGGGTGAAGCTGGAGGCTCCGTTCGTGGAGGGTGAAAGGGCTCGTGGGAAGATTCTGCATCCGGGGTATGAGCACCTGGTGTGGCAGGCGGTAATTCAGAGGATGGAGCCGGAACGGTACTTTTCGTTCACGTGGCATCCGTTTGCGGTCGATGCGAATGCGGACTATGAGGGAGAGATTCCTACGCTGGTGGAGTTTTGGCTGGAGGCGACGCAGACGGGAACGTTGCTGAGGTTGAGCGAGTCGGGGTTTGACAAGGTTCCGGCGGAGCGACGTGCGGAGGCTTTCCTGCGGAACGACGGTGGGTGGACGCAGCAGATGAAGAATATCGAGGCATATGTCGGGCGCAGTTGAGGGTGCACGGGCACGTGTGTTCGCTGCGCTGGGAGACGAGACTCGGTTGGCGCTGGTGGCGGAGCTTTGCGGTGGAGGGCCGCGGTCAATCTCCGAGCTGACGGAGAGGGCAGGCGGGTGCGGCGACGGACGTGCATTGACGCGGCAGGCGGTGACGAAGCATCTGCGGGTTCTGGAGAGCGCTGGGCTGGTGCGGTGTGGGCGGTCGGGGAGGGAGCGAAGGTTCGTGTTCGAGCCGAGGCGGGTCGAGGAGATGCGGGACTATCTGGAATCTGTTTCGTCGCAGTGGGATGCGGCGTTGGGGAGGCTGAAGGCGTTGGTGGAGTAAGGGCAGGACGCGCTGGGGTAGTCACCGCGCATCTGCTTCTATTAAGCGGCGGGCCAGAGACGATTGCAGAGGAGCTTGAATCCGGCGACAGGTACTTCGGCTTCGACGAACTCCGGGCGATTGAGCAGCTCGGGAGGCTGGCCGGGGCGATAGACAGTGGCGTTACCGTCGATGGGGTCGATGAGCCAGGCTAGCTTCGCGCCGTTGTCGAGCCAGAGCTGCATTTTGTCTTCGACGGAGCAGCGGACGTCGCTTTGCGAGCGTATCTCGATGATGAAGTCGGGACAGAGAGGTGGGTATCCGGCCTGCTGCGGGGGGGTGAGCGCCTCCCATCGATGGCGGGCGAGCCACGCGGCGTCCGGAGAGAGGCAGGAGCCGTCGGGCAGATTGAAGCCGGCGTTCGATCCGAAGGCGATGCCGGTTTCGACGGTCTCGTTCCATTGGAACAGGGAAGAAGCGACGTATGCTTCGTGGGTGCTACCGACTCCGCCGACTGGCGTCATGACAATGATCTCTCCATGCCTGCTGCGTTCGATCTTGTAAGGCTTGTTGTCCTCGGAAAGGCGCATGAGCTCTTCATCGGTGAGAGTGACGGACGGACGCAGAGAGATGGGGGGGGCGAGACTGGCCAGGTTGAGGGACATAAAGGACCTCCTTGCCACTGAGATGATCTTACATCGCGATAGGTGGAGGAGAGCGCACAGGACAAATGGATGTGGCCTGGTCTCTTCTGTTCTGGCCTTTTATAGAGCCGAAACAGAAGAAACGCAGGCCACATCCGTTGAGTGGCACTGGGATCCATCGAGCGATGAACCCAGTGCGCCGTCGTACTGCAATTAGCGTGAGATGAGGTTGAATTTCTGGTTGGTGTTGTTGTTGGTGAAGTACTGCTCCAGCTGTACGCCGGTGGACTTGCTTGCGCCGGGTACGTCGAGAGCCATCTGGCTGTTGAGGTTGTAGAAGGAGTAGGTGCTGTCGGCTACGTTCCAGGCCGGGAACCAGCGGTCGTTGCCTGGCGTGGGGCCTTGAGCGGCGTATTGCTGGATCAGTGCCTGCGAGGTGGTGGAGTGACCCTTCACGTTCAAGACGAGGCCGCTCTTGACGTTCTTGATCTGGTAGTAACCGCCTGCAGTGGCAACCAACGTCCAGAGCTGGCTGCTGGTCCCGGTGTAGGTGTTTTGCACGACAGCTGCGCCGCCCGAGGTAGAACCGCCGGCAATGTCGAGGGCCAGACCGCTGTTGACGTTCTGGATCTCATAGTTGCCGCTGAAGCTGCTGGTGAGAGGAAGCGCGGCCTGAACATCGACCGAAGCTGCCGCTTCCATTGCGTAGAGATCCGGTGAGGTGCCGCCAGGAGTGGTGGTGGTCCAATCGTTGTGAGAGATGTTGTAGTCGGTGCGGCGTGTGTTCCAGGCTGCGTTGGCGTTGTTCTGCACGTAGGTCTGGTAGGTGCCCCAGAGATTGTTCTGTGTAGCGAGAGCGGAGATGCCGCGATAGAACTGGTCGCCGGAGAAGTAGCCGTTTTGTGGGTAGTCCTTGTTCATGATGGGCCAGTTGCTCATGATGTGGCTGGCTGCAAGCTGCGCGTCAGAGAGATAGGACGCTGTTTGCGTGTCTCTGTAGAGCGCGGTTGCGGCATTGACCATGAGGCTGGTGTTATAGACGGTGTCGGAGGCTGAGAGCCCGTAGCTGTGAATGCACTCGTTGGCCTGGCCGGGAGCGCCGAGAGAGTTGGTGGAGTTGGTGGAGTTGAAGAGGTTGGCGCGGGTCCAGGCGTAGATCTCTTCGCTCTCGGTGAGGTAGGTGGAGGTGCCGGTGGCGCGGTAGAGCTCCATGCCCTCGATGACGAAGGGAGCGTTAGAGAGAACGCACTTCGAATCGCGTCCGCCGTTTTCTTCCCAGATGCCGCCGCCGAAGGTGTTATCGCGTCCACGGCTGTAGACGGCGTTCCATGTACTTGTTGCCGCGTTGAGATAGGTTGTGTTTCCGGTGATCTCATAGCCGCGAATGTACGCGTAGACGATCCATTCGAGATCGTCGTCCCAGGTGTCATTGGTCCAGCCGGATACGGGATTCTTGGCGAGGAAGTCGTCGAGGAGCTGGACGACCTGCGCGTAGCGAGAGGCCTTGTGACTCTGGAAGTATGCGTCTTGTGCCTCGAAGATCAGGTAGCCCTGGCTCCAGAAGCCGGCGGAGCGATCGGTGAAACTCTTAGCGAGGTAGAAGTTGCTGCCGTCTGTGACCTGGTAGGCAGAGATCCAGCCGTTGTAGACGGAGTCAGTATGTTGGGCCTGCGCGCTGGGAGATACGACGCTTAGCGCGGCGATGAGGAGGGCTAGAAAAAGAAAGTTCATGGAGCGAATCTTTGACATGAATGGCCTCTTACAAAGGATTTTGGGTTGCTTTGATTTGTTCGAATCCACGACGGGGTTTTCTCCGCAGGGAGGGTCAGGTGCTGCTGGATGTGATCTGGAATCGAGAACTCGAACGGTGCGATCCAGCTGAGGTATAGCTGCTTCGATCGTGCATCCCATATTGCGAACGAGGGAGAATGGGGATGCGAACCGCCAGCCATAGTAGGGATGGCGGGCAAGGTCGTCAACTTGCACTTGTCAAGTAATTATTGGAAACGGGTGGGTGAGGCGGCTCGGTAGGCGGGAGAGTCGAGGCGGCAGGGTTTCAGAGTCTCAGGTTGGTTGGGCTGCCACTACCAGACGCGGCAGGAGGTTGCGGGGACCATGGGGGTAGGTTTCTTGCAGCCGAAGGCGGATGCGAAGCCGGGCTGGTTCTGAATGACACCGTCAACACGGATGGGATCGGGGGCGTGGGGGTTGGTTAGAACGAGGGAGCGGACCGCTTCGGGGTGGGTGTTCTCGCACCAGTTCTGCGCGTAGGCGATGTAGAAGCGCTGCGGGCCGGTGAAGTTGCCGGTCTTCTCGTTGATGTCGACGTGCTGATCTTTGGCGCGCTGGAGGTACGCCATGAAGGCGAGGACTACGCCGCCGTTGTCTGCGGTATTTTCGCCGAGGGTGAGGCGTCCGTTGACCTTGACGTCGTCGACGGCGGTGAAGCTGCTGTACTCGTTGGCGAGGCAGTCGGTGCGAGCCTCAAATTTCTTGAGGTCCTCGGATGTCCACCAGTTGTCGAGGTTGCCCTGGCCGTTGAACTTGCGGCCTTCGTCATCGAAGCCGTGGGTGAGTTCGTGGCCGATGACTGCGCCGATGTGGCCGTAGTTGACGGCGATGTCCTGGGTGGTGTCGTAGAAAGGCTGCTGCAGGATTCCGGCGGGAAAGTTAATGTCGTTCATGCTTGGGTTGTAGTAGGCGTTCACGGTGGGCGGGGTCATGTCCCACTCTCCGCGGTCGACGGGCTTGCCGATTTTGTTGAGCTGGCGGTCGTTTTCGAAGGCGTTGGCGCGGAGCGTGTTGCCGAGGGGGTCGTCGGGCTTGACGATGAGGGAGGTGTAGTCGCGCCACTTGTCGGGGTAGCCGATCTTGTTGGCGACGGCGGCGAGTTTTTCGTGGGCGCGGACCTTGGTGGCGGGGGACATCCAGTCAAGCTGGTCGATGTCCTTGTTCATGGCGGACTCGATGTCGTGGACCATCTGGAGGGTCTTGGCTTTGCTGTCGCCGGCGAAGTAGCGCTCGACGTAGACCTTGCCCAGGGCCTCGCCGAGGGCGACATCGACTGCTCCAGAGCAGCGCTTCCAGCGGGGCTGCTGTTGTGGGGTGCCGTTGAGGATGTGGCTGTGAAAATCGAAGTTTTCGTCGTCGAGTGCGGGCGAAAGACTGCGGGCGACGATGGAGAGAAGGTGGTAGCGGAGATAGGCCTGGATGGTGGGAATGTCGGCGTGGTTGATCTCATGGATCATCGCGGGCCAGAACTCCGGGGTAGCGTTGTTGATCTCGGAGATATGCGGGGAGTGCATGGCGTCTTCATAGGCGGTGAAGTCGAAGCCGGGAAGAGAGGAGGTGAGAGTGGCGATGGGTTGGAGGTGGTAGGTTTTCTCGGGGTCGCGCATCTCGACGACGCCGAGGGAGGCTTTGGCGAGGGCAGTCTCGAGGGCGAGGATGTTCTGCGCGTCGCGCGAGGCTTGCGCGGCGGGGGTGCCCGAGAGGGTGAGCATCTTCGTAATGTGGGCTACGTACTGGGCGCGGAGCTTGGCGTCTTTCTCGCCGGTACGGATGTAGTAGTCCTTCTCGGGGAGGCCGAGGCCGTCCTGGGCGAGGGCGGCGATTTGTTTGGAGGAGTCTTTGAGGTCCTGCTGCACGCCGTAACCGAAGAAGACGTGGATGTCTTCGCCGCCGACGCGCTGGATCTGGCCGATGAGGTCGGCTAGCTGGGCTCGCGGATTGGGCGTGGTGCTGAGGGCGGCGATCTTGTTGAATAGGGGCTTCAAGGATTTGAAGCCTTCGGATTGCAGCGAGGTGTCCATGCAGGCCTTGAAGTAGTCGCCGATCTTTTGCTGATCGGGGGTGCGGGAGGCGCCACCGTTCTGGGACTGCTGGAGGATGGCGTTGAGTTCCTGCGTATCGACGTTGTACAGGACGGAAAATGCGTTGACGTGGGACTGGTCGGAAGGGATGGGGTGGTTGGCGGAGAAGTGGCCGCAGGCGAACTTGTACATGTCCACGCAGGGGTCGGCGGCGAGGTCGATGGAGGAGAGGTCGAAGCTGGGGAGAGGTTTGACCTCGGCGGCAGCAGCAGGCGCGGCTGGCGGCTGGGCGGTGAGCGCGGTGGCAGTCAGCAGGACAGAGGCAAAGGCGAAGAACGCAATTCGATGGAGAGAAGGGCGGCTTGAGGTGGCTTGCGTCTTGGACATGCGAAGGAACTCCATCTGCGAAAATGTGTGCCGTGGGGCTGCTTGGTGTCGTGCTTACAAAGGTTACGGCAGAACAGTCTCTAGTATGACTCGCCGGAGTGGGAAAGGAAAATGAGCATCAGTAAGAGATTGCCGGTTGCCGGGTGGGCAAAAAGAGTAGGTTCGAGAGAGAGGGATTTGGACTGAATGATGGTTCGCGGTAGCGAAAAATTCCGTGAATGGGTACGACGGAGTTGCCCCCTGGGGCGGTGCGGCGGTGCGTTTTTAGTGGCGACGGTAGCCATGATGGTGGAAGGAGCGGCGGTATGGGGTGCTGTTCCGGTGAAGGCCAATACCGCGGTGCACCCGGTGGGGCCGGTGGAGATTCCGCTTTCTGCGATGGGATATCAACCGCCGCTCCAGGATCTGATGCTGGCGGGAAGTTCGATGCTGACGGTGGATTTTGTGGATACGGATCATCTGCTGGTGACGTTTGGAGTCCGGCGATTGATGAAGCGGGAGCCGGAGGATCCGCCAAACGACAATGACCGGACGGTTGGCGCGTTTCTGGTGGAGGTGGCGTCGGGCAAGGTTCTGGCGCGGACGGAATGGAGAACGCATGACAGGTCGCGGTATCTGTGGAGCCTGGGGCATGGAAGGTTCTTACTACGGGTGCGTGACCGGTTGACCATGTTTGCGCCGGTGAATCCGGGAAACGCAGAGGAACCGTTTCGGCAGATTCCGATTGTCGAGAGTGACCGGCATATTGTGGAGGTTCTCGTCTCGCCGGATGACGACCTGCTGACGGTGGAGACGACGAAGTTTGCGATGGGAACGGGCGAATCAAGCGAAGGATTCTCGATCGATCCCGCACCGATCCAGATCAGCTTTTTCCGGTTGAACGACAAAGGGCAAGGGATGGGCGGGTTTCGGGTGACGCCAGCGGGAACGATCCGGACGAAGAACGCGGTTGCGCTGCCGATCAGCGGAGCAGGGCGGCTCGAGATGGTTGAAGACGGGAAGGACGGATGGCTCTTCAACTTCGATGAACATGCGGGAAAGGTGGATGAATTGGCAGGATTTGTGACGACCTGCGCGCCGCGCCCGACGCTGCTGGGGGATGGGCAATTTGTGGCGTTCGGGTGCCATGGGCTGAGTGCGGCGCTGGATCTTGCGGGTTTCAATATGAAGGGCGAGCAGATGTGGCAGGAGAATTTCATAGACGCCCAGACGTCCCCGACATGGGCGTTTGCTCCCGAGGCAGGGCGATTCGCTTTGGGCCGGGTGCTGGTGAATGGAGGTCACGACGCGGATGCACCGTTGACGGCGGTGGACGTGACGGGTCAGGAGGTTCGCGTGTACCAGAGCTACAACGGTAAGCTGCTCTTCCGCACCGACTGCACCCCAGTGGAACGGGTGGGGCATAACTTCGCGCTGTCGGAGGACGGGATGCGGCTGGCGGTGGTGCGGGAGGTTGCGATGCGGCATGCGGCGACGCCTGATACTGGTGCGTATGTGCAGAAAGAAGCGGCCGTGGAGGTGTATGCGCTGCCGCAGCTTTCGGCGGAGGATCGGGCGGCAGTGAAGGAGGCGGGGAGGCTGGCTCCGGTGGATACGGGAGCGGCGATTGACCTCGCACTGGCGCGGAGTCTGGGGGCAGCCGGATCGGAAGCTGCGAATCCGGCTACGACGGCAGGAGACAGTCTGGGACCTCCCAGGGACACGGCGCAGGCGGCCACGGCGAATGCCCAGGAGCAAGGTGCGGCGCGGCAGGCAATGACGGCGAATGCAGCTCGGGTGTTGATGGAAGGGGATGTGCCGGCGGACGGACCGCGGAAGGCTCCGACGCTCTATGGGCCGGAAGACAGGGCGCCATCGACGCCGCAGTAAATAGCCGCAGCAGAGACGTAAAAAGCCAGCCAGGGCATGTAGCGGCTGGCTGGCTTTATGAATTTCTGCGATGCTTAGGCGGCCTTGACTGCGACGGCCTTTACGCGTGCATTGAGGCGGGACTTGTAGCGGCTGGCAGTGTTCTTGTGGAGCACGCCTTTCTGGACGCTCTTGTCGAGGACGGAGACGGTTGCGGAGTAGGTGGCGGCAAGGGTCTTTTTGTCGCCGGCGACGATTGCTTCGCGCATGGCACGAAGGGTTCCGCGGAGCTTGCTCTTGTTGGCGCGGTTGACCGCGGTCTTGGTTTCGGTCTGACGTGCGCGCTTCAGCGAGGAGACATGATTTGCCATGGATCGGAAACTCTTTTCTTTGGCCCGCAGCAGCGGGGAGATTGGGAGCAGGTGGAGGTGCACACACCGCATCCCTGCAACTTATAAGTGTATGGGAGTCGGGGAGGTGGGTCAACCTTAGTTTCGGGCCGCGACGCCTTCGTGGAGGGGTGGTTTGGTGGAGGGAGCGACGAAATATATCGGTATCAAGCTCAACTACCGGATATTCGGCATCCAACTAAAGCAGAGGGCACGAACGATGAATATTGCACGAGGTTTAGTTGCAGTTGGGCTGGCTTTGAGTTTTGCTCTTCCCGCTGCCAATGCGGAGACGGCAGCGCAGCGGCGTCATCGTCATGCAGTGGAAGCGCAGAGGGCGAGCGATCACCACCACCATACGGGTGCCAAGATCGTTGTCGGCTCGGCTGCGGGCGGCGCTGTGGTCGGCGGCCTGATGGGCGGCGGCAAGGGCGCATTGATTGGCGGTGCGCTGGGAGCAGGCGGCGGCGCGATCGCTAACAAGGCGCGCGAGCATCATGATGTGAAGGAACGGGAGCAGGGCTATCCGCGGTAGAACCTCCGGTGCTGCTTTCGAATCCGCTTAATTATCGCTGGGTTTCTCGTTGATGTGATCGATGACGAGCATTGGGACGGGCCGTTTCTGCTTTTCGATCTTGAGGCCGAGTTGCTGCTTGATGGCGTCGAAGAGGGGCAGGCCGCCGGTAGGATCGGCTCCAATGGCGGCAGGAGCGCCCGACGCGGATTGGGTCGGCGGCGGTGGGGACAATGAGTATTCATTAATACCGCCGATCTGACTATAGCCGCTGAAGCTGAGGACAATATCGTACCGGTCGGCGAGGCCGGTTTCGTCTAAAAGTGCGGTCTTCATGTAGCCGTTGTTGACGCTGAACAGGAATTGAGCGAACTCGGCTACGGTCGAGTTCTGGCAGGAGAGCAGGCGCCCGAGGATGGGCGTCGCGATGCGGGGGTCTTTGCCGTCAGCGCCGGGGCCCTGCTTGCAGCCGGAGCGATAGAGTGGGTCCGCCTTCTTCAGTTTGGGGTTGACGGCGAGCAGGACGTAGGCGTCGGTGGGGCGATCTTCCATGTGCCATTTCAGGTCGAAGCGAGCTTCGACAAGCTTCCTGAGCAGAGGTTCGAGATCCTGCGGGTCCATTTCGGGAGCGCTGGTAGCGCCGGGTGTGGTGTCGGTGGGCGCGACCTTGGCGAGGACATCGAACTTGTTGTCGTCGATCCATTTGGGTGGGTTGGCGATCATCGGGGCATTGAAGTCGAAGCCGAGGTTGATGAGCCAGCGCATGGTGACTCCGCTGAGGTTGAGCTGGCCTCCGCGGATGGAGATCCTCATGCCTTTGTTATCCGGTCCGCTGGGCTTGATGGTTGCAACATCGAAGTCGGCTGGCGGAGGCGGGATTTGAATGGCGGCGATGCCGGGAGGGTTCGGTGTGGGTGTCTGGTTGACGCTGTCGATGATGACGACGGGCAGAGGTGATGCGCCGGAGGTGAGTTTGAGGCCGAACTGGCTGTTGAGGGCATCTAGGATGGCTACGCCGTCGACGTTGGTTCTGGATGGGAAGATAGCGGTGAAGTCGAAGTCCCAAGGGCCCTGGAGGCCGGTGTTGTCGACGATGGGTTGGTCGAGTTCCCAAAGGACACGCTGGTGCAGGAACTGGGCGAACGCAGCCATGGTTTCTGCGTGGCAGGAATAGGTGGCGGGCGTTGTGGTGTACGGGGGTGGAGGCGTTTTGCAGCCGGCGTCGGTGGAGCTTTCAGGATGTTTAAGGCGGGAGCTGCCCTTCGTGGCGGTCATCACGAAGGCGGGCAGGGGCTTGGTGCTGTTATGCAGGACAAGCTTGAAGCGGTCGGCGAGGAGGGCGCGGAGCATTAGCTTCAAGTCGTCGTCCGATGTGGTGGCGGGAGCTTTTGCGGATACGTCATAGCGGTTGGTATCGAGCCAGGATGGGCCACCGAGAACCTTGCCGGAGTCGATACTGTAGGCGATTGAGACGAGATCAACAATAGAAGCGTTGCGTACACGGAAGCGGCCCGCGTGGGGTGGGGCGCCATTCATGTAGGCATTTTTGCGGGGCGCACTGGGGTGGACGTCGGCGAGCTCGAAGACAAGTGGCGGAGCTGCCCCGGCCGCGGCAGACGGCGGGGCGGAGGGCTGGGTCTTCACTGGTTGCGCGCTTGAGGTGCCGAAGAGACCAGCCAGCAGGGTGATGCCAGCAAAAACTCTGAGTGTCGCTGAGGGTCGTGTGACGGAAGGTGCCATGCAACCAAGATACGTCAGACAAACTACGGATGTTCCGCCAATTCTTTGCGAATCAGTTGGATGAGCAGAGGACGGAGGTTGGGCTTGTCGAATCGAGTCGGGCGGAGCTCTGGTGGATGGGAGGGCAGTGGAGGGCAGTGAGGGCATTTTAAGTGCTTGCAGGAGCGCGGGTGATAGCGCGCTCCTGAAGCTTGCTGGTCGAATGCGGTTAGGGAATCTTGCTGTTTTGAAGACGCTAATGGGGCTTTGGAACTTCGTTGATGTGGTCGATCACCAGCATGGGGGTGGGACGCTTTTGCTTTTCGAGTCTGAGGCCGAGCTGTTGCTCGATTGCGTCGGATAGCAGGAGGCCGCCTGGGGGCACGACCAGATGGACGGCGTTAGGGCTGCCTGAAGGGGGGCGATTGAGCGACCACTCGTTGATGCCTCCGACCTGGCTGTATCCGCTGAAGCTGAGGACGAAGTCGTAGGCGCCTGTGATCCCGGTCGCATCGAACATCGGAATCTTTATGTAACCGGTCGAACGCAGCGGAAGCTCATCCGCGAGCTGCGCCATAGTCATGTTCTGGCAGGAGATCAGGCGCCCGAGCACGGGTGTGGCGATGCGCGGGTCTTTGCCATCTGGCCCGGGGCCTTCTTTGCAGCCGCTGTGGAAAAGAGGATCTGCCTTCTTCATCCTGGGATTGATTGCGAGCAGGACATACGCGTCCGCGGGACGATCCTCGATATGCCACTTGATGCCAAAGCGCTCTTCGAGCAGCTTCTTTGTCATTTCTGGCAAGTCCTCGTCGTTGAAAAGTGGATTGCTGACCACTCCGGAGGTGGCGTCGGGTGGTGTGACGGCTGCTGCGATATCAAACTTGTCCTGATCGAGCCACTTCGGCGCATTCACGATGGTCTCGTTGTTAAGGTCGAAGGCAAAGTTGATGAGGAAATGCAATGTTGCGCCGGTAAGGATGACCTGGCCGTTGCCGACATGGCCCAGAAGTTCTTTGCTGTCGGGCGAACTGCGCTTGATCGAGGCGACGGCAAACTTTGCGGAGGCAGGCAGCAAGAGGGTGGCTACGTTGGGTGGGTTGGGCATTGGGCTGTCGCTGACGCTGTCGACGGTGAGAACGGCCTGCATGGATCTGCCAGCCTCGATCTTCAGTCCAAGTTGCTTTTCGATTGCCTCGATGTTGCTGGCGGATTCGGTGCTGGTGCGCGGTGGATAGAGCGCGGAAAAGTCGAAGTCCCAGAGCCCTTTCAGATCTGTCGCGTCAACTTCCGGTTGAGTGGGGTTGGACATGATCTCGTGGAGGAAGCCCACAAATTCAGTCATCGATTCGGCGCGACAGGAGAACGTGACCGGCGTACCGGCGGGCGGAGGTGCATCGGACGAAAGATCGGATCTGCACCCCGGTGTCTTCGAGCCCTCGGATTGCTTCATTTTGATGGCACCTTCGGGAGCAGTGACCAGATGCGCGGGCAAAGAGATACTTTCGACATGCACAACCAGCTTGAAACGTTCAGCGAGCAGGTTGCGAAGCATGGCCGTGACAACATCGTCGGAGGTGTCAGGCGGCGCCTTGGCGATGACATCGTAGCGGTAGTTCATGATCGATATGGGGCCTCCGACAACCTTCCTGGCAGGAAAGCCGTAGGCCTTCGCGATGAGTTCGGCTACGGTGGCATGGTGCACGATGTAGTGATCGCCATCGAGAAAGCCGCCGCTCATGCCAGTGACTTTTTTTCGTGTGCTCAGGTGAATATCCGCCAGCTCGAAGGCTGGATGGGTCGCTACCACCATCGGCGACGCGGACCCCTGTAGATCTTCCGATCTGGCGAATGCCGGACTGAAGAATGCTGCCAATAGAGCGAGGCTGGCGAGAGGTCCAAATACTGGGAGAGTACGTTTCATGTAAAACCGCCTTGCGCTGAACACGGTGCCGTAGGAAAAAGCACCTGTTAAGGCGTTATCGGCACCGGCGGGAAAAAAATGACCGACCGCGCGAACCGCCTTCGCGCGGGCATGACGGGATGGAACTCTAAACGCGTTTGCCCGACTGTGAAACGCGTTTCGGTGAATGATCGAGCGGAATTGCCCGCCTCGGTGCGAATGGCCGGTGGGGGGAACGAGGTAACCACGTGATTCGAAGCTCAATCTGAAAATTGACTTGACTGAGGCGGAGTGAAGTTCTAGTCTGTGCCCATCTTCGGCAAATTATTGGCAACCCTCGCCAATCCGGTCGCAGGCTCCCAGACAATCCATCGTGCTGCGTTACCAAAGCTATCTCTCGCTCTGAAGCCAAGTGTGCGTGTCTTCCCGGTGAAGCATCTAACCCTTTACGTCCTGACGGAGGTCAGAAAACCACTTGATTAAAAAATCTCTCGAGATCACGCCCGGCATTGAGTCCCTGTATGGGACCCGCGACGAGAACCTTCGGCTAATGGAGGACGGCCTTCATGTCACGATCGACCTTCGTTCGGATTCGATCCATGTGACCGGGCAGACGGAGGGAGTGGACCAGGTAGAACGCATCTTCGCCGACTATGAGAATCTGCGGCGCGGTGGCGTGACGCTGCAGAATGGCGAGTTGAAAGGAATGTTGAAACTGGTGATAGCTGATCCAGCGGTGACCCTGAAATCGTTGATGGATGCGGGTAAGCAGCGTTCGGCAGGAGTGAAGCGGATGGTGCAGCCACGCTCGCCCAACCAGAGAAAATATGTCGAGGCGATCGAGCAGGGAGATATGACCTTCGGGCTTGGGCCCGCAGGGACGGGTAAGACGTACCTGGCGGTGACCATGGCGGTGTCGGCGCTGATGGCGAAGAAGGTGAGCCGGATTATCCTGGTGCGGCCTGCGGTAGAGGCCGGCGAACGGCTGGGTTTTTTGCCGGGGTCACTGCAGGAGAAGGTGGATCCGTATCTGCGGCCGCTGTACGACGCGCTGTATGACCTGTTGGATCCGATCAAGGTGGACAAGCTACTGGAGTCGAATGTGATCGAGGTCGCGCCACTGGCGTTCATGCGTGGGCGTACTTTGTCCGACGCGTTCATCATTATGGATGAGGCGCAGAATACAACGAACGAACAGATGAAAATGTTCGTGACACGGCTGGGAAATGGATCGAAGGCGGTGATTACGGGCGATCTGACGCAGATTGATCTGCCGAATCCAAAGAAGTCCGGGCTGCTGGAAGCGCTGCACGTGCTGGATGGAGTGGAAGGGATTCGATTCTGTACGTTCGAGGATGTTGACGTGGTGCGGCACCAACTGGTGCAGCGAATCGTTCGCGCTTACGACAGCTATGGACGGTCGCAGCAGCAGATGCCGCTGGAGCTCGGCGAGCCGGTGATGCCCCCTGCCGAGTCCGCAGCGAAGCCGGTCTCGAAGCCGCAGTAGAGAACTTAGAGGCGGCGTTCTAGTAGCATCAAAAGACGCATGGTTACGTTAGAGCCTCCGGGCGGAATGGATTGGACGGCACGGGGGGTCTCGCCTTCGGGATTAGGACGGTTTGTGCGTGCCGCGCAGAGAGCTGTGGGACTCAAAGGTGAGGTCCAGGTGCTGCTTGCCGACGATGCGACGTTGAAGCGTCTGAATCGTGCCTTTCGTGGGAAGAATAAAGCTACCGATATACTCTCGTTTCCGGTGGGACCGGACGCGGCGCTGTTTGGCGAGCCGGGTGGGCCGATGATGGCGGGCGACCTGGCCATTTCGTTGGAGACGGCAGCGCGGCAGGCGGCGGAGTTTGGGCATACGCTGCGCGATGAGTTGCGGGTATTGCTGCTGCATGGAGTGCTGCATCTGGCCGGTTTCGACCATGAGGCGGATGATGGGGAGATGGCGGCGCGTGAGGCAGAGTTGAGGAAGAAGCTGCGGCTGGAGACGAGCTTGATCGCGCGTGTGAATGGCTCGGCGCGTGAGTTGAACAAGGCGCGGACGTCGCGGCGGCGCGTTGGGAGCAAGGCATGAGCGTCGTCTATAGCTTGACGCTGGTGTTGCTGCTGGTGGTGCTCGCGCTGGCTGCTTATGTGGATCGCGTGTACAGCGAGATGGGAAAGTTTCTGGCGCGCGAGTACCAAGACAACATCGATGCGTGGACGCGGGCGGTTGAGCCGCGGCTGCGGCTGGGGCGCGAGTCTATTGCGCTGTCGGCATCCGTGCTGCGGCAACTTGCGCTGGCGGCGATTGCGCTGATCTCGGGGCTGCGGCTGTATGTGCATGTGAAGGCGCAGCCGCTGCTGGCGCGCGCTCCGAGCTTTGAAGAGGTCGCGGTTACGGGGTTCTTCCTGGTGTTGCTGATCCTGTTTTTCGACCGGCTGATCCCGCAGCTGCTGTTTACGCGGACGAAGGGATTGTGGATTGCGCATATCCGGGTTCTGCTGGAGGCTTTGTTCTACTTTGTCTTGCCGGTGACGCTGACGCTCGGGCTGCTGCTGTCGATTGTGGCCCTGGCGGAGCCGGAGGATGCGGAGGAGGAAGAGCATCCGTCGGAGGCGATGGATGCGCTGCTGGAGGCAGGCGAGGAAGAGGGAATTCTGGAGGAGAGTGACCGCGAGCTGGTGCGGTCGGCGGTGGAGTTTGGCGACAAGGTGGTGCGGGAGGTGATGACGCCGCGGCCGGAGATTTTCGCGGTGCCTGGGACGTTGAGCCTGGAAGATTTTCTCGAGACACTAAAGGGGAATGCGTTTTCGCGGGTTCCGGTGTACGCGGATTCGTTGGACCAGGTGACCGGCATCGTGTTTGCGCGCGACCTGCTACAGGTGCTGGATTCGGATGCGGCGGAGCGCACGGTGGCGCAGTTGCAGCGGCCCACGGCCTTCGTACCGGAGACGAAGAACGTTGCGGAGTTACTGCGCGAGATGCAGCATGAGAAGCAGCACATGCGGATCGTGATCGACGAGTATGGCGGCGTGGCGGGGCTTGTGACAATTGAAGATCTGCTGGAGGCGATTGTCGGCTCAATCGCCGATGAGCATGATGAGGCGGAAGAGACTGACGAGCCAGTGCGAGAGCCGGACGGGTCGTTTCTGGTGCCGGGCAGCTTTGAAATTTCGCGGCTGCGGGAGCTATTTGCCGAGCCGGAGGAGCGGGGAGAAGATGGCGCCGCTTTGCCGGACGAGGAGGGTGCGATGGAGGGGCGCGATGCGCAGCCTCGTGTTCCCTGGCTGTTTCCGCAGCACTATGAAGCTACGACGATGGGTGGGTTAGTGTCTGAGATTGCGGGGCACATTCCGCATCCCGGGGAGGTTGTTGAAGGCAAGCTGTTGCGCTTTGAGGTGATGGCTTCAACGGATCGCAAGGTGGAACGGGTGCGGGTGGGGCTGGTTGAGAAGGCTGCGGACGCTGGCGAAGCGAAAGCGACCTAGTGGTTGACTACGGTGCATTTGGATTTGCACTTGAGGGCGAAGGGGGCGGTGTCGACGGGCTGGTTGAGGCGGATATTGGTGTAGAGGATGGTGCGGGTGTCTCCGCTGGAGGCATCGTAGGAGACCTGCTTGAGGGAGACGTCGCGGATGGGGTCGACCCAGATGGTGACGTGGCTGTATGTGTTGCGGATGGCCTCGGCTTTGGGGACGAGGTCGAGCTTTTCGACCTTGACGGGTTTGCCGGACTCGGTGATCTGGTCTGGGCCTTGATCGGTGACGGTCCAGGATTTTTCGAGGTCGGTGCCGCTGCCTCCGAAGCCGAGAGTCATGATGGTTTCGGCGGTGGCCTGGTTCTTGCCGGTGGCGGTGAATTTGTCGATCTGGCCGGTGCCAGTGGTGAGGACTTGGAGCTGGCCGTTTTGAAACTGCACAATCTTGGCGGGCTGGGCGGAGGGGGTGGCGTCGGTCGGGAGCATGGTCATGCCCATCTGGGTGGTGCTGTTTTTGCGGATGAAATAGATCTTGCCGGTCTGGGTCTCGGTGTCGTGAATGAGCTTGGTGTAGAGCTCCTGGCGGAGGTCGGCCTGGGCTGAGGTGAACTTCTGGCTGGCGGAGTTCATCTGGGCGAGGATGGTGGAGAGGTTGGAGGGCTTGGCCTGGGCGTTGGCAGAGGGGAGATGGGCGCAGAGGGCGGTGAGAAAAGCTGCTGTGAGGAATCGTGCGTTGCGGCTTCTGTTCGACATGCGTGGGATCTCCGGGTTGGTTCGATGCGGCGTTTGATTCGACCAGGGATTAGACGTGGAGGGTAGCAGCCGCGATGCAGTTTAGCGGACGACCCAGGCGTTGTAGGCGACGACTTTGCCGTGCGAGTCGAGGACGGGTTCGTCGCGCTCGATGGTGACGGCGCCGGAGATGGGTTCGACGGTGCGGAGGATGGCGGCGCGGCGGTCTTCGTCGGACTGGGAGGCTTGCGGGCCACCGGGCTGATCGGCGCGGATCTGGTAGAGGAAGCGGCTGGCGCCGTTACTGGTGCCCTCTGCGCGGACGAGTACGTCGCTGGAGTTGAGGGCGACGGTTTCGACGGGCCGGTCTTTGAAGTCGATGAAGTGCGGCGAGACGAACATGAAGATGAGGATGAGCGTGACCATGATGTCGTAATGGAGGCTGCCGCGCTCGTAAGACCACCAGAAATATTTGCTGAGAAGGTTGGGCATGGTTAGCTCTTCTTTGTGATGCTGTGGGGCGCGATGACGGTTTCGCCGTTCATGTAGGGGATGAGGACTTCGGGAATGCGGACGGTGCCGTCGGCCTGCTGATAGTTCTCGAGGATGGCGAGGTAGGTGCGACCGACGGCGAGGCCGCTGCCGTTGAGCGTATGAAGGAATTCGGATTTCTTTGCGCCTGTGGGCTTGAAACGGATGTTGGCGCGGCGGGCCTGGAAGGCTTCGAAGTTGGAGCAGGAGGAAATTTCGCGGTAGAGGTTCTGGCCGGGAAGCCAGACCTCGAGGTCGTAGGTTTTGGCGGAGGAGAAGCCCATGTCGCCGGTGCAGAGGAGCATGCGGCGGTAGGGCAGGCCGAGGAGTTCGAGGACATGCTCGGCGTCGCGGGTGAGGCGCTCGTGCTCTTCGGCGGATTTATCGGGTGTGGTGAACTTGACGAGTTCGACCTTCTGGAACTGGTGCTGGCGGATCATGCCGCGGACGTCTTTGCCGTAGCTGCCTGCTTCGGAGCGGAAGCATGGGGTGTAGGCGCAGAAGCTGGTGGTGAGCTGCGATTCGTCGAGGGTCTCGTCGCGGAAGAGGTTGGTGACAGGGACCTCGGCGGTGGGGATCATCCAGTGGTCGGAGTCTTGATACTTGCCGGGTTCGTAGGAGCCTTTGTCGTCGCAGTGGAAGAGGTCTTCGGCGAACTTGGGGAGCTGGCCGGTGCCGAAGAGTGACTTCGAGTTGACCATGTAGGGCGGCAGGACTTCGGTGTAGCCATGCTCGCGTGTGTGGAGGTCGAGCATGAAGTTGGCGAGGGCGCGTTCGAGGCGGGCTCCCTGGCCGTAGTGGACGACGAAGCGGGAGCCGGAGATTTTGGCGGCGCGCTCGAAGTCGAGGATGCCGAGGCGTTCGCCGATCTCCCAGTGGGGGAGGGCGGTGAAGTTGAAGGTGGGTTGGGTGCCCCAGGTTTTTTCGATGGAGTTATCGTGCTCGGATTTGCCGATGGGGACGGAGTCTTGCGGCAGGTTGGGGATGGCCTGCATGAGTTCGCGGAGGCGATCGTCGGCTGCGGCTGCTGCGGCTTCGAGGTCGTCGCCGGTGGATTTGAGGGACTTGGTTTGTTCGGTGAGGGCAGAGGCGTCTTCGCCTGCGCGCTTGAGTTTGGCGATCTCTTCGGAGAGCTTGTTGCGCTGGGATTTGAGGGTCTCGGCCTGGGTGATGGCGTCGCGGCGGGTGCGGTCGATGGCGGTGAAGTCGCCGAGAGCGGTGGCGGGGTCGAGGCCGCGGGAGCGAAGTTTTTCTTCTGCCTGGGGCAAGTTGGCACGGACGTAGCTGAGATCTAGCATCGTGATAATTCTACGGCAGTAGTTGCGAAAACGTGTGGCTTGTGGCGGTTACACTTAAAGGATGGGAACGGCGGTGATGGCGTGAATAAGCCGGATATGCGGGTTACGGTGGCGGGGGTGGAGCTGCGGTCGCCGATTATTGCGGCCAGTGGGACGTTTGGGTACGGGGTGGAGTTCGAGGAGATTGTGTCGCTGGACCGCATTGGCGCGTTCGTGACGAAGGGCTTGTCGCGGGAGCCGATGGCGGGGAATGCGAGTCCGCGGGTGATCGAGACAGCGGCGGGGATGATGAACGCGATTGGGCTGCAGAATATCGGCGTGCGGGCGTTCGTTGCGGAGAAGATGCCGAGGCTTCGGGCGATGCCGGGTGCGGTGGTGATTGCGAATGTGTTTGGATACACGATTGAGGATTGCGTCGAGGTAATCGAGGTGCTGAACGATGCGCCGGGAATTGCGATGTATGAGCTGAATGCGAGCTGTCCGAATACGAGCCATGGCGGGATGGTGTTTGGGACGGATCCGGATTCGCTGTATAAGCTGGCGGCGGGATGCAGGTATGTGGCGGAGCGGTCGGGGAGGCCGTTGATGGTGAAGCTATCGCCGAATGTGACGGATATTGGATTGATGGCGAAGGTGGTGGGGGATGCGGGGGCGCAGGCGATCTCGCTGGTGAATACGTTTGTGGCGCTGGCGATCGATGTGGAGAAGCGGCGGTCAAGGATCGCGAACTTTACGGGTGGGTTGTCAGGGCCGGCGATCAAGCCGATTGCGGTGCGGATGGTTTATGAGGCGGCGCAGAGGGTGGGGATTCCGGTGGTGGGGATGGGGGGGATCGTAAGGGCGGAGGATGCGGTGGAGTTTATGCTGGCCGGGGCCGCGGCGGTGGAGGTGGGGACGGCTAGCTACGCCGATCCTCGGGCGGTGGAAAATATCGCGAAGGGGCTGGAGCGATGGTGTGCAGGGCATGATGTGGGGCGGGTGAGTGAGTTGACCGGTGCGGTGGTGCGGTAGGATTCTCGAGGCTGAATTCGGGCCAGTTTTCCTCATGAATCGTGCCCGGCCCTAGCAGTAGTGCAGGCGGGGATTCTCTTTTTGCGTCGTAAAATGAGGGTGTGACCACCCATACGATTTCCGCCCCAAGTGTTGCCTCCACCAACGGATTGCGTAAGATTCGACGTGCGCTGCTTTCTGTAACCGACAAGACCGGACTGTTGGAGTTTGCGCGGGCGCTTGCGGGGTATGGGGTGGAGCTGGTGTCGACCGGTGGGACGGCGCGGGCGCTGCGTGAGGCGGGGCTGGATGTGCGTGATATCAGCGATCTGACAGGTTTTCCGGAGATGCTGGATGGGCGGGTGAAGACCCTGCATCCGAAGGTGCACGGTGGCATTCTGCACATGCGTGGGAATGCGGAGCATGTGGCTGCGGTGGAGGCGCATGAGATTCAGCCGATCGACATGGTGGTGGTGAACCTGTATGCGTTTGAGAAGACGGCGGGTAGGGCTGGCGTAGCGTTCTCGGATGTGATCGAGAATATCGATATTGGTGGGCCTTCGATGGTGCGGTCGGCGGCGAAGAACTTTGAAGATGTGGCGATTGTGACTTCGGTCGCGGACTATGGGGCGATTGAGGAGGAGTTGGCTGCTAATAGCGGTGCGCTGGGGCTGGCGACTCGCTGGCGGCTGGCGAAGGCCGCCTTCGCAGTGACGGCGGCTTACGATGCGGGGATTGCTACGACACTTGAAAGCATCGCGGAGCCGGCGGAGCATGGTGTGCCTGCGGTCTTCGATGTGGAGGCGATGCCAATTGCAGTGCGGGTGATCGATCCATTGAAAGAAGTGTTGCGCTATGGCGAGAATCCGCATCAGGAGGCGGCGCTGTATGTAGATGGCAGCGGGCGCGGAGTGGCGGCGGCGAAGCAGTTGCAAGGCAAGGAACTGAGCTACAACAACATCGTTGACCTGGACGCTTGCTGGGAGCTTGTGCGGGAGTTCGATGCGGCGCAGGATGCTGCGGTGGCGATCATCAAGCACACGAATCCATGCGGCGCGGCTACGGGCGCGACCGTGTTGGAGGCGTACCGGCGGGCGCTGGAGAGCGATCCGGTGTCGGCGTTTGGCGGGATCATCGGGATCAACCGCGAGGTGGATGGCGCGGCCGCGGAAGAGATTGCGAAGCTGTTTGTAGAGGCGATTGTGGCGCCTTCGTTCACGGCTGAGGCGAGGGAGCGGTTTGCGGCGAAGAAGAATCTGCGGCTGCTGGAGATTGCTGCGGATGGGCTGGGCGGTGGGAAGGCAGAGCGCGTGTTGAAGCAGGTGTCGGGCGGATTTCTGATGCAGGATGCGGATCGTGCGGGACTAGCTGATGCAGAGCTGAAAATCGCGACTGAGCGTGCTCCGACGCCGGAAGAGATGCGCGCGCTGCGGTTTGCCTGGAGCGTGTGTAAGCATGTGAAGTCGAATGCGATTGTGTATGCGCGCTTTGATGCAGGCCATGGGCAGACGGTGGGGATCGGTGCCGGGCAGACGAGCCGCGTGGATGCGGCGAAGTTTGGAGCGATGAAGGCGGTGTTGCCGATGGCTGGAAGTGTGGCGGCTTCGGATGCTTTTTTCCCCTTTGCGGATGGGCTTGAGGTGGTGGCTGCGGCGGGTGCTACGGCGGTGATACAGCCGGGTGGCTCGGTGCGGGATGCAGAGGTGATCGGGGCCGCAAATCGGCTAGGCTTAGCGATGGTGTTTACGGGAATACGACATTTTCGCCATGGCTGAGGGATTCGCTGTGGAGCGGGTGGAAGACGCCCGGAAGCTATAATGGTCGGAATTGGCTATGGACGCCTGCGTTCAGCATCCAAATGCATCGCCGCATCGTCTAATTCTGTGTTTGCTTCGATATTGTTACCTCATCCCGCCGGTTAGGATCCCTTCGCCCATGACTTTGCGTTTTCTTGCTTCGCGGCATTCTTCCTTCCGGCTGGTTCCACTTGCTGCGATGTTGCTGGCTGCGCCCGTGGTGTCGGCGCAGGATACAGCGGCGAAACAGCCCGCGTCGCATGCGGCTACCAACAGTGCAGAGCCGGCCGCGGCGACTTCCGATGTGGATCGTTCGAGCGCGTACTATCACTATGGGCTGGCCCACCTGTATGAAGAGATGGCGGTGAGCGCCGGGCGCGAGGATTACGCGACGCAGGCGGTGGAGGAGTACAAGCTTGCGTTGAACTCGGACCCGAAGTCGGCGAAGCTGCAGGATGGGTTGGCGGAGCTTTACTTCAAGATCGGCCACGTGAAGGAAGCGGTGACTGCGGCGCAGGAGCAGGTGAAGCAGAACCCGAACGATGTGGAAGCGTATACGCTGCTGGGGCAGGTATATCTTCGTTCGCTGGGAGATATGCAGGGGGGGCAGTCGGCGGAGATGCTGCGGCTGGCGATTGCGGAGTACGAGACGATCGATCGGCTGAAGCCGGCAAATCTCGAGACCAAGCTGCTGCTCGGGCAGTTGTATGCGCTGCATCATGACTCGGCAAAGGCAGAGGCGGAGTTCAAGGACGCGCAGAAGATCGATGCCGATTCGGAAGAAGTTGTGTTGAACATGGCGCAGCTGTATGGGCAACAGGGCGATTCGCAGAGGGCGCTGAATACGCTGGTTGCTGTCCCGGTGGACGACAGGTCGGCCCGTGTTGAATTTGAAATTGGTGCGTACTACGATCTGTTGAAGAAGCCGAAGGATGCGGCGGCGGCCTATCGCCGTTCGCTCGATCTGGAGCCGGACAATCCGGATGCAGAGCGCGGGCTGGGCAACGCTCTGCTGGCGGACGACCAGATGGATGAGGCATTAAAGGTGTTTCTTCCGCTGGTAACCGCCGACCCGACGGATGCAGCTTCGGAGGTCCATATCGCGGAGATTCTGCGGCGGAAGGGACGGTACGATGAGGCGCTGGCTACGCTTGAGAAGGCGAAGTTGCAGCCACAGGCGCAGGACTCACCGGAACTGAACTTCAACGAAGCGGTGATCTACGATGCGCAGGGCAAGTACGACCAGGCCACGGGCGTGTTGCAGAAGATGCTGGATTCGTCCTCGCATCCGGATGGAAAGTATACGGAGGCGGAGAAGCAGAATCGCGCGATCTTCCTGAGCCGGCTGGCGCAGATCTATCGCGAGCAAAACAAGACTGCCGAAGCAGTGGCGACGTACAAGCGGATCGTTGATCTGGGTGGGGATTGCGCCAAGGCTCCTGCTGAGAACCAAGCGAATCCGTGCTATGCGCGGGATGGTTACCAGGGCGAGGTGGACGCCTATCGCGACGCGCACCAGTGGAAGGATGCGACTGCGGTGGCGGCAGAGGCGGCCAAGTCCTCGCCTAAGGATCGCCTGGTGCAGATGATGTATGCACAGCAACTGGCAGACCAGGGGCAGGTAGAGCAGGCGCTAACGCTGGCGAAGGCGCAGCTAGGTAGCTCGGAGGATCGCGACATTGAAGAGGATCTGACTCAGATGTACATCCGCCTGAAGCGTTTCCCGGAGGCGACTGAGTATCTTGAGAAGGCGGCTCCGCTGGCGACTACGCCGGAACAGAGGCTATATGTGATGTTTCTGCGCGGCGAGATATATGACCGGCAGAAGATGCACGACCAGGCTGAGGCCCAGTTTCGCGAGGCCTTGAAGATCGATCCGCAGAATGCGGAGATTCTGAACTATCTCGGATACATGTTGGCGGATGAAGGGCAGAAGCTGCCCGAGGCGCTGACGATGATCGCGAAGGCGGTTGAGCTCGATCCGCAGAACGGGGCGTTTCTGGATTCGTTGGGATGGGCGTACTACAAGTCTGGGCAGTATGCGCAGGCCGAAGAGAATCTGCGCAAGGCAAATGAACGGATGAGCACAGATCCGACGGTTCACGATCACCTGGGCGAACTATACGAGAAGACGGGAAAGTTGAAGATGGCGGTGGCGCAGTGGGAGCGTTCGATGACGGAGTATGCGCATTCATTGCCGCCGGATGCGGATCCGGAGGATGTGCAGAAGGTTCAGCATAAGCTGGAAGAGGCGCGCATGAAACTGGCAAAGCTAAGTCCTGCGCCGGCGGAGAAGGCCACTCACTAAGGGCCGCTCCGGAGCCTGAGCGGGGGGCACCGGTTACACTTACTTGTGATCTTTGAGGAAAAGTTGAGCGGCGATCTGGAGCTTTGTGCTGTGCCTTCGGAGCCGCATGACCGGCTGCGGTCGCGGGTGTATGCGGCCCCGGAGCGGAAGTCGCGGAATGCATTTCAACGGGATCGCGAACGCATTGTGCAGGCGCGGTCGTTCCGTCGGCTTGCGGGCAAGACTCAGGTGTTTACGAGCCGGGCGTCGGATCACTTTCGCAGTCGGCTGACGCACACGATTGAGGTGATGCAGATTGCACGCAGCGTGGCGGAGGCCTTGGGGCTGAACCAGGACCTTGCCGAGGCGCTGGCGCTTGTGCACGATATCGGGCATCCGCCGTTTGGGCATGCCGGTGAGCGGGCTCTGGATGAATGCCTGAAGCAGCATGGCCTGCGTTTTGACCATAACCTGCATGCGCTGCGGATTGTAGAGCATTTTGAGCAAAGGTATGCAGCGCATCGTGGGTTGAATCTAACGCTGGGTGTGCGCGAGGGGATTATCAAACACTCGCGGGACTACAGCGTGGATCAGTACCCCGAGCTGGGCGAATACTTTCTCGGCCTTCGACCACCGCTGGAGGCGCAGCTTATCGATCTCGCGGATGAGATTGCCTATTTGACGGCGGACCTGGACGATGGCGTGGAGTCAGGGTTGCTGGAGATCGATCATATCCGTGAGCATGTAGACATTCTGGCCGAGTGCTACGAGCACGTCGAGCGGGAACATGCAGGGGTGGAGGCCAAGTTCCTGTTCAACGAAGCGTTGCAATTGATGCAGAATGTGTTGACGGATGATCTGATTGCCACGACGCTGAAGAACACGCGGAGTATTGGCGCGACGAGCCTGGAGGAAGTGCGGGAGTATCCTGAGCGACTGGCTACTTTTTCTGTGGTGGCGGAGGCGCACCGGCAGCAGGAAAAACGCTATCTCTACGAGACGCTGTATACGTGCGACGCCTTATCGCGGGAGCACGATAAGGCGGAAGAAGTCGTGACGGCTCTGTTCGACTTCTGGATTAATGCGCCGGAGGAACTGCCTCCAGGGTACGTGGAGCAAATTGAGACCGAAGGCCTGGCGCGGGTGGTGGCGGACTATATCGCTGGCATGACGGACAGCTTCATCCTGCTGCAGTATGCGCAGATTAAACGCGTGCTGCGGCGTTGATAAGCTGGAGGACTGGCATCTAAATTAGGGACACGAGGAGCTGCCCATGAAAACTTTGTTTGTACGTACGGGGAGTTTGCTGGGAGTCATTGTTGCAGTGGCGGGCACATTTTTTGTTCCGGATGCAGGATTGGCTCAGTCTACGCAGCGCTCGGGCACGCTGGTGATTACAGGGCAGCAAGAGCAGGCTCCGACGATTCGGATCAATGGAAAGTCCTATGTGGATCTGGAGTCGCTGGCGCGAATTGCGCATGGATCGTTGCGCTTTCAGGGGACCCAGACGATTCTGACGTTGCCGGGTGCAGAAAGGGCAGGCGCAGCGAGTGCGCCGCCGGCTCCAGCACCGAAGTCGCCGAGGCTCTCGGTGGGCTACCTGAGCGCACAGATTGAGGCGCTGACGCAGTTGCGGGAGTGGCGTGCGGGGCTGGTGAATGCGGTGCAAAATAGTTTGCCGATCAGCGAGAGTTTGATGAATCCTTTGCGGCGGACGGCGGATTCGAAGTTGGAGCTGGCGATTGCTGCCGCAACGACCGAAGAGGACCAGCAGGCGGCTGTTCTGTTGCGGAATGAATTTACGGCGATGCAGCAGATGAGCGATCAATATGTTGCATCGCACCTGGCTGCGACCTACATACCGCCGGATTCGCTGGAGAACAGCGTGCAGGACCAGAAGATTACGGGCTGCGAAAAAGCTCTGGTGGCGATGGAATCGACGAAGCAGTTTCAGGATGCCGCGGCGTGTCATTGACACTGGAGCGGAAATGCAGTGGGGAACTTAACGATCGCGGCTGGTGACGAAGCCGGGAACCCAGAGCAGGGCGCGCTTGGCGTCGGTGTCGGGTAGCTCGGTGATGGAGAGGCGGGCGGCTTCGGCGTAAGCGCAGGCGGTATCCATGGCATAGGCGAGGGAGCCGTGGCGCTCGAGAATTTCGAGAATCTGCGGGTGCGAGATGGTGGCGAAGCTGCGCTCATTCAGCACTGTGCGGATAGCTTCGCGATCGGCGCCGGTGCCGCGCTCGAGAGCGTGAATGACGGCGAGGGTGGCCTTGCCTTCGCGGAGGTCGGATGCAGCGGGCTTGCCGAGGACCTCATCGGTGGCAGTGAGGTCGAGGACGTCGTCGACGATCTGGAAGGCGAGGCCGAGGTTGCGGCCGTATTCGCCGAGACGTGTTTCGATCTCTGGGCTGGAGTGCGTGATGGCTGCGCCGAGCTGCATGGAGACGGCGAAGAGACAGGCTGTCTTGCGGAAGATGAGGTCGAAGTATTCCTCTTCGTTGATCAGGCGACCGAGCTTCTGCATCTGCAGGAGCTCGCCTTCGACCATCTGCTGGGTGAGCGAGATGAGCAGGTCGAGGACGCGGAAGTTGCGTTCTTCGAGGGCGGTGGAGAAGGACTGCATGTAGAGCCAGTCGCCCGCGAGGACGCACTTGGCGTTGCCCCAGGTGGTGTTGGAGCTGGGGCGACCGCGGCGGCTGTCGGCTTCGTCGATGATGTCGTCGTGGACGAGGGTGGCGGTGTGCAGCATCTCGACTACTGCGCCGAGGCGGATGCGGGAGTCTGTGGTGCAACCGAGGGCTTTGGAAGAGAGCAGCAGAAGCAGGGGGCGGATGCGCTTGCCGCCGCCGGACATCAGGTACTGCGCGATGTCGGTGATGACTTCTACCGGCGAGGCGGACTGGCGGGTGAACTCGCGCTCGATGGCGGCGAGGTCGTCGCCGAGCAGGTCGAAGACCTCTTTGGCGGTCGCGATGGAGAGGGAACTCACGCTGCTCTTAGAGTAGCAGGTCGATTCGTCTGCAGCGTGAGTCGGCTAGCTGCGGAAGTTGGTGAACTGGAGGTCGATGCCGAAGTCGCCGGCGCGCAGCTTGGCCATGATCTCCTGCAGGACGTCTTTGTCTTTGCTGACGACGCGGACGGTGTCGCCCTGGATGCTGGCTTGAGCTTTGACCTTGGAATCCTTGATCTGGGCGACGATCTTCTTGGCGGCGTCGGAGTTGACGCCCTGCTTGAGCTTGATCTTCTGGCGGACGGAGGAGTTCGACGCCGGCTCGATTTTTTCGAACTCGAGATTCTTGGGCGAGATGCCGCGCTTGGAGAGCTTCTGGCGAAGGATCTCGATGACGGCGGTGAGCTTGTACTCGTCCTGCGAGGCGAGCTGGATGGCCTCGGTTCCCTCGATGGTGATCTTCGAGTTGGAGTCCTTGAGGTCGAAGCGGGCGTTGACCTCTTTGGTCGCTTGATCCACTGCGTTTTTGACCTCTGCGAGGTCCACTTTGCTGACTACGTCGAAGCTGTTATCGGATGCCATGACGGATAGTATAAGCGGTCCGGACGAGTCAGGTTGGCACGCAGCGTGCGCCCCCTCCCCCCTGTCTAAATTGTCAAAGTATTGCAAGGACACGTCTTAGGTCTGGACCTAGATCGTAAAGTATTCATTTTGTGCGGCTTATTTCGCAAAGTCTCTCGAATCTGCGAGATGAGCTCCCAACTGTGTTGAGATACGGAAAGACAAAAGGGCCAGGCGGGAAGAGCCGCGCACCTTATGTCGCTGTTGTTATTATAACGCTCGTGTCAAGGGCCATCCCGTTTCATCTGTCCCTACGTAGGGCAATCGCATACGGAATTTACAGCTGACGGGATAGTGATTTGGCTGAGGGAGGAAGGCGCGGAGTGTCGTGGGAGAAAGGTTCGGGCGGTTGTGACAATGCGAACGATATTGGGATCCTTCGCGTTCGCTCAGGATGACAGCAAAAGCGGAAGTGCCAGCGCATCCAGGATGACGGCAAACGTAACAGGTGGCAGCGTGCTAGTCCATAGCGACGCCGGCGAGTCCAAATGCGATTGCCCTTTATCCTACGTTTGGACGGGTGCTGATTTTGAGTGAGAAACGACGTAGACGAGATTGATGAGCTGTGAGCACTTCGTGATGGTGCGATGGCAGCGTGCGATCGAGTACGGCACGCCAGGGCCATGGCGGGTAGATCGTGCTTAAAATATGGTGGGGAATAACGTGTGGAAGTTTTGAGTGGTTAGGTCGGCGAGGGCGGTGGGGGTTAGGTTGCGCAGGGTGGCGAGGGCGGCGGCGGTGTGGGTGACGAGGGCAGGCTCGTTGCGCTGGCCGCGGTGGGGGATGGGAGCGAGGAAGGGGGCGTCGGTTTCGACGAGGATGCGGTCGGCGGGGGCGAAGGCGGCGGCTTCGCGGATGGATTTCGCGGCGGGGTAGGTCAGGTTGCCGGCGAAGGAGAGGTAGAATCCGGCGTCGAGCGAGCGGCGGGCTTGTTCGACGGTGCCGGAGAAGCAATGCATGATGCCGGCGGGGTGGGTGGTGGGGTGCCAGTGTTCGGATAGGAGGGTGAGGAGGTCTTGCCAGGCGTCGGCGGGGCCGTACTTTTCTTTGGCGGCGGGGATGGCTAGCTCGGAGGTGCGGCAGTGGATGAGGATGGGTTTGCGGGCTGCGGCGGCTACGTGGAGTTGGCCTACGAAGGCGGCTTGTTGCGTGGGGACGTCGGGGTTGTCGAGGTGGTAGTAGTCGAGGCCTATTTCGCCGATGGCTATGCAGCGGGGATTGAGGGCTAGATCGGCTAGTTTGGTGAGGGCTTCGGGGGTGGCGTTGTGGGCTTCCTGGGGATGGATGCCGGCGCTGGCGAAGATGCGGGGGAGATTGGCGGAGTGGGTACTCTCGGCGATGGCGAGGGCCTGATGCATTTGGTGCGGGCCGTCGCCTATGCCGATGGCGAGGATGGTGGAGATGCCTGCGGCATGGGCGTTGGCGAGGATGGCGGGGAGTTCTTCGGGAGGGTACATGTCGAGATGGGCGTGGGAGTCGATGAGGTGCATGATGGATTTTAGGGTATCGCGTTGGGAGGGGGGAGGGCATACCCCAGGGGTTAAAACCCCTGATTGGTGGCGGCGTTAGAGGGCCAAGGCTGAAGCCTTGGCGTACCTAGATGCAAGAGCAAGAGCAAAGCCAACGGCAACGGCAACGGCGAGGCAAGAGCAAGGGTAACGGCGAGGCAAGAGCAACGGCAAGAGCAAGAGCAACGGCAAGAGCAACGGCAATGGCAACAGCAACGGCAACAGCAACGGCAAGAGCAACGGCAACTGCAACTGCAACAGCAACGGCAACGGCAACGGCAAAGACAAATGCGGGGGTTCTTCGCTTCGCTCAGAATGACACGGGTTGATGGAAGGGCAAAGGAGAAGTGGCAATGACGTGGTGTGTGAGGAATGACAGGGATTTGGGGTGGGGTATAGGATGCTGCGTATGAATTCTTTGAATCGTCGGGATATGTTGGTGGCGTTTTCTTCTTTGGCTGCGCTGGCTGCTTTGCCAGGTGTGGGTGAGGCTCAGGGGGCGGGCACAGCGGGACTACAGGAACCGATCAGGGATCAGCCACCGAATCCGGTGAGGGCACGCGCCCAAGATCAGGTACTGAGGCAACAGGAGGCCGAGTTCGAAGCGGCTAGGCGGAAGGTTCTCGATAGCGCGGCGTCATCTGCTGGAGGGGGCGAGACGGTGCTGAGTGTGCAGAGGACGTTTCGGTTTGAGGATTTGAAGGTTTCGAAGTCGGCGAATGGGGAGATGCGGGCGGTGACGAAGGGGGTGTTGCCGACGGGCGAGTCGGTGGAACTGCATGAGACTTCGCTGCTGCCGGGGCATATGCCGCATCCGGCGCATAAGCATCGGCATTCGGAGTTCATGATGGTGCGGGAGGGGGAGCTGGAGTTCGATAACAATGGGACGCCGGAGCGGGTGGGGCCGGGTGGTGTGATCTTTGCGGCTTCGGGCGTGATGCATGGGTTGAAGAATGTGGGGACGACTACGGCGCAGTATTTTGTGATTGCGATTGGGCGGGAGACTCCCGCGCAGACGGTTTAGGGCGAAGTGGTTCTGGCGCCGCAGTGCGCAATCGAATACAGAGATTCCGGCCCAAAAGCGGGCCGGAATGACGGACTGGGTGGGACGGGACGACCGAGATTCTGACCCAAAAGCGGGTTAGAATGACGATTCCGGGAGGGTGTGCCGTAGACGGCTGACTTTATCAGCGCATGTTCGGGGTGTAGTCGCCGCTACTCTTCGCGGAGGACTTCCAGGGGTTTTTGGCCGAGGATGCGGTGGCTTGCTGCCCAGCCGGTGGCTACTGTGAGGGCGGCGGTGCCCAGGAGGACGGCTGCGTTGAGCGGGAGCTGGTAGTGGTAGTCGAGGTGGAGCTGGTGGAGCAGGGTGCGGGCGATGAGGTTGGCGAAGACAATGCCGACGGTGCCGGCGACCAGGCCGAGGATGGCGAATTCGATGGAGAAGATGGTGGCGATGCGAGCGCGGGTGGCGCCGAGGGTTTTGAGGACTACGACCTCGCGGATGCGGCGGTAGCGGGTGCCGGCGATCGACGATGCGAGGATAATGATGCCGGCGAAGATGGAGAAGCCGGCGAGGAACTGGATGACGTAAGAGATCTGGATGACGACGGCGCGGACAGTTTCGAGTGCCTGGGCTACGTTGATGACGGTGACGGTGGGGTAGGCGAGATAGAGGGCGCGCTGGAGCTGGGCGACCTGGGCCGGGATGACGTGGATGCCTCCGTTCCAGATGATGGGCAGGCCGGTGAGGGCGCGGCGGTTGAGGGTGAAGTTGGCGCGTCCGTAGGCGTGCTGGCCGTCGGCGTGGGTGATGGCTACTACGGTGGCGACGATGTGCGTGTCCTGTGCGGCGAAGGTGATGGTTGAGCCGAGATGGACGCCGATGCGGTCGGCGGCATCCTGCGCGATGGCTAGTTGGGGCTTGGATTCGTTGGGGGACCACCAGACGCCGGAGAGAATTTTGGTGCCAGGAGGCGGGGCGTCGGACCAGGTGAGGTTGATGGAACGGAGCATGCGGCGGGGAAAGTTGTTGAGCTTGGCCTGGGCGGCGGGGACGCCGTCGATGGCTTCGATACGGGAGCTGACGATGGGGACGAGCTCGGGTGGGGCGGTGATGCTGGGTTGGGATTTGAGGAGGGTGCGGATGCCGTCGATCTCGGGGTTGGCGATGTCGATGAGGAAGACGTTGGGGAGGTTGGGGGCGGAGGAGATGTGGAGTTCAGTGACGACGGCTCGCTGGACGAGGTAGACGGTCATGATCTGCATGATGCCCATGCCGAGTGCGGCGAGGAGTGCTGCGGATGGGTTGCCGGGGCGGTAGAGATTGGCGAGGCCGTGGCGGAGGGGGGAGGGGAGATGCAGGCGGGTGCGGTTGAGGAAAAATTTGAGGCCGGCGAGGACGGCGCTGGATGCGGCGAGGAGTACGAGCAGGACGAGTACGAGGCCTACGGAGAAGGCTTCGCCTACTTCGCGTGAGTCGGAGAGGGTGGTGGCGATGAGGGCGAGGCCGGTGAGGATGAGTGCGAAGGAGATGAGTTGGGCGGGGTTCTTGCGGGCGGTGCGGATGAGCCAGGGGCCGAAGGCTGCGGCGGCGAAGAGGGCGACGTATTCGAGTACGAAGGCGAGGGTGTGGTTCGGCCAGTGGTGGCGTTCGGGCTTGAGGGTGAAGGCTGTGAAGAGGGTGGCGAGGAGGAGCCAGGGGAGGCGGTTGAGGAACTGGCGCCAGAGGGATTGGGTTTGTGGCGGGGCATCAGATTCGGTGTCGCGGCGGAGGATGAGGCTGGGTTTGACGTTGCGGATGTCGAGGAGAGGCGGGAGGGTGAAGAGGAGGGTGGTGAGGATGCCTGCTCCGAGGCCGGCGAAGATGGCGCGGGGCTGGAGGTGGAGGTTGGTGGGGACGTTGATGAGTTTGCCTAGGACTAATGGGAAGGCTAGTTGGACGGCGAGGCCGAGGAGGACGCCGAGGGTGCCTCCGGCGAGGCCTAGGAGGAGGGTTTGGAGGACATAGATCTTGATGATCTGGGAGCTGCGGGCTCCGAGGGACTTCATGATGGCGATGGTGTCGAGGCGCTGGGCAAGGTGGGCGCGCATGGCCATGGCAACGCCTACAGCTCCGAGGACGAGGGCGACGAGGCTCATGAGGGAGAGCAGGCTGGTGGCGCGGTCTAGACCTTCGGTGAGGGCGGGATTGGTCTCGCGGTAGTCGGTGATCTGGGCTTCGGGAAGGAGGGCTACGAGCTTGGTTTTGAGGGCGGCTACGGCGGTGTCGGAGACGGGGCGTCCGTCGGTGGGCGGAGGCATCTTGTAGAGGAAGCGTTGGGTGGCGTGGTTGCCGGGGGCGAGGAGGCCCGTGGAGGCGAGGGCTGCGCGGGTGATGAGGACGCGGGGTCCGGCGGCGAAGTTGCCGGAAAGGCGGTCGGGCTCGTTGACTACGGAGGCGGCGATGCGGAAGGTGGATGTGCCGACTTTGAGCGAGTCGCCTACGTGGAGGTTGAGGCGGAGGAGGAGGTCGTCGCCTACGGCGATGGAGGTAGGGCTGAGGGCAGACCGGAGGGATTGGGCGGGGGAGAGATCGACGTCCCCGTAGAAGGGGTAGAGGGCGGGGTCGACGGCTTTGAGGGAGACGAGGATGGGGTCGAGGGACTTGGGGGAGGAGGCCATCGAGAGCATCTCGGTGACGGTGGTGGTCTGGACGCCCTGAGTGGTGAGCTGGTCAAGGGCTTGTTGTTGGTCGGGGGTGGGTTGCTGGTACATGCGGGCGGCGAGGTCGGCGGCCATGATGGAGCGGGCACGCATGAGCAGGGTGGCGCGGAAGGAGGAGGAGAAGCCGCGGACTCCGGTGAGGGCGGCTACACCGATTGCTACGGAGAGGAGGACGAAGAGGAATTTGCCGCGGGAGGAACGCATCTCTCGGGCGGCTATTTTGGCGGCAGAGCGGTAGGAGAGGCTGGCCATGGTTTGTTTCCTGGGTGCATGCGGTAGTGGTGAGTTTAGATCTGGAGATTAACTTCGGGCAGTCAGATTGCGGGTGGCGAATTAAACCCCACTCATGCGATGAAACCGCATGAATGGGGCACCCTTTATGCGTTCTATATGGCCGGTGGGGACGAGGGCATGCGGCGGTTGAGGTTGGGTTCGTCGGAGAGGATGAGGCCGTCGCGGAGGATGATGCGGCGGTGTGCGTACTCGGCGAGGGCGGGGTCGTGGGTGACGAGGACCAGGGTGGCGCCTTCGATGTGGTTGAGCTGGAGGAGGAGGTCGAGGACGTGGGCTCCGTTGGTGGTGTCGAGGTTGCCGGTGGGCTCGTCGGCTAGGACGATGGGTGGGCGGAGGATGAAGGCGCGGGCGAGGGCGACGCGCTGCTGCTCGCCGCCGGAGAGCTGGACGGGGTAGTGGTCCATGCGGTCGGCGAGGCCGACGGAGGTGAGGAGCTGGCGGGCGCGGGGGAGGCCGTCGATGGCGGAGTCGGTGTTGAGTTCGTGCGGGAGGAGGACGTTCTCAAGGGCGGTGAGGGTGGGGATGAGCTGGTAGGACTGGAAGACGAAGCCGATGGTCTTGCCGCGGACCTGGGCGAGCTGGTCTTCGGGGAGGTAGCTGATGGCGGTGCCGTTGAGGTGGACGTCGCCGGAGGTAGGTGTGTCGAGGCCGGCGAGGAGACCGAGGAGAGTGGACTTGCCGCTGCCGGAGGCTCCCATGATGGCGACGAATTCGCCTTTGGGGATGCTGAAGTCGAGGCCTTTGAGGATGTCTACGGTGCGGGTTCCGTTGCGGATGGATTTGCGGAGGTCTTGGACTGCGATCATGAGTGATTTGTACCTGGGTGATTCGATGCCGGGGTATTGGGCTAAGGAGCCGGGACGTTCCTTGTGGTCGATGTGCGACGCAGGAGTTGCTGGTGTTTGATACGTTGGAGCGATGAGGAAAGTTCTTAGTCTGGCGATTTTAGTGGGTTTTGGATTCGTGGGCGCGGGATGCGATGCGAATGGAGGAAGCAGGCGTGGTGCGGACACGGCGGGGAAGGGGCCTGACGTTGCAGTGCAGAGCGTGCCATCCGATGTAAAGGTTGCGTCCGTGAAAAGTGGAGTGTCGAAGGATGATTCGCGGCCGGTGCTGGTGTGCTTTGGAGATTCATTGACTGCGGGTTTTGGGACGGATGCTGGCCAGAGCTATCCGGATTACCTGCAGACGGATTTGGATAAGCTGGGCTACCGCTATCGGGTGGATAACCAGGGGGTAAGCGGAAATACGACGAAGGACGGCGTGGAGCGGCTGCCGGATGTGCTGGCGTTGCATCCCGCGGCGGTGGTGGTGGAGTTCGGAGGCAATGATGGGCTTCGCGGGCTGCCTATCGAAGATACGCGCGCGAACCTGGATGAGATTGTGAGTACGCTGCGGGCGAAGGGAATCAAGGTTGCGCTGGCGGGTATTACGCTTCCGCCGGACTATGGGCCGGATTACATTGCGAAGTTCAATGAGACGTATCGGCTCCTGGCGACGAAGTATAAGGTTCCACTGCTGCCGTTTTTGCTGAAGGGCGTGTATGGGGTGCCTGGGATGATGCAGGCAGACAGGACGCATGCGACGGGGAAGGGGAATATGGTGGTGGCGAAGAACATCCTATCGTTGGTAATGCCGCTGGTGAAGAAATAAGCGTTCCTAGTTCGCCTCGGGCCGTGGATTGCATCCAACTAGGGTGTAGTCCAAGGAGAACTCCATGCACGTTGGAATGAATTGGAAGTCGAAATTACTCACAGGGGCATTGAGTGTAGTTGCATTCGCTGCATTTGCCGCGCCAGCACAGGCGCAGATTCGAATTGTTATCGGCCGTACGCCTCCGCCTTTGAGATATGAGCGACGCCCACAGGCTCCAGGGGCTGGATATGCCTGGGTGGATGGGTATTGGGGCGTCAACAACGGCCGGTATGTGTGGGTTCCTGGGCGCTGGGATCGTGCACCCTATGAAGGGGCATATTGGAGCCACCCTCACTATGACCATTACAACGATGGCTGGCATATGCATGAAGGTCACTGGGATCGTGAGGACCACGGCGACCACTACGGGGACCAGGGTGGACGCCACGACCAGCAAGACAATCGCAACAACGATCAACGTGATGGGCGGAATTACGACCAGCAAGGCAATCGTCGCTAGAAGCGATGCATAGAACGGCCCCAGACCGTATCGAAGGTCTGGGGCCGTTTTGCGTCGGCGATTAGCCGAGGACGACGATGGGTTGCATGAGCGTGCCGGCTATGCGTTTGGTGATTGCCAGCAGTTCGGTGGGGCTGGTGAAGACTTTTATGAGCGGGACATTCGAGAAATCTGGAAGGTTTATCTGCATGCCGTTGCGGATGCGTCCGGCGGCTTGGTCATCAACCGTGATTGAGGGCATCTCCGGAAGCAGGGTACGTGGGTGGGGGAGGCGGTGTTCAATCTGGCCGGGTTTTCCGGTGAGGGACTTCAGTTCATCGAGTCCGATGGCCTGAGCGAGGGTGAAGGCTCCGGCCTGGGTGCGACGGAGGGTTGCGAGGTGTGCGCCGCAGCTAGCGAGTTGGCCTAGCTCATGGGCAACGGAGCGGACGTAGCCGCCTGCTGAGACCTTCATACTGAATTGCGCGACTTGTTCGGTGTGCGACGGACCTTCGAGTGAGAGTAGATCGAAGTGGTGGATGAAGATGCGTGCGGGTTTGACTTCTACAGGTTTGCCGGCGCGGGCGAGTTTGTGGGCGGGGACGCCGTTGATCTTTTTTGCGGAGAAGATGGGAGGGGTTTGCTGCATCTCGCCGTGGAAGTGGGCGGCGTGGGTGCGGAGTTGGTCGAGGCTGAGGGCTAGAGGTTGGGGCTCGGATGCGGGTGTGCCCTCGGCGTCGAAGGTGTCGGTGGCGAAGCCGAAACGGATGGTGCCTTCGTAACTCTTTTCTGCGGTGCCGAAGAACTGGGCGAGGCGCGTGTACTTACCTAGCAGGAGTGGGAGGACGCCGGTGGCCATGGGGTCGAGCGTGCCGAGATGGCCGACGGAGCGCTCGCCGGTGGCGCGGCGGACGATGTCGACTACATCGTGCGAGGTGATTCCGGCGGGTTTATCGAGGACTAGTAATCCGTTCAGGGGGACACCAAAGATGGGACCGAATTATGCGCGGTGAGTAGAGTCGCTAAAGCGAATCATAGAGCGCAGGGGGTAAAGAGAGGGAAAACGGAGAATTGCCAGGCAAGGCAACAGGGAGTTTCTATCCGATGCCGCTGTTGCTGCGGCGGACTAGGGAGAGGAATTCGTTGCGGGTTTGGAGCTGGGTTTTGAAGACCCCGCGCATGGCTGAGGTTACTGTGGCGGAATGCTGCTTTTCTACCCCGCGCATCATCATGCAGAGGTGGTGAGCTTCAAGGATGACGGCTACTCCCTGTGGTGCGATGGCTTCGGAGATGGCGTCGGCGATTTGTGTGGTGAGGCGCTCCTGCACTTGCAGGCGGCGGGCGAAGACATCGACGAGGCGAGGGATCTTCGAGAGGCCGATGACCTTGCCGTTGGGGACGTAGGCGATGTGGGCCTTGCCGAAGAAAGGGAGCATGTGGTGCTCGCAGAGGGAAAAGAATTCGATGTCTTTGACGATGACCATCTCGTCGTAGTCGACGTCGAAGAGGGCGGCATGGAGGACGGCATTGGCGTCCATGGTGTAGCCGTGGGTGAGGAATGCCATGGATTTTTCCACGCGCTCGGGGGTGTCAAGGAGGCCGTCACGGGTGGGATCTTCGCCGATGCGGAGGAGGAGTTCGCGGTAGAGATCCTGCGTGCTAAGGGCGGCGGCGGAGAGGGGTTCAGAGGCGGTCTGGCTCATGGCGTGCGGCCTTTCTCGACAGATTCAGTGTATTCGAATGAGTTGTTGGAGGTCTCTTCGATGCGGACGCGGAGAAGTTCTGCGTCTGGGAATGCTTTGAAGATGCGGAACACTTCGATGGTGAAGTTTTCTGTGGTGGAGACCTGGTTGCGGAAGGTTGCGAGGGTGTTGAGGTTTTGATGGTCGAAGGGATCGAGGAGATTTTGTTTTGCGAAGGCGTCGAGGGCGGCCAGATCGCAGACCATGCCGGTGATGGGGTTGACGGGGCCGGTGAAGGAGACTTCGATAATGTAGTTGTGGCCGTGGCCGTGCGGGTTATTGCACTTGCCGTAGGCGGTGCGATTTTCTGCGTCGGTGAAGGCGTGGGAGTGCAGGCGATGCGAGGCGCTGAGGTGGTAACGGCGGTGGAGGATGGCTCGGGGGGCGGAGGGCCATTTGAGATCGTGGGTCATGGCGCTCCGTAGTAGTCGGCGAAGAGGTCGGGCATCTCGTAGACGCGGACGCGGTGGAGGCGGGCATTTGGGATCTTGCCTTCGAGGCGCGTCCAGATGGCGATGGCGATGTTTTCTGTGGTGGGGATGCGGGTGGCGAACTCGGGGACTTCGAGGTTGAGATGGCGGTGGTCGTAAACGCTGATGACCTCGCGCTCGAGGATGTCTTTGAGCTGCTTGAGATCGACGACGAAGCCGGAGATGGGATCGACTTCGCCGGCTACGGTGACCTCGAGGGTGTAGTTGTGGCCGTGGCCGTTGCGGTTTGCGCATTTGCCGAAGACGCGCTCGTTTTCCTGCTGGGTCCAGGCTTCGACCCAGTAGTAGTGTGCGGAGGAGAATTCGGCTTTTCGGGTGAGAAGGATCATGGTGAAGGTCTGCTTTGGCTCGGAGGCTCGAGATGTTTTGCGGAACCGATTTCAGGGTTCCAGGCATGTTCGGAATGAAGATGCTGTTGCATCTTTCAATCTATTAGAGTGTGGCGAAGGGAAATGGTTACAGAGAACCTCATGCTTTATAGGTTCGGCTCTTCCAGGTTACCGCTTTGGATAGGCGGTGGTGGATCGAGCTGCGGATCAGCAGGAAGACGAAGAGGGGAATCCCCAGGATAGAGATGGCGATGTTGAAGGCGGGAAAGTTGGAGCGGGCGGCTCGACTATAGAAGCGAAAGAGGGTGCGTACCCAGATGATGAGGATGACTGCCGGTACGACGATAGGGCGCGACGGCCAGAGAGCGAAGGCGAGGGCGGGAAGGCCGAAGAAGAGAAGCAGGTCGAGGATGCGCCAAAGCGCGAGGGCCAGAGGGCCGGGGAAGAGGAGGGCGAAGTTTTTGGTCCAGCCTTCGATCATCTCCGGGAGGGTGCGGTACATGCGGGTGGAGAGGGCCTCAGGCGCGTAGCGGAAGCGGAGGTTGAATTTGGCGCGTTTGATGTTGCGGGCGAGCGCTACGTCTTCGAGGATCTCGCGGCCGATCTTGCGGTGTCCGCCTACGGAGAAGTAGGCTTCGCGTTCGACGAGGAGGAACTGACCGTTGGCGGCAGCGAGGCGGGAGTTGGGGTCGTTGATTTTTTGGGGTGGGTAGACGCTGGTTAGCTCGGAGAAGATGAGCGGCATGACAGCGTTCTGCCAGAAGCCGCTGACGATTTGTTGGGGCGAGTAGGAGAGCAGGGTGGCGTGATATTTTTCCGCTTCGTGGAGGGCGCGGGATAGGTCGCCGGGCTGGTGGATGGTGTCGGCGTCGGTGAAGAGGAGCCATGCGCCGCGGGCCTTCTGCGCGGCGGTCCAGCAGGCGTTGTTCTTGCCGGTGAAGCCGCCGCGGTCGCTGAGGTCGAGCGGCGGGGCTTGAAGTACGGTGGCTCCCTGGTGAGCGGCTGCGGCGGCCCGGGCTATCTGAGGGGTCTGGTCGGTTGAGGCGTCGTCGACGAGGATCAGCTCCCAATGCAGGCCGAGGGCGAAGCCGCGCTCGGATTGGGAGAGCAGGGAATCGAGGCAGGCAGGGAGGGATGATGCTTCGTTGCGCGCGGGCACGATGACAGAGAGGCGAAGTTGTGGCTGCGAGTAGGCTTCGTTATCGGTTGCTGACTGAGGGGCTTCCACAGATTCGTATTATAGGAGTGGGAGCTTCCTTTGCCTTATCGAGAGTGGACTTGCAGCAGGTGGCGGAGATCGTTGCGGGCCGGAGTGGTGGCTGCTGCGGCGATGTGTGCGTTGCTGACTAGCGCGTGCGATCGGGGCGATCATCCTGGGCGGATTGGTGCGGCTGCGCCGCTGTTCACGGTGGGCGACGGCTCGCAGACTGTGACGCTTGCTGCTCTGCGCGGGCATGTGGTGGTGTTGAACTTCTGGGCGAGCTGGTGTGTGCCTTGCATCGAAGAGGTGCCCAGCCTGGTAGAGATGCAGCGGCGGATGCCGCAGGTGAGGGTGGTGGCGGTGAGCGCGGATCAAGATCCGGCGGCGTATCGTCAATTTCTGACGGCAAGTCATGCGAATTTTGCTGCAGTGCGTGATCCTTCGATGCGGGTGCAGGGGATGTACGGAACGGTGAAGATCCCGGAGACGTATGTGATCGATCGCGACGGGGTGCTGCGGCGGAAGTTTATCTCGGCGCAGAACTGGACCGATCCGGAGATTTTGGATTATCTGGGCAAACTTTGAACGCCTGCTAAGATTGATCTATGACCCAGCTTGATGTGCTCTACCGATACGGCGCGCAACCCACCGAGCGGGCGATGCTTGCTCTGGCGAAGGTGCGCGATGTGTACGGCGTGCGGCGGGTGGAGTTCAACGAGGCGGCGCGGACGGTGCGCGTGGAATATGATGCCAGCCGGTTGACGGGGGCGGTGATCTATCAACTGCTGCGGCGTGCGGGGCTGGATATTGTCGAGACGGTCTCTATGATTCCGGAGCCCGAAGACGTTGCCCCGCCGGTGCCAGTCCAGCCCTCTGTTGCCTGATCGATTTCGGGTGACGAAGCGGTAAGATGGACTGGCGAAACGATGCGCCCGTAGCTCAGCTGGATAGAGCATTTGGCTTCGAACCAAAGGGTCGGGAGTTCGAATCTCTCCGGGCGCACCAATTTTCACTGCGTAATCCATGGACCGAATGCTGCAATGCGATCGACATGTGTATAATTATGCAGACTAATGTATTTTTATGCATTCGGGTGGCTGGACTGGACTAAGGCTTGAGGTAAGGGCTCTATGAAGCAGCAACGTCAAACGGCAATTCGCGATGTTCTAAATCAGGCGGTAGTGCCAAGCCAGGACGAGCTGCGACGCAGGCTCGCGCGGCGTGGATTCCACGTGACGCAGGCTACGTTGTCTCGCGATATTCACGAACTTCGGTTGTCGAAGGGGCCGGCGGGATATGCGTTGCCTGGGAATTTGCCGGAAGAGGATGAGGACAGTCTGCCGGGGATTCGCGAGGTGCTGGGGAGTTTTGGGATCGAGGTGCGGCAGGCTTTGAATCAACTCGTGCTGATTACGACCACAAGCGCGGCACAGCCGGTGGCGGCGGGTATTGACTATGAAGATTGGTCGGAGGTTGTGGGAACGATTGCCGGCGACGATACGGTTCTTATTATCTGTCCGGATGAGCGGCAGGCGCGGATATTGAAGGCGCGCATAGAAGAACATATTGGCTGATTTCATCAGATTTTGAAGATTGCGAACGCTGCAAAGGAATTGACTGACTCTATGCATTTCGATAGCGCACAGCTCGAAACAGAAGTGAAGACGCCGGGCAAGCAGGCATTGAAGACGGTGCGGACGGCTGTGGCCGGAGTAGGCGGATATGCCGGTGGTGAACTGGCGCGGTTGCTGCTGAGTCATCCGCGCCTGGCTGATACGAAGCCGCTGTTTCTTGGCCGGGTGGCGGACGATGCTGCGGGTGGACGCGTGCCTCTGGAGCAGCTGCAGCCTCAGCTTGCGCTGGGGCAGAGCGCCCGGCTGCCGGAGGTTCGTGCGTTTAGTTGGGACCTGGTGCGCGATGCGGGGACGGAGGTTGTCTTTCTTGCGCTGCCGCATGAGACGTCGCGTGAGTGGGCCCCTGAGTGGCTGGAGCGCGGTGTGCGTGTGATTGACCTGAGCGGGGCGTGGCGTCTGGATGATGCGGCGAATCGTGCTGTCTATAAACTGAGCGACGCTGACCCTGCGGTGGGAGCTGCTTTGCAGGCTGAAGCCGTGTATGGTTCGCCGGAGTTGCATCGCGATGCGATTGCTTCAGCGCGGCTGGTCGCGAATCCTGGCTGCTATGCAACGTCGATCATTCTGGCGCTTGCTCCGCTGGTGCGCGCAGGGCTGGTGGATCTGGAACATGGCATTGTGTGCGATGCGAAGTCTGGCGTGAGCGGTGCTGGCAAGGCCGCTACGGCGAAGACGCACTATATGTATGCCGCGGATAATCTTTCGGCGTATGCGGTGTTTGGGCACAGGCATACGGGCGAGATGCTGGAGCAGTTGGGGCTGACGGTGGACCAGATACAGTTCACTCCGCATCTGTTGCCGATTCCGCGTGGAATTTTGTCGACGATCTACATACGTTTGGCGGAGCGGATGGAGCCGGGGCAGATTGAGGCTTGCCTGCGAAGTTTTTATGCGACAAGCCCGATGGTGCGGGTACATGCACAGGGAAGTCTGCCGCAGATTCAGCACGTGGCTCGTACGAACTATTGCGACATTGGATTTGAGCTTGGCAGCGATGGCAAGCGACTGGTGCTGGTCTCGTGCCTGGACAATCTGCTGAAGGGCGCATCGGGACAGGCAGTGCAGAACATGAATGTGATGTGCGGCTGGGACGAATCGGAGGGCCTGAAGTGAAATACGTGATCAAGCTGGGAGGCGCGACGATCGAGGATAAAGCTCTACTGCATGCTTGCGGTAAAGCGATTGCCGAGATGGTGCGCGATGGGAACCAGGTTGCCCTGGTGCATGGTGGCGGCAAGCAGTTGACCGCGACGCTGGCGCAGATGGGCAAGAAGAGCGAGTTCGTTTCGGGGCTGCGCATTACCGATGCGGAGACACGGGATGCAGCGTTGATGGTGTTGGCTGGACGAGTGAACAAGTCCCTGGTTGCATCGCTGCGTACGCATGGACAGTCGGCGATGGGTTTGGCCGGTGGCGATGGGAATGTGTTTCGCGCGCGGAAGAAGAAGACGACGCCAGATCTCGGGTTTGTAGGGGAGATTGCGGCGACTGATCCGCTGTGGCTGGAGGCGATCTGGAAGATGGATGCGGTGCCGGTGATCTCCTCGATCGCGCTGGGGTTCGATGGCGAGTATTACAACATCAATGCGGATGAGATGGCGTCGGCGTGTGCGATCTGCACGGGAGCGGATGCGCTGGTGTTCCTGACGGATGTTCCTGGCGTGAAGGGAGCGAACGGCGAGGTGATGCGATGGCTTTCACTGAAGCAGATTCCGGAGCTGGAGCAGAAGGCAGTCATCTCGGGCGGTATGTTGCCGAAGCTGAATGCGTGCCGTGATGCATTGCTGCATGGAGTGAAGCGTGTGCGGCTGCTGCCTGCAGATGCGGTGCGGCTGCTGCCGGATCTTTGTTCGACCAAGGTGAATGACGGGACGGAGGTGATGGTCGCATGAGTGAAGGAATGAAGCTTGCAGCGATACAGGCAGCGGAGAAGAAACTGCTGGTCAATACGTATGAACGGAACCCGGTCCTGTTCGTTGAAGGCAAGGGTGTCTACCTGCGTGACGAGCAGGGCAACGATTATCTCGACTTGTTGAGCGGGATTGGGGTTTCGGCGCTGGGTTATGCGCATCCTGCAGTGGAAGCGGCGATTGTGAAGCAGAGCAAGCGGCTTCTGCATACGTCGAACTTATTTTTCCATGAGCACACGGCGGAGCTGGCGCTGCGGCTAACGGAGATGAGTGGGCTGGATCGCGTGTTCTTCTGCAACTCCGGCACGGAGGCTTGGGAGGCGGCGCTGAAGCTGGCTCGGGCACATGCTGGCATGCTGCGGGCGGAAGGCAAGAAGATCGGTACGAAGTTTCTTGCGCTGGAACATAGCTTCCATGGACGGACGATGGGATCGGTTGCGACGACGCACAAGGAGAAGTATCGCGAGCCGTTTGCGCCGGTGATGCCTGGCGTTGAGTTTGTTCGCTTTGACGACGTTGCTGATCTGCGGGCTAAGTTTTCAAGCGAGGTCTGCGGGGTGTGCATTGAAGTCGTGCAGGGTGAAGGGGGCATTCGTCCGCTCAGCAAGGAGTTTATTGCGACTGCACGTGAGTTGTGCAGTTCGACGGGGGCATTGCTGATCGCCGATGAGATTCAGTCTGGCGTGGGGCGGACAGGCGAGTGGTTTGCATATCAGCAGTACGGAATTCTTCCGGATATCACGACGCTGGCCAAGCCGATTGCGAATGGGCTGCCGATGGGGGCGATGCTCTGCACGGATGAGGCTGCGCTCGCCTTTGCGCCGGGTATGCACGGGACGACGTTCGGCGGCGGGCCGCTGGCTTCGGCCGTTGCTATCGCCGTTATCGATACGATGAAGCAGGAGAACATGCTGGCGCACATTCGTGAAATTGGAAGCTACTTCAAAGAGCGGTTGGAGTGGCTGCGCGAGCGGCATGAGTGCGTGACCGATGTGCGCGGTACCGGTTTGATGCTGGGGCTGGAAGTAGATTCGGCTGAATTGGCTACGAAGGCCGCGGCGCAGATGATGGTGCGGCGCATTCTTATCAACCGCACGAGCGAGACGGTGCTGCGGTTTCTTCCTCCGTACATTCTTGAGCGGAAGCATGTCGATATTGCAATCGGTGCGCTGGATGAGGTGCTGACGAATTTGAGCTCGAAGACTGCAGCAATGGCCGGTGCGATGCCGGCTGGAGGACACTCCCATGGGTAGCAAAACAGTGGTAATCAATCCGAAGCCTGATGCGGAGCCGCGTAAGGTGAAGCAGCTGGGCATTCAGTCGGACGTAGCATTTTCCGAGGCGGCGAAGCGGCTGGGTGGACGCGATCTATGTTCAATTGCCGACTTCAGTGTGGAGGAGATGGCCGCTGTGATGGAGCTTGCCCATGCAGTGAAGAGCCACCCGGATGACTTTCGCCATGCACTGGACGGAAAGCAGATGGTGATGTTCTTTGAGAAGGCATCGCTGCGTACCCGGCTGACCTTCGAGACGGCGATCAATACGCTGGGCGGTAATGCGATCTTCGTGGACCAGACACAGTCGCCGCTGGGTGAACGCGAATCGTTGGCGGACATGGCGCACAATATCGAGCGCTGGATGAGTGCGATTGTGCTGCGTACTTATTCGCACGACACGATTACGGAGATGGCGGCTTGCTCGCGCGTTCCGGTGATCAATGCGCTTTCTGACCTTGAGCATCCGTGCCAGGCGATTGCCGATTTCTTTACGCTTGAGGAACGCTTTGGGACGGTGGAGGGGCTGCGGTTTACTTATGTTGGCGACGGAAATAATGTATGCCACTCGCTGATGCTGACGGCTGCGCAACTGGGCGTGCAATGTACGGTCGCGACGCCGAAGGGATTTGCGCCGAAGCTCGACATTATTCATAAGGCGATTGAGATCAGCGAGCAGACGGGCGGGAGTATCACGCTGATGCAGGACGCGGTGAAGGCTGTAAGTGGAGCGGACGCAGTGTATACGGACGTGTGCACCAGCATGGGGTTCGAACACGAGGCTACGAAGCGCGCTCCGATCTTCAAGCCGTACCAGGTGAATGAAGAGTTGATGGCACAGGCGCAGCAGGATGCTGTATTTATGCATTGCCTGCCGGCGCATCGGAATGCAGAAGTGACGGATGCTGTGCTCGATGGGCCGCAATCGGTGGTGTTCGACCAGGCGGAGAATCGGATGCACGCCCAGAAGGCGCTGCTGCTGATGCTGCTGGGTGGCGCGAAGCGGATCTCGAACGCGCGCGATCGCGGCATGCAGGCGCGCAGGCGTATGTAGCCTCGGTCGTGCGAGATGGATCTTTCTGCTGATTCGCGTTTACAACGTGTGTTTTTTGGAACGACGAGGTTTTAAGTTATGTCTGTGATTCTTGAATCATTGCCTGTGGGCGAGAAGGTTGGCATTGCTTTTTCTGGTGGGTTGGATACTAGCGCGGCTTTGCACTGGATGAAGCAGAAGGGCGCAGTGCCTTATGCCTATACGGCAAATCTTGGCCAGCCGGACGAGGCGGACTACGATGAGATTCCGCGTAAGGCTCTGGAGTATGGGGCGGAGAAGGCGCGGCTGATCGATTGCCGTGGGCCCCTCGTGCGTGAGGGGATTGCGGCCTTGCAGTCGGGCGCGTTCCATATCACTACGGCGGGTGTGACGTACTTCAATACGACACCGATTGGGCGTGCTGTGACTGGCACGATGCTCGTTACGGCGATGAAGGAAGACGGCGTCAATATCTGGGGCGATGGGTCTACCTTCAAGGGTAATGACATTGAGCGGTTTTACCGCTATGGGCTGCTGGTGAATCCGGAGTTGAAGGTGTATAAGCCTTGGCTCGATGCGGCTTTTATTGAGGAGCTGGGCGGGCGGGCGGAGATGTCTGCCTTCATGACGAAGGCTGGTTTTGGCTACAAGATGTCGGCGGAGAAGGCTTATTCGACCGACTCAAATATTCTTGGCGGTACGCATGAAGCGAAGGATCTGGAGCATCTTTCGACGAGCATGAAGATCGTCGCGCCGATCATGGGCGTGGCGCACTGGCGCGAGGATGTTGCGATTGCTCGCGAAGAGATTACTGTGCGGTTCCACGAGGGCTTTCCGGTTGCGCTGAATGGTGTCGAGTTTGGCGATCCGGTTGAGCTGATGCTTGAGGCGAATCGCATCGGCGGCAGGCATGGCTTGGGGATGAGCGATCAGATTGAGAACCGCATCATCGAGGCCAAGAGCCGCGGGATCTATGAGGCGCCGGGGCTGGCTCTGCTGTTTATCGCGTATGAGCGACTGATTACGGGCATTCATAATGAGGACACGATTGAGCAGTATCGCGAGAGTGGGCGGAGGCTTGGGCGGCTGCTGTATCAAGGGCGTTGGTTCGATCCGCAGGCAATCATGCTGCGGGAGGCGGCGCAGCGCTGGGTTGCTAAGCCGGTTACGGGAGAGGTCACGCTTGAACTGCGGCGTGGCAACGACTACTCGATCCTGAATACGGACTCGCCGAACCTAACGTTCCATCCGGAGCGGCTCTCGATGGAGAAGACGGATTCGACCTTCTCCCCGCGGGATCGCATCGGCCAACTCACGATGCGCAATCTCGACATCACTGATACCCGCGCTAAGCTATTGACTTACGCTGAGGCTGGCTTGCTCAAGCTAAGCAAAAGCAACGAAATGCCGAAGCTTAATAGCGGCAGCGAGAAGGAGTAAGCGGGATGTCCGAGCAAGCAAGCAAGATGTGGTCTGGGCGGTTTCGTGAGCCGCTGGATCGTGCGTTTGAGCAGTGGCAGCGGTCGTTTCCGTTTGACTGGCGGCTGATTGAGCATGAGGTTGCTGCTTCTAAGGCGCACGCGAAGACGATTGCGGCGGCTGGCATCCTGACCGATGATGAGTTGGCGCGGATGCTTGCTGGGTTGGATAAGACAGCGGATGGGATGACGCTGCTGGATGAGGTGTCGGAGCCGGAGGACATTCATCATTTCGTGGAGCTGGTGCTGACGAAGCATGTGGGTGAGTTGGCCTTGAAGCTGCATACGGGCCGAAGCCGCAATGAACAGATTGCTACGGATATGCGGCTGTTTGTGAGGGCTTCGATTGATGCGAGTATCGCGGGGTTGAAGGAGTGGGCGGGCGCTTTGGTGGAGCTGGCCGAGACGGCGGGTGAGGCGGTGATGCCTTCGTATACTCATCTGCAGCGGGCGGAGCCTGTGCTGGTGGCTCATTGGCTGCTTGCGTACGTGAGCATGATTGAGCGGGACTGCTCGCGGCTTGTGGATGCGCGGCGCCGGATGAATCTTTGTCCGCTGGGGTCCGGTGCGGTGGCGGGGGCTACGCTGGCGTTGGATCGAAGCATAGCTGCGTGGGAGCTTGGCTTCGATGGGCCGACTGCGAACAGTATGGATGCGACGAGTGATCGCGATTTTATGCTTGAGTTCACGCAGTGCCTGGCTACACTGGGGATTCATATCTCGCGGTTTGCGGAGGAGTTGACACTTTACTCGACGGCGGAGTTTGGGTTTCTCGATCTGCCGGAGGCTTTCTCTACGGGGTCTAGTGCGATGCCGCAGAAGAAGAATCCTGATTTGACGGAGCTGATTCGTGGTAAGTCCGGGCGGCTGGTGGGTGCGGCTACGGCGCTCGTTGTGCTGATGAAAGGGCTGCCGCTGGCGTACAACAAAGACCTGCAGGAGGGGCAGGAGCAGGTCTTTGATGCGGCGGATACGATTGCCGGAATACTGAGTGTGCTTCCGGTGTTTACGCGGTCGCTGAAGTTTTGTTTCGATAGGATGAAGGTGGCTGCGGAGACCGGGTATCTGAATGCGATGGCTGCGGCTACGTATCTTTCGAACAAGGGTGTGCCGTTTCGTAAGGCGCATGAGATTATCGGCAATGCCGTGCGGCTGGGGCTCGAAAGTGGGCGTGAGTTGAACGAGTTGCAGCTTGATGAGCTGCGTGGGCTGTCGGATGCTTTTGCTGAGGACTTCTTTGCAGCGATTGCGCTTGAGGCTACGCTGGATTGCCATGATGTGGCCGGCGGTACGGCTCGAGGCCGCGTTGCGGAGGCTTTGGCTGCGGCGAAGCGCAATTTGGAGGAGAATAGATAGATGGGCAGCAGTGCATCCCTCATGGCCGCCAGTGAATCGACTGCCTCGACGCGCGCGCGTACGGGTGGCGCGGCGGTGCGGCCAGCAAGGCTGCCGGATGCGGTGAACATCTTTGAGCTGGTGAACTCGCTCTCAGGCGATGGCACCCTGCTGCGGCGGAGTTATGCAGAGATCTGCGAGAATGTCCGCGATTTCTTTATCGCCGAGTCCGAAGCCGGCGTGTTCCTTGGATGTGGTGCGTTGCATCTTTACGGGCCGCACCTGGCAGAGGTTCGGTCGATTGTAGTGAAGCCGGAGGCTAAGGGGCAGGGAGCGGGCGGGCGGCTGCTGGTTGGACTGCTGGAAGAGGCGGAGAAGCAGGGCGTGGCGACGGTATCGTTGTTTACGCGGATTCCGAACTTCTTCTTTCACTTTGGGTTTCGTATTGCGGACCGGACTACGCTGCCGGACAAAATTTATAAAGACTGCCAGGCCTGTCCCCGGCTGTATGCCTGCGATGAGGTTGCGATGGTGCGTGGACCGCTGCCTAAGGTTGCTGTGCTGGGGCCGAAGCGGATCGCTGAACCCGAGCTGGTAAAGCTGCAAGTGGGACATATTGCGCATCCGGTGGAATTGGATGCGGCGAAGGCTGCAGGCTCGGACGCTGGGCAGGCGAAGTAGAACTGCCGTCTCTTGCTGGATGGTTTAATCTGGAGCAGCGTGGCTACTGAATTAACCCAAATCTTTGAGCATGAATATCGCGAGTTGCGCCCGCGTGCGCCGATGCCTGCGCTCGATATACGATTCCGTCGGTTTACTTCCTTGAATACGACGATTCGGCTGCGGGAGGGACGTCTGCATGTGCGGCTCTCGGATCTGCTGGAGCACTCGCCGGAGACGGTGCATCAGGCGATTGCGCATATTCTGTTGGCGAAACTATACAAGAAGCCGATCGCGCGGGCACATGCGGATCGTTACCGCCGATATGTTTCATCGGAGCCGGTGGCGCGCCAGGCTGAGCATATTCGCCAGACGCGTGGACGGAAGACGATTCTGACGGCGAAGGGGCACTACTACGATCTCGACGAAGTTTTCGAGAGCCTCAATGCGCGGTTTTTTCATGGGCTGCTGGGGCGGCCTACGCTTACCTGGAGTGCACATCATGCGCGGCGTATGCTGGGACACTATGACGCGGCGCATAACACGATCATGGTGAGCCGCGTTTTCGACCAGGCGAATACGCCCCGATGTGCCGTGGAGTACCTGCTGTACCACGAGATGTTGCACCTGAAGCACCCGGTGCGAGTGAAGGCGGGACGGCGTTGCGTTCACTCGAAGGAATTCCAGGCGGAGGAGCGGCTGTTTCCGGAGCTGGATGCGGCTAAGGCTTACCTGAAGCTGATTTAGCACGTCCGACCGGGGTACATGCCGATGCTAGACTTGCCGTATGATGTCGATGGCTATTCAAGATGCTGCCCCTGCGGGTGTTGTGAATGCCGCGGGCGCGCTATCCAGTGATCTGCCTTCTGAACGTCCACTTCGACATCTCGGTTATCTTGATTCACTTCGCGGGCTGGCAATTCTTGGGGTTCTCCTGGTCCACGCGGGATTCTCCGTCGTGGATATTCAGCATGTGCCTCTTGCACAGATCTTGTTTATCGGACAGCGTGGCGTTCAGCTCTTTTATCTCGTAAGTGCCTTTACGCTTTTTTATACGCTCGATACGCAACGACGGGATGAGCACCCAAAGCGTAACTTCTATTTGCGGCGTTTTTTTCGCATCGCTCCGTTGTTTTACCTGGACTTGATCTTCAAGGCGTGGGTGCTGGGGCGGGGCATGAGCCTTCCGCTCTATTTGAGTGCGGTGGTTTTTTTGAATGGCTGGTCGCATACCGCGATCAACATTGTGCCGGCGGGTTGGTCGATTGCGGTTGAGGTTACGTTCTATGCGTTCGTACCTTTTCTGTTTACGTGGATACGCAATCTTCGGCAGGCGCTCGTTGGTCTTGTAGTCGCAACCGCGGTTTCGGTGCCGCTTTGCTACGGGCTGGCAAAGCACGTGCCGGGAGATTTCTATACATTTCTGTGGTTTCCTGCTGAAGCGCCGGTTTTTATGATGGGCATCGTCGCCTACTTTCTTTGGAAGGGGCGACTGGACCCGGCGGCTGCAGAGGCACGGACTGACGTGATGCCGGCGGCGGAGCGTCGTGGGCTTTCGCTTGCGCTGTTGCTCGTGAGTGCGGCCCTCATATTCGGAGCCGTCAATTTAAATGCTGATTTGCCGGGCCAAGAGGCGTGGCGCAACACGCATCTTTTGTTCGCTTCGCTCGGGTTTATTCCGTTGTTGCTGGCCGTGGCGCTGCACGAGCCAACGTTGCTTGTGAATCGATTTACCCGCTTTCTGGGGCGCATCTCGTATAGCGTGTACCTGTCGCATGGATACGTGATGATTTTGATTGAATGGATCCATCGGCGTTGGTTCGAGGGGATCTTTCACGGGCGTCTGCATAACACCGTTGGCGGTGTGGCAGTGTCCTTGATTCTGCTGCTCGCGTTGTCTATTCCTGTCTCCATGCTGCTGTGGCGGATTGTGGAACAGCCAGGAATTCGGCTTGGACGGCGGATTATTGCAGCTCTTGAAGGACGCACAGATCGATCTGAGGCGGTGGCCAGTCTCGGCAGTGCAGGGAATTCACCGGATGCGCAGTTTTAGGCATTGAATGTGTGTGGTATGAAGTCAGCGAGTTGACGACCATTGTGGGCAATCGGGTACTTGAGAGAGAATTGATCTATGCCATGGTTCAAAGTTGAAGCTCCGCACGTCAGCGATCAGCAGATCGAAGAAATTGTTCAACGTCTCCTTAGCGAAGCACGCACGCGCATCTGCCGCGACCTGAAGCGTGTTCTTCTGCTGCCTCCCGACCTTACCCGTGCCCATAGCGGCGTTGGGCGCATCACCGAGCTGATCTACAACGCGCTGCCCGATGCGCACGTGGAAGTGATCCCCACGCTTGGCCAGCATGTTCCGCATACGGAAGCAGAGAATAAGTGGATGTTTGGCTCCATTCCGCATTCGCGTATCTTCCCGCATGATTGGCGCGACGGAGTTACTCGCGTCGGCGTCATTCCGGCTTCGCTGGTGGCGGAGACGACGGGCGGCGTGGCCGATTGGGAGATTCCTGTCGATCTGAACTCGAAGTTGATTGACGAACAGTGGGATCTCATTATCAATCTCGGGCACGTGGTGCCGCATGAAGTGCTCGGCTTTGCGAATCACAATAAGAATTACTACATTGGCCTGGGTGGCAAGGAGACGATCGGAGCCTCTCATATCGCCGCTGCGGTATATGGAATCGAGAACAACCTGGGATGCCTGGTTACGCCGCTGCGGGCCTGCTACAACTGGTCGGAAGAAGAGCACCTGGGACGGCTGCCGGATGTCTACCTGCAGATTGTGATGCATCGCGATGAGCAGAATAATCTGGTCACCAGCGGCATCTACGTCGGTGATGATCTGGAGACGTATCTCGAAGCAGCGCGGGCGAGCCGAACGCAAAATATCACCGCGTTCAAAAAACCAATCAACAAAGTCGTTGCCGTGATGCAGGCCGACGAGTTTCGGGCGACCTGGGTTGCGAACAAGGCTGTCTATCGGACGCGCATGGCGATCGCCGACGGAGGCGAACTGCTGATCATTGCTCCGGGCGTGGAGCGGTTTGGCGAGCAGCCTGAGGTTGACGCCCTGATCCGGAAGTATGGCTACAAGGGCACGCCGCGCACGCTCGGTCTCTACAAGACTGAAGCAGATATGCAGGATCTTCCGCATGGAACGGCGCACCTGATTCATGGATCGAGCGAAGGACGGTTTACTATCCGTTACGCTCCTGGCCACCTGACGAAAGCGGAGATCGAGCAGGTCGGGTACGAGTATGCGGATCTAGCCGAGGTGCAGAAAAGATATGCGCCGGAGACTATGAAAGAAGGCTGGAACACGATGCCGGACGGCGAAGAGGTCTTCTATATCAGCACTCCATCCGCGGGCTTGTGGGCGACCGAAGCGAAACTCGACAATCCTGCTCGACGTGATCTTTCCAGTGGTATTGCGCAGTAATGGACGCAGCTCTACAGCGGCATCGGGAAAGGCTGCATGAGCAGCTTCGTGCCTATTCGCATCTGCTGGTTGCTTATTCTGGGGGTGTGGATTCTGCGTATCTTGCGTGGGAGGCGCATCAGGTGCTGGGCGATGGAGTGCTTGCGGTCCTTGCGGATTCGCCCAGCCTTCCGCGTACCCATTTTGCTGCGGCCGTTGAGTTTGCGCAGCAGCACGGCATCCCGTTGCGAGTGGTGAACACCGAGGAGATGCAGCGTCCTGAATATGTTCGCAACGATTCGCAACGCTGCTTCCACTGCAAGGATGAACTTTTTCGCGTCATGGAGATTGTTGCCTCTGAAACCGGACATGCTGCGATTGCCTACGGGCGCAATCGCGACGATAGCAGCGACTTTCGGCCGGGACAACGGGCGGCGGCGTTGCATGCGGCCGTTGCTCCGCTGGCCGAAGCTGAGTTGGGGAAGGCGGAGATTCGCGCCCTGGCCCAGGAATTTTCACTCTCTGTTTGGGATAAGCCTGCCTCCGCGTGTCTATCTTCGCGCATGGAGTATGGCCGCCCGGTGACGGCGGAAGCGCTTCGCCGGATCGAAGCGTCTGAAGAGCATCTGCTTCAGCTCGGGTTCCGCCAGGTTCGAGTGCGGCATCATGGCGACCTTGCGCGAGTGGAGATCGAGCGCGGTGAGCTGGCCCGCGCGCTTTCGCTGGAGATGTTGGCGCGGATCACTGCAGGCGTCCAGGCTGCGGGGTTCACCTATGTTGCACTCGACACGGAAGGGTATCGCTCTGGCAGTATGAACGCTGTTCTCCCTGTAGAGTCCTTATTGCCTCGTTCGGTCGTGCCTCATGCAACGTGACGCGGTAGTTACTTTGCTGCGGGAATTGCAATCCGGTTCGCGCACGGTCGAAGAAGTCGCGGAACGACTGGCCGTATTGCCGTTTGAAGATATTGGCTTCGCCCGCATCGACCATCATCGGTCGCTGCGTTCCGGAATGCCGGAGGTGGTTTTTGCCGCTGGCAAGACTCCGCAGCAAACGGCCGCGATACTTTCACGGCTGCATGCCAGCGGGGTCCCTGCACTTGCTACGCGTGCGGATGCCGCTACTTTTGCGGCAACGCAGGAATTAATTCCTGACGCGCAGTATCATCCAATTCCTCGCTGCATAACATGCAGCCCGGCGCCGGCCGAGTCACGCCGGCCGCGCGGGCATGTGGCTGTTCTTTGCGCTGGCACGAGCGATCTTCCTGTTGCAGAGGAGGCCGCACTGACTGCGGAAATCTTTGGCGCGCGCGTTTCTCGCGTGTCCGACGTAGGCGTTGCAGGTCTCCACCGTGTGCTTGCCGAGCTGGATCTTTTGCGCACTGCGGACGCTGTTGTTGTGTGTGCCGGTATGGATGGGGCTCTTCCAAGTGTGGTTGGCGGGCTGGTCGCGGTGCCCGTGATTGCTGTTCCTACCAGTGTGGGATATGGGGCGGCTTTCGGTGGCGTCTCCGCATTGCTGACCATGCTGAATAGCTGCTCGCCGAACATTACTGTTGTGAACATCGACAACGGCTTCGGCGCGGGCTACACCGCATCGCTCTACTGCACGCGCCTGTCAGAATAGCCACGATATGCCCGATAGGGCTATGCCTTACTCCGGTTCTGAATAAAAATGTTGACAGAGTTAGCCCTTCATCAATAAAGTGCCTTCTAACCTGACAACGAGAGTCAGAAGCGATCTGAGTTGCTTACTCACAAAGGGTGATAAGCGAACCGCGCGGCATCATGCGTGTTGCTTATGCGATGGATGTTGTTATGAAGTCCGGGCCAGTTTTTACTCTGCAAAAATTGCGTTATTTTATGGAGGTTGTACATGCCGGTTCGGAAATTCTTTTTGGCCGTTTGCTTGGTCCTTGTTTTGATCGTATCGGGTAGGGCATTCGGTCAGGCAGTCAATGGCACGGTCGTAGGAACGGTAACAGACTCGTCAGGCGCCGTCGTTCCAAAGGCCCAGGTAACGATTACGCTCACCGGACAGAGCGCAACTTATACAACTCAAACCAACGAAAGCGGCAACTTCACTGAGCCGGACCTTCCGCCTGGTGTATACACGGTTGGCATCGTCGCTCCGGGATTTAAGAAAGAAGCTCGTGAGAACATAACGCTCGATACCAACACGACGCAGCGCGTCGATGTCGCGCTGGTCCCGGGCAATACATCTGAGACGGTCACCGTGAGCGCCGCTCCGCCACTTCTCCAGACTGATCGCGCCGACATATCGACGACGATTTCTTCGGAACAGCTCAGCAGCATGCCGCTATCCAGTGGCAACAGCTTCCAATCCGCGCTCAATACTGTTCCCGGCATAGCGCCCGTCGTCTTCAACAACTCTCAGTTCTTCAACTCCAACAACGATCTCTCTGCCAATGCCAACGGCCAGTCGTCTTACGTCAATCTCTATCAGATCGAAGGTATCGACAACGATGAGCGCACCGGCATCCACATCATGCTCGTTCCCCCCGCCGCCGCCATCGCTAACGTGGACATTACCACCAACAACTTCGAGGCCGAGTTCGGCCGCGCTGTCGGCACCGTCGTAAACGTCACCCTCAAGTCTGGCACGAACAAAATTCACGGTTCCGTCTTCGCAAACATGGAGAACAACGGCGTCAATGCCCGCGGCTTCTTCCAGAAGTCGCCCGACACCCGTCTGGTCTACAACTACGACGGCGGCTCCATCGGAGCCCCGATACTCAAAAACAGGCTCTTCATTTTCGGCGACTTTCTGCGCGTCTCCGACCACGAGGAAGCGAACAACCTTGCCACCATCCCCTTCTACAACGTGAGCGGGAACGTTCTCAACCTGTCGGAATACAAGGGGCAGGCCTACGATCCCAACACCGGCGACACGGCCGACTGCCTCGGCGCTACAGCTAACAGCAATTGCGGCATTGGCCGGACGCCCTTCGCAGGCAACATGATCCCGCTTTCGAACCCTGGCGTCAGCGCAGCGGCCGTCACCGTGCTTCAGGATATCGACGCCATCGCTCGCAATCCGGCGATCAACCTCGCGTCCAGCGCATATCTCGCCGGCGCAACCTCCAACAACCTGTCGGAAAACCTCGCCTTCCACAAGGACTTTATCAGCTACGACATCAAGTCCGACTACACCATCTCCGAGAAGAGCCATCTCAGCTATCGCTTCAGCCACCAGAACGTGAATACTGTGCAGGCTCCCACCTTTGGCGCCTTCCTCGGCGGTCCGGCCAGCGGTGGCTTTGAGGGCCCGGGCGTAGCCGCCGCGTACTCGACCGGCGTCAACTTCGACCACAGCTTCTCGCCCACCCTGTTTACCGAGGCTCGCGCAGGCGTAGCCCACTACCGCAACTCTGCGCTCGAGACCGACTACGGCATCAACGACGCCGCGAAGCTTCTGATCCCCGGCAACGGTCCCAATGGCACCAACAAGTCCGCCCAGACCAGCGGCCAGATAGCTGTCAATCTTGGTGACGGGTTCTCCGGACCGATGATCGGTTACTCGCCCTCGCTGCCCTGGCTGCGCGCCGAATCCAACATCGACTTCGCCAACAACTGGACCAAGCTCATCGGCAATCACACCCTCAAGGCCGGTGTTGATATCCGCCGAGTTCGCGACGATCTTCTGCAGGGCAACAACAACGCCGCTGCGGGATCCTTTAACTACAATAGTAGTAACGACGGGCAAACCTCGGTTCCAGTCGGCTGCACAGCCTTCAACGGCTCCTGCACCGGCCAGGCTAATGACGTAGCGGCCTTCCTCTTCAACGTACCCAGTAGCGTCGGTCAGGATACCAACAGCACCTTCCCGGCTTACCGCCAGACGTGGTACTTCTTCTTTCTTTCGGACAAATGGCAGGTCAGCCCCAAGCTTACGCTCGACATTGGCGGACGCTACGAGCTTTATCCGTCCGCCACTCCACGTAAGGCCGGTGGCTTCGTCAACTACAACCCTGCGACCAACCAGTTGGTGATGGCCGGCGTCGGGGGACAGCCCTCGAACCTCGGACTACAGACCGTTTATAGGAACTTCGCGCCGCGGCTTGGAGCTGCCTATCGCGTCAATGAGAAGTTGGTTGTGCGAGGCGGCATCGGCGTCAGCTTTGTCCCCTTTCTCGATAACAACTACGCTTACAACTACCCGATCAAGACAAGCACCAACTACAACGCCGGAACCCCCTACGGACCTGCTCTCAACCCCGCCGGCGGCGTCGTCAACCTCGCTACCGGCATCCCCGCTACACCCACCGTCGCCTTCGCATCGGATGGAACCCTAACCGAGTCGGCCGCAAACGGAACCATCGGGCTCGGCAACCTCTACATCCCCCTCAACTTCAAGAACGCCTATGTCACGAGCTGGAACGTGGTTTTGCAGCAGGCGCTTCCGCATGACATGTCTTTCCAGATCGCCTACGTCGCCAATCACGGCACCGACATCGACGTCGAGCAGAATATCAACCTGCCCCGGATCTATGGCCAGGGCGCAAACTACGATCCCTTGAGAAATGGTCCCGATGGCCAAACCCCGACCTTCGGCAAGACCGCTTCCGTCACGGAGTACAGCCTTGGCTACTCCAGCGACTATCAGTCGTTGCAGGTGGAGTTCAAAAAACGCTTTGCCCATGGCGTCGGGTTCGCGTCCGCCTTTACCTGGGGTAAGGCCGAGGGCTACGCGACAGGCGCCCAGCTTGGGGGCCTCTTCTCCTGGGCCGGCCCTGCCCACCGCAGCTGGGGCGTACTCGACTTCGACCGTACCCGCAACTTTGAGCAGACCGTGACCTACGAACTGCCCGCCGGACGCGGGCACCGGTATTTCAACTCCGGCATTAGCCAGCTCGTCTTCGGAGGCTGGCGGACCTCGGCCGTCATCTCGGCGGTCTCCGGCACGCCCTTCTCCATCACCGCCAGCAGCGCGACAAGTGGTACGACACAGACAGCCAATCAGATCGGTCCTTACAGGGTCCTGCACCATGTAGCCGGAGGCAACATCTCGTCCTATCCGCAATGGTTCGACTCAGGCCCTTCCGGCGCTGGAGCCTACTTCCAGCAGCCAGCCTGCGCGGCCTACACTCCTCTCAACCAGGTTCCCTGCCCATTCGGCAACACCGGCCGCAACCAGTTCCGCGGACCCGGCTTTCTTTCCGACAACCTATCCCTCTTCAAGAGTTTCCCAATCTTCCGTGAATCACAACTGGAGGCGCGTGTTGACGCATTCAACGCAACCAACACGCCGGCCTTCGCCAATCCTTCCAACAGCATCACATCCAGTAACTTCGGCCAGATCACCTCAATCCTCAGTTCCGGCGCAGGTAACGTAAATGGTGTTGGCGGGCCGCGCGTTCTTCAGGCGTCGGTCAAGATTACGTTCTAACTTCTGCAGCGCTGGGTGCCAAATCACCGACATCCTGGGTACCGGCAGGAGTGTAACGGACGTTTTTGTAACGGATATATATGCCGCGCTGTTTCCTGAAGATAGGAAGCGGCGCGGCATATGTTTTTATTCTGAATAGAATATTTTAGATGGAGTTTATGCAGTCGCTGCAGAGGGATAGGAGAGGGGCTCGATTTTGCCTAGTAAGAAGATGTAGCCGGCGATCCCGATGAGGAGGTAGACGGCGCCGATGCCGAACGCCCATGCGTAGGAATGCGTTGCTGCGACGACGTAGCCAGTCGCGATGGGAGCTGCGATTCCCGAAAGCTGATTGGAGAAGTTGACGATCCCTCCCACCCTGCCAACGCTGCCCTGGGGCGCAATTATGGAGGGGACGGACCATCCTATGGGTGCCGCTGCAGCGACGCCGCCTATTGAGATGCTGATCCACAGAAGAGCCTGTACAGCGGTATGTGCATGGACAGCGCCAAGGATGCCGAGTGCGAATATAAGAGAAAAGACCAGGAAAGCTCGGCGAACCCGGCTTCCATCGTAACCGCGCTGAATCAGATGGTCAGCCAGCCATCCGCCGGCGAGGTCTGTAAAAGTGGCAAAGAGCCACGGCACTCCGGTGTATAGGAAGGAGTGGAGCAGATCGATGTGCAGGGCGCTCGATAGATACGTGGGCAGCCATGTCAGCAGCAAGTAGAAGATGTAGTTCGATGAACCCGATCCAAGCGCTAGTCCGAGCACTTTTTTCTGTCGTAGCAGGTATGCGAGGGATGCGGGTTTTCCCGGTTCGGGGTTGATGCTGTGGCCATCGACGATGTGGCTTGCCTCCGATGCGGCTAGGTCGAGATCATCCGCAGGGTCGCGATAGAAGCGCCAGAAAAGCAGGAAATAGGCGAAGCTGACAAAACCTGTAGTGGCAAAGCTCCACCGCCAGCCCAGCCTGAGCAAAATGACCCCAATCAGCGGAACTCCGACGGCGGACGCAAACTTGGCCGCTGAATCGTTGAGCGACGTGGCGAAGCTTCGCTCATGCGCGGGAAACCACTGTCCAATTGCCTTCGAATTTGCGGGGAAGGTCGGCGCTTCGCCGATTCCCAGCAGAAATCTTGCCCCGAAGAGGCCGCCCAAGCCGGGTGCAACGGCTGCCGCAAACGATGCGACAGTCCAAAGAAGCGTGCTGCCCCGGCCAATTTTGCGAATTCCGAACCGATCCAGTAACACTCCTACCGGGAGTTGGGAAGCTGCGTAGGTCCAACTGTACGCTGCTGAAAGGTAGCCGAACGCCACATCGGAGAGACCGAAGTTCGAGGAGAGAGCCGCGTGTGAGACAGAGAGATTCACACGGTCGAAGTAATTGACCAGCACGCCCAAAGCGAGCAGCCAGGCGATTCTCCAGCGGCGCTGGGTGGGACCGAATATTTTGAATGAGATCACTTCTGGTCGCGCCTGACCGTAGGGTATGCCCACCGCCCAGCTAGTGTACCGACAAAGTGGTTGACCTGTAGCCGATGGGAATGTCGAGCATGCCGCACCATTTTGATTGGTGGAGCTGAGCGGGATCGAACCGCTGACCTCCTCGTTGCGAACGAGGCGCTCTCCCAGCTGAGCTACAGCCCCCCACCGTACCTGAATCGGAACTTTTTACTGTTCGACGCTTTGACCTAAAGATTTTCAAAGCGGAAGCTAGCTCCAACGGTCTCTATGAAGTGTAACAGATATTGATTCGACGGCCGGTTCTCTGAACGCAGTGGCGATCAATGAAAATGGGCAATAGGAGCGGGCATGCGTTGCGCTGCGAAACACGTAAAAGAGGCGGAACGCCATTACGGCGTTCCGCCCGGTTGTTTCAGGAGGATACGAGTTATGCAGTGACGCGCTTGCGAAGGAATGCGCCAGCTGCACTGACCAGGCCGGTGCCGAGCAGCATGAGGCTGCTGGGCTCAGGCGTGGGCGACAAGGTGCCATAGAAATCGAAGCCCGAGGGATCGTTCTTTCCGCCTACAACGCCCGTGCCCGCCTGCTCAACGATGAAGGTGAGAACGTTGGCTCCGGCGGTTGCCGAAAGGTTGACGGAATATGGAATAGAGCAGCTGGGCTGATACTGTGCGCAATGGTTGTTGTTGCCCAGACCACCGAACGGAACGAGGAGCTGGTTGACTCCGTTCGCGTTGGTCAGCAGTACTTCAACGGTATCGTCGGCGAGGAGGTTGAGCGTTCCTGAAGCTCCCTGGGTCGTGATGAAGGAGGAGGTGAACTCATAATATCCGTAGGCCGGGTTGGAGGTGTTCACTGGGCCGGCAGTTCCGTTGATGCCGACATAGCTCGAGTTCGCACCAGCTGCTGTCCATGTTCCGGGAGCCTGGGGATCGAGATCGGTTGCAAATACGTTAGCCGCGGTGAAGCCGCTGCCGGCAGCTCCGACCAGCGGGCCGGGGGTCGCCGGGATAGCCGCTACGGTCGCGTAGTTCTCGTAGCCTGCGTAAACAACTTCGCTGTTGGCGACGCTGATTGCACCTGGATTATAGACCGAGGTGGACCCGTAGGATCCGAGAGCGATTGTGGATGCGAAAGCGGACGCGGATGCGGTCAATACCACACCAAGAACTGCAAATTTACCGATATTCTTCATGAAATCCTCCTGAAATAATGCTGCTTAGCAAATGAAAACCTGGAATACAGATGCTGCTTGTTGCGGAAGCCATATGGGAAGCTCAGTCTCAGGACGCTGGCGTCTGCGCTGAACATTTCCAATTGCACTCTATATAGCATTTGACGCGCCAAAATTCTTTGTTCAGAATCAATGGTTTACGCGGGCGGGAACGATGATATGCGCAAAATTATGCACAATTTAGTCGGTAATTGTTCCACGTCGCCCCGTCTGCTTCGCAATACGCTGGTATCTTTGTGATTCACGCAGTTCCAAATTTGGGCCATTGGGAGTGAACTTCCGGGCCAGGAAATCCGCTCTACCCTTAGGTCAAACCGCGCCGCGTTAGTAGCATCTGCAATAAAGCCCAGTTCGGGGAGATATACCCCCAATCGGCGAAACAGCGTCAAACTGCTCATAGTCAAATCAGGAGACCGCCCCAATGATCAACCTTCAGGACCTCATTCCGCCGAGAATTTCTGTTGCTTCATCCGAACCTGTCGATTCAACTCCACTTGTCCTTTCCCCAGGCGAAGAACTTCGATCGGATTCCTATTACCTGGCGCCCACTGACCAAGAGGATGAGGCATACGAAGATCTCGAAGAAGAGGAAGACGACTTCGACGAAGAGGAAGATGAGGAGGACGACTACGAGGACGATGAAGAAGATGAGGACGAGGATGACGGTCTCGTGATTGAAGACGACGAGGATGAGGAAGAGGAACCTGAAGAGGACGATGATGAGTATGAGGACGACGAAGAGGACGAAGACGAGGAAGAGGTGTAGGTTCTCGCACTAAGAGCAAGTAGTTCGTGCCCTCGAGGTTGCACAAGCCGGTTCCGTCGGGCACACTTGAAAGGTTGCATGTGCGTGTAATTGTGCCGCTCATGCTCCATTCAAGGAGAGTCGATGAAGCGCAGAATTCTGCTGGTGGATGACGATGTGGCTGTACTGCTTACGCTGAAGGCTGTTTTGGAGATCAGCGGATTCGACGTGGAGACGGCTGCATCCGCGCGTGAAGGCAAAAGCAAACTGCGTAGCCGGGAGTACCACATGGTAATCACGGACATGCGTATGGAAAGTGAGTCGGCGGGGCGCGATGTGGTTATGGCAGCGCGTGCGGCCAGCTATCATCCGGCCATTGCGATGTTGACGGCTTTCCCGCTCTCTGATGAGGACTGGCAGACGACCGGTGCGGACAAAATGCTGGTGAAGCCAATGCAGACGCGGATTCTGCTGGAGCAGATCGAGCGGCTGCTTGCGTCGCATGAGGCGAAGCTCAAGATTTGGAGTGCGCCTGCACCGAAACTGCCCGCTGCTGCTGCAGCCAAAAAGAAGGCCGTAGCAGGAAACATTCCTGACGTCAGCGCGGCGAAGAAGCCTACGAAAGCTGTCACGAAGGTCGCCTTGAAGAAGACTGCGGCGAAGGCCCCAAAAGAAAAGAAGTGAGGGTTAGCGAGGCGAGTGGGATTTGATGTAGGTGCGCAGGGCGAGGTTGATGTCGAGCGCCTTATGCACTCCATTGTCCAACATCCGAATCCACTCGTTGCCGGGCTCTTTCAACTCGATTGTGCCGAGCAGATAGCTGGTCTGGACAATGATCTCGAGCGCATTCGATAGATCATGTGCAAGCTTGCGGATTTCGATTGCCAGCTCTTCCGGAATCTCCGCGGCTTGGGTCTGGGCTAATTTCTCATTCGGATCACTCATGTTCTTCGTCGGTGCCTCGCTGCTGAAATTGCGATCGGGAGCCTGCTCAGTGTAAGGCAACCGGGGCGCAATTGACAGCGGACCCAGCCTTTGTAAAACTAGGAACTCACGACTGCCATGTCATGGCCGCGAAGGCCGACATACAGGAAGTGCCGTAGTGGCGGAATTGGCAGACGCGCATGGTTCAGGTCCATGTACTCGCAAGGGTGTGGGGGTTCGAGTCCCCCCTTCGGCACCAAAATTTCTTTCCAGCGACAACCTTGAATGTCGACGCAGCTTGAGCAAATTCTCGCGCATACCAGGCTTGAGGTGCGGGACCGGCTGGCTACAGCCGATATCCCACAGCTCGAGCGGCGGGCTGCTGCCCATTGCCCGCGGGGTTTCGCAGATGGATTGCGCAAGGCTGCGGTGTACAGGCCTGCGATTATTGCGGAGCTGAAGAAGGCGTCACCGTCGCGTGGGCTGATCCGGGCTGAGTTTGATCCCATTCGTCTTGCTGAGTCGCTCGAAGGCGCTGGCGCAGCTGCGCTCTCAGTTTTGACGGATGAAAAACACTTCCAAGGATCGCTCACAAATTTGACGCTGGCTTCGTCGGCTGTAGGCATTCCTTGCTTGAGAAAAGATTTTATTGTCGATGAGTTTCAGATTCTGGAGGCGCGCGCTGCCGGGGCGGATGCAATCCTGTTGATCGTTGCGGCGCTTGAGAATCCAGAATTGAAGAACCTCTATGCCGCGGCTACGCGGATGGAACTCGACGTTCTCTGCGAGATCCATGATCGCCAGGAGCTGGATCGCGCGCTCGGTTTGGGATTTCGCGTGATCGGCGTCAACAGCCGCAATCTGCATACGATGAAGGTCGATCCCGTGACTCAAATTGAGCTAGGACAACTCCTGCCGTCGGATGTAATTCGAGTCGCCGAGAGCGGGATTCGCAACGCTGCTGATCTTTCGCGTATGCGTAGCGCGGGGTACGATGCTTTCCTGGTGGGTGAGTCGCTGATGCGTGAGGCTGATCCGGGTGCAGCGTTGGCGGCGCTACTGGCTCCCGCGTATGCTGCGGAATAGCGGGGGCAATCCGATGTGGGTGAAGATCTGCGGAAATACGAATCTTTCGGACGCTGCGCATGCGGCTGCTGCCGGTGCTGATGCGGTCGGGTTCATCTTTGCGGAGAGTAAGCGCAGGGTGACGGCCGCGCAAGTCGCTGCGATTACTCCGCATCTGCCAGCAACCGTGGAGCGCGTGGGTGTGTTCGGCAGCCAGGATGCGGATCAAATTGCGCGCATTGCATTTGAATCAGGATTGACTGCGGTGCAGCTGCACGGCGGCCTGGATGAAGGACTGCTGGAGACGCTGGCGGAGGAGGTTCTCGGTAAGTTGCGAATCGTCCAAACCTTGCACTGGATGGTCGATCCTGAGCTCCCGAGCGCTGGAAACTCCTCTGCGCGGAAGCTGGAGGATGAACTGCGCCGGATTACGGCGTTGGGCATCGTCGACCGCGTGTTGATCGATTCAAAGGTCGCAAGCGCCAGTGGTGGAACGGGTGTGGCGTTTGATTGGAAGGCGGCGCGTGACATTTTCGCAGCGGCCCCTGGTGGTCTGAAGTTGATTGTGGCGGGTGGTTTGCGTGTGGCAAATGTGGCTGCTGCTATCGCTGAACTACGGCCATGGGGCGTGGATGTTTCAAGCGGCGTGGAGATTTCACCGGGCAGAAAAGACCCTAGGTTGGTAGAGAGCTTCATTCAGAGCGCACGAAAATAGAAACCCCAGGTGCCGGCGTCTCATTTCTACTCAGGCATGTCTAATGATTTAGCCGCGGCGGGAGTGTGCGCCATGCTGATGTACGGTAGCGGAACGGTCGTGCGGAGTCTGCGTATGCGTGTGCGCGATTCCCGAACCTCTCAGTGCAAAGCTTTGAACCGGGGCGAGTGCCGCGATGAGAGCGAGCGCGAAGCTTGCCAGTGCGATTTGTGATCTTGTCGTCATTGTGGTACGTCCTTCCAACCTACACCTATGTGACGTCGGAGACAATGGGTTGGATTCGAAAAGATTGCTCTGCATAGAAAAGAACCCATCGGGTAATCATCGACGGTATCGGAAGTAACTTTACCGCGAGCCGTTGGCGCAGGCATGTGTGATGCTTTATTGGGACAGCTGGAGCGGCTTGCACAGTCACGCGGGGAAGTTATATCTTAGGTAGCAAGATGACAGCCCACTTCAGCCGGCTCGCTTTCATGTTCCGCTATTGGCGCACCATAGCGGACTCGGCGGATTAGGCTCATCTGAACGATCTTGCAACAGCGATCTTAAATTTTCAGTTGATGCGAAACCGATACGAGCCGCGACCGAACCTGTCGCGGCTTTGCTTTTGCAATAGGTACATTGTGGAGGGTTACGATGGGCGTGACGGCGGGTTTGGTCTCACAGGCGACATCTGCGGCGAATACGAAGGCGGGAAGGTTTGGCGTGTACGGCGGGCGGTATGTTCCGGAGACTCTGATGGCGGCACTGGAGGAGCTGGAGCAGGCGTATGCCGAAGCTGACGCCGATCCGGCGTTCCATGCGGAGCTGGATGGGCTGCTGCATCACTACTGCGGACGGCCTACGCCGCTTTATTTTGCCAAGCGGATGTCGGAGCAGTTGGGCGGGGCGAAGATCTACCTGAAGCGTGAGGACTTGCTGCATACCGGTGCGCACAAGATCAACAATGCGCTCGGGCAGGGATTGCTGGCGCGGCGGATGGGGAAGCAGCGGATTATCGCGGAGACGGGCGCGGGGCAACACGGTGTCGCTACGGCTACGGTTTGTGCGCTGTTTGGGCTCGAATGCGTGATCTACATGGGCGAGGAGGATATGCGGCGGCAGGAGCTGAATGTCTTTCGCATGCGGCTGCTGGGGGCGGAGGTGCGCGGCGTGGGTGCTGGCTCGGCGACGCTGAAGGATGCGATCAACGAGGCGATGCGCGACTGGGTGACGAATGTGCGGGATACGTACTACATCCTGGGGAGCGCACTGGGGTCGCATCCTTATCCGACCATGGTGCGGAACTTTCATCGCGTGATTTCGATCGAGGCGCGCAAGCAGGTGATGGAGCAGGAAGGGAAACTGCCTGCGGCTATCGTGGCTTGCGTGGGTGGGGGGTCGAATGCGATTGGAGCATTCTATGAATTTCTCGGCGACAAGGATGTACGGCTGGTGGGTGTAGAAGCTGGCGGCCGTGGGACGGCGCTGGGGGAACATGCGGCGCGGTTTCAAAAGAGCGGCGGTGGTTTGCCCGGTGTATTGCAGGGAACGTACAGCTATGTGCTGCAGAACGATGCGGGGCAGGTGGCGACTACGCACTCGGTGAGTGCGGGGCTGGACTATGCGAGCGTGGGGCCGGAACATGCGATGCTGCATGATTGCGGGCGAGCGGAGTATGTCTCGGCTACGGATGCGGAGGCGTTGGCGGCTACCTCGGCGCTGGCTCGTACGGAGGGGATTTTGCCTGCGCTTGAAAGCGCCCACGCGGTGGCCGAGGCGATGAAGATGGCACCGTCGATGGCGAAGACAGATGTGCTGATGGTGAATCTTTCGGGGCGCGGGGATAAGGATATGGGGATTCTGGCGCGTGAGATGGACCTGCAGGGAGTGAAGGGATAACGATGCCGATTGAATTCAAGAAGAAGCCGGGGATTGTGGCGTATCTAACGGCGGGCGATCCGGACCTTGCGACGACGCGGGATATTGCGCTGGCGGCTATCGATAATGGTGCAGATGTGATCGAGCTGGGTGTGCCATTCAGCGATCCCTTGGCGGATGGGCCGGTGATTCAGCGGGCCAGCGAGCGGGCTGTGGCGCGCGGGGTGCGGCTGACGGATGTGCTCGCGCTTGCGAAGGAGTTGCGCACTGCTCGTCCTGCGTGCGGGCTCGTCATTTTCTCTTACCTCAACCCTGTTGTTCGCATGGGAATGAAGCAGTTTTGCGCTGCGGCTGCGGAAGCGGGCGCGGATGGTGTGCTGCTGACGGACATGATCGTCGAAGAGGCTGACGAATACCTGAGCGAGATGCGGGCGAATCATCTTGCGCCGATATTTCTTGCGGCTCCAACCAGCCCTGACGTTCGGCTGAAGGCGATTGCGGAGGCTTCGCGTGGGTTTGTGTATGCGATCTCGCGTGTGGGGATTACGGGGACGCAGCAGAAGATCCATGGCGACGCTTCCGAGCTGGTCGCGAGACTACGGGTGTTTACTGAGCCGCTTGGAATTCCTATCGCCGTCGGCTTCGGTATCTCGAACGCGCAGCACGTGCGTGCAGTTGGGGAGTTTGCGGACGCTGCCGTGATCGGCAGCGCGCTCGTGGCGCTCATTGAAAAGACCGCGCCAACTGAAGCCGCAGCGGCGATTGGGCGGTTCATTGCAGGGTTGAGCGAATGAAAGCGGCGGCTTTCCATCGTGGTTACTGCGCGGCCGATCTGGTCGCCAGTTATCATGGTTCGGACAACCATAGTTCGCGTCGCAGGATTTCGCGTTGCGGACAAAGAGACAGGCAAGGTGAGGCAGATCGCATGGATATCTCCGACTGGCGACAGAAGATCGATGAACTGGATGAGCAGATCGTGGAGCTCATCAGCAGACGTGCAGCGGCGGCGAAGGCCATCGGCGAATTGAAGCAGAGCGCAGAACTGCCGGTTTACGAGCCGGGACGGGAGCAGGCGGTCTTCGATCATGTGAAGGCCGTAAACCCGGGTCCCCTCAATGACGCTGCATTGCTGCACGTGTATGAGCGCATCATCGACGTTATGCGGACGCTGCAGCGGCGCGACCTCTAGAACGGCGATGGTGCTGGAAGTTTCAGCACAGCCGCGAGAGGACGGATGCAATGATCGTCGTGATGCAGAGAGAAGCAACAGAACGCGATATTGAAAATGTGATTGAGCGGATGGTCGAGCTCGGATTCGACGTTCGCAGGACGACCGGAACCAAACAGACGATTCTGGCGGGCGTGGGATCGCTGGGAGAGTTCGATGTGGCCGAGTTCAAGGTGCTGGCCCGGGTGCAGGACGCCTATCGAATCTCTCCGCCCTGGACAGATCCCAATGACGCGGGCGCACAGGCGCACGCGAATAGGTCCAACAAGTGAAGGTAATGCGTCGCTTGCTTGCGCGGTCCACTGATCGCAGGATAGCTTAGACCAGATGCGTCGTGTGCTTATCGTCGGGACTGGGCTGATCGGTGGATCGATCGGCCTCGCTCTGCGCGCTGCGGGCTTCGACGGCCGGATTATCGGTACAGGGCCGACCGCGGCGACACTTGAGACAGCGCAGGCGTTGGGTGCAATCGATTCCTGGTGCCTGCGAGATGAGGCCGAAAGACTCGCAGCTACGTGTGACCTGATTGTGCTGTGCGGGCCTGTGCTGTCGATTCTGGACTGGATGCAGCGGCTGGCCCCTTTGCTTAGCGAGCATCACCTTCTTACGGATGTTGGCAGTACGAAGGTGCAGATCGCTGAGCTCGCGACGAAGCTCTACAACCAGCCTGGGCGCGCACGCTTTCTTCCCGGGCATCCGATGGCGGGGAAGGAATCAGGTGGCGCGGCCCTCGCTGAGGCCAGTTTGTTCGAGAACGCGATGTGGCTTTTTACCCCGCAGAATGGAGCTGTGCCCTCACCGGTCGAAGAAGAATGGCGTGGCTGGGTGGCGAAATTCGGGGCGCGCAGGATGGATCTCGGTGCGGCGCGGCATGATGAGCTATGCGCGTGGGTAAGCCATCTTCCGCAGATGCTCTCGACTGCACTCGCCGCGTTACTCGAAGACACGTTCGCCAATGATGCGGCTCGTCGCGATGAGATCGCCGCGATCGGAGGGCGTGCGCTGCGTGAGACGACGCGGCTTGGCGCAAGCCCGTACAGTATGTGGCGGGATATTGCGCTATCGAATGCAGAGCCTATCGCTGCGACTTTGCATGCGCTTGAGCAACGGTTGGCGCATTTGCGGGAGAATCTGCGAACGCCTGAACTGAAGGAAGAATTCCGGTTGGCGAACGAGTTTCGCAAACGCCGCGAATAGGGCCGTGGGCCCAGGCAACGCGATACCATCGAGTTAATGGCTACGAGCGATACTCCGGAGCAAAGCATAGGCCTTGCCGATGTGATGGCTGCGCGCGAACGCCTTCGCGATGCGATCTACTATTCGCCTTGCCCCCATTCGGTGATGCTGTCGGAGCTCACTGGACAACAGGTCTATTTGAAGCTTGAGAACCTGCAAATGACAGGCAGCTTCAAGGAGCGTGGTGCCCTGAATCGCATCGCTACTCTTTCGGCGGAGCAAGCGTCTCGCGGAGTGATCGCAGCCAGCGCAGGCAATCACGCGCAAGGAGTGGCGTACCACGCGACCAAGCGCGGCATCCGCTCCATCATCGTGATGCCATTGACTACACCCCTGGTAAAGGTGACAGCAACTCGGAGCTTTGGAGCCGAGGTGGTGCTGCACGGGGCCAACTATGATGAGGCTTTTCTCGAAGCGACACGACTCTGTGCCGAGCAAGGCCTGACCTTCATCCACCCGTTTGACGACGCGGTTGTGATGGCAGGGCAGGGAACCATAGGTCTTGAACTCCTGGAGCAGGTGCCGCAATTGGAGGCCGTCGTTGTGCCAATTGGGGGCGGTGGTTTAATCGCCGGGATAGCATGCGCGATTAAGCAGTCGCGACCCGATGTGCGTGTTGTGGGCGTGCAGACGTCACGGCTTCCCTCGATGGCGGTTGCAGTCAAAGCTCACAGTCCGGTCACGATCGATGCGGCGACGACCATCGCCGATGGCATCGCTGTGCGGCGGGCCGGGGAACTCACGCTGCCGGTGGTTGAGCGCTATGTCGACGAGATTGTAATGGTCGACGAAGATGAAATTGCGTCCGCAATTTTGATGTTGCTCGAACGGGAGAAGACGTTGGCCGAAGGCGCAGGGGCTGCCGCGCTCGCTGCCCTGCTACAGCATCGGACGAGCCTGAAGGGTGCGCATACCGCGGTCGTAGTGGGCGGAGGAAATATCGACGTTACGCTGCTCTCTCGCATCATCGAGCGCGGTCTGGTGCAGGATGGACGGCTGATCCGGCTGCGGATTCACCTATTGGACAAGCCTGGTGCGCTGCATGAGTTGACGCGTCTGATCGCTGGCCATCGCGCCAACATCGTGGACACCCTGCACAACCGCGCATACTACGGCGTCAATCTAGGCGAGACAGTCATTGACATGACGATGGAGACACGCGGGCGCGATCACGTCGCTGAATTGCTCGAAGCTTTGACCGCGGAGGGGTATAAGAGTACGCGAGTGCTCTAAGCTCATTGCATAATAGACGGTACAAAAATCCGTCAGTTGATTGCAGTCGCCTGCGCCGGTGCGGATCCGGTTGCCGCAGGCGATAAGTTTTTCGTATCTGGATTTGGTTTCGCTTCGTCTGGTTCAGGAAGGAACGCCGTCTCCGGATATTGCGCCTTGGTAGAGATGGTCCTGAGTATCGGAAGGTCTGAATTGACTTGGGCAAGCTTTGCAGGTTTTTGCTCAAGATACTTCGCCTTCGTGGGATCGGCGAAGTAAGCAAGCAGGTCACGCTTGATGCCGAACGGAATTGGCTTTGTCGGGTCCGATGTCATCGAATGGAGAAGGGCAGCGTAGGTGTCGTCTTCGAGAGGATAAGTGCCCGGATAGACCTGATCGCCAGTGTCGAGATCCAAGTTTGGAAGTCCGTCGGATTTGGTCGCACTGGCTAATTTTTGACGGAATACATCCGTCGTATGCATCAGGGAATTGACGTAGTCCTGCTCGGCGGAGGGCGTTGGACCACGGAGCGAGAGGATCGAAAGCGGTCCGAACTTCGGCAGAACAAAGATAAATGCTGCCAGCAGGTGGGTGCCTATGCCGGCGTGGCGGCGGTAAGAGTCCCAATTGTTGGCGGCGGAAAGCGCGGCAACCTCTTTCGTGAACTCATCCAGCGCGGGACTGGGCACGTCGGGTGGCATGCGTTTGCGGTTAAGGAGGGTCTCCGCATAAGCTACCCGGGGTAGCAGGGCGCGCACGGCGTAGCGGTATCCACGCAGTTTGGGATGGCTCTTTTTCAGGACCTTGGCTAGATCGAGGCCGTACGTATCGTAGAAGGCTCGTGCAAGCAACGGCACCGGAATCGCAAAGCCTATATGGTTGAGGTATTTCTCCGGTGCCAGCCGGTGCTTGGCAATGTCGTTGATGTCGAAGGCAAACTCGGCGCGCACATGCTGATGCTTTCCCTCAGCATAGTTGACGTTTGGGCCATACTTCGCTGCAAGCTCCGGAAAGGATTTTCCGACAGCCAGGTTGACGGCGCTAGGATGGCCTATCGTGTCGCCAAGATAGTGAGAGAGAGCGCCGATGGCGAAAGCTACATCGTTCTGATCTTTGGATTCGCGAAAAAGGGAAGCGATGAAGTCGCCGGTGCGTACATAATGCAGCAGGTTGGAAAATGATGGCTGTCCGAGCGGATAGTAGCCCATGTCCTGGATCAGGCTTCCGCCATACGCGTAGGCATGGGCTTCTTGGAGCTGCTCGGGCGTGAGGTTCGGAAACCGGTGCAGCAGAAGAGGCTGAATGGAATCAGCCCAGGTGAGGTCGACAATCTCTTCGTGGGTAAGCACGGCGTAGGCCCGCGCCGGACGGGGAGAGACGAGCGACAGAAGAGAAAGTAAGAGTGCGGCAGAGATGAAGGACGTGCGTAACGATCTCATACGTTTCAAATTTGATGCTGAAATTGGTCTACGTGGAGTGAAGAGCTTTGCTAAGATTTCCGCCAGCTGCCGCCAGCCGCTGTTCGGCTAATGCGCGAGAGAGTGAAAGCTTGTGCATCGCAATTGCGGTTTTTACGCTGCCGGCCTCGATAAGCAGTCGCGTTGCGGCGGCGCGATCCATGGGCGTGCCCTCATCGGCCACTGCCATGATGATGCGCTGAGCGCGGTCGATCAGCTTATCGTTGGTCGGTTTTACGTTGACCATGAGATTGCCGTAGACGGCTCCAGTCCGAATCATAAGACCCGTAGACAGCATATTGAGAACGAGCTTGGTTGCTGTACCGGCCTTCATCCTCGTAGAGCCGGTTATCACCTCAGGACCAGTTTGCGGAGCGATGGTTATATCGGCAATCTTCGAGATCGGCGAATCAGAGGTGCACGCCAGGCCGACGGTAAAAGCTCCCATGGATTTCGCGTAAAGCAGTGCGCCCAGGACGTAAGGGGTTCGTCCGCTTGCGGCAATCCCGACGAGAACATCCGGCGTTGGTCTATTTCCATCCGATTTATTCGGCGCACCAAAACCCGCAGCAATCAAATCGCCGGCACCTTCTTCCGGCGAGTCTTCGGAGTGTTCCGAGGAGTTGCGGAGGGCCGAATCGCCACCGGCGATGAGCCCTTGCACCAGCGATGGAGGCACAGAGAAGGTCGGCGGGCACTCGGACGCATCGAGCACCCCGAGGCGTCCGCTGGTGCCCGCTCCGATGTAGAACAGCCTTCCCCCTTGTGTGAAACGCGAAGCTATTTCATCGACAGCACGTGCGATGTTTGGAATTTCCGCAGCCACCGCTGAGGCAACGGTCGCATCTTCCTGGTTGATGAGCGCCAACATATCCTGCGTGGACAACTCGTCAATATGCTCGGTACGCGGATTTCGCGCTTCCGTCGTCAGTGAGCCCAGGTTCTGCATACACGCCTAGTGTAGATCAGTCCACAAAAGAGCCGCTCTCATACAGAGCGGCTCCTGGAACCATCAATCAACGAGTTCTTCTATTTGCCAACTACGACGATCGAAAAAGAGCCCGGAATCATGGGCGCACGAGAACCGCGGTACCCATTGCCAGGGGCCGGTTGCGTGCCCGCCGCCTCGGCTGCCGGCTGCCCGTACTCTGCGGTGATTAGAAGCAGATGGCCCGTCTTTGTATCCAGCGTAATTGTCTTTGCGCGCGGCGGCGTCTTCACCGTCTGTTCCACGACAAAGCTGGTAGGCGAATTTTCCTTGATGACGGTCAGGGTTCCATCGCCTTGGGAACTGAAAGCTTCCATCGTAGCCGGATTGAACGTCGCACCATCGCAGCCCTTTCCGATCGGAAGATCGGCAATGATGTGTCCGTCCGTGGCTGACAGGATGACCATGTCGTTGTTCTTGCGGCATGCGGCGAAGAGGATGTTGTTCTTCGAATCAAGTGCAAGACCGGCGCATTCTCCGCTCTTGCTGGAGACATCGTACTTCCCGACCACTTTCATCGTCTTCGCATCGATCACTGCGATGGCGTCCTTATCTTCGAGGTCAACGTAAATCTTGCCTCTGCCGTCGGCCTGGGCTTGTTCAGGCGCGCCACCCAGATCAATGGTGCCGACAACGGAGCCGTCCTTATCGTCGATGACGGTGACGTTCGGCGAGCTATGCGAGAGTTCGTAGAAGCGATGGTTCAAGGTGTCGTTGAGGTAGCCATCGGGATTGCCTTCGACGTCGATCTTCTTGATAACGGCGAAGGTCTTCGCATCGAACATTGCGACAGGCTTCGAGGTGGCGAAGCCGTGCCCGGTCGCAGTATCGACGATTGCCCCGTGCGCGCTGACGTCCGGTATGTCGCCCACTTGTTTGAAGGTGTCCAGCGAATAGACCCCAATGTGTCCGTTGGGGCTGCTGCGGCGTGCCACGTACAGGTTGCGGCCCACTGAATCGGCAGTGAGATAGTCAAAGCCGCCATCACCACCGACCTTAATTGTCTGAAGGACTTTGTACGGACCGTCCTGCGCGTGCGTTGTGAGAGGCAGCGATACAAGTGCGGCGAGCAGAATAGGGACGAAGGGGTTGCGAATCATTCGAGTCTCCTGAGAAGGTTTGACGGATGGGTCCGAACGTAAGTTTCGGGAAGAATAGCCAGATGTGTACGACCAGCTATAACCGTTCCTCGTCCTGAGAATAGCGCTCGCAGATTAAAGAACGCTGAAGAGACGAGACCTGGATGGAGGTATCGCCCTCCTAATCTTCAGCTTTAAGGCCCAGCAGCTTGAGCATCGACGCAGGAAGGTGCGCCGAACTGATCGGCACAGACCGGGCGAATTGTGAATCCCCAGGAACGCTTGGGTTCCTCTGCTCCTTCCGGACCTGTGTAAGCGGGCTCAATAAGATGGCCTTTCCGTGATGGCTTCGGATGCGGACTGGCGTGCAACGGCCATATTCAAATGTGCCGGTGCAACAGGCAGGAAGCTTCGATAGACGCTAATGTGGAAGCACGACTGCTGAAACTCTTCCTCTACGTCGATCGTGCCGCGTTCGATGAGCGGCTGTAGATAGGTTCGCAACCACGCGATCTGCGTGCGGCTCAGGCCGCCCTTTGCGATGTCGACCGCCTGACCGGTGAGGTGCGGTGAGGCGGTCTCGCCACTGATGGGGGCCGCATTGCCGTTGGTGCGCAGCAGGCGCTGTTGGACGGCGACGGTGCGCACTGCGGAATCGACTTGCAGGGGCGTGTGAAATGCAGCGTAAAAGTTCGTCGCCATCATCGTTAGAAAAGCGGCTGTCCATGGACGGGTATAGCGGCGTTCTTCTGGCAGGCGGAAATCAGTGTGAAGCGCTTCGCTCTCCGGCAATGCGACGAGCTTATTCTGACGACGCAATTGCAGCAAATCTGCGTCGTCCTGAATCCGGTTGAGGCCGTCCAGATCGGCCATCTGATTCTGATGAAGCAGTATGTCGTGCGAGCCGTACAGCGGCCGCGGCATGATGAGCCGGCCTTCGCGGTCGTATAGCGAGGATAAGCGCAGTGATGGCAACAGCGTGTAGGCAGAGGAATCCTCGTTGGCTGCCTTGAGCATCTGCGTTTCGCTTGTGGAACGAAGTACGCCGCCCATATTCGTGAACGCTGCGCTGGAGCCAGGGATGGATTGGTCGCTAGCTGCGCTCACGGTTACCCTCCGTTGCGGGTCGAAGCTATGGGCCAGTGCTGTCTGAGAAACCTCGGCTACTGCAGTCTCATCCGTTCCAGCTACCTTATAGGCGCGAGCGCGACGAGCCGCCGTCCTTCTTGCAATCCGCACGTTGCGGTCGGCTGCATGAATCGCAGCTTGCGCCTCTAAGCCGCGTTCAGCACGCAAGATACGGGGATGAGTCGACGGCCTGGCCGATGCCGCGGTGGCGACAGTCAGCATGCCGCGAGAACGGGTTTCACGCCTCAGGACGGCGAAATCTTCTGATGGAGTCCTGCGGCCCTCCCGCTTTTGCGCCGCCGCACTGCGGCTGCGGATCGTCGTAGCGACGACGCGATGCGAGTGGCGTTCGCCAGTTGTGCGAGGCATAGGCTGAGCGATGATGGTTCGGCGCGCAGCCGGGCCAGCGAGCGTCCTGGTTGGCTTTGCCAGCAGAGACGCAGAGTACAGCAGTGCGCTGCAAGTCACAGCTAGAGCCATCGTGGCGACTTTTCGACGCATATCAATTGTGGAGGTGCGGAGGCACCAGAGCAACTTTTACCCTACCGTGAACGTTAACAACGGAACAGTGACCAGGCAGGTTCTGTGTACCGATCAATTAACGCCGCGATCTCTAGCGTGGAACGGCCTGCGAATCTGGAGCATCAGTAGAATGAAATTCGGCAGCAATTTCCAAAAGCTGCCTTTGCAGGATAGAGTTCGGTGAGGAGATGCAATGCGTCGAATTTTTGCTGGAGTTGTCGTGAGTACTGTAGCAGTGTTGGCGGGGAGCGGCCTGCGTGTGATGGCCGCGCAGGATGCTGCCAATAAGCCGGCATTCTATACGGAAAAGGTGCGTCCGATTCTGGTAGCCAATTGTGGCAAGTGCCACATGGATGCCAACCATAAGGGCGGACTCAGTCTTGAGACGAGCGAGTCCACGTTGAAAGGCGGACGAGCTGGCGCGGTGATTGTGCCCGGCGATCCGGCGAATAGTCTGCTCGTAAAATTGATCCGCCACGAAGGCCCTGCTAACGATCCGATGCCTATGCCTCCCCGGGCACCCAAGATGAGTGATGCGGACATTGCTGTGGTTGAGCAATGGATCAAGGCGGGTGCCGTTATGCCACCGGATCCGGTCCCGGCGCACTGAGGCGCGAGTTCGCCTCGGCAGGTTGAACGACCGCATAGAAGGTGAGTGCGGCGTCGCCTTGTTTCAGCGTGCGGGTCTGTTTGAGTTCACCGTAGTGCCCTGCGAGCCGCATCTTGCTGCTGTGCTCGGCGATGACAAGGGCATCGGCTGAGAGCACTGCCCGCACTCTGTTGCTTCCCAGTAGATGCAAGGTGTTTCCGTACTCGGCTTCGGCTTCCCAGGGCGGATCGAGATAGACGATGTCGAGAGACGTTGCGTGCGCAGACGGTCTTTCTGATTCAGCGTCCGTAGATCTTTTCACCGCTGCCTTTGCAAGCCTCTCGAGGAGTGCGCCTGTACCCCTCTCTTCGAGGGTGAAGTTGTGGGTAATCTTCAACGCTTTCAAGTTGGCACGAATGGATTCGAGTGCGGGTTCTGCCTTCTCAGCAAACCAAGCATGTTCAGCTCCACGGCTCATTGCCTCAATACCGACGGCTCCTGTGCCTGCATAGAGATCGGCGAAGCGGCAACCGGCGACGCGCGGCGCCAGGATGTTGAACAGTGTCTCGCGCAGACGGTCACTGGTAGGGCGAGTGCCGGTGCCGCGCGGTGCGACGAGCTGGCGTGAACGATGGGATCCGGCGATTACGCGCATCATTCTATTATCACCGGCGGCGCGGTTCGGATGTGGGCGCGCAGTCGCGAAGCCCGAAGGTATCCGTCGATGGCTGCCACAACGAACGCATACAATGGAGCGATGCGCGGTTGGAGTTTTCCGGTAGGGCGATATTTCGGAGTGGAGGTACGCATCCATGCGTTCTTCCTTCTGCTGCTTGCCATGGCGCTTTTTGTCGGCACGCTGTTGCACTGGGACAACGGGCGAGTGCTGGCATTGTGGCTGATGTTGCTGCTTGCGGTTGCCGTGCGTGAGCTTGCCCGTGCGATTGCCGCTGCCTGGTATGGGTTGGATCTCCGGTCCATCCTGTTGCTGCCCACCGGTGCGCTGATGTCGTATGGAACTCTGGATGCGACTGAGCGGGCGGCTGATCCTGCGATCCAACGGCGCATGGCTGTGGTTGGCCCCATCGCCAGCATTGGATTCGGGATCCTGCTGGCGGGGATCCTGCTGGCGTCCGCTCCGGGCATCGATCTCATCGACAAGCCCTGGATTGCTCCGTCGCACCTGCTGCGCGCGATGGTCTGGCTCAACGTGCTGCTTGGCCTGGTGAATTTTCTGCCCGCGCTGCCACTGGATGGAGGCCGGGTCTTCAGCGCTCGAGGTGCCAACGATGCGCCGCAAGGCAAGGATCGGCGGGCGAGCAGCGCTGGCGCAACGGTAGGTTCCGGACTGGGCTTGAACCGAGCCGGCGGGTTCGGGCAGTGGATTGCGATCGCGCTGATAGTCACAGGGTTGCTGCTGACCAATCTGTGGCTGATCGTGATGGGCGCATTTGTGCTGATCGGCGCGCACATGGAAAACCAGGGCCTGCTGGTGCAGAACGAGGTGGACACGGTGCGCATGCGCGATGTGATGCTGACGCAGTTCAGCACCCTGTCGGCCTCGGACACCCTGGAAGATGCGTTGCAGCGCGCGGTGCATACCTTGCAGGATGTCTTTCCCGTAGTGCGCGGAGGCACGCTGGTGGGTGCAGTATCGCGCCAGAATATCGTCGAGGCGCTGGCGGCCAGCGGCAACAGCTACGTGCAGGGCGTGATGACACGCAGCTTCCAGACGGCGCTGCCGGATGACTCTCTGGTGAAGACGCTGCGACGCATCATGGCAGCGGAGGGCGCCCAACTGGTGCCGGTGATGGATGGCGAGCGCATTCTCGGCATCGTAACGCCGCAGAATCTTTCGCAGTCGATGGGACTGCTGAATCAGAGCAGACGAATGCGTCGCGCCGAAGTCGATTAAAGGCTCCCTCCGAAGAAGGCATCTCGCGTGGTCACTATGTATTAATTTTGTCTCCGTCACGTGACAGACGGAACGCTCGCACCCAATTGCATATGGTTGGACCTCAGGGATAACGTGCACGCCCCTCCGTGAGGTCTTATGAAATCGAATCGGAACTCTCTCGTGCTGTACGGGCGTGACGAAAGCCTGTTGTTGACGCGGCAATGGATCTTGCAGAGCCGCGGCTACCGCGTGCTGAGCCTGACTAAGCTTGAGCAATTCGGCTCCGTTCCCGAGACGCCGCCGATTGGGTTGCTGTTGCTGTGTCACTCCCTGTCGAAAGACGAGTGCGAGGCAGCGATGGTGGTTGCTCGAAAGCGCTGGCCATCGATCCAGAGCCTTCGGCTTGACCCCGAGACAGGCAGAGTTCCCTCGGGGCTGCTTGGTAATCTTCTGCATACGATGGAGGGGCCGGGCAAGCTGGTGGCCGCTGTCGACCGGAGCATCGGGGATCCATCGCGAGTCCTGGCGTCGTCTCGTCCGTAGGCCTTCCTGGCCCGGGCTATACTCGGAGGCGCGGCGTTGTGCAGACTCGCGCCGAATCTGTAGCCTCCCGAGAACATGAAAATGAACCAGCCGGAAGAGGATAGCGAGAGTGGATCGCCGCTGGCGCCAGGACTTTACCTGGTGGCGACGCCAATTGGGAATCTCGAGGACATTACCCTGCGTGCGCTGCGTGTGCTGCGCTCCGTCGATCGCATCGCCTGCGAAGATACGAGGCAGACCCAAAAGCTGCTGAACCACTTCGGCATCCGCACGCCGACTGTCAGCTACCACATGCACAACGAGGCGGGCCGCGCGGCAGAGCTTGCCGAGGCGCTGAAGGCCGGGGCGCGGATCGCAGTGGTGAGCGATGCGGGGACACCGGGCATCGCCGACCCGGGCGGCCAGATTGCAGCGGCTGCCATTCAGGCGGGAGTGAATGTGTTTCCTATCCCGGGCGCCAACGCTGCGATCAGCGCACTCATTGCGAGTGGATTGGCAGGTAAGGCGAGCGAGGAGGAAGGCGGCGGGAGCTGCGAATCGTTTACCTTCCACGGATTTCTGCCGGCCAAGGAAGGCCAGCGTAAGACTGCATTGGAAGCCCTGCGAAACGGATCGGGACGCGCTGCCGGAACGCTCATCTTTTACGAGGCACCGCACCGGATTTTGGATACGCTGAGCGATGTTACGACGATCTTCGGCGAGGCACAGCATGTGGTCGTCGCCCGCGAACTGACGAAGCTGCACGAGGAGTTTCTGCGTGGCCCGGTGAGCGAAGTGCGTGCCACGCTTGCGGGCCGGGCAAGTGTACGCGGCGAGATCGTTCTGCTGCTTGCGCCTTCGCCACTCGTTGAAACGGCTGGTGGCAAGCAGTCGAGTGTCGGCGCCGAGGTTCGCGAGCTGATGAAGACGCAGGGGCTGGCGGAGAAAGATGCCCTGAAGCAGGTCGCCCGTGCCAGGGGCATGGGCAAGAGCCAGGCGTACCGCGAATTCCAGCGCGAGCGTGGAAGGTAAGTGCGGTTGCGGCGGGATGTCACGAGATATCTCCAGGGCAACGGGATAGGTCGCTGCTACACTGGCGTTTTCGTGGTCTAAAACAGTCTCCTGCATATACTCCCCCTCCCCCCCTAAAATCTTCAAACTCTTCGAAACAAACCACTTAGGTCCGGACCAGCTTTTCAAAGTATTGAAAATAAATAAGATACTTTCAAAATATTGAAAACAGGTAAGTTAGTGTTGTTTCGACGGCTGTTGGAGGCACAATCCGATAGCTGGTGGATTCTGCCTTGCCTTGTCTTAATTATACGTGCGGTGTCAAGGAAATGGACTTCAGGTCTGTCGGGCCAAGGCGAGGCTTCAAGGTAAATTGCCCTGATGTTTTCATGCAGATTGCGCTGCCCGAAGATCGCAGGTAAATCCGTGCATGACGAGAAGACCGTCACGATGAGGAACAGCGCTTGGTTCTGTTGAAATGAGCAGCGGCGAGTTGAAGGACTATTCGCGGCCTTTGACTCGGTCGTAGACGTAACGGTCGCTGGTGGTGCCGAGCGACTCGTTGTAGAGGCTGGTAGCACCGGCGGCTTCTTTTAGCTCTTCGCTGAATTCGTGGATGGCGCGGAGGTGGTCGGCGGTAGCGGGAATTTCGAGCTTTGGGGTCTTAAGGAATTTCTGATAGCCGCGATCGACGATTCGTGCGATCAGTCCGTTGAGCAGCCAGCCCGGGCGTGCGAGGACAGCGGTGGTGCCGTCGGGAGCAGCGGCGATCTCCGCAGCGCAGCCGTACTTGCTAACCTGGAAGGCTTTTCCTGCGGAGGCTGCACCGTCGCGTGCGGCAGACACATCAAATTGGTGACCGGCGAGGGCTGCAAGCGCGTCGCTGAAGTTTGGGATTGCGATCTTCTTTGCCATAGTTGAGATACGTTAGACTTGATTTAACTGTCGCACATCCGCCGATAGCCTTCAAACGGAACGCTGTCCGCGGAATGGATTCAGCCACCTGCGGCGAGCGAAAAACGGCTGAGAGGAATTCTTCGATGATTGCAACATCCCGGTCGCTGGGAATGAGTCTGCTGGAACGCATCGGCAACACGCCCCTGATCAGCCTGGAGCGGTTGACGGCGCACTTGCCCGGGGTCCAGATCCTGGGGAAGGTGGAGTGGGCAAATCCTGGCGGCTCGATCAAGGATCGCGCGGCTGCGGGTATTGTGCTCGATGCGGAGAAGCGCGGCTTGCTGAAGTTTCATCAGCCGGAAGTCGGACGCGCTCTGATGGATGCGACCAGCGGAAATACCGGCATCGCGTATGCCATGCTGGGCGCGGCGCTGGGGTTTCCCGTGACGCTCTGCGTGCCGTCGAATGTATCGCCGGAGCGGAAGAATATTCTGGCTGCGTATGGGGCGAATGTGATCTGGACCGATCCGGCGGACGGCTCGGATGGTGCGATTCGCAAGGCGCGCGAGCTGATGGCTGCGGAGCCGGAGCGTTATTACTACGCCAACCAGTATGGCAACGATCAAAACTGGATGGCGCACTATCGCGGGACAGCGAACGAGATCTGGCAGCAGACCGAGGGGCAGGTTACGCACTTCGTCGCGGGGCTGGGAACCAGCGGAACCTTTATGGGAACGACGCGGCGGCTGCGTGAGTTGAACCCGGCGATCCAGTGCATCTCCATGCAGCCGGACTCGCCGTTCAACGGATTCGAGGGGCTCAAGCACATGGCGACGGCGATTGTGCCGCCCATCTACGACGCAGGGCTGGCCGATGAGAATGTTTTTATGGAGACCGAGCGGGCCTACGATATGGCTCGGGAGCTGGGCCGCAAGGATGGGCTGCTGGTTGGAGTTTCTGCTGCGGGTGCGGTCGCGACATCGCTGCAGATCGCCGAGCGCGAGGCCAAGGCTGGCCGCGAGGCAGTGATCGTAACGATCCTGTGCGATTCGGCGGATAAGTATTTGAGTGAACGATTCTGGACGGAGGGTTGATGCTGAAGGTACGTTATTCCGACTACGAGGCTCTGCGAGCGCATGGTGAAGAGACCTATCCGCATGAGTGCTGCGGCGCGCTGCTGGGTACTGTCGGGCCGGATGGAAATCAGGTGGAGCAGACTGTGCGTGCCGGCAATACGCGCTCAGACCGCGCACACGACCGATACAACATCGCGCCGGAAGAGCTGATCAAGATTCAGCGGCAGGCGCGCAAGCTTGGGCTCGACATCGTCGGGTTCTACCACTCGCACCCGGACTGCCCGGCGCAGTGGTCGAAGACGGACTTCGAGGAAGCGCACTGGGTTGGCTGTTCGTATGTGATTACGCGCATCGACCTAGGCAAGGCCGTGGTGACGAACTCGTTTCTGCTGACCGGAACCGGTGAGGACGACAAGCAGTTTGTCGATGAAGCGATCGAGATCAAGACAAATTAGTCAAACCATTTTGAAAGATTAGAAAGGCAGAGCATGAACATTCATATTCCTACGCCATTGCGCGCTTACACCGGCGGACAGCAGACGGTAAACGTAGCAGGATCCACCGCAGCCGAGGCGCTCAAGAAGCTGACCGAAACGTACCCTGAGCTCCAGCAGCATCTCTACTCCGCGGAGGGCAAGCTGCGATCCTTCGTCAATGTTTATCTGAATGATGACGACATCCGCTACCTGCCGCAGAAGGAAGCGACGCCAGTTAGCGAAGACGATGAGTTGACAATTATTCCTTCGATTGCTGGGGGCTGTTCGATACACTAAAGGCGGAGATAGCTACCCATGACTCAGGCTGCACAGCGAGAACAGATTCATCGTCTTATCGATGTTGTCTCTCCGGAGCAACTGACGGCGCTCTCGGTTTTGCTTGAAGTCATGGTGGATTCGTCAACTCGCAAGTTCGCTGCTGCGCCCCGGGAAGATGAGTCGATCGGTGCCGAAGAGAATGTTCAAGCTACGGCAGAATTGGGTCCCATGTATTCGATCGAGCAGGTATTGGCCGACCTGGACATTACGCATGCGGACCTGGAGCGGCAACGTCAAGCTGACGAGATCGCGAATCGATTGCGCTGATGCCGCAGAGAATCTTCTTCACCGAGTTTGCCAGAACACAACTTCGTCGGATTGACAGGATCGTTGCCATGCGCATCTTGCTGGCCCTCAATCGGCTGGCAGAAACGAATGAAGGCGATGGAAGATGCTGGAAGGGTTCGAACCGCCACAGTTGCGTTTGCGAGTCGGTGACTATCGCGTTCGTTTTCGGCGCATCGATGATTCATTCCAGGTTCTGGCGGTCAGCCACCGCAGTGACGCTTATCGGTGATTGTTACCTCTTGCAGCGTTTTGCACAGGGAAATCATCTATTCAACTAACTAGCTTGAAGTGGATTGGTGCCAGAAGGACACAATGACTTTGAAACCGGAACAAGACAAAACGCAACTCCCGAAGCTGACGAAGGATGAAATCTCACGCTACTCGCGCCACCTGATCCTGCCTGAGGTAGGCATGGAGGGGCAGCAGAAGCTGAAGGCTGCGAAGGTGCTCTGTGTTGGCACGGGCGGGTTGGGCGCGCCGCTGGCGCTGTATCTCGCTGCGGCGGGCATCGGCACGCTTGGGCTCGTGGACTTCGACGTGGTGGATGAGAGCAATCTGCAGCGGCAGATCATTCACTCGACCGCGACAGTGGGCAAGTTGAAGGTCGACTCCGCCGAGATCATGTTGAAGGGGCTGAATCCCAACATGAACGTGGTGAAGCACAACACGATGCTCACCAGCGCCAATGCGCTCGAGATCTTCAAGGACTACGACGTCATCGCCGACGGCACCGATAACTTCCAGACGCGTTATCTCGTGAATGACGCATGCGTCTTGACGAAGAAGCCGAATGCCTATGGATCGATTTTCCGTTTCGAGGGCCAGGCCAGCGTCTTTGCCACCGAGGAAGGGCCGTGCTATCGGTGCCTCTATCCTGAGCCGCCGCCCCCGGGCCTGGTGCCTTCGTGCGCGGAGGGCGGCGTGCTCGGCATTCTGCCGGGGCTGGTTGGAATCATTCAGGCGACTGAAGTCATCAAGCTGATCCTTGGTATCGGCGATACGCTGGTTGGCCGGCTGCTGCTGGTGGATGCGCTGGGGATGAAGTTTCGCACGCTGAAGCTGCGCAAGAATCCTGACTGCCCGGCCTGCGGCACGCATCCCACGATCACGGAACTTATCGATTACGACCAGTTCTGCGGCATCGAGAAGCCGAAGAGTGTAGGACCATTGGAGGTCGCGCGCGATAAGGCTGTAGGCGAGGCCGCTGTGGTCGATGGCATTCCGCAGATCAGCGTGGAAGAGCTGAAGCGCAGGCTGGATGCGCAGGAAGATGTCTTCGTGCTGGATGTGCGCGAGCCGCATGAGGTTCCAATTGCGAACATCGGTGCGCCGTTGATTCCTGTGGGCGAACTGGAGAAGCGCATCGGGGAACTGGCTGCGGAGAAAGACCGCAACATCGTGGTCCACTGCCGCTCCGGCGCGCGATCGCAGAAGGCCGCGGTGATCCTTAAGAATGCGGGCTTCACGCACGTGGAGAATCTTGCCGGCGGCATTCTTGCGTGGGCGGACAAGATTGATCCCACCATGCCGAAGTATTAATCCGTAGCGAAAGAAGACTGGCAAGATGAGATTCGCCTCAGGTTTGCGCGGAATTCCGAGCGCAAGCCTGAGGCGATTACCGCACGTGCATCTTTTCTTGACTTTCCCTTCGGTGCGGACGGATAGTGGAGATGCGCTGGTTGTGCGGTGCTCGCAATAGAAATCCGATTATCGCTCATCGCGTCTTCGGCATCTTTCGCACACGGATCAAGCCCAAGGAGTTGTGTTCTGAAAGTTCAACAGATCAAGTCGGGCAAACAATAATGGCCGCCACTGGGCTTTTACCGCGACAGGTTCGACCGGTGACGTTCTGGCACTCCACGAACGGCAAAAAGGTGGTGATGGCGGTGACTGGGGCGATGATGTTCGCCTTCGTCATGGGCCACATGCTGGGCAACCTGCAGATGTTTGAGGCGCCGGAGCACATCAATGCTTACGGGCGTTTTCTCCACAATTTAGGTGAGCTGCTTTGGCTTGAGCGCGGCATCCTGACGCTCGCCATCGTGTTGCACATCACGGCAACGGTGCAGTTGGCGATACGCAACAAGGCGGCACGCCCGGTGGGCTACTCGCGGCGGCAGGCGATCAACTCGTCCTATGCCTCGCGCACCATGTATTGGAGCGGCCCGATCGTTCTGGTCTTCATCATCTTTCACCTGCTGCAATTCACCGCTGGGTACGTCCATCCGCACGCGACGTTTGTTGCCGGCGATGTGTACGCCAATGTCGTGGCGGGTTTCCAGGTGTGGTGGGTCTCGGCGTGGTATATCTTCGCGCTTGCGCTGCTCTCCCTTCATCTGAGCCATGGCCTCTGGAGCATGTTCCAATCAGTCGGTCTGGCCCATCCGCGCAACTCGGTTTACCTGCGTCTTGCGGCGCGCGCGATTGCTGCTCTCATCTTTCTGGGATACGTCTCCATTCCCGTTAGCGTTCTGCTGGGGTTCATAAAATAGATGACACTCGACGCGAAGATTCCTTCCGGTCCGATTCAAGAAGCATGGGCCAAAGCATGCTTCGATATGAAGCTCGTGAACCCTGCTAACAAGCGCAAGCACTCGCTGATCGTCGTTGGATCAGGACTTGCGGGCGGAGCGGCCGCTGCCTCGCTCGGTGAGCTTGGCTACAAGGTCAAATGCTTCTGCTTTCAGGATTCACCGCGCCGGGCGCACTCCATCGCAGCGCAGGGCGGCATCAACGCGGCGAAGAATTATCCGAACGATGGCGAGAGCGTCTTCCGTCTCTTCTACGACACCATCAAGGGCGGCGACTTCCGCGCGCGCGAAGGCAACGTCTATCGCCTGGCGCAGAACAGCACGAAGATCATCGATCAATGCGTCGCGCAGGGCGTGCCGTTTGCGCGTGAGTACGGTGGTTCGCTGACCAACCGTTCGTTCGGCGGCGCACAGGTCTCGCGCACTTTTTACGCGCGCGGACAGACGGGCCAGCAGCTTCTCCTCGGCGCGTACCAGGCGCTCGAGAGGCAGGTTCATGCAGGCAGCGTGACGATGATTCCGCGAACGGAGATGCTCGACCTGATCGTGGTCGACGGCAAGGCACGTGGTATCGTAGCGCGCAACCTGATCACGGGCAAGCTCACGGTCCACATCGCTGACGCGGTCATTCTCGCCAGTGGCGGCTACGGCAACGTCTACTATCTCTCCACCAATGCGAAGGGCTCGAACGCGACCGCGATCTGGCGTGCGCACAAGCGTGGAGCATTGTTTGCAAATCCATGTTTTACGCAGATCCACCCGACGTGCATTCCGGTCTCGGGCGACTACCAGTCGAAGCTGACGTTGATGAGCGAGTCGCTGCGCAACGACGGGCGCATCTGGGTGCCGAAGAAGAAGGGCGATCCGCGACCTCCCAACGAGATTCCAGAAGAGGAACGCGACTACTACCTGGAGCGGCGCTATCCCAGCTTCGGCAATCTTGTTCCGCGTGACGTCGCTTCGCGCAACGCGAAGGCTATGTGCGACGAGGGCTACGGCGTCGGTAAATCGGGCCTTGGCGTCTATCTCGACTTTTCGGAATCGATTGCGCGACTGGGGGAGAAGACGGTGCGTGAGCGATATGGCAATCTCTTCGACATGTACCAGCGCATCACGGACGAGAATCCCTACAAGACGCCGATGCGCATCTATCCGGCGATTCATTACACGATGGGTGGGCTGTGGGTCGACTACCAGCTGCAGAGCACGATCCCCGGCCTGTTTGTACTCGGCGAGGCGAACTTCTCGGACCACGGCGCAAATCGCCTCGGTGCAAGCGCGCTGATGCAGGGTCTGTCGGATGGCTATTTCATCATTCCGTATACGGTCGGAAATTATCTTGCAAGCAACAAGTTTGCCAAGGTGGAAGAGTCTGCGCCGGAGGTCGTCGAGGCAGTCTCATCGGTGCAGCAGAGGATCGACACGCTGCTTTCGATCCAAGGCAAGCGCACGGTCGATTCGTTCCATCGCGAACTGGGCAAGATAACCTGGGACTACTGCGGCATGGCTCGCACGGCCGACGGCCTCGAGACCGCCATCGGCAAAATCCGAGCGCTGCGCGAGGAGTATTGGCAGAACGTCACCGTGCCCGGCAGCGGCGATGACTTGAACGAAAGCCTGGAAAAGGCCGGACGCGTGGCCGATTATTTCGAACTTGCCGAGCTGATGTGCATCGACGCACGCAATCGTAACGAGTCCTGCGGTGGCCATTTCCGCGAAGAGTATCAGACCCCGGATGGCGAGGCGCAGCGCGACGATGACAACTACTCCTACGTTGCGGCGTGGCAGTATGGCGGGCAGAATCTACCGCCGGAGTTGCACAAAGAGCCGCTGGAGTTCAACTACGTTCATCCGAGCCAGAGGAGCTACAAGTAATGAAATTGACACTGAAGATCTGGCGCCAGAAGAACGCGGGTGATAAGGGTGCGTTCGTGAAGTATGCGATGGACGACGTCGATCCGGAGATGTCGATGCTCGAGTGTCTCGACGTACTGAACGAGACGCTGATTCTGCGCGGGGAGATGCCGGTTGCCTTCGAGCATGATTGCCGCGAAGGAATTTGCGGCTCCTGCGGTTTCATGATTAACGGCATAGCGCACGGCCCAGAGCGCGCAACGACCGTCTGCCAGTTGACGATGCGTCACTTCAAGGATGGCCAGGAGCTGATCCTCGAACCATGGCGCGCGAAGGCATTTCCCCTGGTGAAGGATCTTGCGGTCAACCGCAGGGCCTTCGATCACATTATCCAGACTGGCGGATATATCTCTGTCTCAACGGGACAGGCGCCTGAGGGCAACACGATTCTCGTCGGGAAAGAAATTGCAGATCAGGCGATGGATGCGGCGGCCTGTATCGGCTGCGGAGCTTGCGTTGCGGCTTGCCCGAACGCTTCGGCTGCGCTTTTCACTGGCGCGAAGATCACGCATCTCGGCGTGCTTCCGCAAGGCGAGCCAGAGCGGGAACGCCGCGCGCTCGGCATGGTGGCGCAGATGAATGCCGAGGGATTCGGTAACTGCACCAGCATCGGCGAATGCACGGCCGCGTGCCCCAAGGAGATTCCGCTTGAGGTCATCGCGCACATGAACCAGGATTATCTGACCGGCAGCTTTGGTCGCCGCGACGACTTGCCTCTGCCGGCCACACCCGTGACGACAACCGCCTAGCTGGTTGAGAATCGCAGCTCCGACATCGCTACCCTCGCCGGGCGATATACTGGTTGTGTGACCAAGACCTTCTATATCGAGACGTTTGGCTGCCAGATGAATGCGCATGACTCGGAAAAAGTCATCGGCACGCTCGAGCATGAAGGGTACATGCGCGTGCAGGACGAGGCCGACGCAGGTCTGATCCTCTACAACACCTGTTCCATCCGCGACAAAGCGGAGCAGAAGGTCTTCCATCGCCTGAACGAATACAAGCGTCTGCAGGGCGAAGGCAAGAAGTTCGCTGTGCTGGGATGCGTCGCGCAGCAGGAAGGCGAGAAGATCTTCGAGCGCGCGCCGTATGTTTCGCTGGTCAGTGGCTCAGCTTCGTACCGCAACCTGCCGGAGATGCTGGTGCGTCTGGAAGCAGGCGAACAGCGCATCACGGGGCTTGACGACCGACAGACGGAAGAGACCTTTGACACGGAATTCACCTCGCGTGGCAACCCGCATCGCGGCTACATCACCATCGTCGAAGGCTGCGACAAATTTTGCGCCTACTGCGTAGTGCCCTATACGCGCGGCAAGGAGCGTTCGCGTGCGTCGGATTCTGTCATGGCAGAAGCGCGCCGCATGGTGGATGCGGGCTTCACGGAGATTCAACTGCTGGGGCAAAATGTGAACTCCTATCGCGACCCCAGTGGCAAGATGACATTCGCAGAACTGCTTGCCGCGGTAGGCCAGATCGCTGGCATTCGCCGCGTGCGCTTCACCACCAGCCATCCGCGCGACTTCACCCCGGATATCGTCCAGGCGATTGACGCCGTCCCCACGCTTTGCGACCACGTACATCTTCCGGTACAGTCCGGCTCCACTGCGATCCTGAAAGGGATGAGCCGCGAGTACACGCGTGAGTGGTACCTCGAACGCATCGCGTGGATCAAGGCCGCGAAGCGCGAGATCAGCATGACTTCAGACATCATCATCGGCTTCCCCGGCGAGACGGAGCAGGACCTCGAAGACACAGCAACTCTGCTTGAAGATGTTGGCTATGATGCTGTTTTTGCGTTCAAATATTCGCCCCGTCCGAATACGCCTGCGATTACGATGGCAGACTCAATCTCCGATGAAGAGAAGTCGCGTCGGCTGCAGGTGCTGCTCGACCGCCAGCGAGAAGTTCAGCGCAAGAGCTACGCCCGCCATCTCGGCGAAGTGATGGAGGTCATGGTCGAAGGGTACAACCACGCGCGCGGTCAGGTCACAGGCCGCAGTTCGCAGAATAAGACCGTAAACTTCACCACGTCACAGCCAATCCTTCCCGCCATGGGAAACTACCTCCAGGTGAAGATTACGCAGACATTTCCTAACAGCCTGGTAGGCGAGGCCTGGGCGGGCTGATGAAGACTACGACACACCATCAGGATACTGCAGATTCGCCAACACACGCCGACGTGGAGATGCAGATTCGCGGCTTGATGATGGACCCGCTGACCAACATGCCCATCGTCGTGCTCAAGGACGTAAGCAGCGACACGGTGCTGCCGATCTGGGTCGGAATCTTCGAGGCCAACGCCATCTCAGAGGAGCTGGAAAAGATTGCACGTCCCCGGCCTGTGACCCACGATCTGCTGCGCAACGTCGTTCGCGGACTGAATGCCGCAGTGCGCAAGGTAGTAGTCTCGGAGCTCCGCGACGACACATTCTATGCGCTGATCTGGATGGAACAGAACGGCGAGATAGTCGCAATGGACGCGCGTCCTTCCGATGCGATTGCCTTGGCGCTGCGGTGGGATTGCCCCATCTACGCAAGCCGTGCCGTATTGGACAGTACCAGGCAGGCCGCCGAAGGTCCACCCAGCACCAATGTCGATGACACACGCCAGTGGCTTGAGGATCTGAATGACGACGATCTCGGCCACTACAAAATGTAGTCGAAGTTCATTGAATTCCTATATGCGCTGAGGGAACGAACGCGACGACATGGAACACTCAACGGGCAGGAAGAGCGATTGAAACCGACGCGACGAATCAGAGGCACGGCCTTTTCCATCGCTGCACGCGTAGAGTCCATGCTTCGTCCTGCATCCCGCCAGCCCCTTGCTGACGCACGGAATTTTTTGCTTCTCGAGCATTCGACGGCGCTTGGGAATGTGGTTCATGCAACACCAATGATTCCCGCGCTGCGTGCGGCCGTCCCCGCATGCAACATTGCGGTGGTTGCGTCGGGGATGGCGACGGAGATATTCGCTAACAATCCGGGCGTCGATTGGCTGATCGAGACGCCCAGCCCTTTGACTGATCTCCGGGGAGCGATCCGTTCCTTGCGCGCCCAGAGCCCGTTCGGGGAGGAGCCGTTTGTCGCGTTGACGACACTGGGCAATGGACGGACGTGCGTGGGACTCGCTGCACTGGCTAGTGGAGCGAGCGCACGAGTTGGTTTCACGGAGATCCCAGAGATCTATCGCAAGCCTCTTCAATTCGATGGCTCGCAAAGTCTGATCGACAACAATCTGCACATTGTGGAAGCGCTGGGCCATCCCTTCCGCCATTTCGAACCGGAGACGTTTTTCGCCGACTCCGATCTCGCGTGGGCAAAGCAGACGCTCGCAGCGAACGGTGCGGGCAAAGGGCAGATGGTCGTCGCATTTGTGACGCAGACCAGCGTAACGCAGCGCAAGAGCTGGCGTGCAGAACGCTTCCAAGCGGCAGCCCGGTACTTGATGGATCGCTACGACGCCTACATTGTCTTTGTCGGGACCGCGGTTGAGGCCGAAGCGATTGACCGCCTGCGTGCCGGGCTTGGTCCAGCAACCTCAAACATGGCGGGGAAGACATCGCTGCTGCAACTGAGCGCGCTGTTGAGCCTTTGCCGCGTCGGCCTGACGCTCGATACCGGAACAATGCACGTTGGCAGAACAGTAGGTCTGCCCATGGTGATTATTGCGCCGGCATGGTCGCCGCCAATCGAGTGGCTGCCCCTCGGCGACCCACGCTATGCAATTCTGAAAAATGCCGACATGAGCCTGTGCCCGCCGGACTATGTTATCGATGAGGTATCAGTAGACGAAGTAACGTCGGCCCTGGAAGCTCTTATCGGGAGATATCCAGGCGCGAAAGCGAATCGCTAGCCAACGTGCAGTTGCTGGACTCCCTAGCGTTGCGCCAGCGAGTCCAGCAACGTGAAAAACTCCGGGAACGAGATCGACGCGGCTTCTGCACCCTGAATCTCCGTCTCGCCTTCCGCGCGCAGCCCGGCAATCGAGAATGCCATGGCGATGCGGTGGTCGCTGCCTGAATCAATGGATGCGCCGTGGAGCTTCTGGTTGCCGTCGATCTCCATGCCGTCTGCATTCTCGGTGAGCTCGGCTCCCATGGCGCGGAGATTCTTCACGACCAGCGCGATGCGGTCGGACTCTTTCACCCGCAGTTCCTGAGCATCCCGAATGATCAAGCCATTCGCAGTGTAGGGTGCAATGGCGGCGAGCACCGGAAGCTCGTCGATAACCTGCGCCGTGAGAGCGCCGCTGATGACGAAAGGCTGGGAGGAAGCCGGGGTTGCAGCGCGATTGACCTGCAAGCTGCCAATTAGCTCGCCGTGCTTCTCCTCGACGGAGAGTACCTTGATGCGCCCGCCAAGTGCGGTGACTACATCCAGCAGTGCGGCACGTGTCGGGTTCATGCCCAGTGCATCGAGGACTACGTTGGAGTCTGGAAAGAGCAGCGCTGCGCACAGAAAAAACGCGGCTGACGAAATGTCGCCCGGTACGATGGCGTCGACTGCTTTCAGCCGTTGCCCGCCTTCGATCGAAAGTTTGCCTGGTTCCTCACCACGCGCAGCCGTGCGGGTAAGCCGCGCTCCAAACGCCTTTAGCGCATGCTCGGAGTGGTCCCGTGTCAGGATCGCTTCAGAGAGACTGGTCGTGCCCTCGGCCTGTAGCCCGGCGAAAAGTACAGCTGTCTTTACCTGCGCGGACGGAATGGGTGTGGTGAAATCGATAGCGCGCAGCGGCCCGCCATGAATGGTGATCGGCGCATGGCCTTCCACCAGCTCCATCCGTGCGCCCATCTGCGTAAGCGGCTTGCGAATCCGCTCCATTGGCCGCATCGTCAGCGAGTGATCGCCGATCAGCGTGAAGGTATGCGGATGCGAAGCAATCAGACCGGCCAACATGCGCATCGTCGAACCCGAGTTGCCGCAATCGAGTGCGGCAACCGGCTGCCGGAAGCTGCCGCCAACGCCGGTGACTTCCACCGTGCGGTCGGCATTTCGCGTAACTTTGGCGCCCAGCGCCTCCATGCATCCAAGCGACGAATGCGGATCGGCGCCGGTAGAAAAATTGCTAAGCCGCGACGTACCTTCGGCCAGTCCGGCGAGCATGGCGTAACGGTGCGAGATGGACTTGTCGCCAGGCACGGCGAGAGAGCCTTGGAGGCTGCGAGCGGGTCGGATGATCTGGGTGGACATTCGTCTTCCAGTGTATCGGAGGGGCCGCGTATTCGGCAGCCAGAATAGCGTTCCGCCTTTTCACCTCGCTCCTCAATCTTGCTAGAGTTGAAGTATGAGCAATGAAGTAGCCATAGCCTTGTCATCCACAACGATGCCTTCTGGGTTCCTCTGGTCCGCAGTTCGTGCGGGGATTAAGGCCAGCGGCAACCCCGATGTAGCCTTCGCATTCGCGCCCGCTGGCGCAGTCGCCGCTGCCATGTATACCTCGAACCTGGTTGTGGCCGCCCCAGTCACAGTGGGTCGCCGTCACCTACTTTCCACCGGCGGCCGCGTCTCCGCCGTATTGGTGAACGCTGGCAACGCGAATTGCGCCACAGGAGCGCCCGGCATCGAGGGCTGTGTCGCCACCTGTGTGGCCGCCGCGGAGACCTTCGGATGCATCTTTGATGAGGTCGTGCCCTCGTCCACCGGCATCATCGGCGTTCCGTTCCCCACCGAAAAAGTCGTCGCCGCCATGCCTGGCCTGCGCGCCGCTGCGGGTTCTGAGCAAAGCCACGCGGAGTCCTTCGCCACCGCCATCCTCACCACCGATACGCGCATGAAGGTTGCACACGCCACCATTCCGATCGCAAGTTCCGAGCCATCTGGCGCTCCTTCCCAGGTTCGCATCTGGGGCTGCGCCAAAGGTGCTGGCATGATTGGGCCCGCGCTTGGCGCACCCGTGGCGCACCCAGGCCCTCCGCACGCAACCATGCTGGTCTATCTCTTCACGGATATTGCGGCCGACGTCGCTGGCCTGAACGCCGCGCTGGCCGCCGCAGTGGCTCCGAGCTTCAACGCGATCTCCATCGATGGCGATACATCGACGAACGACACTGTCCTGCTGCTGGCCAGCGGAGCTTCAGGTATTCGTCTGAGCAGGGAACTGACACCTGCCTTCGACACCGCGCTAGCCGAAGTCTGCCAGTCGCTCGCGTATCAGATCGTCGCCGATGGTGAGGGCGTCACGCACATCGTCACCCTCGACATACGCGGCGCTGCAACCACCACGGACGCGCAACTCGTCGCCCGCACCATCGCCAACAGCCCGCTCTGCAAGACAGCATGGTCCTCAGGCGATCCGAACTGGGGACGTTTGATGGCCGCCGCCGGCCGCAGCGGAGCCGTCTTCTCGCCCGAGCGCACACGCGTCTGGATCGGTACAGAGCTGGTCTTCGAATACGGAGTCCGGGCCGCCACGTTTGATGAGGCCGCCGCCCACGCTGCCATGCTCGCACCCGAGTACACCATCACGCTTGATCTCGGCGCAGGCGACGCCAGCACACGCTTTCTCACCTGCGATCTCACCAAGGAATACGTCTCAATCAACGCGGATTATTCCACCTAGCCGCGGCGTTCAGTACAGCAGGTATTTCTCGCGTTTCGCCTCGAACTCTGCCAACCCGGCTGACCACACGGCAGCGATGGTTCGCGGGTCCTCGCCGCGCCCCAGAGCAGCCATTGTCTGTTTATTCGCCACCAGCCCTATGGCTTTCTGCAATTGAAACTCTTTTGGATACAGATGGTGCAGCGCGGCTAAAATCTCGATTCCCATCTCCGGCGAGTCCAGCGCCAACCGGTCTGTCACGGCGATCCGCACACCTTCAATGGTCTGTCCGTGCCCTGGGTATTTTTCTGCGCTATCTGCCACCGCGAACCGCGTCGCCTCGAATTTCACCCCCGGGATATTCCGCGCCGTCAGATATTTCGCTACAGCCTTTCCCTCGATCCACTCCGCACCGAACACTTCAAACGGCGTCGTAGTTCCACGTCCCACAGATACATTCGTAAAATCCAGCATTCCCAGACCGGGATACAGCAACGCCCCGCTTACGCTGCGCAGGTTTGGCGAAGGATTCACCCAGCGCACTCCCGTCTCATCGAAAAACTCTCCGCGCCGCCAGCCGATCATCTTGATGACGGTCAGATTACTAGCCCCATTGCTCCCCCCGACTTCATGCTGCATATAGCCTGCAAGTTCGCCCAGAGTCATCCCACTCCGCACCGGTTCCGGCATGTAGTTGATGTAGGAAGCAGGCGTGTCGGAGACAGGTCCCTGTACAGCCAGACCTCCCGTCATCGCCGGTCGATCCAGCACCATTACCTCAAGTGCATGGCCGCGTTCCCGCTCGCTCCGCGCCGCCTCAAGGAAGTAGCCCATCACCGTTTCATACGTATAAAATCGCACCCCGGCATCCTGAAGATCGATCACCACCAGATCCAGATCGGTCAGGTCCTCCAACTTAGGGCGTTTGTCCGAATCCTTCGGCCCATACAGGCTTTTCACCGCAATTCCCGAAGCTCCATCCACCTCTTGCCCGATGTGCTCCGAATCCTTGGCACCCAACAACCCATGCTCCGGAGAAAACAACCGCGCCAGCTCTACACCGCCGCCCGTACCTCGCAGCACATCGATCGTCCTTCGCCCACCCGCATCCACTCCCGTCTGATTCGTTAACAACCCCACCCTCAGCCGTCCTCCATGCCGCGCCGCCATCGCTTTCAACTCTTTAAATCCATCCGCTTCCAAAACATCAATCCCAGTTTTCACATGTGGACCATCGAAAGAAACCGGTGCGGCACTCATTGCAACGTCATCTCCATGAATGGCCTCGACGATCGCTGCTCCAAGCCCCAGAGCGTTGCCTGCATTCGTAGCCACCTCGCCTCGCAGCGGTGAGATCGACGCCCCACCTCGCGGATGCACTGAATTCGCCAGCAGCACAACGTACGTATCCGAAGCGGGATCGATCCACAAGCTCGTCCCCGTGTACCCCGTATGCCCAAAGCTCGGCGCAACGCCGCTCGTAATTTTTGCAGTTACGGCAGTCGCAAATACCGTACCCCGGGGCCGCGAATAAGCCGAGTTGATATCCCACCCAAAACCCCGCAACGCAATGCCTGTGGTCGTCGTCCCATCCTGCTTGAAGATCGTTGCCCCACCCACCGCTGTCCCCGGCTGCTGCGGCCGAGTCATCGCCTGCAACGTAGCCTGCTTCAGCGGAAACGCTCCAGCATTCCGCAGCAACTTATCCAGGAGCGCCTGCGCAAACTTCGCTATATCATCCGCCGTAGAAAATACTCCGGCTTGCCCAGCCACCCCACCCATCCGCCGCACCGTAGGATCATGCACTGTCCCCCGGAGTAGCCGATCAAAGTTGGGATTCGTCGCAGCCGTCCCCTGGTCGTCATGCTGAGTCGGCGCAGTGTTGTGAAGTGTATCCGTCGTCCAGCTGCCGAGACAGCTTTGCGGGTTGCGGCTGTCTGCGATGGAAAAGATGATTGCTGCCCCCGAGATATCTCTCGGGCCGCACGCCCTGTCGAACGGATGGTACTGGGTGCGACTCATTTGAAGCGGTGCAAAAATGTGGTCCGCAGCATACTCATCCAGCCGTTCCCCGCCAATCTTTTCGACGAGCGCGCCCAGCGCGACAAAGTTGATATCCGAATAAACAAACTTCGTTCCCGGCGCGCTCTCGAGTTTGGCGCTCATCGCCCGCCGGATTCCCTCCGCCTTGTCCGGTCTCGCCAAACCCCATTCATCCGTCAAGTCCACATCCGGCGGCAGGCCCGAGTAATGCGTAAGCAATTCCCGCACCGTAACCTTATCTTTCCCATTCACGCCAAACTCCGGCAGATACTTCACCACTGGAGCATCCACATCCACCTTGCCCTGCTCGGCCAATTGCATGATGGCTGTCGCCGTCACCATGCACTTCGTCAGCGAAGCCATATCAAAGATCGTATCGACCGTCATCGGTTCTGCAGTCGACGGCTTCCCGTCCAACCCCGGCTCGCCCGCAAGCTTCCTCACCCCATACGCCCGCTCAAACACCACCCTCCCGCCATGTCCCACAACGCCCACAGCCCCCGGCAACTTACCCGCCTCAATCGCTCGTCCGATGGCACTCGATACTGCGCTGAAATCATACGTCGCTGCGGCAATTGTCTCTGAGATAGGGCCGGGCTTTAGCCCGGACGTTAGACCTACCGATGAAGCGGGCTTTAGCCCCTGGGACACGGGTTGGGCCTGCTGCGCCCTCGAACTCCCCGAAAATACAAGCCCCAACAGCACCGCCGCCGCAACCACGACTTCCCGCCTCCGCAGCACCCCACTTGCAGCCGACCCTACCGCAAAGGTCACCCCCGCTCCGATCAACACGTACCAGGTCCACGCCACATGCAGCCCAATCACATCCGGCCATCGCCACAACATCAGGTTCACGGCAAACCCGCACACCATCCCCGCAATCGCACCACTCTGCGTAGCAAACTTCGTCAACGTCCCCAGCAAAAACACCCCCAGCAAACACCCATACGCCACCGATGCAATCGACAACCCGATCTCCACCACGTTGCCTTTTCCGCCCGCCCGCACCGCATACACTGCCACCGCGAACAACACGCCCCCCCATATCACCGTGCTCGCACGCGACACCAACATCCTCTCCCGCTCCTGCGCACCCGGTCGCCAGCCCATATAGAAATCGACCACCGTGGACGACGAAAGCGAATTCAAAGCTGCACTTAAATTCGACATCGCCGCTGCCAGAATCGCCGCTACCAGCAGCCCCGCCACGCCCACCGGCATCTCGGCCACAATGAATCCCGGAAAAATCCGATTCCCATTCGCCCCGCCAATCGCCGCCAGCGCCTCCGGATGCATCCCATAAAATACCCACAGCCCCACACCGATCAGCAGGAACAAGGCGAACTGCACGAAGATCACCACGCCGCTACTCAGCAGCGCAAGCCGCGACTCCTTCAAATTCCGCGCCGCCAGCATCCGCTGCACCATCAGCTGATCCGTCCCATGCGAGGCCATCGTCAGGAACGTCCCTCCGAGCACCCCAGCCCAGAACGTATACGCCGTCGTCAGGTTCATCGCAAAGTTCAGCATGTGAAACTTCCCGGCAGCCGCCCCGAGCGTATGAATCGTCGACCATCCACCCGGCACATGCTGCCCCAGCGACCAGATCGCCACCAGAGTTCCACCTACGTAGATCGCCATCTGCACCACGTCGGTCCAGATCACGGCTGCCATGCCGCCTTCGAATGTATACAGCAGCGTCAATGCCGCGATAATAGCAATCGACAACACATCGCCCGTTCCAATCGCGATGCCCACCACAATCGACACGGCGAACACACGCACACCCTCAGCCGCTGCACGCGTCATCAGGAACAGGCCGGCTGTTACTTTGTACAGCGCCGTGCCAAACCGTCCTTCACGCGAGAATCGCCGATCGATCAACTGGTAGGCCGTCAGCATCTCGCCGCGAAAGTACTTAGGCAAAAACAGCAGCGCCACCACAACACGCCCGCACATATATCCCAGCACAATCTGCAAAAAACCAAGATCCCCCGCGAAGGCCAGTCCAGGCGTTCCTATGATCGTCAGCGTACTGGTCTCCGCCGAAACGATCGACAGCGCGATCGCCCACCACGGCGCTGTTCGGTCTGCCAAAAAATATGCACGCAGTGTCTTCTCTTTCGCTCCACCTGCCGACGCCGCATTTTTCTTCGCGCTCCGTCCAAACCGCAGTCCAAACGCCGTAATAGCCACCAGGTATAGCGCCACCACTCCAAGATCCACAGCATGCAAGCGCATCGGCATGGCCTGAGTATAACGACCGCACAGGCCTGGTGGCCGTTCCATCCGTGACAGAAGGACGCGCGGACGTTCACGCATCGCCACGTACTCTCTCCATGCGCTTCGCTTATCATTCCCCACATGCCCTATTTCCTCGCCATCGATGCCGGCGGCACCCGCACCCGGTGCCTGCTTGCCGACGAACGCCAAGTCCTGGCCAGGGCATCTACAGGCTCGATCAAGCTCCAACGCGTCGGCGAAGCCGAAGCATCCGCTCGCCTCACATCCATGCTGGATGAACTCTCAACCGCCGCGAACATTCCCCTGCGCCAAATCACGCGCACCTGCATAGGTCTCGCTGGAGTATCCATCCCCGACGTTCACGCATGGGCAACGAAAAGTATCCCAGCGCACGTCGCCGGGGACCTGCTCCTCCTGGGCGATGAAGAAATAGCCCTCGAAGCAGCCTTCCCCGGTGCGCCAGGCGTCCTGCTCATCGCTGGCACCGGCTCCCACGCCGTTGCGCGTTCTCTCGACGGCGCACTCCACCGCGCAGGCGGCTGGGGCCCAATCCTCGGCGACGACGGCGGCGGCTACTGGATAGGCCTCGAAGCCCTTCGCACCGCGCTCCGCATCCTCGATTCGCGTCCTGACGACCCGAACGCCTCCCTTCTGCTCGACGCAATAAAGCGCCACTGGGGCCTCACGTCCCTGGCTGCACTGATTGAACTTGGCAATCGGCGCGGCGGCACCACGCACCCACCCACTGACTTTGCATCCCTCGCCCCAGTCGTCGCCGGCTGCGCTCAGGAAGGGAACTCGCTCGCCGCGGAGCTCCTTCGCACCGCAGGAGACTCGCTGGCCCGCCTCATCGCCATCGCAGCCGCCAGTGCCGCGGCTACCCCCTCAGCCGCAACTCAAATCGCACCGACGGTTGCAGCTATAAGGGTAGCCTTCACCGGCTCAGTGCTCGAACATATTCCCGCCGTCCGCACCGCGCTCGTTGCCGCACTGACGCGAACCGTACCCGGCGCGGAACTCAGCGAAACGGCGGTCGATCCTCTGGAAGGCGCACTCTACCGAGCCCGCAACGGCTGATCCGTTCTACGCTCTCCCTATCTGTCTATCCATGTGCTCGCCCTTCATCCCGGGGAAGGGAAGCTGCCGACCGCTCAGAACCGTCCCAGCCCAAAAGCATCCTTCAGCAGCAGCACATACCAAAGCACCGGGGTAGCCAGCAGCAGCGCATCGATGCGGTCCAGCACGCCGCCATGCCCCGGCAGCATGGAGCCCGAATCCTTCACCCCTGCACCGCGTTTGATCGCCGACTCCAGTAGATCCCCCAACTGTGCTGCGACGTTGATGACAATGGCCAGCAGCACTGATTGCCATACCGGCTCCATAATGTGCAGCACAGTATTGCCTCGCGCCGAGAGCGCCTCACCCGCATACACCACCGCCAGCCCGGCCACCACGCTACCGACGACCGAAGCAGCTGATCCCTCCCAGCTCTTATTTGGGCTAAGCCGCGAAAGCTTGTGCCGCCCAAATGGCCTGCCAATGTAGTACGCCGCGCTATCCCCAGCCCACACGCAGACCATCAGGAACACCAGCAGGGGCTTTCCGTCCTGGCGATTCCAGATCATCGGAACCAGGCTCAGCGGATACGCAATATAGACCAACCCGAACAATCCCAGCGCCGCATCCGGCAGCGCGCGCTCCAATGTGCCGCGAAAGCTGGTCCACGCCAGCAGGATCAACGCCAGCGCACTCAGCGTCGGCAGCAGCGCGTCCACGGGGCGAAAGTAAGTGACGTAAAAAAGCAGCGCGGTAGCGGCGATCATCCACCACAGCGGAATTCCTCCGCCGTTCTCTCCCGTGGAGTTCACCAGCTTCAGATACTCATACGCGGCAAGTTCGGCAAACAGGCAGACGGCCAGTGTCAGCATCCACAACTGGCCCAGAAATAGCAGGGAAAAAATAGCGGCGATCAATACAACGGCTGTAACGATGCGTTTCATAGTCTCAAGCAGAATACATCCACCCTCGCGGATGCGTTGAGACGCACGCGGCCCCGGATGCATGCGGAACTCATGCCGCGAGCCGCTGCGCGGGTCCATCCCCTCATCTACGTAAGGTAGTAGACGCAGCTCAAGTCGAAAGGTCGTCCGGACGCTCCGAGAAAACCATCCACACCCTGTATCGCGTCGTATTAGGTAAGTCCGGACAGATTGCCCGGTGTACCAAGCAAGGAGAGTCCCCCAGTGGCGCAATACAAAGGTACGGTCAAGTGGTTCAATAACGCGAAAGGCTACGGCTTCCTCGGACGTGAAGGCGGAGCGGATGTTTTTGTGCACTACAGCTCGATTCAGATCGACGGCTACAAAAGTCTGAAAGAAGGCGACGAGGTTGAATTCGACATCATCGAAGGCAGCAAGGGTCCGCAGGCCGACCAGGTAACCCGCCTGCGAGACGCAAGCAAAGAGTCTGCCGAAGACAAAGCCGCATAGCTGCGTGCCGAATTCGAGGCGTAGCATAAATCAGATCGGGATCCTGGCTGTTGCTACAACCCGGGTCCCGAACCGCTTACGCCTATGGACAATATTCAAATCGCCCGCCTGCTCGACGAAACCGCGTCTCTCCTTGAGATCGATGGTGCTGACCCGTTCCGCATCCGCTCCTATCGCAGGGCCGCAGAAGCAGTCGAACAGCAGACCACCCAGCTCGCCGCACTTGCCACATCGGATTCAAAACAACTCCTCGCCATTCCCGGCATAGGTAAAGGCATGGCGGGCAATATCTGCCAGCTGGTCGAATCCGGCAGCATCCCTCTCCGCGACGAACTCCTCACAAAATACCGTCCCACCATGCTCGAACTCCTGCGCCTCCCCGGCATGGGCCCGAAGACCGTAGCGCTCGTCTGGTCCGCGCTCGGCGTCTGCGATATCGACGCTCTCGAGGCTGCAGCTCGTGAAGGCAAACTCGCCAGCCTTCCCCGCATGGGCGAGAAATTCACCACAAAGCTGCTCAAAGGAATTGAGGACTACCGCCGCAACTCAAGCCGCTTCCGCATCGACCGTGCGCTCGATCAGGCTGAACGCATCGCCGCACTCATTCGCGCCTTCCCCGGCATAGACGAAGTCACTCCCGCAGGCTCATTGCGGCGCGGACGCGAGTCCGTAGGCGACCTGGATCTTCTCGCCACCGGCCCCGCATGCGAGCCCGACGGAGTAGCTGCTGCCGTAGAGCACGTAGCCACGCTGCCGCTGATCGACAAGCTGCTCGCCCGCGGCCAGAACAAAGTCAGCTTCACGCTCCGCAACAATCTCCAGGTAGACGTACGCCTCCTGCCCCGCGCCAGCTACGGCGCCGCGCTCCAATACTTCACCGGCTCCAAGCATCACAACGTAGCCCTCCGCCAGCGCGCCATCAAACGCGGCCTCACGCTCAGCGAATACGCCCTTCTCCGCCTCGAAGACAACGTGATCGTAGCCGCCGCCAGCGAGGAAGAGATCTACCGCGCCCTTGACCTTGCGTTCATCCCACCCGAACTCCGCGAAAACTGCGGCGAGATCGACGCCGCAGCCGCAAGCTTCGCAAAGGCCGAGACCGGCGGCCTCCCAGAGCTCATCACGCTCGCCGACATTCGCGGCGACCTGCACATGCACACCGAAGCGACCGATGGCCGCGACACCATCCGCCAGATGGCCGAAGCCGCCCTCGCTCGCGGCCTCGCCTACATCGCCATCACCGACCACTCGAAGAATCTCGCCATGACCAATGGCCTCGACGATGCCCGCGCTCTCGCCCACGTCCGCCGCATCCGCGAGGTGGATCAGGAGCTGCAGTCCGAGTACGACGGCCGCATTCGCATCCTCCCCGGCATTGAGGTAGACATCCTCGCCGACGGTTCGCTCGACCTCGAAGACTCCACGCTCGCCGAGATGGATATCGTCGTCGCCAGCGTCCACTCCCACTTCAACCAGCCGTCTGAAGAGATGACCGCCCGGGTCCTCCGCGCACTTGAAAACCCTCACCTCCGCATCCTCGGCCATCCCACCGGCCGCAAGATCCTCAGCCGCGAGCCCTACGCCATCGACATCGAAAAGATCCTTCAGCGGGCCGCTTCTCTTGGGGTAGCCGTCGAACACAACGCCAGCCCGGCCCGTGCCGACCTCAGCGATCTCCACCTCCGGCGCGCCCGCGAACTCGGCTGCAAGATCGTGGTAAACACGGACGCCCACGCCACCGAAGAGCTCGACCAGATGCGCTACGGCATCACCCAGCTCCGCCGCGCCTGGCTCTCCGCCCCCGAAGTCCTCAACACTCTCCCCACCACCGAGGCGCTCTTGAGTAAACTTCGACCAAAACCGACAAAGTGATGCACTTAGTGCGGCGCAGTTACTTGCCTACCAACGTAGGCCGCCGGTGAGGGGGATGTAACCAATGCGTGAGTTCGCGGCAAGATAGCCTGTGTAATCCGAATGCGGACGGCTATCTACCCATACATACCGCGCTTCAATGAAGAACTTGGCATTGCTCGTGTCGCTTATGCGCCGAGCAAATCCGGTTCCGATGTTAAGCCCCCAGTCATTGTCAGCGAATTGCGTCCCAGGAGAGGCGAGACACGGGGCGACATACTGTCGGCAAGTGAAGGAATCGAGGCTGCTATTGATCGTCGTGAGCTTGCGGTAAAATCCGCCGCCGCCAATCACATAACCGCCGAATCGCTCAGTACTGAAATAGTGAAATATCGGTTCAGCGGTAATGGACCAGAGATGGGTATTGCCATTCAACGGACCATTCAACGGGCCGGTAGGGTAATAGCTAAAATAGTTGACTGGGTAGCTGGCACTTAGAAATCCCTGCGGGATATTGGAATGGTCGAAGTGATACTCAACTAAAAGGCCGAAGCGGCGGTTGAAATTGTAGCCACTGCCCATCTGGAAGTTCCAGCCTCGCTCTTGCGACCGACGCGTAGGTCCGATCGCTGAATCGATGCCTCCGCCAAACTCCATCGCGAGTTTCGTCGAGCCGTCGGAATTTCTCCATCGCGTGTTATAGCCGCTCGTGGGGGCTTGAGCGCTGGCTGCTCCGACAGCCACGCTAAGGATGCAAATGATCGCAGTGAAAGGGAAGCTCCATTGTTTCCGTTCAAAAAGCATGAGCAACATTCTACTGCCCTGTTCGAATTCGACTCGACAACGCGTATCCTAAAGGCTGTGGCCCTGACTGCGACAACAACCTCCGAGACCGAGCCACGCCCGCATTCAACGGTAGCGGTTCCCGCAGCTTGCCCTGGCCTCTGGGCGGACTACGCCACGCTCTTCAAGCTGCGCGTCTCCATCATGGTCATCATCACCGCCGCGGCGGGCTTTTACCTGGGCAGCCTGCGTTCCGGTATCTCCCCGTTCAATCTCGGGATGCTGAAGGCGCTCGCAGGCATCACGGTCGTCACCTGCGGATCCAGCGCGCTCAACCAGGCCCTCGAACGCAAAACCGATCGCCTCATGCGCCGCACCAAAAATCGCCCCATGGCTGCCGGACGCATCAGCCTCGCACACGGCCTGATCGTGGGCTTCCTCGCAACTTTCCTTGGCTCGCTCTACCTCACCATCTTCGTTAATCCTCTCACCGGAACGCTCACTCTGATCACCGCAGTTGCATACGTCGCCATCTACACCCCGCTGAAAACCGTTAGCACGGTGAACACTTTCATCGGAGCCTTCCCCGGGGCGCTCCCACCCCTCATCGGCTGGACCGCCGCCCGCGGCATCATCGAGTGGCCCGGCGTAGCTCTCTTCGCCATCCTGTTCATCTGGCAGTTTCCTCACTTCATGGCCATCGGCTGGATGTACCGCGAAGACTACGCACGCGCCGGCATCCGCCTCACAGCTACCCTCGGCGACGCCCGCTACGCCGCCCGCTCCAGCGTCACCCAGGCCATCTTCTACGCAGTGGTCATGGTCGCCGCCAGCCTCTGGCCCTTCGCTCTCGGCACCACCGGATACCCGTACGCCATCGCAGCATCCCTGCTCTCGCTGGGCTATCTCGGGTACGCCATCCGCTTCGCGCAAATCACGCGACCCGCTACTGCTTCAGCCACAGCTCCGCACGCGACACCCGCCCGGGACCTCCTCCGCGTCTCCGTAATCTACCTCCCGCTGCTGCTCGCCGCCATGATGCTCAACGCGCGCGGTCGCCTGCTGTTCTGATCCAGCTTCAGAAATGAGAACGAAAGCCATGTCCGAACATCATCTGAAACCAAGCTCGCTCCGCACTCCACTCAGTGCTATCGCGGCAATCATCGCAATCTCGCTGGCCGCCAGTGCGCTCATCTGCTGGTTGGTCTACTTCCACACCCCCACTGACCTAGGCCACACCCAACTCCGCTCGCTGCCTCTCCTCAACGCCGTACTGAACGCGCTTTCCACCCTCGCACTCATCACCGGCTTCTACGAGATCCGCCAGCGCCGCGTCCTCCACCATCGCGCCTCCATGTTCGGTGCATTCTTCTTCTCGTCGATCTTCCTCGTCTCCTACCTGGTCAACTTCACCCTCCACGGCGAGACCCATTTCAATCGCTTCAACCAATGGTGGCCCTTCTACTGGAAGCTCCTCGCCTCCCACATCATCCTCTCGACCATCGCCCTCCCGCTCATCCTCATTACATTTTTCCTCTCGCTCACCGGCCGCTTTCCGGCGCACAGAAAACTCGCCCGCTGGACCTTCCCCATCTGGCTCTACGTCTCAGTAACCGGCGTCGTGGTGTACGTCATGCAGGCGGCGTGCCGATGATGAGACAAGACACCCGCCAGCTCCTTCGCACCGGCCTCGCCATCTTCCTCACGGGAGCGATAGCCGCGCTGCTCACCCTCACCCTCTTCGGCGGAATCGGTCACCAGGGTCCACACACCAACGCGGGTTGGCTCGCCCTCATGGTCGCCATGGGCTGCCTCCCCACCGGCACCCTCACCCTGCTGCTCGCCCTCTCCAAGCTCATAGGCGATCGCAAGCGCTAGCATTCACGCAAAGATGCGGCTTTCGCAATCCCCCTGCATCCAATCCTGCATATGGCGTTCCTGCGGCAAGCAGCAAAAGTAGGTCGAAAGTTTCAGAACCCAGTCCCAACCAACGTCGGTGGCTTCAGCACATTCTTCCGCATCCTGCCCCTGCTCCTCACCAACAAAGAGGAGCGCGTCCCCGGGACCCTTCTGGGTCCTTTCACAACCGACGCCTCACTCTATGACACCTCTCCCGCAAGTGGCCTCCGCATCACCTGGATGGGCCACTCCTCCACGTTGGTAGAGATCGACGGCGTCAACTTGCTCATCGACCCAGTCTGGGACGAACGCGCCTCACCCTCCAGCATGTTCGGCCCGAAGCGCTTCTTCGCACCAACTCTCGGCCTCAAGGATCTCCCTCGCATCGATGCCGTACTCCTCTCGCACGACCACTACGACCACCTCGGCAAATCCACAGTACGTCAACTCGCCCAGCTCCGCCCCGATCTGCGCTGGATCACCTCCCTCGGCGTGGGCAAAATCCTCCAGCGCTTCGGTGTGCCCGCGTTCCAAATCACGGAATTAGACTGGACTCAAACCACCACCGTCGCCTCGCTCGGCGGAGCAACCTGCGACATCACCTCGCTGCCGTCACGCCACTTCTCCGGCCGCGGAATCTCCAATCGCTTCGAGACGCTCTGGGCCTCTTTCGTACTCCGCAGCCCACAGCACAGCGTCTACTTCGGCGCAGACTCCGGTTTCTGGGAAGGCTTTGCCGAAATCGGCGCCGAGCACGGCCCCTTCGACCTCACCATGCTGGAGATCGGCGCCTACAACGACCTCTGGAAGCCCATCCATATGGGCCCAGATGGAGCCGCAGCTGCCTTTAAAGCACTTGGAGCGGCAGGCCTCCTTATGCCCATCCACTGGGGCCTCTTTGACCTCGCACTCCACGGGTGGCGACAGCCCATTGAGCAAATGCTCCAACTAGCCGACGCCCAGCACATCAAGCTATGGTCGCCACACCCCGGCCAACCCACCGAAGTAGTCGCCGACACAGAGTTGCGCTCCAACTGGTGGCATCGATAGTTTCGGATCAGTCTTCCGTATCTTCCCAGCGCGCGCCGCATGCACCACACGACCATGTCTCAGCACCCGCAGGCAGCGGCACCGAAAGCAGCATCAGGGAAGTCAGTGCCGCCGCCCGCGAGGCTCCTTCAAAGGTGACCTCCGCAGACCCACAGGCAGGGCAGCGCGGCTGGATAAATTCTTCACTCTCGCCCAGCTCAATCGTCTCCGGCACCGGCTGACCCAGCAACTCCTCCGCCCGGGCCGTATCCTCCGCATCGACCTGCAGACGAATCCCCCCGATACCATTCGAAACCTGCCACTCCAGCCGCACCAGGTTCTCATCTTTCAGATATACAGTGATGCCGTTGGCTTCCAGCATGGAGCGCGCAACGATCGCCTCCGACAGATCGCGATACCGCCGAATCGTCACCCATTGCCGTTCGACTTCCTCTTCTTCCTCGATCAAGGGCGGTTCAAGCTTCCGCCGCGAAAACTCCTGCCGAAGCGACTCCTGCGCCATCTCAGTCAAAGAGTCGTAGCTTCGAGCGATCTCCATCAACTCGGGTTCACTCATCGCGGCATAGGTTGCGGCAATTCGTTCTCGGCTCAGGTCCATGGAGCAAGATAGCAGGACCAGCCTGCAGTCGCCAATGCGACGGCTACAGTCCTGTCAGCCGATCTATGTTCGCGCAACGATCCAAAGCCCCGCAATCATCAGCGCACATCCCGCAATCCGCGCAGGCGAGGCCGTATGCTGACGAAATCCAACCAGCGCAAAGTGATCGAGCACAAGCGAAGTCGCAAGCGCCGCCGTCACACTCACTCCGGTAAAGACCCCCGCACCAAGCCGCTGCGCCAGTGTCAGTCCGGCGAGCGTCGAAGCAATCGAGATCAGCCCACCCAGCCAGGCCCACACCGGAATCGCCGCGAGTTTGCCCGTCTCCGGCAGAGGCTGGCGAAAGATCAACTGCAGCGCCGCCACGCCCAGCAGCCCCGACGCATAAACAACCATCCCCGCCCACAACGGCGCGCCAAACTGCTTGTTCAACTCCGCATTCGTGCCCGACTGGAACGGATTTGCAGCGCCCGCCGCAATCGCGATCAACACAATAATCCAGGTCATAGCCCGCCTCTGTCCCCGTTGGATGCGCCATCCTTCAAAGCTGCTGCGCCAGAAATCCACCCACCGCAAGCAGAATCTGCATCTGCCCCCCACCATCGAACCAGTGTCCCTGCCGTGGCAAAATTAGCGTCTGATGGACAACGTTCAGCCGTGTAAGCAGTGCGTCCAACGCGTGCGCCGAAGCCACCGGAACAACATTGTCTTCCGCCCCATGCACGATCAGCGTAGGCGGAAAATCTGAGGTCGCACCTCCAGCAAACTGCTCCGGCAACCCGCCTGAAAGCTCCACCACAGCCCGAATCTTCATCGCAGCATCCGTCGCCAACGTCAGCGAAAGAAACGCCCCCAAGGAAATCCCCAGCAACACAATCCGATCTGCATCCACCCCGGGCCTGCTCCGCACATACGCCACTGCATCCGCAAGCGTCCCCAGCCACGCCGGAAAGTGAACCCCATCCGTAATCGTCGCAAAATCCGCCCGCGTCGTACCCGTCCGATCAAAATAATGAACCACGTAAAGCGCAAGGTTCAGCCGCTCCAGATACGGCGCAATCTGGTCCGCCCAGAAGCTCACATTCCCGCCCGAACCATGCACCAGCACGATTGCCGCATGCGGTCCCGCCCCCTTCGGCTCATGCTGCACAATGCGAATCTGCTTCCCACCCGAAACAAAGCTGGCCATATCGATTGGATGCGACCGCGCCCTCACCGAACCGCCTCCAAGCCACATCGAGCAACGAAAGCCCCTTTCGCTCAAGTATGATGGACCTGTTTGGAATTTTTCACATCGAGAGGCCAAGAAGCATGCGCATTGGAATGTTGACAGGAGGCGGGGATTGTCCCGGCCTCAACGCAGTAATTCGTGCAGTTGTACGCAAGGGAATCTGGCACTACGGCGACGAGTTCATCGGCTTCCGCCAGGGCTGGCGCGGCGTCCTCGATAACGACACCATGCCCCTCAACCTCGAAACCACCACCGGAATCCTGCAGCAGGGCGGCACCATCCTCCGCTCCTCGCGCACCAACATCAAGAAGATTGAAGGCGGCTTCGAGAAGTGCCTCCAGGTCCTCAAGGACCAGAAGCTCGACGCGCTCATCGCCCTCGGCGGCGACGACACCCAGTCCATCTCGCTCGAACTCATCAAGCGCGGCGTCCCCTGCGTCGGCGTACCCAAGACCATCGACAACGACCTGAACGGCACCGACGCCTGCTTCGGATTCGACACGGCCGTCACCATCGCCACCGAGGCCATCGATCGCCTCCATTCCACCACCGAGTCGCACAGCCGCGTCCAGGTCGTTGAAGTCATGGGCCGCGACGCCGGCTGGATCGCTGTAACCGCAGGCGTAGCCGGCGGAGCAGACGTAGTCCTCGCCCCGGAAAAAGAGATTGACATCGAAGACGTTGTCCGCCTCGTCAAGGCTCGCTACGCCAGCACCAAGAAGTTCGCCATCGTCGTCGTAGCCGAAGGCGCAAAGCTGCCCACCATCGCTGGCCAGGTCACCCTCGGCGAAAAGAAGGACGCCTTCGGTCACGCCCGTCTCAGCGGCATCGGCCAGGCCCTCGCCGAAGAGATCGAGAAGCGCACCGGCTTCGAAACTCGCTCCGTCAACCTCGGCCACACCCAGCGCGGCGGCACACCCACAGCGTTCGACCGCATGCTCGCCACCCGCTACGGCCTCGCCGCCATCGACCTCGTACACGAAGGCAAGTTCGGCGAACTCGTCGTCCTCCAGGGCAACAAGATCACCCACATCCCCATCGCCGAGGCGATCTCCAAAAACCGCACCGTCAGCGAAGACTTCTTCGAAGTCATCAAGGGCCTTCAGCCCAAGAAGTAGTCAATCCCATACCGAACAAACAGGCGGCAGCATTCTGAAAAGATGCTGCCGCCTTTTCTTCGCCGCATCGCCAGCCATGTTTATCAATCGGTTAGTAGCACTCCTGCTCATCCTCGAAGCCTGACACCAGAAACCTGTTGTCTCCACTCCCAATCAGCGATACAAAGGTGTTCCGAGGATATCCGGCAATTCGCCGGGTATCTTCGGCTTTCCGCCACATAAAAGGAGCAGGCTCAAATGGCAGGTGCTGTTCAGCAGATGATGCGCGAAGTAATGGATATCCGCCAGGCTTCGGAATATCTTGGCATAAGCGGCGACACCCTCTATCGCTACGCTTCCGAGGGCTTTATCCCCGCCTTCAAACTCGGCAACCGCTGGCGCTTCAAGCGCAGCCTGCTCGACACCTGGATGGTAAAGATGAGCGGCCCCAAGGCCCCCTCGAACGTCACCGTGATGCCCCGCGAAAAGAAGCCCGCCGGCCGCGCCCGCTAGCCCGTTCGCGTCTACGCGCTCTGTAGCGTGAACAGCGTAATCTCCGGCGGACAATTCAGCCGGAAGGGAAGTCCTACCGTCCCAATCCCGCGGTTCACATACAGCTGCATCTGGTCCAGCCGGTACAGCCCTTCCACGTATTTCTTCCCTCCGATCGGCGTCTGCAGCGCCCCCACAAGGGGCAGCCGCACCTGCCCTCCGTGCGTGTGTCCGGAGAGCATCAGGTCCACCAGCTTCCCACGCGGATGCGCTACCACCGTATCCGCATAGTCCGGCCCATGGCTCATCAGGACTACAGGACCATCCGGACGCGCCGGTATCGTCGCAAAAAGATCCGGCACATGCGTCACCGGATCATGCACCCCGGCGAGCCAGATCCGGTCGCTCCCACGCTCAATCGCAATGTGCTGGTTCACCAGCAAAGGAATATTCACCGCCGCAAGAATTGGAAGAATCGTAGGCGCGCCCAGGAACGAGTCATGATTCCCCATGCTCGCGAAGCGCTGGGGGCACGCGATCTCCTGCAGCACATCCGCGCATCGGTGCATGGCTCCCACCACATAATTCCGCGGCATAGGCGTGAAGCTGATAAAGTCACCGGTCATCAGCACCAGGTCAGGCTCTAGCGCATTCACCCGCTTGATAACCCGCCGCAAAAAAAACGGCTCCGTAAACTCATCAAAGTGAATATCTGAAATCTGCACAATCCTGAAGTTGCGAAACGCATCGGGCAGATTGCGAATGCCCACAGGCCGCGTAAGAATGCTGATCTCATGCCGCGCAATCTCGCCCGAATAAAGCCCCAGTCCGCCCGCAATTACAGCAGAGCCACGCAGGAAGTTGCGCCGTGTAATCCCTGTCTTTCGGTCAGCAGCTTCATCCTCGGCGATCTTTCCGTCCATATCCCATGATAGCGACTTTCCGGCTGCCCAAGGATGACGCGCCGCGCGTATGGGCAAACCAGCAAGCTTCGGTAAAATAGACCCAATGAGCTTGAACGCACGAAAGAAGCAGGCTATACGCTCTGCAAAGGCCGCAGGCGTCGACGCATTGCTTGTAACGCATCTGCCTGACGTCCGCTGGCTCTGCGGCTTCACTGGTTCAAACGCCGCCCTTGCGCTCGTAGGCAGTCGCGCCGTCCTCTTCACGGATGGCCGCTACACCACGCAGGCCAAAGCCGAAGCCGCGGGCACTCGCGTAGTCATCGCGCCGAAATCCGCCATGCTCGCCGCCTGCGAGTGGCTCGCCTCCGCCAACATCACACGCTGCGGCTTCGACGAAGGCAACACCACCGTCGCCTCTCTCGACCAGATGCGCAAAGCAGTCCCCGCATCCTTGCGCCGCAAGCTCTTCGCGCCCGTCGGCTCCCTGATCGCAGAACTCCGATGGGTCAAGGACACTGACGAGATCGCAAAGATGCGCGCCGCTGCAGCGCTCGGCTGCGCACTCTTCGAAAAAATCCTCTCCATCATCGAGCCCGGCATGACCGAGACCGCCGTAGCCGCCGAACTTGAACACGCCGCCCGCATCGCCGGGGCCGAAGCCATGTCCTTCCCGACCATCGTAGCCAGCGGCCCACGCAGCGCCTTGCCCCACGGCCATGCCACCAGCGTAAAGCTCCCGCGCCGCGGCTTCGTCACCCTCGACTTCGGTGTAGTCCTCAACGGCTACTGCTCCGACATGACCCGCACCATCCACATAGGCCGCGCCACCGCCGAAGAATACACAGCGTACCAGGCAGTCCTAGAAGCCCAGGAGGCAGGTGTCGCTGCGGTCCGCGCAGGCGCCATCACAGGCGATGTAGACGAGGCTACCCGCAGCGTCCTCCGCACTGCAGGCCTCGCCGACCACTTCACCCACTCCACCGGCCACGGCGTCGGCCTTGAGATTCACGAGGGTCCACGCCTCGCCCAGAAACAAACACAGCCCCTCGAAGCCGGAATGATCGTTACAATTGAACCCGGCGTCTATATACCCGGAAAGTTTGGCGTCCGCATCGAAGATATGGTGCTGGTAACGCCCACCGGCAGCGAAATCCTGACGCACAGCACCAAGGCATGGATCGAGTTGTAGCAGTCAATCGCAAAGCAGCGAAAAGCAAAACCTCAGCGCCAAGAAAGCGCGGGAAGAGTGATGATGGAAGACAAAAATCTGGAACAGTTACGCGAGCTGGTCGATTTCCTCAAAGCCAACGGCATCGCAGAATTCGACATCGACCGCGCCGACCTGAAGATGCGCATCAAGTTCGCCGGTTCCTCCGCGCCCACCGCAGCCGACCTCGCGCTGGCGCAGCAGCTGCTGGCCCGCCCCGCCGCGGCCCATGCGTCAGCCGCCGCAGCCCCGAACGTCTCCGCCGCAGTGGAGCCAGCCGAGCCCGAAGAGAAACTCCACGAGGTCAAGTCGCCCATCGTAGGCACCTTCTATGATTCGCCCTCACCCGGCGCACCACCCTTCGTCAAGATAGGCGACCAGGTCGAAGCCGGCCAGGTCCTCTGCATCGTGGAAGCCATGAAGCTGATGAATGAGATCGAAAGCGACATGGCAGGCGAGGTCATTAAGCGCATCGCCAACACCGGCCAGCCCGTCGAATACGGCCAGCCCCTCTTCGCCATCCGCCCAAAATAAAGCTTGCAATAGAAAGTCCTGGTGAGCATGTTTCGTAAGGTACTGATCGCAAATCGAGGCGAGATCGCACTGCGTGTCATCTCGGCATGCAAAGAGATGGGCATCCGCACCGTTGCCGTCTTCAGTGAGGCAGACCGCAACTCCCTCCACGTCAAGTTCGCTGACGAGGCCATCTGCATCGGCCCGCCGCGCTCCGCAGAGAGCTACCTCAACGTCCCCGCCGTCATCGCCGCGGCCGAGATCGCCGATGTCGACGCCATCCATCCCGGCTACGGCCTGCTGAGCGAGAACGCAAACTTCGCCGAAGTCTGCCGCGCCTCCAACATCAAGTTCATCGGGCCGCCGCCCGAAGTCACCCGCATGATGGGCGAAAAGTCCACCGCGCGCCAGACCATGAAGAAGGCGAAAGTCCCCATCCTGCCCGGCTCCGACGGCATCCTCGAAAGCGAATCCGCCGCACTCGATTGCGCAAAGCACATCGGCTACCCCGTCATCCTCAAGGCCGTCGCCGGCGGCGGAGGACGCGGCATGCGCATCTGCCGCACTGCCGAAGAACTCCCGGGCATGTTCCAGCAGGCCTCCGGCGAAGCCGCAGGAGCCTTCGGCAACGGCGATCTCTACATGGAAAAATTCATCGAGCGCCCACGCCACATCGAGTTTCAGGTCTTGGCCGACGAGCACGGCAACGTCCTGAGCCTCGGCGAACGCGAGTGCTCCATCCAGCGCCGCCACCAGAAGCTCATCGAAGAGGCGCCCAGCCTCATGGTCACGCCCAAGCTCCGCGCCGAGCTAGGTGCAACCATTCAGCGCTGCCTCAAGGACGTTGGCTACTGGAACGCCGGAACCATCGAATTCCTCATGGACGAAGACGGCAAGATCTACTTCATCGAGATGAACACCCGCATCCAGGTCGAGCATTGCGTCACCGAGATGGTCACCGGCATCGATCTCGTCAAAGCCCAGCTCCGCATCGCCGCGGGCGAAAAGCTCTCCGACATCATCACCAAGCCGGTCACCATCACCGGCCACGCCATCGAGTGCCGCATCAACGCCGAGCACCCCGAAAAATTCACACCCTCCGCCGGCAAGATCACCGCCTTCAACCTCCCCGGCGGCAACGGAGTCCGCGTCGACACCGCACAATATGCCGAAGGCGTCGTCCCACCCTACTACGACTCCCTCATCGCCAAGCTCATCTGCCATGGCAAAGACCGCGCCGAAGCCATCGCCAAAACGCAGCGCGCCCTAAGCCAGTTCGTAGTTCAGGGCATCCACACCTCGATCCCACTCCACGAAAAAATCTTCGCCGACGCCGAATTCCGCGCCGGCGACTTCGACACCAAATTCATGGAGCGCTTCTTCGAGCGCCAGAAGTCCGCTAGCTAGCCGAGCCGCTGTCTACCTCGTCTGGGTCATTCACCAGTCGTTCCCCTCTGCGCCACATCATCAGGCAGCCCGCAAGTCCTATGGCGATGCAAAGCGGAAGAGCTACGTCGGCGAGCAGCACCCTGCCATGATGGCTGATGACCTTTCCATACCCGAAATGAAAAATAACCGGTGCGCGAAGAAGGCAGAAGAGACCGTTACCGAAGATGATCGTATTGAAGAATACAAATTTCATCTTGCCCGACTTCCGACGCGCCACCCAGAGTTCGCGCTCGCGGAGCAATCGATCCGAGTCAAAGCTTTTAAACATGGCGTACCGCCTCGATAAACGACTGCGGAAAGTATAACGAAGTCACCCCATGCAACGGAGTATCTGACCGAATGAATCTCTCCCCCCTCTACGCGATCATCGATGCCGATATCCTGCAGCAACGCGGCGTACGCCTGCGCAAGTTCGCCGTAGGCCTCCGCGCCGCCGGAGTCACCCTCATCCAGTACCGCAACAAGACTGGCGCACCGCAGGATATTCTCGCAGCCGCCGCCTGCCTCCGCGAAGTCTTCGTCGGTCTCGACTGTCAGTTCATCCTCAACGACCGTCCCGACCTCGCGGTCCTCGCAAACTTCCACGGCGTCCACGTAGGCCAGACCGATCTCTCCCCCGAAGACGCCCGTCGCGTCATCGGCCCCGACCGCATCGTCGGCATCTCCACCCACACCGACGATCAGGTCCGCGCCGCCAACCTCACCTCCGCCAACTACATCGCCATCGGCCCCATCTTCCCCACCACGTCGAAGGAAAACCCCGACCCAGTAGTAGGCCTCGAAGGCCTCCACCGCGCCCGCACCCTCACCACCAAGCCGCTGGTAGCCATCGGCGGCATCACCCGCGCCAACGCCCCCTCCGTCATCGAAGCCGGCGCCAACTCCGTGGCCGTCATCTCCAGCCTCTTCGCCGAAGGCGAAAGCGTCCAGCATGTAGCGCAAGACTTTCTCACGCTTTTGGGATAGAACTGACGCAACGTGAACTCCGACTCAATCCCCGCACCAACCGAAGCCCCGCAACTCACCCGCCGCCTCGGCCTCTTCTCCGCCACAGCCATAGTCATGGGCTCCATGATCGGCTCCGGCATCTTCATCGTCTCCGCCGACATGTCCCGCACCCTCGGCTCTCCCGCCCTCCTCATCGCGGCGTGGCTCGTCACCGCCGCCCTCACCCTCATCGGCGCCCTCAGCTACGGCGAACTCGCCGCCATGATGCCTCGCGCAGGCGGCCAATACATCTATCTCCGCGAATCGCTCGGCCCACTCGCCGGCTTCCTCTACGGCTGGACGCTCTTCCTCGTCATCCAGACCGGCACCATCGCCGCCGTAGCCGTAGCCTTCGGCAAATTCCTCGGCGTCTTCTTCCCCAGCATCAGCGCGCAGCATTGGCTCTGGCACATCGGCAACGGCAACATCGGCCTCAACACCGCAAATCTAGCCGCCATCGCCATCATCACGCTGCTCACCATCCTCAACACCTTCGGCCTCAACTTAGGCGCAGCGATCCAGAACATATTCACCAGCGCAAAAGTCCTCGCACTCGTAGCCGTCATCGCCGCAGGCCTAGCCGCAAGGAACGCCGCAGCCATCGCCCAAAACTTCGGCACTGGCTGGACAAACTTCTGGGCCAACGCTTCACCACACACCCTCCACGCCATCCAATCCGGCACCAGCAGCCCCTCCACCTACGTCGGAATCTTCACCATCCTCGCCGTCGTGCAGGTCGGCTCGCTATTCAGCTCCGACGCTTGGAACAACGTCACCTTCACCGCAGGCGAAATAGAAAATCCCAAACGCAATCTACCGCTAAGCCTCGCCCTCGGCACCGGCACAGTCCTTCTCCTCTACATCGCCTGCAACTTCGTCTACCTTTCCGTCCTCCCCCTGGCGGGCTCCCCCGAAGCCACCACCATCACCGCACGAGGCATCCAATTCGCCGCCCAGGACCGCGTAGCCACCGCCGTCATGCAGTCGGCCTTCGGCAACTTCGGCGCAAAGCTCATGGCCTCTGCCATCCTCATCTCCACCTTCGGCTGCGTCAACGGCCTCATCCTAGCCGGAGCTCGCGTCTACTACGCCATGAGCCGCGACGGCCTCTTCTTCCGCGCCGTGGGCAAGCTCCACCCCCGCACCGGCGTCCCTGCAAACTCCCTCTGGCTGCAGTGGGCCTGGACCTGCATCCTCTGCCTCTCCGGTTCCTACGGCCAGCTACTCGACTACGTAATCTTCGCCGTCCTGTTCTTCTACATCCTCACCATCGCCGGCCTCTTCATCCTCCGCCGCACCCAGCCCGACACTCCGCGCCCCTACCGAGCCATTGGCTACCCGATACTCCCCGCGCTCTATATCGTCATGGCCACCTGGATCTGTGTTGTACTGTTGCGATACAAGCCGCAGTACACCTGGCCCGGCCTCATCCTCGTACTACTAGGCGTACCCGTATATCTCGCGTGGACGCAGCTACAGGCCAGCCCCCGTAGCTGCGACTCAAGGAGCACCGACGAAGCATGATGAATCTCCTCCGCACCAAGCCGCTCGAGACCATCCTCAACGAAGCAGCCGAGACCGGCGAACACACCCTCAAGCGCACCCTCGGCGCCAGCAACCTCATCGCCCTCGGCATCGGCGCCATCATCGGCACCGGCATCTTCGTCCTCACCGGCCCCGCAGCCGCGCGCTACGCGGGCCCAGCTGTCGTCTACTCCTTCATGGTTGCCGCCATCGGCTGCGTCTTCGCCGGCCTCTGCTACGCCGAGTTCGCTGCCATGATCCCCGTCGCCGGCTCCGCCTACACCTACGGGTACGCCACCCTCGGCGAAATCTTCGCCTGGATCATCGGCTGGGATCTCATCCTCGAATACGCCTTCGGCGCAGCCACCGTCTGCTCTGGCTGGAGCGGCTACGTCCTCTCGCTCGGCCAGGACTTCGGCCTCCGCCTCCCACCCGAACTCGCCGGAACCCCCGGTTCCACCTTCGTCCTCTGGCAAGGCCACTGGGAGCTACTCGCCCGCGTCGCCTCCAAGCTCGCCCAACTCAACATCGATCCAGCATCTCTCCCCCAACGCCACGGCATCTTCAACCTCATCGCCTTCCTCGGCATCCTCTTCGTCACCGCCATCCTGGTCATCGGCATCAAGGAATCTGCGCAGTTCAACTCCGTCATCGTCGTCATCAAGCTGGTCGTGCTCTTCGTCTTCCTCGCCCTCGGAACCGCGACCATCCTGCACCACCCCGAACTACCACGCATCAACTGGCACCCGTTTCTGCCGCCCAACACCGGCACCTTCGGCTCCTTCGGCTGGTCTGGAGTACTCCGCGGAGCAGGCGTCATCTTCTTCGCCTACATCGGCTTCGACGCCGTCTCCACCACCGCGCAGGAAGCCAAAAATCCCAAACGCGACATGCCCCTCGGCATCCTCGGCTCGCTCGTCTTCTGCACGATCCTCTACATCGCGGTGGCGCTGGTCCTCACCGCTCTGGTCAACTACCACTTCCTCAACATCCCCGACTCACTCGCCGTCGGCATCGACCAGACCGGCGTAAAGTGGGGAAGCCTGATGGTCAAGTTCGGCGCACTCGCCGGCCTCACTACCACCATGGTCGTCCTCCTGCTCGGCCAGAGCCGCGTCTTCTTCTCCATGTCAAAAGACGGCCTGCTCCCCGAAATATTTTCAAAGGTCCACCCAAAGTTCCGCACCCCGTATCTCTCGTCGATCACGGTTGGCCTCGTCGTCGCGGTCTTCGCCTCCACCATCCCACTCGACAAGTTAGGCGAGATGACCAGCATCGGCACGCTGCTAGCGTTCATCATCGTCTGCGCCGGTGTCCTCGTCCTCCGCGCGCGCCGCCCAGAGCTCCCACGCCCCTTCCGCGCCCCCTTCTCTCCCGCCACACCGATCTTAGGCATCCTCATCTCGCTCGCCATGATGCTCGGCCTACCCGTCGACACCTGGCTCCGCCTGGTAATCTGGCTCGCCGTCGGCCTGGTCGTCTACTTCACCTACAGCCGCTCCCACAGCCGGGTCCAGCGCGCCTTGCCACCTGTCGGATCGGAATAACCCAGTGGTTGCTTACAGCGGCCCCGCCGGTAGTGTCACGGTATCAATCACCGACGGATCATCCCGCAGCCGCAGATAATAATCTCCACCCGTAGGCGGCGGAACATCGATCGACGACCCAACAAATCCCTCCGGCACATGGATCGGATTCGTGAACCCCTCATCCGTAGCAATCGAATCGATGAAGTAAAGTCCGCTCCCCGAAAGCGTACAACTCGCCGCCAGCGGACTCGCCTCTGAAACGGAAGCCGCAGCCGGTCCATCTCCGCTCGCAGGTGATTGCCCCGAATCCGGTCCGGCAGGATCGCCCTTCGCCACAGGCGCAGCGACCGCACCCGTCCCCTCCGCAGCACCGGCAGTCGCCACCGCCACAGCCGCTGCGGCCACTACCCCCGGCTTACCGCCCTTCGCACGCCCCACCGCAGGCAACGTCGAAGCAGTCACCGGGCAACTCAGCCGCATCAACGTAGGCAGCCGCACCAGCGTCACCAGCGGAAGCCAGTCACCCGCACTCCCGTCCGCCCCAATCGCCCTCGCCCGAATCGGCCCAAACGCCGACGCGCCAAACGCCTTCATCGGCTGCAGACTCCCCATCACCGTCTCCGGACTCTCCAGAATGAGCGAAGCCCCCGGATCGTTGAAACTCAGCGTCGTATGCAGCGAGTCGTCCTCGCTTGCCACCTCAATCTTTCCCGCCCGAGGAAACGGTCGCGCCGACTTCATCGAAAACATCAGCGTATCGCTCACCGGCAGGTCGTCCTTACTTCCCAGTTGCACCTTGAACTGCGATGCACTCGCACCTTCCCCAACTACATCCGCCTTGCTGATCAGAGTCACGCTCGGACGTGCCGCACCAACCGTCACTCCCACCGGAAGCATCCTTCCATCGTTCAGCGACACCTGCGCCGTAACATTCTCCCCCGCCGTCAACTTCGCCACCTTACCGCCGGAGACCAGCCGCAGTTCCGCCTTCCCATCCGTCAGCGCCACTGGATTCGTCCCCTCCAGCGAAGGCTCAAAGCTCACCCCGCCCAGCCCAACCCGCTTCACCTGGTCCAGGCTCGTACCCGTAAGCACCGCCGTCTTATCCCCTGCATGAAAGCTCAACCCATCTACCTTCGCCGGCGGACTGTACGAAACCAGGCTCACCATCGCCGCCTTTGCCTCGCCGTACTGCCGAATCGCCAGGTGCATGGCACCCGCATCGTGCGCCGGCACATTCAGCATCACGTCGACCCGGTTCGGCTTATCCGCTTGCTTCCACGTCTCCTTCTCTTTCCCGCCCGGCGCCGGCTCCAGCTCAATGCTCTCAACACAGGCGGTCCCCGAAGCTTCCACCAAAACATGCTGGTTCCGCCCCGCAATCACTGGCTCATCCCCCGCCAGCTTCCAGTCCTTCCCGGGAGTCTCCTGCAACGCCAGCGTCGGCCCTTCAAACGCGTCGAACCCCCAGAAGCCCTTCACCGTCCCCGTCAGCTCCGCACTCGTCAACGTTGCATCGCTCTCCGAATTCGCATCCCCATGCTCCGCCGCAGCAGACGCCGCACCCTCCGCCCCATGCCCAACCCCACCCGGCATAGGCAGCGCCCGACGCTTCTCCACCGGAGCCAGCACCAAGCCTCCACGAAACGCATCCGCCCTTACCGGAACATCCTGCATCTCGCCCTTACCATTCTTCCCCTCGATTGGCCGATTCAAATGCAGCACCAGATCATGCGCAAACCCCGTAGAAAATACTAGCGGCGCACCCTCCACCGGCAGCACCACACCCGGCTTCGCCAGGCACGCCACCTGCTTCGCATCCGCAGCCCGCAGCGGCGGAGGCACGCTCTTCTGCACCGAAGGCAGCCCAATCACAATCACCGACTTCGGATTATGAAACGAAGGAGGAGTATTCAGCCGCAGGTTCAGCGCCTGCTGCTCCGGAAACGCAATCGCTGGAATGTACTGGTACCGCGCCGTATGCAGCGACCCCATAATGTGCACCACATCCACAATCGCGCCCACATACGCCGAATAGACTCCACCGCCCGCCAGCTTCGTATACGAAGCCTGGTTGATCAGACCTGCACCCTCGCCTCCACTCACCGCATCCACAATCGACTGCCCATGCCCATCATCCAGCAGCGTCTGGCTCCCCGCCTGCGTCAGGCACGTGTACTGCTGGTCCGGAGCCAGCTTCGCGCAATCCGCATTCGGCTTCAGCGCGAGCGTTGCCGCAATCGTGTTTGAGTGTTCCTGCAATTGCTTCGCATCCGACTCCTGCTCCGGTGTCAGTTGCTTCATCGAGCTGATGTACTTCTCAATCCGCGCCTGCTCAAACCCCGCCGCCGCCAGGTCCTGCGAAGCCCGCACAAAGATCCCCGGTCGCCCCTGCACGGCCGACCGCAGCGTACTGAAATCCCCACCCGTCACCGGCGCCAGAAACAGGACCGCCTGCTGCGCCTCCGCCGGAACCGTCACCTCGGCTCCCTCAGCACGCACCTTCTTGTCCCAGGTCTCGATCCGCACGAACCAGTCATTCGGCGGCGGATTCGTCGTCCCTCGCAAAAACACCAGCACCATCAGGTACCGCACCGACTGCGTAGACGGCAGATCCGGATGCAGCCAAAGCTTATCCCCCGGCTGCAGATTCGGCACCGAAGCGATCGGCAGCGTCACCCCCGCCCGCGTCACCCTTACATCCACCTTCGGCCCTACCAGGTCGAACCGCGCGTTCTGTCCCTGCGCCGCCCCACCAAGAACCACCGCAGCCAGAACCGCGAGCGCGCTCACCCAACTGCGCGCCCCTCCCGCACCGGACTTCACCTTCACATCAGGTTCAATGCACAAACGAACAGACTGGACCATACACCCATGTTAGACGGTAGCAACGCCCCACACGATGCCGCACCGCCTGGGAATGAGCAACATTGTCATCTTGAGCGAAGCGCAGCGCAGCCGAAGGACCTGCGGTTCTTCCAGCCACGCCATCCGGCGGTATATCCCGTCTCGCGGCCGCGATCCAACCTAATTCTCCGTAGCCGCCTTCTCCACATGATCAACCACCAGCTGCTCCACCGGAGCCTTCGTAGCCTGCATCTTCAACCCCAGCTTGCCAAGCGCATCCGCCACCGTCTCATCCGCACCAGGATCAGCCGCCGCCGAACCCCCACCACCCCCAGGCCGCGAAATATCAATCCCCGACTCGCGCAAACTAGCCACCAGCTCCGACAGCGAAAACTCCACCGCCAGCTCATAGTGCGCGCTCAGCCCCGTCAAGTCCACCACCTGCCGCCCATTCCCTCCACCCAGCGAAGTCAGCATATTCGCCAGCCCTTTCATCGTCATCGCGCTTCCATCCAGGTGCATCGTCCCCGTCTGCCCATCGATACGGATCGTCATCGTCCCCCGCACGCCCATGTTGTACGTCGTCGAACCGTCCGCATTCCTCCGCAGAATCGTCGTCCCATCGATCGAATCGACCTTTGTCTCACCCGGCTTCAACTCCGCCGTCTCATCCAAAGGCGCAGCCGCGGGCACTTCCTTCATCTTCGCGCCACTCTTCGCCAGCATGAGCCCCAGCACCGCATGCTCCTTCGTCTCCAGGTGCGCCGCCAGCTTGAAACGATCCACCAGCAGCGCCTGCATCATCGCCGGCACATCATCCCTCGACGCGCTCTCCGGCAACTTTGCCGCAATGTCGAACCGATCCGTAGCCATCCAGTCCGGCCCGCTCACCTGGTAAGCCCTCACCTTGTACGCGTACGCCGCCAACTGCTTCAGCGATTCATACCGGAACGTCGCCCGCTCCGCATCAATATGCATCTCCTCCGGCCGCTTACCCGCCCGCAGCCCCGCCATAATCGTCGCCTGGTCCATCACCGCCGGCCGCACCGAAGCCACCTCAAACGCAGTCGCAACCCCAGCCTTAGCTGGCACAACGAGCCCCGCCTGCCCAGCCGCACCAGAGGGCAGGGAAGCACTCTGCCCAAACGCCACACCCGCACCCAACAAACAAACCCCAACCACCGCCGAAACAAACTGCTTTCTCATACATCCTCCATTCATCTCTACGGTTTCTGGATCGCCAAAGTTCATGCACGTCGCACTCTTCCCACTCCAACAACCTTGTCATCCCGAGCGGAGCGTAGCGCAGTCGAAGGACCTGCGTTCGCACTTTCTCCATCCCCAACACGCGGTAGCCGAGCCCTTCCCCCATCCTCACAAAGCCCCGCCGAGCAGCCGCTTCAAAGCCGCCACATACCCCGCCAAAGCCTCCCGCCCCTTCGCCGTCATCCGATACACAGTCTGCGGCTTCCTCCCTGCGAACCGTTTCTCCATCGCCACATACCCAGCCTCCTCCAGCTTCAACATCTGCGCCCCCAGGTTCCCGTCCGTCGAACCCGTCTTCTCCCGCAGCCACGTAAACTCCGCCTCCTCCACCGTCAGCAGCAGCGAGAGCACCGCCAGCCGCACCTTCCCATGCACCACCGGATCCAGCTCCGGAAGCCCCTCACCCATGCCGCATCACCCGTTCCGCTACAGCCCGCTGCCTTTGCAGCGACATCGCATACAGGCCGAACACGATCTGCCCGAAGAACGTAGCCGTAAGAAATATCTTCAGCATGGCCACCGGCGACGGAGCAAACAAGATCGCAATCCCGCCGCCCCACCACACCGCCGCCACCATTCCCTGCATCGTCCATTGCAGAATCGCCGCGCTGATCGCATGAGCCAGCCCGATGAAAAACACGATCGCCGCGAGATACAGTGCAAACGTATGCTCCCCATGACGGGTGATCCCTCCGAAGACTGCGAACAGACTCACCGCCAGACCCGTCGTCCACCACACCGCGCTGATCGTCTGCGACTTCGGTCCCCGGACCGCCCCGGCGCGCCGCTGCCGACTTTGCCAGCTCGCCAGCACAACCATCCCCGTCGTCATGCACACCGGCCACGCCCAATTCCGCAGCGGCAGGTAGCAAACCCATCCCGTCGCCGCAAAGTAGAGCACCCCCCACATCACAAAGATCCATCCAGCCCGTCCCGTCGACTGCCTCCCCTCGGCAATCATCGCCTCCATCAGCGCAATCCGCTGCACCAACTCATCCCGCGTAGTCCCATCATTCCTATCCATATCCGTCATCTCCATTCCTCTCCTTGAACACCTGTTTTGCCGTCATCCTGAGCAACGCGAAGGATCCCGATACCTTTCGCCCTGCTTCAACCGCCGAACCTTTTTGGCAACCCAGCTCGCTCTTTCTCACGCAGCCACCGGCCGCCGGTTTCAACATTCGCGCTCAATCCCTACGCCATGGTCGAACTTGCATCAAGCCTCCGGTCCAACCCAGCCCCACCCAAAAACCTCCGCACCTCATTCAACCCAGCCCACGCCGTCCCCAACCCCACCAGCGCACATCCCACCGGCGGCACCACAAGCCATCCAAGGGCATGGCCCACATATGCCGACGAAGGCATCCACAACATCGTTCCCACAGCTATATTGCAAAACAGACCGCCCGCCACGGCGTAACGCCGCACCTTGAACAACCGCGCCAGCGGCAGAAAATGAAGCCCCACAACCACGTCGATCAGCGCCGGAATGTACATCCAATGCCGCCGATTCCCGAAGACCACACACACCACCGCGATCCCAACATACTCCGCCGCAACGATCGTCCAGTACTGACGCGTAATCCTACGGAACATCCAAGCGTCGGCTATCGGCAGGTGGGCCAGCTGTCGCACTCGGCGAATCGCCGCAACGCAGGATCCGATCAGTGCGACCGTAGCGAGCGTCATCGCCCCAAGCAGCCAGTCGGCCACCGCCGTCCGAGCCGCCACCAGAGACCACACCGCGAACGAAAAAGGGAACGCAGCCATAATCAAACTGCCAGCAGCCAATCCCGTATACCGCTTCCGCTCGTAGAACGTGATCATCGACAATCCCTCTGCCACCTACTCTGCAATATAGAGTACTCTGTGTCAAGTTCTAAATTTCGGAACGATGCAGATCCCTCTAGCCCATTCCCCACAACTCAACACACTTGTCCGCCGTCCCCATCCGGCGGTGAGTTTCCTACGCTTCTGGCCCATCTGTTCGGCCCTACGGGTCCGCAATTTCTGTCAAGCCCCCTGCGCTCCAAAAAAATCCGCAAGCCGTTCAGAATAGGCACTATACGTTCATCGACGCATCTGGCGTGGAGTTATGGTCAGCCTGCTATAATCAAATCAGTAGAAATGGAAACGAAGACCCGGCCCACGCGCCGGGTCTTCGGTTTAAAACGAAGCCATATAACCCGTTTAGAAGGGGTATCTTAGGAGGAATTCCGCGTAGAATAAACGACTTAGCTAGTATCAAGGGGATATCAAGGGTATCCAGCCAACCTAACCCCTTTGAAAGGGGTATCTTAGAATCAAGATACCCCCAAGAATTCACTACCCCTCAACGGAAACCTCGAACGCCACGTCCACCCCACGGCCCTGAGCCGCCGCCAGTACCACCAGCCCGGCGACGATGCTCCCCAGGGCCGCCACCTGCGCATTCGTCATCGTGTGGTGGAAGTAGAGCTTCGGATTCACTCGAATGAACTCCACCAGGAACCGCCCCACGCCCGAAAGCACAAGGTACGCCCCGGTAAGCCAGCCAACCGGCCGCAGCCGCCGTCCAAGCTGCCAGAGAATCCAGAAAACCAGCATCGAGAACAGCAGTTCATAGATTGGCGTAGGCTGCACCAGCGCAGTCGCCGGAATCGGCGGCACCAGCGCATCCTTTGCCATATGCACCCCCCACGGCAGAGTCGTGTTGATGCCGTAGTCGCCATCCCCCGCCAGCAGGCAGCCGATACGCCCCACGCCGTACCCAAGCGCTGCCGCCGGAGCAGCCAGGTCCAGCATCCGAACCGCGCCCACCCGAGGCCCGCGAACCGGCCCCGGATCGTCCATCGACTTCCATCCGAGCCCTTTGAAATGTGTCGACCGTCCCTGCATCATCAGCACGGCAATCCCGGCAACCATGCCGCCAAACCACGCAAACCCATCGCGGAACCACTGCAGAAAGCGCAGTGCAACATCAACCGGGTGATGCCACCCAGGAGCTGCAATGACGCCTAGCGAATACGCCAGCTCCCTCGGATTCTCCAGCTCATGCCACAGCTTCGCGCCCACCACGCCGGCCACCACCACCACAGCCACGATGCTCAACGCATCGCCATCCACGCCCTTGCGAACGAAGTTCCGATGCAACACGATCGTCCCAGCCACAGCAGCCAGCCACAGCAGCAGCCCAAACGTACCCAGGTGCAGCGGCCCAAGATTGATATAGGGATACATAACCCTCGCTTCCCCTCAAAGTATAGCCGCCGCACTTCGCAACCGCTTCGCAGCAGAAAGGAAAGACTATGGAGACGCAGCATCTCGTTTCACACAGCCCCGCTCGACCCGCACGCCGCGCATACGCTACCCTTGTCCCTATGCCGACCAGTTCGCCCGCCTTTCCGCCCGCCTCGCAGATGGAAGTCCTCTACTCCGCCGCAGCCATCGCCGACCGGGTCGCCGAACTCGGCCGCCAGATCTCCACCGAATACGCAGGCCAGACCACGAGCCACCCGCTCGTCCTCATCGGCGTCCTCAAAGGCGCGGCCATCTTCCTCTCCGACCTCGCCCGTGCCATCCAGATCGACAACACCTTCGACTTCGTAGCCGTCTCCAGCTACGGCCGCGCCCGCGTCTCCTCCGGTGCCGTCAAGCTCATCAAGGACATCGACAACCCCATCGAAGGCCGCCACGTCATACTCGTCGAAGACATTCTCGACACCGGTCTTACCCTGTCATACCTTCGGGGCCTCATGCTCCAGCACAAGCCCGCTTCGCTGAAGATCGCCACCATTCTGGACAAGCCTGAACGCCGCCTCGTCCCCATCGAAGCCGATTACGTAGGCTTCAAGATCCCCAACCAGTTCGTCATCGGCTACGGCATGGACTACGCCGAAATGTACCGCAACGTCCCCGACATCCGTCTCTTCCCCAACGACGCCGGCCACTAGCAGCAGGAGCATCACCGACTCATGACCACACCGAAAGTTTCCATCGCCGACCCAGCAGCCTTCGACGCCCAGGCCTTTGCCTCCCACGCGCTCTCGTCCGCAGCCTCGCTGGCCGCGGTCATCGACCACACCTTGCTCAAGCCGGACGCCAGGCGAGCCCAGGTCATCCGCCTCTGCCACGAAGCCGCCGAACACCGCTTCGCCTGCGCCATGGTCAATCCCACCTGGGTCGCCCTTGCCGCAGAAACCCTCGCCGGCACAGGCATCCCCGTAGGCGTAGTCGTTGGCTTCCCGCTGGGCGCATCCCTCCCCGTCTCCAAGTGCGAAGAGACCAGGCACTTGCTGAAGCTGGGTGCACACGACGTTGACATGGTGCTGAACATCGGTCTCCTCAAGTCCGGTTCCAAGGAAGACATCCAGGCCGTCCGTCAGGATATCCGCTCCGTGGTCGAGCTTGCCCACGGAGCTGGGTCCATCGTCAAAGTCATTCTCGAGACGTGCCTTCTGTCCTTCGAGGAAAAGCTCCGAGCTTCTGAGCTCGCTCTGGCGGCGGGCGCTGACTTTATCAAGACCTCCACCGGCTTCTCCTCGGGCGGCGCAACAACGGACGACATCACCCTGATGCGCGGCGTCGCCGGAACCCGCGCCGGAGTAAAAGCCTCAGGCGGCATCCGTTCGCTAGCCGATGCCTCCGCCATGCTCCAAGCCGGAGCAACCCGCATCGGCGCCAGCGCCAGCATAAAGATCGTGGCAGAGCTTGCGAATCATGGCGCATCCCCTGTTGTTATCGCTGCAGCGAGCGGGTACTAGCCGCCACCAATGGCTTACAGCACGCGAAGAACAACCAGCGTCTCATCGTCGAAGTAGGCTGTCCCAGCTTGAAACGCAGCCACCGCGGCCAGGATGGCGTCCACGGTAGCCTGCGCCGAATGGCGCACCGACGGATTCTCCCGCAGCACTGCAGCCAGCCGCTCCGTGCCGAACATCTCGCCCTCGGAATTCTCCGCATCCACGATGCCGTCCGAGAAGAAGATCACCACGTCGCCCGGTTTGGTGGCCAGAGTGAGCTCTTCATACTGCGCATCCGGAAAGAGCCCAAGCGGAAACCCTTCTGTCTGCAGGGTACTGATCGTGAAGTCCTGTTCCGGCTCGCATTCAGGCGCAACCAGTGCCGCCCGCTTGAATTCAATCAAAGGATCAATAACCGGCGCCGCGACATACAGCGGCTGCACAGAACCCGCATTCGCAATCTGTAGGGTTCGCTTCTCGTCGTTCCACAACGCCATCAGCATCGTGACGTACTGAGAGTCCAGCTTGCGCTCCTGCAACTGGTTGTTCAACTCCGCCAGCAAATCCGCGGGAGGCAGGTGCCGCACCGTCAGCGAACGCAGAATCCCCGACACCAGAGCCGCGTACAGGGCCGCCGGAGCAGCCTTGCCCGAAACATCCCCCAGCACAATCGCGATCCGCTTTCGCTGCGAAGTCTTATACAGCGCGTTGCTTCCGCTGCCGTAGTCGATGAAATCATAGATGTCGCCGCCAATCGAACGCGCCGGCAGAAACGCGGTCGCAATCTCCGCATGCCGCGGCTGCGGAGCCGAACTGGGAAGCAGCCGCAGTTGCACCTCGCGCGCCATCTCGAGATCGCGTTCCAGCCTCTGCTCCTCCTCCGAAATTCGCTGGTACAAGCGCGCATTTGCGATTGAGATAGCCACCTGCGCGGCCAGCGTCGACAGCGTCGTCTGATGCTCCTCGTTGTAGTAGTTCACCCGCGTATGTTCCAGGTCGATAACACCGATCACCTTGCCCTTGTAGATCAACGGCACCGAGAGCTCCGAGCGCATCTCGGAGTTGGCAACAATGTAGCGCGGGTCCTTGCGCGTATCCGGCACCAGCACTGGAATCCTCTGCTGGGCGGCGTGGCCAATAATTCCTTCGCCAAGCTTCACGTAGTGTTCCCGCTGGATGCGTTCCCCGAAGCGCGAACTGAAGCGATGCTCAAATCGTTCCGCACGTTCGTTCCACAGCAGGATGGTGAACATCTGAAAGTCGATCACGCGTTTCAACAGATGCCCAATGCGTTCCAGCAGATCATCCAGATCGAGAATGCTGGTAATCTCCCGCGAGATCTCGTTCAGCACCGTCAACGTCTGCGCCTGGCGAGCGACGCGGGTATAGAGCCGTGCATTCTCGACAGCAACCGCCACACGCGATGCCGTCAGTTCCAGCAGGCGCTGATGTTCCACCGTGAAGTAGCCACGCTGCTCAGACTGTAGGTCAATCACGCCTACGACCCGATTCTTCACGATCAGCGGCACTGCCAGCTCCGACATCACGTTCGGGTTCGCATTGATATAGTTCTCCACGGCGCGCACATCTTCCACCAGCACGGAGGCGCGGAGGCTCGCGGCCTCGCCCACAATGCCACGCCCCAGCTTAATCCGCAGCCGCTCCACCTCCGGCGCGTGGCCCGTCTGGAAGCGCATCCGCAGATCGCCGGTACGGTCGTTCACAAGCATGATGGCAAAGATGCGATAGTCGATCACCGCGCGGACCAGATCGGCAACCCGATGCATCAGCGTATTCAGGTCCAGAGTTGTGTTGAGTGCGTCCGCCAGACGCATCAGGAACTCAAGCTGCAGCGGCTCCAGCCGGATATTCGGCGCAGCCGCCACCGAGTTTACCGCCGTGGGGTCCAGTGGCGCATCGCCATCCGCCTGCGCAGGGCGGTAGTCCCCCTCAAAGTGCTCCGAACTCGCCGCAAGCTGATCGGGCACACCACCAGGCGTTCGTGAGCTAGTCCCGGATTTGCGCGCAGCAGGCATAGTCAAGCTCTGATTCTACGCGTCGGCCGCCTGTGCATGGCTTCGCGCAGAGCTATCCCACCCCACATCAAATTCCGCTTCACGGCCTTCGAGGATGCGGAGGGAATCGAACAATCCGCACCACCACAGGCATAGCCTTCACCGTCATGACCCAGGCACAGCCCTCTAGCAGTTTAGAAGTTCTCTACTTAGGCGCTGCGTCTGCGTCCCGCCGCCAGTTCGCGAACATGATTAAGGAAGATCGAGCGCTGCAATTCGGTAAGCTGCGACGTATATGCGGCGATCTCAGCAAGGAAGGGATCAGCCGTCAACACAGCAGTCTCGTCCGAGTGACGCGTATTCGCATCCCGCAGCAGCGAAGCGATGTCCACCTTCAGCGCGCGCGCCAGCCGATCCAGCGACGACAGGGTAGGCATCGCTTTACCATTCTCAATCTTCGAGATGTAGGTGCGAGGCACCCCCATCCGAGCTGCAAGCTGCCGCTGCGAAAGATTCCGCACGTGACGAAGATCCCGTACAGCAGTCGCAACCTGAAGTCCATCCTGCTTCTCCGGCAGGGAAGGCACCAGGGCAAGCGGCGCGGGCTCAGGCTCAGGCAGTTCCACCTCAAGACACTTGTGGCACCGCCGGCACATGGCGTTGGTTGTGCGAAATTGCACCAGACTGCAGTGGTCGCAACGGAGTACCTCCCGTTGTTCGACGGACGCCATCATGGTTGCCATAGTTATAGTTGCGGGCGGGCCCAGAGCAAGGACCGCAGCACACGTCCGATAACGCCAGAGGTGCGATGTGCCTAGAGTGACACCGGGAATCGAAAGAGTCAAGGGGTACTGCCGAAGATTCCCGACGAAAATAGTAAGAAAACCAAAGTTGAACCACGGCAGTTAACATCCGCAATCAGTTGCAGCTGCGGACTACGATGAGCCACAGCAGCGAGAGCACCACCGATCCAATGACGCCGAAGGCAAGAAGCGGGTTGCGCGAGCGCGATAAGTTGGGTCCGGACGTTCTGCTGTTTTGCTCCGGGCGCAGCGGGTTATATGCGATGTAGATTCGCTCATTCTGCGGAACTGCCACCGGCGACTGAAATTCATCCGAATAAAGCCGCCCATGCGCGTAGTAATCGAATGCGATGAGAAACTTCTCGCCGGTCTGGATGCCCAGCGTGAAGGTATTCATCCGGGCAAACTGGAAACGGCAGGAAGTCACTGTAGCTTCGGTTGCAATCCACGGCTCTTCCCCTTGCGGCGCGGCAGATGAAGCTCGCCCCTTCATGCAAGAACATCCGAACATCGCACGCGCCGTACTCCGGCCTCCGCAAACGCCTGATCCGCAGCCGCAATAGTCCCGGGCAAGCCCACAGCACGACACGTATCTTCAATCACCACACATTCGAAGTCCAGCGCAGTGCCGTCAGTCGCGGAGTAGCGCACGCAGAAGTCATACGCCAGGCCACACAGAAAGAGACGTCTGACGCCACGCTCACGCAGATACCCCGCCAAACCGGTCGGCGTAAGGTGATCGTTTTCGAGAAACGCAGAGTACGAATCTATATCCCTGCGAAAACCCTTGCGCAGGATCAGTTCAGCGTGGGGAACTGACAGCAGGGCAGGGAAGTCCGCGCCCACCGTACCTTGTACACAATGGTCGGGCCAGAGAGCCTGTCTTCCATAGGGCGCATCGATGGCACTAAATGGAGCTGCACCTGGATGCACGCTCGCGAATGAGATATGCGAAGGCGGATGCCAATCCTGCGTCAGCAGCACATGCGCAAATTTTTCCGCCAGCATATTTACCATAGGCACGATCTCGTCCCCACCGGCGACGGCGAGCGCACCGCCGGGGCAGAAGTCGTTTTGCAGGTCGATCACGAGAAGCGCGTCCGTCGAGTGAAGCACCATGTCTAAGTGTGGCACGATCCATCGAAATTGCGGGGTTGTTGTAGTGCGCACTTGCTGTACGCTTACTTTGATCTCATCGGGAGCCTGAGCGTGATCTCACGTGTAACAATTTTTGCTCTACTGCTGGCGCTGATGCTGGGAATCGGGATTGAATCCTGGTCGAGCGGCCATCGCGACGCCTGTACGCCCTATCTTGCCGGTGACAAGGCGGCGCAGTCGCGCATGTACGTTGCTTCGGGAAGTCGTATGATCGCCGTTCCATGCAACGACTGGACCATGCGCCAACCATTGCAGATTCAGTTGCTGTGCCTGGTCGATCTTGCCCTGGCTGTCGTGTTTGCGCTCAGCGCCGCGGCCGACCTGCGTGATTGGCTCGCAGCGCGAAGGCGGATAAGCGGCGTTCGCTAGCCGGTATCTCCGCGACGGAACGCCGACTATGCGGCGCACTTCGATAAACTGAAGGAATGAGCAAAGAACCTCAGCGCTCGGAAGACGGCTCGTATGGGCCCGCGAGTGAGACGCGAGTCCGTGTTCGTTATGCAGAAACAGACCAGATGGGCGTGGTCTATCACGCAAACTACCTTGTCTGGTTCGAGGTAGGCCGCGTCGAGTTGATGCGGCAGCGTGGCCTGGAATACAAACGGCTTGAGATCGAAGAAGGCTGCTGGATCGCGGTCGTCGAAGCTACCGCCAGGTACAAGGCACCCGCCCGCTACGACGACGAATTGATCGTAGAAACGCGCGTGACTACGGTTCGCGGCCCGGTGATCCGGTTCGCTTACAAGATCATTCGTGCCGATGATGGCATCCTGTTATGCGAGGGCGAGACCGTGCACGTCGTCATTGGCAAAGATATGAAACGCAGATCCATCCCGAAGAAATATGCAGATATTCTCACGGCCTCTGCATCTCATCACCAGCTCTGAAACTCGCCAACGGAGAGGAACGCAATGAGTGGAAGCACAGCAAAGATAGCATTGATTACGGGCGCGAACAAAGGCATCGGTCTTGAGACAGCGCGACAACTCGGGCAGCTGGGAATCACCGTCTTGCTCGGCGCCCGCGACCCTGCCAAAGGCGAAGAGGCGGCAGCGAAACTACGCGGTGCTGGGATCGAAGCACGCGCCGTTAGGCTGGATGTAACCGACGAAGCCGATCGCGCATCCGCTGCAAGACTCATTGAGCAGGACTACGGAAGGCTCGACATTCTGGTCAGTAATGCCGCAATCTTGCGCGATGCCAGAACGGGCAATCAGACGAGCACCACCTCGTCGGAGATCCTGCGCGACACCTTCGAGACCAACTTCTTCTCCACGGTAGCGCTCACTCAAACGCTGCTTCCCTTGCTGCGAAAAAGCGAGGCGGCCCGCGTCGTCAATCTATCGAGTATCCTTGCCTCGCTCACTCTGCACGCGACGAAAGGTTCGCCGACCTATAACGCGAAGACCTTCGCCTACGATGCATCGAAGGCTGCCGTGAACCTGTTCACCATCCATCTCGGGCACGAACTGCGTCACACAAAGATCAAGGTCAACGCGGCTGACCCAGGCTGGGTGAAGACTGAGATGGGCGGCGAAGGCGCCACGATGGAGGTCAGCGAAGGCGCGAAGACCAGTGTCTGGCTGGCGACATTGCCGGAAGACGGCCCTACCGGGGGGTACTTCCACCTGGGCACTCAGCAGCCCTGGTAAGTCAGGAGCTAGAAACCGTCGCAGAAGCGTCCTGCCGACTTGCCGTCTGCCAGGCCTTCGCGTACTTCCAGCTTGTGTACGTCGCGTGATACAGGTGCAACAGCAGGCCTTCCCGTCCATCCAGGAAGCCCAGCCGGATAATGTAATTCCACACAAACGTCAGTTGCGGAATGATAAATACGTTCGCTACAAACGCGGGCAGCGAGCGGCTCACCTTTCCGGCGCTGACCAGCAGGCTGCAACCCAACGTGCTGTAGCGATCCATATGCTCGATGTACGTTTCGAGCGAGGGATACGCATGGTGGATTAAGTCGTAATCGAGCGTCGAAGCGTCGCCATCGAACGCAATGGTCTCATGCACGGGCCTGTTCTCAAACTGCGGCGGAGCAGTGAAGTTGGCCGCTGTCCTGCGAAACAGCCGCAGCTTTGGGTCCGGGTAGAATCCGCCGTGCTTGATCCATCGTCCGAGAAAAAGATTGCGCCGTCGCAGGTAATACGCATCGGTCGGCGGATTGGAGGGCAGCAGTCTTTTGATCTGTTCCTGCAGCTGCGGGGTCAGCTCCTCATCCGCATCGAGCGAAAGGATCCATGTACCGGTGCACTTCGCGATGGCAGAATTCTTCGATGCGGAAAATCCCTGCCAAGCCTCGTCATACACCTTCGCGTTGAAGGCCTGCGCGATCTCTACCGTGCGGTCGGTGGATGCCGAATCAAGCACTACGATTTCATCTGCAAACTGCACGCTGGCCAGCGTACGCGCGAGGTTTGCCTCTTCGTTCTTGGTAATGATGGCGACGGAGAGTGTCGGTGGCGTCTGCGGCAAGATCGTCACGCTCCTAAGGTGTGGTCGCTTCGAGCGAAGGATAGAGTCAACAGGTCGAAGTGTTTCTTATCTCGACCCAGAGTTAAACCAAGCTAACGAGATACAGACTTCGACGTTCAGGTGCGGCAAAAAGCCGCAATCGAAGGTCGAATATTCATCAAGCTGCGCAAAGCGCCTTGGCTACGGCATCGTTCACGCAAGGGTGATTGACGCGTCGCCCAGATGCTCGCGCAGCAGACGTTCCATCAGTAGAAGCAACCGCTCGCCGGTCTTTGGCAGAACAAAATCTCCGGCATCGTCGGCCCACTCCAGTTTGTAGCTGGTGGACTGTGCGGATATCCACACCTGCCGCACCGGCGTGTTTGGCGTCACTACGAACTTGCTTGAGCCGTTGGCGAAGATGATATTCATCACACCGTTGTTGTCTTCAAACTCGAAGGTGCCCGAGTCATCCTCGGCCTCGATCAGGGCCTGCTTCAAGGCTTCGAGGGCACGGTCCGATTCACGACGAAACTGCGCTTCATCCAACATGCCTCCAGTGTATCTGCCCCTGACCGCCTCCATCGCTGCCCCCGTCACTTTGGATGAATCGAATAGATCACGCCGTCGTGATCGTCGCTGAGTAGAAACGAATCTGGCCCGGTCCGGAGCAGCCCGCAGGGACGTCCTTTTACCACGGCCTTGCCGGCCTCAGTCACCAGGAAGCCCGTGATAAAGTCCTGCGGCTTGCGATTGCCGGGAGTAAACCGGACCACGCTATAGCCTGCTCCGATTTTTGGGTGTCCTGCACCATGCAGGGCGACCATAAAGCTTCCCTTCAAGATCGAGTTCGAGTCGTCGAAGTACTCCAGCCCGAGCGCGGAGCTATGCGCGGGGAATGTAGCGTAAGCCGGCGGAACCTTGCTGCAATCGAACTGTTTCGGCGCGGGTCCTGCCGGTGGCGGGGGAAAGATATGGTCCGCTGCCTTGGGTGCAGAGATCAGGGGATCGGGATGGACCGTTCCGTTGGCGAAGTAGCATGTCGGCCAGCCATAGTTCGCGGCCACGGTGCCGCTGATGGGCCCAGGATGATCGTTTGCGTCCAGTTCGAAGAAGGTCTCGTCCGGCTTGAAATCGCCGAGGTGGTCGTCCCCCTGGTTGGTGGCAAAGAGGCTGCCGCCGTCGAGGGTGGGGAAGTAGGCCAACCCCACGGCATTGCGCAGCCCTGCGGCAACTTTCACCTGGCCTGTGCCATCGGGATTCATCCGCTGGAGTGAGGCGCGCACCGGCTCCTTCTCTTCGCACGCATTGCAGGACGATCCCACGGAGACGAACAAGCTCGTCTTTCCGTGTAACTGAGCGAACGCCACGGTGCGGGTCAGGTGCCATCCACCGTACTTGTAGTTCAGGCCGTAGTCGGGATAGCGTGCCAGTACCTCGGGCGCACCAGTTGGCGCGTTGTCGCCGGGTGAATACTTGTAGCGCAAGAGCCGATCGGTGAGCGGTACGTAGATCCAGGACTGGCTGGTCTTCGGATCGGTGTAGAAGGCGACGTTATTTGGATTGCGCAGATGGTCGAGATACACGATCTTGCGACTGAAGGTGTGAGTGCGCTCGTTCCATCCGCCGAGAACGTAGACGCGACCGAGAGAGTTATCCTGCAGATTCTCCATGTCGGTGACGAAGACGCGATGATCCGGCGAGACGGCGAAGAAGCGTACCCGGTGCAGGCCCTGCGCGGCGATGTCGATGCTGAAGGCGGTGGGAAGACTGAGCGTCACTTGACGGCCATCGGCCAGTTCGAGGGCGTGAGGGGTCATCGGCTGGGCGAAGCTGGGGCGGCCAAATATTCCGGACAGCAGACAGAGCAGACCTATAAGGCCTCGCAGGAGGGCTGCCACTGGGGTGTGGGCCGGGCGGGATTGCTTTCGACTGTTCATTTTCCTCCTCCGCTCGAGCGGGATTTTGGCCCGTGAATTGCGCCTCAAAAAAAACATAAAAAACGGTAAAGTCTCAGAAAGAAATAACTTAAGTCCGGACTGCAAGCTTTTGCATACGATTGGATTTCACCCTGGCAGCCTGGTGCAGGCAAAGGGTCAGGCTCAAGGCCGCACTCCTTTTCTGCTGTCTTCATTATAGCGTGACTGTCAAGCTTTTTATAGGTTTCTGAAGCCCGGAGCCCCCTTGTTGGGAGCGTCCGGGGCGTCGAGAGTACTTAGAACGGAATGTCGTCGTCGGTGATGCCCTGGTCGGCGTAATCCGGAGCTGGGGCAGCCGCGCCCGAACCATAGCTCGTCGAGGAAGACTTTGAGTAGCCTCCGCCTTCACCACCGGACGGCTTGCCAAGAAGCGATAGTTCGTTGACGAGAATCTCGGTCCGATATTTTTTCGCGCCGGTTTCCTTGTCGTCCCACGAGCGTGTCTGAATCTTGCCTTCGACAAAGATCTGCGAGCCCTTCTTGACGTAGTCGCGAACAATCTCAGCGGTGCGCTGGAACGCTACAAGGTTGTGCCATTCGGTGGAGTCCTGCCAGTTCCCCTGCTGGTCTTTGCGACGATCCGCAGTCGCCAGGGTAAAGGTAGCGATAGGCATGCCGCCGGTCGTGGCCCGGATCTCCGGGTCTTTGCCGACGTTACCGAGGAGGAAGACTTTATTGACGCCTTTTGCCATTTTCTTGTGCTCCGATTCGCCTAGTTTTCTGAAAGATGAGGATAGCAGATCAGCCTTTGTGGAGGAGGGGTTGGATCGTCGCGGGCGTGCCTCCGCGCTGAGTGTGGAAAGCAGAGCTATCTGGCCGCCGTTGCTTCATCGGCATAGAAAGCTGTGATCTCTGCTGCATACTTTTTCTCCACGACGCGGCGTTTGAGTTTCATGCTTGGTGTGAGCTCGTCGGTTTCGACGGTCCACTCTTCTGCGGCCAGTGCCAATCGCTTGATGGTCTCGAACGGGGCGAGGGTTGCATTCACCTCGTCCACGATGCGCTGATATCGGGCCAGAACTCGGGCATCGTTTGCGAGTGCAATGCGGTTTGTCTCGGCAATGCCGTGCGCCCTGGCCCAGCCTTCCAGTGCGGCGAAGTTTGGCGAGATCAGTACGCAGGCAAACTTGTGCTTATCGCCCACCAGCGCGGCGTTGCCCACCAGAACGTGCGCCTTCAACTTGTTCTCGATCGGCTGCGGGGCGATAAATTTTCCGCCTGAAGTTTTGAGCAATTCCTTCTTGCGGTCGGTGATGGAAAGAAATCCTTCGGCGTCAATGTGGCCGATGTCGCCGGTCTTCAGCCAACCGTCCGCGGTGAAGGCCTCGGCGGTCTCCTGTGGCTTATTCCAATAGCCAGGTGTGATCGAAGGGCCACGGACCTCCAGCTCTGCATCGTCTGCAAAACGAACTTGCAAGTTACCGAGGACCGGGCCTACGGTGCCGATGCGATTTCGCGCAGGGATGTTCACGGCGATGACGGGAGAGGTCTCGGTCAACCCGTAGCCCTCCAGAATCCGGATGCCCACATCCGCAAACCAGCCCGCCGTATCGATCCCCAGGGGTGCGCCGCCAGAGACGAAGATCTTCACCCGTCCGCCAAAGGCGTCTCGGATCTTTGAGAAGACGAGCTTGTCGGCGAGCCTCCACATCAGCCCATGCGGTGTTTTGCCTTCGAGCGTCTCTGGCCTGTGCTGGTGGCCTACCGTCAGCGCCCATTTGAAGATGCGTTTCTTCACTCCGTGCGATTTGCCCTCGATGCCATGACGAATTTTTTCGTAGACCCGTGGGACCGCCACGAGGATGGTCGGCTTTACCGCCTTCATCGCGCTGACGAGCAGGTCGAACCTGGGGCAATAGGCTATGGTGACGCCGTCGCACATCAACGCATAGTCCAGATGCCGCGCCGTGACGTGCGAGAGCGGCAGAAACGAGATGCAGCTATCAGTGTGATCGAAGCCGAACGGCCTGATCGACAGCGAAAAGTTGCTGGCCAGATTGCCGTGTGTGAGCATGACTCCTTTGGGCTCGCCCGTGGTGCCCGAGGTGTAGATGATGGTGGCCAGATCGTCGGGCGTGACCGCCAGCACCTGCGCGTCGAAGGCTGCGTCGCGTGTTTCCAGTTTTGCTGCACCCGTCATTACATCGCCAAACGATATTGTGTGCACCGAAGCTGGACTCTGCGATGTGGGTTCTTTCGGGGAATCTGTCCAGCGTCTGTTCTCTGGCGAAGGATTTCGTTGGCCCGGCTGCAGCCCCTGCGAATCGTCTGCCGTGACCTCACGCTCATCCATCACGATGATTGCGCGGAGTTCTGAAAGCTCTCCGGCGGCGAGAACTTTGTCGTATTGCTCGCGGTTTGAGACGACGGCCACCTTGGCGCCGGAATCGCGCAGCATGTAGCCGACCTGCTCGACCGTCAGCGTGAGATAGAGGGGCACATCGACGGCTCCGAGCGCCAGCACGGCGAAGTCCACCACGGGCCACTCCCAGCGGTTCTCGCTTAGTAGCGCGACGCGATCGCCTTTGCCTATGCTGCATTGCGCGAGTGCCGCCGCCAGCGCTCGCACGCGCCCATAAACCTGCGCGGAGGTGATGGGCTTCCACGCGCCGTCGGGATGTTGCCACTTCCACGCCACTGCATCGCCGCGTCGGCTTACCTTCAGGAACGCCTCATTCACCGTAGCCACTTCCCACATCACCGCACCTCCTGACATTCCGAGAAGTTTCCCATCAAAGCTGGCCGCTGTCGAATGGCGTTCTGCCAAAACGTGGTCTCATCGCGAACCCGGCGCATCCAGACGCTCAAATTCTCGCATGCATCGCCACCCAACCGCGTAAACTAAGTGCATGAACCTCGCGCTCAACCAGATCGAACTGCCCATCCGCCTGCGGACCGATATACCTATGTCTGACGACGAGTTCATGCGATTCTGTGCTGCCAATGAGCCTGTGCGTTGCGAACGGGATGCGAACGGAGAGATTATTGTGGTGTCGCCACCTGGAACCGACGGTGGTGGTTTGGAGTTGGATGTAGCTGCCGAATTGCGAAATTGGTCGCGTCAGGATGGCCGGGGCCGAGCATTTGGCCCCAGCTCAGGCGTAAAGCTTCCTGATGGCTCTGTCCGCGCGGCCGATGCTGCCTGGATCTCGTGGCCTCGCTGGAATGCGCTCTCGCCCAGCGAGCAAGAAGGATACGCGCCCATCTGCCCTGAGTTCGTGATCGAAGTGCGATCCAAAAGCGACCGGCTGGCGCCCCTCCAGCAGAAGATGGACCAATGGATTGCCAACGGCGCACAGCTCGCCTGGCTCATCGATCCCATAGAAAGAGCCATCACCATCTACCGGCCCGACGATTCCCCCGAATACCTCACAAACCCCACCTCCGTCCAAGGCACCGGGCCCATCCAAGGCTTCGAGCTTGTCCTATCCAGAATCTGGGGCTGAGCTTCGATCTATTGACTCTTGACGAGAGCGGCGATTTATCCCATACTCATAAGAGTGCCTCCGCCGTGTGCAGAGGTCGAGTCACATTTACCACGGCCGAACGGCTCATCCAGCCAGCATTTTAATACAAGCAACTCCGGATGGGTTCAGCGCGCAACAGTCGCTGCTTAGGTTCGAGCGGTGGGAGACGAGGAAAAGAATGGCAAGGAAGCTCTCTAAGAATCTGGTGAAGGCGCGCGCGCTCGTTGAGCCCCGTCCGTATACCCTGACCGACGCGGTCCCCCTGTTGCAGCAAGCCAAGTATGCGAAGTTCGACGAGACTGTCGATCTGACCATGCGTCTCGGTGTGGATCCGAAGCACGCCGACCAGATGGTTCGCGGCACTGTCGTCCTGCCGCATGGTCTCGGTAAGTCGAAGACGGTTGCTGTGATTGCTTCGGGCGATAAGATCGCCGATGCGAAGGCAGCTGGAGCTGAGTTCTACGGCGGCGACGAGCTGGTTGAGAAGATCCAGAAAGAGAACTGGACCGCTTTCGATGCTCTGATTGCTACGCCGGACATGATGAAGTCGGTCGGACGTCTCGGCAAGGTGCTGGGACCTAAGGGCCTGATGCCGAATCCGAAGACGGGCACTGTCACCACAGACGTCGCCTCTGCTATTCGGGAGATCAAGGCTGGCAAGATCGAGTTCCGCACGGATAAGACCGCGCTGGTTCACGTTCCTGTTGGCAAGCTCTCTTTCGATCCGCAGAAGCTGGTTGACAATGCGATGACTGTGATCAGCTCTGTGCTGAAGGCGAAGCCTTCGGCTGCCAAGGGCAAGTACGTCAAGGGCGTCTTTCTGAGCTCCAGCATGGGCCCCGGGATTCAGCTTGACGCGGTCGTTCTTGAAGCAGCCGGCAAGGTTTAGCCACACCATCAGATCAGCAGTATCCCGCTCTGCCGCGTGAGCGAGGAGTGGGCAAGCGAAAGCGAAGAGGATTCAGTTATGGCATTGACACGAGCAAAGAAGACGGAGAAGATCGCCACGCTCGCAAGCGAGCTCGAGCACTCCACGTCTGCGATTATCGGTACCTTCAAGGCGCTGACCGCGGCGAAAGATAACGACCTGCGCAAGACTGTGCGCGAGGCTGGCGGAAGCTATCACGTCGTGAAGAATAAGCTGGCCGCACGGGCGTCGAAGGGCAGCAAGGTTGAGGCGGCGCTTCAGGGCCTCAAGGGCGTATCTTCGGTCGCTTACACCTCCGGCGATCCCGTCGCGCTGGCGAAGGCGCTCGCCGGCTGGGTGAAGGATAATAACGAGTTCACCTTCAAGTTGGGCATCGTCGATGGGAAGGTCATCTCGGTTCAGGAGATCACCGCGCTCGCCACTCTGCCGGGCAAGGAAGAGCTCTTCTCGAAGCTTCTCTATCTCATTCAGTCGCCTGCACAGCGTCTGGCGACTGTTATCAACGCTACGGGTCGGGATCTCGCGGTTGTCATCAACCAGGGTGTCGAGAAGGGCAAGTTTGCCGGTCCGGCAGGTGCGCCTGCCGCTGCGGCTCCTGCTGCTGAAGCAGCTCCCGTCGCAGAGATCGAAGCTGCGCACGTGGAAGAAGCGGCTGGAGGCGAGCAGCCTTCGGGTGCGGAGCAGCCGGAAAACTCAACCGCATCGCAGGCCGGCGAAGCTGCCGCCTCTGACCCGGTCGAAGGAGCATAAAATTTCGCTCGATCCACTCGGGTGCGCTGCTGAACGCTAGTCTGGGCTTCAGGTAGCGCAACGGAAACCTAAGTGGAGAAGGCAGCCGAAGGGCAACATTCTTCGGGGACGCAAATCGGAACGACCAAAAGTTTTGATCTCAATTTTTACAAAGTCTCGACTCAATATTTTAGGAGAAATGAAATGGCAGACATTCAGCAGTTGGAAGATCAGATCGTCAGCTTGAGCCTGCTCGAGGCATCCGAGCTCGTCAAGAAGCTTGAAGAGCGTCTCGGCGTCTCGGCGGCGGCAGCCGTTGCAGCAGCGCCCGCAGGCGGCGGCGCAGCAGCAGCTGCACCCGCGGAAGAGAAGACCGAGTTCACCGTCACCTTGAAGGAAGCCGGCGCGAACAAGATCTCCACCATCAAGGTTGTGCGCGAAGTTACCGGTCTCGGCTTGAAGGAAGCCAAGGACCTGGTCGACGGCGCTCCCAAGCCATTGAAGGAGAACGTCTCGAAGGAAGATGCAGCCGCTATCGCCAAGAAGTTCGAAGGCGTTGCAGCAGTCGAGATCAAGTAATCTCGGCGTTCGGTTTCGGGAAGGCCGGGGCTTTATGCCCCGGCGCTTTTCCTGTCCGCTTGCAAGTTAGCAGGCGATGGGATATTCTTCTCGTTGGAGAACCGCCTCTACCTTGACTTGCTAATAGGCAGACAGCGCTTCCGGACATCGACACATATTTTTCTTGAGGGCAGTACTTCCGGTCCATCCCGCTGTGCGGGCTACGGGGCCGGCCATCATGCAGTCTGGCGGCGGATATGCATGGTGACACAGGAACAGTAGCGGCAGCAAAACCTTGAGGCTAGGCGAGCTTCAAAGGGTGGCAGGCATTTCTTTAGATACGGAACTAGTGCACAAGTCGGTCATTGCGCTCACGGGCGATGCTGTCCCCGCGAGCGCCTTTTCGCGTCAGCAATGCGTTCGCCACATTACTCAGGAGGCCTTGCATTCAGTAAGAGTGCATGGTCAGGGATTTTAGATGCTTGAAGGAAACATCGGCCCGCGCACTTTATAGCAGTTCCCGCAGTCCGGCGAAAGAGAAAGTTTTGCACCACAGGCTAGATCAGGTTTCTACAGCTTCAAACCAGGCGCACACGCCAGACCGCATCGAGGGCGGCGAGGCAGGACAAGCGCAACGGAAGTAAACCCCGGAGAGTCGCACGCGGCTCACCACCTTCGAATACGGGCAAGGAATGCACCTGGAGGCACTCTCTCCAGATCCGCACCTTCCGTTTATCGACGGCCTCGAAATCAGCATCAGGAGACCCCAGCATGCCCACTGAATTGCGCGCGATCCGCAGCCGCCTTGATTTCTCGAAGATCCCCACCAGCATTCAGATCCCCAACCTGATTGAAGTGCAGCGCCGCAGCTACGAGCGTTTCCTGCAGATGGACAAGCTGCCCCAGGAGCGCGAAGACAATGGCCTGCAGTCGGTCTTCACCTCGGTCTTTCCCATCACCGACTTCCGCAACGTGTCGGAGCTCGAGTTTGTCGATTTCTCCATCGGCAACTGGGAGTGCAAGTGCGGCTACCTGAAGGGCCTGAATCATCTGCGCACTGCCTGCACCAACTGCGGACACATGGTCATCACCGACCCCTTTCATCCGGGCGACGTCCTCTGCACCTTCTGCGGCACTTATAACAAAAACACCCCCGACTTCTGCACCAAGTGCGGCGATCCCGTCGGTCTCCAGTTGAAGTACGACCAGGCCGAGTGTGAAGAACGCGGCATGACCTACTCGGCCCCGCTCAAGGTCACCATTCGCCTGAAGATCTACGACAAGGACCCCGAGACCGGCGTCAAGACGCTGCGCGACATGAAGGAGCAGGAAGTCTTCTTCGGCGACATTCCGCTGATGAGCCAGAACGGCACCTTCATCGTTAACGGAACCGAGCGCGTCATCGTCTCGCAGCTCCATCGTTCGCCTGGCGTCTTCTTTGAGACTGCCAACAACCGCACTTACTTCCTCGGCAAAATTATTCCTTACCGCGGCAGCTGGGTGGAGTTCGAGTACGACCAGAAGAACACCCTCTACGTTCGCATCGATCGCAAGCGCAAGTTCCTCGGAACGATCTTCCTGCGCGCTCTCGGCCTGCGGACGGACGAGGAGATTCTCAAGACCTTCTACACCGTGGATACGATCAACATCGCGGATGGCAAGCTGAGCTGGAAGCTGGCCCCGGAGGGCCAGGCCAGCAACCTGCAAGGCACACGCCCGGCCAATGCCATCACGGCCAAAGGCGAAGAGATCGCCCCTGCAACCCGCAAGATCTCGGGCCACTCGCTCAAGCTGCTTCGCCAGCACAAGATCGAGTCAGTCGAAGTCGAGACTTCGGAGTTCGACGGCGCAATGACGGCCTCGGACGTGGTCGATCTGACCACTGGCGAGCTGCTGTATGAGTCGAACCAGGAGCTTACCGCCGACAAGCTGCACAAGATTCTGCAGTCGGGCGTCACCTCCATCGAGGTCTTCTTCCCCGAGCGCGACGACGTGGGCAACATCATCACCAACACGCTCCGCCGCGACTCCGTGCGCAAGCCGGAGGAAGCGTTGATTGAGATCTACCGCAAGCTGCGTCCAGGCGACCCACCGACGCTTGACACGGCTTCGGCGCTGTTCGAAGGTATGTTCTTCGATGCACGGAAGTACGACTTCTCCCGCGTCGGCCGCTTGAAGTTCAACATCAAGCTGTACGAGAACCAGGACTCCACCGGCCTCGACAATCGCACGCTCACACCCGAGGATTTCTACGGGACGATTCGCTACCTGCTGAAACTGCGTAAGAACATCGGCTCAGTCGATGACATCGATCACCTTGGCAACCGTCGCGTTCGCGCCGTCGGTGAGCTGATGGAGAATCAGTTCCGCATCGGCCTGGTTCGCATGGAACGCGCCATCAAGGAGAAGATGTCGGTCTACCAGGAGATGTCGACGGCTATGCCGCACGACCTTATCAACGCGAAGCCTGTGATGGCCGCCATCCGCGAGTTCTTCGGCTCCTCGCAGCTCTCGCAGTTCATGGATCAGACGAATCCGCTCTCCGAGATCACGCACAAGCGGAGACTCTCTGCCCTTGGACCTGGTGGTCTGTCACGCGAACGCGCAGGCTTCGAAGTCCGCGACGTACATCCCACTCACTACGGACGCATCTGCCCGATTGAGACGCCGGAAGGTCCGAACATCGGCCTCATCAGCTCACTCTCCTGCTTTGCGCGGATCAATGAATACGGCTTCATCGAATCACCCTACCGTCGCGTCAAGGACGGTCGCGTGCTCGACTTTGTCGCCGTCGCCAACGCCGGCGAATCCGGCCTGCGCCAGGGCGATCATCTCGAAATCTCCGAAGCCCGCAAGCAGAATGAGCAGCTGAAGAAGGACAAGAAGCGCACCATGGATCTTGAGCCCTTCTCGTTCTATCTCTCGGCGTGGGAGGAAGATCGCCACACCATCGCGCAGGCCAACATTGAGCTCGACGCCAAGCTGAACATCGTGCAAAACGTCGTCGATGCTCGCCGCCAGGGTAACTTCGTCCTGGTGCCGAAGGCTGATGTCGATTACGTCGACGTCTCGCCCAAGCAGCTGGTCTCGGTCGCCGCGTCGCTCGTTCCGTTCCTCGAGCACGACGACGCCAACCGCGCTCTGATGGGTGCGAACATGCAGCGCCAGTCGGTTCCTCTCCTGGTCTCTGAAGCCCCCTACGTCGGCACCGGGATGGAGGGCGTCACCGCGCGCGACTCCGGCGCTGTCATTCTGGCCAAGCGCAACGGCATCGTCGACTCCGTCGACTCCGAGCGCATCATCGTCCGCGTAGAAGGCGAGCATCACCCCACGCAGCTCTCGCGTGAGGTCGGCTCGGACATTTATCAGCTGACGAAGTTCAAGCGCTCCAACCAGAACACCTGCATCAACCAGAAGCCCATCGTCCGCCACGGCGACCGCGTCCTCAAGGGCCAGGTCATCGCCGACGGGCCATGCACGGAGCAGGGCGAGCTCGGCCTCGGCCGCAACGTCCTTGTCGCCTTCATGCCCTGGCGCGGCTATAACTTCGAGGACGCCATTCTCATCTCCGAGAAGCTCGTCAAAGAGGATTACTACACCTCGATCCACATCGAGGAGTTTGAGATCGAAGCCCGCGACACCAAGCTCGGGCCGGAAGAGATTACACGCGATATCCCCAACGTCTCCGAGCACGCCCTGCGTGATCTGGACGAGTCGGGCATCATCCGCATTGGCGCCAAGATTGGTCACAACGACATCCTGGTCGGCAAGGTAACGCCCAAGGGCGAGACCCAGCTCACCCCCGAAGAGAAGCTCCTCCGCGCTATCTTCGGCGAGAAGGCCGGCGATGTTCGCGACGCCTCGCTAACCTGCCCCCCGGGCATCGAGGGCACGGTCGTTGACGTCCGCATCTTCTCCCGCAAGGGTCAAGAGAAGGACGAGCGCGCCAAGCAGATCGAGCAGGAGCAGATCGAGAAGCTGGAGCGAAACCTCGCCGATGAGATCCGCATTCTCACCGACGAGCGTCTCAAGCGTCTCGAAGCGATCCTCGGCAAGAAGGAAGTCCAGGCCGACCTGCACGACGAGCGCACCAACAAGAAGCTGCTCAACAAGGGCGACATACTAGACCGCGACACCATTGAGCTCATCAGCACACGCAACCTCAAGCGCATCCGCTACGCCGACAAGGATCCCCGCGTCAACGAGCAGATCGATGAGATCGAAGAGATGACCTCGCGGCAGATCGACGTTCTCCGCAAGATCACCAACGAGAAGATCGGCAAGATGCAGAAGGGCGACGAACTCTCGCCCGGCGTCATCAAGATGGTCAAGGTGTACATCGCCATGAAGCGCAAGCTGTCCGTCGGCGACAAGATGGCCGGACGCCACGGTAACAAGGGCGTCATCGCGCGCATCCTGCCGGAAGAGGACATGCCCTACCTTCCCGACGGCACCCCCGTCGAGATCGTCCTCAACCCGCTCGGCGTGCCGTCTCGTATGAACGTCGGACAGATCCTCGAAACCCACCTCGGCTGGGCCGCCCACACGTTGGGCGCTCAGGTCGCCGCGGCAGCCGCACAGATGACCAAGGCCTCAGAAGTTCGCGAGCTCTTCAAAGCGCGCTTCGAAGGCACAGCCGCTCTCAACCAGCTTCTTGATCTCGACGACGAGCAGACAATCCGCGTCGCCGCCGGCATGAAGCGCGGCATCTGGTTTGGCACAGCGGTCTTCGACGGCGCGCGTGAGACGGAGATCAAGGCTCTGCTCAAGGCCGCCGGCCTGCCCAGCTCGGGCAAGACTGCGATGTTCGACGGCATGACCGGCGAAGAGTTCGAGCAGCCGGTCACGGTCGGCTATATCTACATGCTCAAGCTCTCTCACCTGGTCGACGACAAGATCCACGCACGCTCCATCGGACCGTACTCCCTCATCACCCAGCAGCCGCTGGGCGGAAAGGCACAGTTCGGCGGACAGCGTTTCGGTGAGATGGAGGTCTGGGCGCTCGAAGCCTACGGCGCTGCCTACATCCTGCAGGAGCTGCTCACCGCCAAGTCCGACGACGTCTTCGGCCGCACCAAGATCTACGAGGCCATCGTCAAGGGCGAGGCAGCGATCGAACCCGGCGTACCGGAGTCGTTCAACGTGCTCATCCGGGAGTTGCAAGCGCTCTGCCTTGACGTCGAGCTCATCAAGCTCGCCGACCACAAAAAAGTACCGCTGCCCTCCATCGCCGCAGCTGACTAAAGCACGAACCGGAGGGAGCAGGGGGCTTGAGCCCCCTGACCTCCGGTGACAAAGATTTGGGGCTTTAGCCCCGGCATACAGGCACGACCACAATTGAAGACAAGCAACTGAAACAGAAATGCCGGTATCGCGATGCACCGAAAGTCATCGCGGAACAGATAGAACAACCGCAGCCCCCGCTGCCACACGGAGACGTAAACTATGTTCCGCTCCAGCCCCTTTGAACTACTCGGACCTATTGTCGATTTCGACGCCATCCAGATTCAGCTCGCCTCCCCGGAGAAGATACGCTCCTGGTCGCACGGCGAAGTAACAAAGCCGGAAACCATCAACTACCGCACCTTCAAGCCGGAGCGTGACGGCCTCTTCTGCGCCCGGATTTTCGGACCGATCACGGATTGGGAGTGCCTCTGCGGCAAGTACAAGCGCATGAAGCACCGCGGCGTTATCTGCGATAAATGCGGCGTCGAAGTCACCCTGTCGAAGGTCCGCCGCGAGCGCCTCGGCCACATCGAGCTCGCCAGCCCCTGCTCGCACGTCTGGTTCTTCAAAGGCCTGCCCAGCCGCATTGGCCACCTGCTCGACATCAGCCTGCGTGAACTCGAAGCCGTCCTCTACTTCGAGTCCTATGTTGTCGTCGATCCAGGCGACGCGCCCGTCAAGGAGCGCGAGGTCATCAAGGACGAGACCAAGTTCCGCGAGCTCGATGCCGAGTATCGCCCCTCCGGCTTCAAGGCCATGATGGGCGCCGAGGCAATCAAGGAACTCCTCAAGCGCGTCGAAATTCAGGAGCTCTCCATCGAGCTCCGCGAGCGCATGAAGACCGAAACCTCGCTCCAGAAGAAGCTCAAATACTCCAAGCGCCTCAAGATCGTCGAAGCCTTCCGCAAGTCCGACAACAAGCCGCAGTGGATGATCCTCGACGTCATCCCGGTCATCCCGCCCGAGCTGCGCCCCCTCGTCCCGCTTGACGGTGGCCGCTTCGCCACATCCGATCTCAACGACCTCTATCGCCGCGTCATCAACCGCAACAACCGGCTCAAGAAGCTGATGGACCTCCACGCACCTGAGGTCATCGTCCGCAACGAGAAGCGCATGTTGCAGGAAGCCGTCGACGCACTCTTCGACAACGGCCGCCGCGGCCGCGTCCTGCGCGGAGCCAATAACCGTCCGCTCAAGTCGCTCTCCGACACGCTCAAGGGCAAGCAGGGCCGCTTCCGCCAGAACCTCCTCGGCAAGCGCGTCGACTACTCCGGCCGTTCGGTTATCGTCGTCGGTCCCGAGCTCAAGCTGCACCAGTGCGGCCTACCCAAGAAGATGGCGCTCGAACTCTTCAAGCCCTTCATCTATCACCGCCTCGAACAGACCGGTCACTGCACCACGATCAAGCAGGCCAAAGAGATGGTCGAGATGCAGGAGCCCATCGTATGGGACATCCTCGAAGAGGTCATCAAGGATCACCCGATCCTGCTCAACCGCGCTCCGACCCTCCATCGCCTCGGCATCCAGGCGTTTGAGCCCGTCCTCGTCGAAGGCAAGGCCATCAAGATTCATCCGCTGGTCTGCACCGCCTTCAACGCCGACTTCGACGGCGACCAGATGGCCGTCCACATCCCGCTCTCGCCCGAAGCCCAGATCGAAGCCTCGGTCCTGATGCTTGCGTCGCACAACATCCTCTCGCCCGCGAGCGGCCAGCCCATCACCGTCCCCACGCAGGATCTCGTCCTCGGCATCTACTACCTCACCAAGGCCAAGGTCAATGCCAAGGGTGAAGGACGCGTCTTCGCCAATATCGAAGAGGTCTTCATGGCGCTCGAAGCCGGCCAGGTCGAAACCCTCACTCCCATCCGTCTGCGCTACACCGGCCCTGTCCTCGACATGACCACCGCGTACGACGACCAGGACCTCAACCACACCGAACCGGTCGAGTTCAACAAGCAGTTCATCTCCACCACTGTCGGCCGCGCCATCCTCAACGACTCGCTCCCGGATGGCATGCCCTACGTCAACGGCCTGCTCAAGAAGAAGGGAATGGGGCAGCTCATCAACTACTGCTACCTGAACCTCGGCCTGGAAGTCACAGTGAAAACGCTCGACAAGATCAAGGATCTCGGCTTCCGCTACGCCACGAAGTCCGGCCTCTCTGTAGGCCTGGACGACATGGTCATCCCGGACTCCAAGTACACCCTGGTCGGCGAAGCCGAAAAGACTGTCCTCGCCATGCAGCAGCAGTATCTCGACGGAGCCATCACCAACGGCGAGCGTTCGAACAAGGTCATCCAGATGTGGTCGGGAGTCACCGAGCGCGTCGCTGATGAGATGTTCAACAATATGAAGCGGGCTGATAAAGAGGGGGCGATGAACCCCATCTACATCATGGCTGACTCCGGTGCCCGAGGCTCCAAGCAGCAGATCCGCCAGCTCTCCGGCATGCGTGGCCTGATGGCCAAACCTTCCGGCGAAATCATCGAGACCCCCATCACGGCGAACTTCCGTGAAGGCCTCACCGTGCTGCAATACTTCATCTCCACGCACGGCGCGCGCAAGGGTCTCGCCGATACTGCGCTCAAGACTGCCGACTCTGGTTACCTGACCCGCCGTCTTGTCGACGTCGCGCAGGATGTCATCATCTCGCACGATGACTGCGGCACCGTCGAAGGCATCTACGTCACGCCAATCATCGAAGCCGGTGAGACCATCGAGCCGCTGCGCGACCGCATCATTGGCCGCGTTTCGCTCGAGAAGCTCAAGGACTTCGAAGGCAAGACTATCGTCGAGATCAACCAGGAGATCGATGAAGACCTCGCCTCCGCCGTCCAGGCCGCAGGCATCGAGAAGGTCAAGATTCGTTCCGTCCTCACCTGCGAATCCAAGCGCGGCGTCTGCATTCTCTGCTACGGCCGCAACCTCGGCTCCGGCAAGATGGTCGAGATGGGCGAAGCTGTTGGCGTCATCGCGGCGCAGTCCATCGGCGAGCCTGGCACGCAGCTCACCATGCGTACCTTCCACATCGGCGGCACGGCCAGCCGCGTCTCGGACGCTTCGCACCTCGAAGCCAAGAACGCCGGCACCGTACGCTTCATCAACCTCGTCACCGTCCGCTCCAAGGACGGCGGCCTGGTCGCGATGAACCGAAACGGCTCCATCGCCATCATCGACGACAAGGGCCGCGAGAAAGAGCGTTACGCCATCGTCTACGGCGCCAAGCTCAAGGTCGAAGAAGGCGCCAAGGTCACCCAGGGCTCCGTCCTCGGAGAATGGGACCCCTACACCTTCTCCCTCCTCACCGAGATCGCCGGCACGGTCCAGTTCAAGGACCTACAGGAAGGCCTCACCCTCAACGAAGAAGTCGACGAAGTCACCGGGCTCTCCCGCCTCGTCGTCGCCGACTCCTCCGACGAGAAGCGCCAGCCTGCCATCCTCATCAAGGCTGCGTCCGGCAACAAGCGCTACCTCATGCCATCGCGCGCCCACCTCATGGTCGCTGATGGCGATGAGGTATTCCCTGGCGACATCCTTGCCAAGATTCCACGCGAAACCACCCGCACCAAGGACATCACCGGCGGTCTCCCACGCGTCGTTGAGCTCTTCGAGGCACGCAAGCCCCGCGATCCGGCGATCATCTCGAAGATCGATGGCGTCGTACGCTTCGGCGAGGTCTCCAAAGGCCAGCGCAAGGTATACGTCACCGCCGACAACGGCCAGGAAGAAGAGTACAGCGTACCGCGCGGCGTCTACGTCAACGTGCAGGAAGGCGAGCGTCTCCGCGCTGGCGACCCGCTCATCGACGGACCACGCAGCCCGCACGATGTGCTCGAAGTCCTCGGCGAACGCGCTGTGCAGATGTACCTCGTCAACGAGATCCAGGAGGTCTACCGACTCCAGGGCGTCACCATCTCCGACAAGCACATCGAGACCATCGTTCGCCAGATGCTTCGCTGGGTCAAGATTGAAGAGGTCGGCGACACCAACTTCCTGCTCGAGCAGCAGACCGACCGCTTCCGCTTCAACGAAGAAAACCAGCGCGTCCTCATGACCGGCGGACGTCCTGCAATCGGCCGCAGCTTGCTCCTCGGCATCACCAAGGCGTCGCTCTCCACCGATAGCTTCATCTCGGCGGCGAGCTTCCAGGAGACCACGCGCGTACTTACTGAAGCCAGCATCAACGGCTCCATCGACACGCTCCGCGGCCTCAAGGAAAACGTCATCGTAGGCCGCCTCATCCCCGCCGGCACCGGCATGGAGTACTACCGCAACGTCGCGCTCTCCCCAGAGCTCGAAGAGGTAGCAGCCCAGGTCCAGCAGGAAGTAGCGTCCGCTATCGAAGCCGAAGAGCGCGAACTGGAACTGATGCGCATGGAAGGCGAACAAGAGGAAATGGCCGCCGAGTAGCACTTCGTGCCGTCCTCGACGCTTCCCGTGAAAATAAGCAACACCTTAACAAGACGGGCGGACTCCTCGGAGTTCGCCCGTCTTCTTTGAGTGAGGCCTGGATACCGATTATCCGGCGAACCGAAGCGTACGCCGTACGCTAAGCTAGGAAATGCGATCGAGTAGCTAGGCCCTTCTCGCTGTCCGTCAGCGCTGGAATCGGCCAAGGTTTACGAAAGGCTTCTTGTTTATGCCGGAAAGCCAATATCAAAATCCCGGAGATTCTTCCCGTCCAACCTCCTCGCATTCGCCCTCGAAATGGCTGGAATCCCAGCGGTCGTTTTTCTCAACGTTTCTATCGCTGGTAGTCGCCGCACTTGTGCTGATTCCATTGCTAGGCCACAAGGCCCTGGCAGAGTGGGATGAAGGAATCTATGCCGAAGTATCAAGAGAGATGCTGAATCACAGCCTGCTGATCCCCCAGTGGAACTACCAGCTCTGGCTTGAGAAACCTCCGCTCATGCTCTGGATCACCGCCTGCTTCTACAAACTATTTGCCGTAAATGAGTTTTGGGCGAGAGCGGGGTCCGCCCTATCCGGAGTCGCAATCATAGGTATCCTCCATCGCTGGCTTATTGCAAGGAAAGACATCGTCACAGCATGGATCAGCACGCTCCTCCTTTTAGCGACGTTTGGCTATCTCCACGTCTGTCGTGTCGGAGAGATGGACGTCTTACTCTCTCTCGGCTGCTGCATCGCTCTGTGGGGACTTAATCTGGTGCAGCAAAGCGAAGCAAAGGGCTGGTATGTATTCTGGGCAGGCTTCGCAGTTGCAGTCATGACCAAGGGCGCAGCCAGCATTGTCCTGTTACTTACACTTTTACTCATCTTCTTATTGGAACAATGGTGGAAGAAGCCATCCAGATTCGGCAGGTCGTGGTGGCTTGGCATCCTTTTATTTTTCCTTGTGGTGCTGCCGTGGCATCTGTATATGTTTCATCTCTTTGGGCGCCTATTTATTGATCAATATCTAGGCTTCCATGTACTAGCTCGCGCCACGACTCAAATTGAGGGCCACGCGTCGCACTGGTGGTACTACCTGAACGTCCTTTTCGTCTCCGCCGCGCCCTTCGTGCTGGTTTACCCTTTCGCAATTGGTTACTCCCTCCGTCGCCCAGAACTCCGCATATGGGGACTATTTTCGCTCGTGGTCCTTGTCTTCTTCACCCTCGTTCAAACCAGGCTGCCTCACTACATTGCGCTTGCCTACCCTTCGCTCACCTTGATCTCAGCAGCATATATAGGTGAAAAGCTTCAACCCTGGCTCCGGCGCGAGCGAACGAAGCTTTCGTGGATGACAGCAACTGTCCCAGCACTAGCGGTCTGCATCCTCAGTGCGCTCCTCACCGCACCCGGTCGACATCGCCTCAGGGAAGCGAAATCCGCCAATGGGACCAGCCTCCAGCAGGATCAACAATCCATCACACTTCTGCGCAGGAGCGCCGCCAACCCGCAGCTGCCTCCCGGTCCTCTACTCCTCTGGCACGCCCAGCCGATTATCTCGGTTGCCACCGACGTCTTCTACTCCCGCCGACACGTACAGCAGGTCCAGCTGAATACGCCGCCCCCGCAATCCGCAATCGACAAATATATCTTCAACCCGATGCCGATAGAAGACGCCGTCTCCTCGCAGCCGGGACTCATCTTGTTAGATAGCGCCCTCGTGCAGCAGATTCCAACCGGCCTGACCTACAAGCGCATTGAAGCAAGCCAAACTGAGGAGCTAGGATCCATCGCACGGTCAAAATAGCATCTTGCGCAATCTCTTCCTGGGCCATCGGCATCCAACGCGGCATGCCTACCTCCGTCCCACCCACGAACTCCCCCCAGCGCAGCAGCCGAACTCTCGTCTACGTCATGCTTGCCATCATCGTTCTCTCGGTCGCAGCTTTCCTTGTCTTCCATCCCGACCCCAGCGGAGCCGGTCACTCCAAAACAAATACCACCTCCGACCACTAACCATCTGCGACGCACCCCATCTTGGGGCAGGCTAAAATAAGATCGCAGGCAAGACGCCGGGGGGAAGGGAAGCCACAGTGAAGCGCATCTATACCCTCATCCTTGGCGCGTTGGCCATGGTTGCCGTAGCCCTGGTCTCAGCGTTTATCGCGATGCGCCTCGCCATCCACGGACGTGAGGCCGTAGTGCCGCCCCTTATCGGCCTTACCGTCGATCAGGCAACCGAGTCGGCCGCGAGCAAGGGCCTGCACGTTACCCTTGAGAACCATTTCTACTCCGCGGAAGTGCCCGCCGGGCGCATCCTCGCGCAGGACCCAGCCCCCGGCTCCCGCGTCCGTCGCGACTGGCCCATCCGCATCACCGAATCGCTCGGCGGCCAGCGAGTTACCATCCCCGATCTCACCGGCGAATCCGAGCGCGCGGCCACGGTGACGATTCGCCGCCTCTCGCTCGAGCTCGGCAGCGTAGCTCATCTCGCAACCTCCGGCGATCCTGACGTTGTCCTGGCGCAGAGCCCGCCTGCAGGGGCCTCCGGCGCCGACAGCCCGCGCGTCAGCCTGATCGTTAGCGACGCCGCCTCGCCCACCGACCCCAGCGCGCAGCAAGCTTACGTCATGCCCTCGCTCCTGGGCCTTAACTACTCGACTGCCACGGAACGAGCCGCCGCCGCGGGACTGCATCTCATCGTCAACCCCGACGTTCCCACCCCAGGCACCGCTCCAGTTTCCGGAAGCCCGGTAACCATCGCCACACCCACGGGCCAGGCGATTTACAATCCTGCCCCCACTGATGCCGCACCACTTCCCGCGACCCCATCCACGAGCGGAACCATCTCATCCCAGTGGCCACAAGCAGGACGGCGCGTCGTGCGTGGAGATGCCGTTCACATCTCCTTCTCTCACTCGTCCGGTCGCTGAAGGGAATGTCGGTTGGATAGGAACAATAAAAGTGGCGAGCCGAAGCTCGCCACTTTGTCGTTCTCTGTTGATCGGCCAATTCCTGAAGCGCTTTCCGCGGCAGGTTACTTAATAATCTCCGAGATCGTGCCTGCGCCAACCGTCCTGCCGCCTTCACGAATCGCGAAGCGCAGACCCTTCTCCATGGCGACCGGCGTATGCAGCGTCACTTCCAGCTGCACGTTGTCTCCCGGCATCACCATCTCGGTGCCA
>DASZBW010000012.1:0-1534 GCA_035943695.1 Acidobacteriaceae bacterium | reverse complement strand
TCGCCCTCTCCTCACCCTCCCCATCGCATCACCACCGCCACCGCCACCGCCCGAGCATTCCCCACCGCCCTCGCCCGCGTCCTACCCCAGCCTCCCCGTGCGCTCGCCATCCCCGCGCCCCACCCTCCCCCATCGCCATCGCCCCACCCTCCACATCCCATCGCCCTGGCCTCCCCCTCGCCATCGCCCTGGCCTCTAGGTAAGCCAAGGCTTCAGCCTTGGCCCTCCCGCACCCCGCCGCAACAGGGGTTTTAACCCCTGGGGCATGCCCTCCTCCAACAGCCAGTCAAGCCCCAACCCCACCCAATCCATACCTTCCCGTCGAATCCTTCACCCACCACCCCCACCTGGGCGATCTCGCCCCCATAGCCGAATACCAGGAACCCCCCACCCAAAATCCCGAGCAAAGCAGTTCATCGGCCACAAAAAATTGTCATCCTGAGCGTGTGAGAAAGATCTCAGAAACTTTTGATTCCATTTGACCTAAAAGGCCAGATTTGAGCTGTGTAGGAATTGTGCAGGACACATGTGCAGAATTCAATCTGAATGACAGTTTTCTCATCCCTGGAGGAGGGCCGGGAGAAACCCGCAGGGTGTCTCTCGCGCTGCTGAAATGGCAGACGGGATTGTATGCGTCCCGTCTGGCAATTCTCTCTGTGCGGTCCGATTGTTACATGGCCGTGGGCGTGTTTTTCATGCCGCGACCTCTTCGAGTTCCTCGTTGGTTACTTCTTCCGCGATGGGCGACTCCAGTGCGGCAAGGATGCTGCTGGCGGCCTGCTGGATGACTTCGAGCGATTCGGCCAACAGTGAAGCGTTGCCATGGTAAAGCTGGATATACGACGCGCTGGCCTCTTCGTTGATCAAACCAATGGCTTTTCCCACCACAAACGCCACGGCCTCGGCTTCCGTCTCGCGCACGATCTTGGTGGTAGCGGTGCGGCGTTCGCTGCGATGCAACAGTTCGTGAGCCGCCTCATGCACCAGCGTGGCGAAGGTTTCCGCCTTGGATTGTCCTACTAGGATGGCGATGCGTCCGCCGTAACTCATACCGAGGGCTGGCGCAATGTTCTCGCTATAGCTGACAGAAATGCCCTTGCTGTTGAGGAAGTCGATCAACCGTTCGATGTTCTCGCCTGGGTCGCCGGTGACTTGCCGCAAGGAAGGCAGTTCTACGCCTTCGGTCTGCGAGATATCGAAGACGTAGGCGTTACGGAAGCCAAGCAAGACGCGTTCATTCTGCGTGGTAATGTCCTTGTTTGCTTCGGCGTCCTTCTTCCTACGCACGCCAACGATGGGTGCAAGGATGCGGATGCCTTTCTGTCCCGCCTTAACACTGCGGCCAAGATTCTTCCACGTCCAGAACCCCGCTACTCTGGTGGCCTCGGGCATTTGGAAAGCACTCACACACTGCCCATGTTTCGGGCACGGCGAAGATTCATTACCCTCATCATCCCCACTATGGCCAGACGGTAACACTGGTTCGAAGGTGTGCTTCCTTCGGTCCTGGCCTGGTCCAGGTGGAACTTCCGAA
>DASZBW010000011.1:0-115155 GCA_035943695.1 Acidobacteriaceae bacterium | reverse complement strand
AAAATTACTGGTTTACGTGGGGCAAACTGAGTCTCAAAGAAGGCCCAGCCCTCTACAACGTCATGATCGCCCGCACCGGCTACACCGGCGAAGACGGCTTCGAGATCTACATCCCCTCCGACGAACCCACCAGCGGCCGCGTCTGGAACGAAATCCTCGCAGCCGGAGCTGAATTCAACATCCTCCCCTGCGGCCTCGGCGCGCGCAATACCCTCCGCCTCGAAGCCGCCATGGCCCTCTACGGCCACGAGATCTCCGACACCATCAACGTCATCGAAGCAGGCCTGGGCCGCTACGCCAAGCTCGACAAAGGTACAGACTTCGTAGGCCGCGAACCCCTCGCCGCAATCGAATCCAGCGGCGGCCCCAAACGCAAGCTCGTAGGCCTGGAGATGATCGAGCGCGGCATCGGCCGCGACGGCTACCGCATCCTCACCGTCTCCGGCGAGCCCATCGGCGAGATCACCAGCGGCTCCCCCGCCCCCTTCCTCAAGAAAAACATCGCCCTCGCCTACGTCCCCATCCAGTACGCCGCCATCGACGAAATAGTCACCGTCGAAATCCGCGGCCAGCAAGTAAAAGCCCGCGTAGTCGCCACCCCCTTCTACAAGCGCCCGCGAAATAACGCCGAAGTTATCCACCACGCCCAACCGCTACACTAGAAAGACACGCACAGAGAGATCGGAGATCACCGAATGCCCTACCCCGCCGACTACAAGTACACCAAGGAACACGAATGGATCTCCACCGACGGCACCACCGGCTCGGTAGGCATCACCGACTACGCCCAGAGCTCCCTAGGCGACATCGTCTTCGTCGATCTCCCCAAGGTTGGCGACACCCTCGAAGCAGGCAAGATCTTCGGTTCCGTCGAGAGCGTCAAGGCCGTCAGTGATCTCTACTCTCCAGTCTCCGGCACGGTCACCGCCGTCAACGAACAGCTGAAAGACGCGCCCGAAAAAGTGAACGCCGACGCCAACGCCACCTGGATGCTGAAGCTCGAACTCAAAAACGCCGCCGAGCTGACCACTCTCCTCTCCGCCGCCGATTACGAAAAATTCGTTGCCGAGGAGACCGGACACTAACGATGCGTTATCTGCCCAAGAGCCCGTCCGACCGCGAGCAGATGCTCGCCGCCATCCGCGAGACCAATCCCGCCATCGACTCCATCGACGCCCTATTCGCCACCATCCCCGGCGAGTACCAGCTCAGGCGCGACCTCAACATCCCGCGCCAGCATTCCGAATCCCAGATCATCGACCGCTTCCGTGCCTTTGCCGAATCGAACGCCACCGGCTACTCGAGCTTCCTCGGCGCCGGCGTCTATCGCCACTACAAGCCCGTCATCATCGACTCGCTCGTCCAGCGCGGCGAGTTCCTCACCAGCTACACGCCCTACCAGCCCGAGATCGCCCAGGGCACCCTCCAGGCCATGTTCGAGTTCCAGACCATGATCTGCGAACTCACCGGAATGGAGATCGCCAACGCCAGCATGTACGACGGCTCCACCGGCGCAGCCGAAGCCATCATGATGGCCGTCCGCGTCACAGGTCGTGACTCCGCCATCATCGCCCGCACTGTCCACCCGGAGTACCGCGAGGTCATCAACACCTACGCACAGCATCAAGAGATCCCCATCACCGAAGTCGCCTACATTCCCAACGGCCAACCCGAGTCCGGCCGCGTAGACCTCGCCGCGCTGGATGCCGCGATCACCAGCGACACCGCCTGCGTCCTCATCCAATCCCCAAACTTCTTCGGGACAATTGAGGATGTAGCCGCCATCGCCGCCATCGCCCACGCTAAAGGCGCACTGCTCATCGTCTCCATCGCCGAAGCTGTCTCCCTCGGCATCGTCAAGCCGCCCGCTGAAGCTGACATCGTCTCCATGGAGGCACAGTCTTTCGGCGTAGCCCTTAGCTTCGGCGGCCCTTACTGCGGCGTCATCGCCTGCAAAGAAAAATTCCTGCGCCAGATGCCCGGTCGCCTCGTCGGCGAAACCACCGACGTCGACGGCAAACGCGGCTTCGTTCTCACCCTCTCCACCCGCGAGCAACACATCCGCCGCGAAAAGGCCACGAGCAACATCTGCACCAACCAGGCTCTCGTCGCCATGATGGTCACCATCTTCCTCACCGTCTACGGCAAACAAGGCCTCCGCGAGCTGGCCGAACATAACCTCGCCAAAGCTGCCTACCTCCGCCGCTCCCTGACCACCCCTCAAATTTGTCATCCTGAGCGCGGCGAAGGACCTGCGTCTTCCACCCTCCTCTTCGAAGGCGCGCCCCGCTTCCACGAGTTCGTCCTCGATCTCCCTGCGTCAGCCGAAGAGACCAACGCTGCCCTCCTCGAACAAAAGATCATCGGTGGCCTCTCCCTCACCAAGTGGTATCCCGAGCTAGGCCCCAACGCCACCCTGTGGTGCGCCACCGAACTGACCACCCGCACCCAGATGGACGCCGCCGCTTGCGCGCTGCAAGCCCTGGCCGCGAACGTGGAAGCCGTCACCGCCTGACTCGCCGTTTCGCTCGATCCGTCACATGAAGGCGAACGATTGCCCAGTCGCGACCGGCTCAGAAATAATGCTGCCCATTCGTATTGCCGGGCAAACCGCTCTCCTCGCGCTGCAATTAATCCAGAAAAGCAAGCGGGGCTCGCGGACGGGCGATCGGGATGATACAACGGTCTGACTACATTTCTGCTCTTCGACGCGAAGCGACACACGGAGAATGCATGGACGACATCGAGTCCCGAATCATTGAACTGGTAGCGAAGTCGAAAAGCCTTCCGCTGGAAAAGGTGCGGCCGGAGAGCACCTTCGACGAGCTCGCGGTGGACTCGCTGGACAAGATCAACCTGAGCTTCGCGGTAGAGGAGATGTTCTCGATCGAAATTCCGGATGAGAGCCTGAACTCTCTCAAGACGGTCGGCGATGTAGTGCGCGGGGTCGAGACGTTGCGGGCGGCTGCCAGATCGGAAGGCACCTCGTCTTGAACCACTGCATGGAATCCTGCGATCAGGAGATGAGAATCCAGTGAAGCGCGTCGTCGTCACCGGCCTTGGATGCATTACGCCCATCGGCAATACGGTCGCGGAGTTTCGTGAGGCTCTCTATGCAGGGCGAACGGGCATTGCAGAGTTCGATCCCAATTTTCCCGGCGCGATTGCGGGTTCCGGCCTGCGCTTCAAGACCAGCGGGCAGGTCAAAAACTTCGACCCGGTTCGGAACGAGGCGCAGCGACTTGCGTCAGGCGTAATTGTGGCGTCGGACAGCAGCGCGCAGTTTGGGATCGTCGCGGCGAGACACGCCGCGACAGAGAGCGGACTGGTACGACACTACGATCCGGCTACGATGGCGATTGTCACCGGCTGCTCGTGCGGAGGCAGAGCGGCGGACGAGGACGCGAACCGGCATCTCTACACGCGCAACGCGCGAATTCATCCGACAGCGATTCTCCGGGCGATGGCGAGCTCGGGCGTAAGTTCGATTGCTATCGAATTGGGCGTTACGGGGCCGGTACTAAATATCTCGACCGCTTGTGCTGCGGGGACGCATGCGATCGGCATGGCCTTCCAGATGGTGCGGTCGGGTATGGCGTCTGCAGCAATCGCCGGAGGGTACGAGGCTCCGCTGACCTTCGGATTTTTGCGTGCATGGGATTCAATGCGCGTTGTCTCGCCTACTAGCTGCAGACCCTTCTCTGCGGACCGCGACGGCATGACGCTGGGCGAGGGAGCGGCGATGCTGGCGCTTGAGCCACTCGATTCGGCATTGGCGCGGGGCGCGCGAATCTATGCGGAGATCGTGGGGTTCGGCATGTCCGCCGACGCGCACCACATTACCCAGCCGAGTGCGGAGGGAGCTTCCCTCGCGATAACCCGTGCCGTGCAGGATGCGGCCAACGCCGGGTTGAATGACGTCGTGAGCCGCATTGGGTATATCAATGCGCATGGCACCGGCACGCCTACTAACGACGCGGTAGAGGCCGCGGCGATTCATCAAGCGTTGGGCGAATGCGGGGCTCGCGTTCCGGTGGGCTCGACGAAATCATTGACTGGGCACTCCATCGGTGCCGCCGGCGCGATTGAAGCACTGGCGACCATCCTCGCGCTAGATGAGGAGAGCCTGCCGCATACGGCTGGCGTCACCGAAGCAGATCCCACGCTTGACTTGGACATCATCCTTGGCGAGCCGCGCGAGATTGAAGCGGGGCGCGATATTGCGCTGTCAAACTCGCTGGCCTTCGGTGGGCTGAATGCTGTGCTCGCGTTTCGCCGTTTTGCAGAGTAGGCGCGATACCATAGGCGAGATGAGTTCGCCTGGAATCTCAGTCCTGATCCTTACCAAGAACGAGCAGCATGATCTGCCTGCCGCGCTGGCGTCGGTGGCGTGGTCGGACGATATCCACGTGTTCGATTCGCACTCGACCGATGCTACGGTTGAGATTGCTCGCGCTGCGGGAGCGAACGTGCGTGCGCGGGTCTTCGATGACTACGCCACGCATCGCAATGCTGCGCTCGCGATGGAGTTCAAGCATCCCTGGATCTTTCTGCTCGATGCGGATGAGCGGCCCACGGCTGAGCTTTCGGCCGAGATGCAGCGCGTGGTTGCCGAGGCACCGGCGAATACAGCGGGGTTTCGGTTGCGCCGACGAGACTTCTTCTTCGGGACGTGGCTGAAGCATGCGCAGATCTCGCCGTATTACATTCGGCTGGTGCGGTTGGGGACTGCGAAATACACGAGGGCGATCAATGAGGTGCTGGAGGTGGATGGGCCGATTGCGGAGCTGGTGCATCCGCTCGATCACTTTCCGTTCTCGAAGGGTATTGCGCATTGGGTTGCCAAGCACAATACCTATTCGACGATGGAGGCGGAGCTGATCTTTCGAGAGCAGGGGCTGGCGAATCCCAGCTTGCGGACTGCGTTGCGCGATCCTGACTTCCATACTCGGCGGCTGCACCAGAAGGCTTTGTTCTATCGTCTGCCGGGGCGGCCGATTATTAAGTGGTGTTACATGATGTTCGTGCGTGGTGCTGTGCTGGATGGTGCGGCGGGTGTGGCCTATGCAACGTTGCAGTCGATCTATGAGTACATGATCGTGTTGAAGACGCGGGAGCTGCGGAGTGGCGGCGCTTAGTCGCTTCGCATGCCAGTTTCCCGTCGTCTACTTCTTTGCTTGCCTCACCACTCCTTTGCTGCGGAATCTACTTCTAGTGACTCGGCGGCGGCGGGGGCCTTCCAGCGGAGGATGGGTTTGCGGGCGGCGGCGGTTTCGTCGAGGCGGCGGACGCGGGTGTTGTGTGGGGCGGTTTGCACGAGCTCGGGGTTCTCGGCTGCTTCCTGGGCGATTTGTTTGAGGGCGTCGATGAGGAGGTCTAGCTCTTCGCGGCTTTCGCTCTCGGTGGGTTCGATCATCATGGCGCCGGGGACGATCATGGGGAAGCTGACGGTGTAGGCGTGGAAGCCGTAGTCGATCAGGCGCTTGCCCATGTCGCCGGTCTTGACGCCATTGCGCGATTGCAGGCGGTCGGAGAAGACGACCTCATGCAGCGTGGGAGTCTTGAAGGGCAGCTCGAAGGTATCTTCGAGTTTGGCGCGGATGTAGTTGGCGTTGAGCACGGCGTCTTCGGTGGTCTGGCGCAGGCCGTCGGGGCCGTTGGCGAGGATGTAGGCTAGGGCGCGGACGAACATGCCGAAGTTGCCGTAGAAGGCGCGTACGCGGCCTACGGTCTGCGGGCGGTTGTAGTCGAGCGAGAGCAAGCCGTCGGGACGCGTGGCGATGACCGGCGTGGGCAGGAACGGCTCGAGGATCTTCTTGCAGGCCACGGGGCCGGAGCCGGGGCCGCCGCCGCCGTGGGGGGTGGAGAAGGTTTTGTGCAGGTTGAGGTGCATGACGTCCACGCCGAAGTCGCCGGGGCGCGTCTTGCCGACGAGGGCGTTCATGTTGGCGCCGTCCATGTAGAGCAGCGCGCCTTTGGCGTGGAGGATGTCGGCGATCTTGTGGATCTCGCTCTCGAAGACGCCGATGGTGGAGGGGTTGGTGAGCATCAGCGCGGCAGTGTCTTCGTCGACCAGGCGGGCGAGCTCGGCGATATCGACCATGCCCTGCGCGTTCGACTTGAGGTTCGCGACCTGGTAGCCGCAGACGGCGGCAGTGGCCGGATTTGTCCCGTGGGCGGAGTCAGGGATGAGTATCTTCTTGCGGGCGTTGCCATGGGCCTCATGGTAGGCCCGGGCCAGCAGGATGCCGGTGAACTCGCCATGCGCGCCGGCTGCGGGCTGGAGGGTGATGGCGTCCATGCCGCAGATCTCGATGAGGCAGTCCTGCAGCAGCTTCATGATGCCGAGACAGCCTTGCGAGAGCGATTCAGGCTGGTAGGGATGCGCCTCAGCGATGCCTTCGAGGCGGGAGACCAGCTCGTTGACGCGGGGGTTGTACTTCATAGTGCAAGAGCCGAGCGGATACATGCCAAGGTCGATGGCGTAGTTCCAGGTAGACAGGCGGGTGAAGTGGCGGATGATCTCGATCTCGGAGAGCTCGGGCATAACGCCTAAGTCGGTGCGGGCCGAGTTCCCGAGGAGCTCGCCTGCGTTGATCGCAGGCACGTCGAGCTCGGCGAGGCGATAGGCCTTCTTGCCGGGTGACGACTTCTCGAAGATCAGACCTTCGTTCTGGTTGACGTGCGTCGTGGCCTTGATCGGACTGCCTTGGAACTTCGTCATGGACCCCCTCCCCCCTATACCTTTTTTTTGCAAAGTCTTGATTCGGTGATACTTGCTGCGCAGATCACCCGCAAAGTCTTCGATTCAAACGGCTTATTGGCAAAGTCTTCTATCCAATAGAGTTATGGTGCGCTGGCAACAGAGAGGGCGGAGTGATTGGCTCTTCCTCGATCCTTGCGTCTTTTTATTATAGCGGGTTGGTGACAATTCCTGGTCTCCGTAAGTGGCTGAGGTGTAGATCATTGCGAGGTTTCTATTGACAGTGATGAGGCGTAAAGGCTGAACGGCGGAATAGATCGTTGGTTGAGCATCCTTACTGGAAAAGCTTGGGGCTATCGTGGTCAGGCTAGGTGCATCTGGATCCTTCGCTGCGCTCAGGATGACAGCAAAAACGGGCGATCAATTGACGGCGTTCGGTTACTAGAATTCCTGGGCGTCGGCTTCGTCGCCGGTTTCGGAGTAGAGGCCGGATTCGGGGCCGTCTTTGTCTTCTTCGCGGAGGGAGAGGCCGAGGACTACGCCGTTGGCTAGCTCGATGGTGAGGGCGTTGTCTTCTTCGAGGGTGGCAGAGGAGACCAGTTCGCCGATCTGGGCGCAGAGGCCGTTGCGGTACTCGGGCTCGCCGTAGGCGACCGAGAAGTGGGGGAGCATGACGTAGGGCCAGTCATAAAGTGTGAGGAGCGGCGTGCCGAAGCGGAGCTCGAGGAAGTCCTCGACGAAGGCTACGGATTTGAGTTCTTCGCCTTCGATGGCGGAGATGTCCATCAGGTTCTTTCCTTTCGATCCATTCAGCGTCGGTCGTGCTGTCACTGCCGCACAAATCCACCTAAAACCGCAACGACTCTTGGTGGGCCCACCAGGACTTGAACCTGGAACCAACGGATTATGAGTCCGCTGCTCTGACCAATTGAGCTATAGGCCCGTCGCGTGGAAACGCAGCTTCGATTGTAGCCGTTGTCGCAACTCCCATCGAGCGTCTCCCGCCCTTCCTGAGCAAAATCCAACCTCCCTGCGCTGCCCGCCGTGATACCGTGCAAAGCAACGCATGACGCACTGGAAACTCACTCTCGCGTACGATGGCACGCCCTTCCACGGCTGGCAGATTCAGCCCGGCCTTGCCACGGTGCAGGGCCTGCTTTCCGATGCGATCCAGCGTACGGTCGGCGAACGAGTGCTGCCGCAAGGCTCTGGCCGCACAGACACCGGCGTCCACGCGCTTGGCCAGGTGGCATCCTTTGCGCTCGGTGCGCCTATCCCTGCGGCAAATCTGCACAGCGCACTCAATCGCTGCCTACCCCCCAGCATTCGCATCCTCTCGGCTGAGTCAGTTCTGCCGGGATTCCACGCGCGCCACTCCGCCATCGGGAAGACTTACGAATACCGTATCTTTCCGCTCAAAGCCGCACTTCTAAATTCGGTTTCTCTAAAATTGGATGAAGCCGCCCCGCCGATTCATCGCGACCCCTCAACTCCACCTCGCGAAGTCATCTGCTCGCCGATCCTCGCGCCGTACGTCTGGCCCTGCCCTTGGCCGCTGGACATCCACGCACTCAACGATGCAGCCTCGCAGGTGCTCGGCACGCACGACTTCACTTCCTTCGCCGCCTCCGATCCCGATCTCACCTCACGCAGCCGGCCCGAGCCTTCGAGCAACGCCCGTAGCATCACCCAATCCCGCTGGCACGCATCCAATGATCTGCTGATCTACCGTGTCACCGCGAACGGCTTTCTGCATCACATGGTTCGCAACCTGGTCGGCACTTTCGTTCAATGCGGAGCCCACCGCCTCGCACCGAACGACATCGCCGCTATCCTCGCCGCCCGCAACCGCTCCGCTGCCGGGCCCACAGCCCCACCCACAGGCCTCTTCCTGCTGAACGTCGAATACGCTACAAACACACCACAATGATCGTCCCTACCCAGCTCCGCATTGCCCGCCTCGCCGCCACGCCCGCCGTGCATCGAGCGTTCCAATGGCTGCACCTGCATCAGCCTCAGCTGCGCCGCTGGCATCTCGACATCGTTCGGATCCCCGCGCCGCCTTTCGCCGAAGAGGCCCGCGCAGCCTGGTTCCTCGAACGCTTCCAGGAGCTCGGCCTCACCAATCCGCACATCGATGTCGTCGGCAACGTCCTGGCTGAACTTCCTGGCTCGAACCACACAGCCAACGACTCGCCCGTTATTCTCCTCTCCGCGCATCTCGACACCGTCTTCCCCGCCCAAACCTCCACCGAACCCATCGAGCAAGACACCCGCATCCTCGCTCCCGGAGCCTGCGACAACGCCGCTGGCCTCTCCGCGCTGCTTGGCCTCGCCGCCGCTCTTCGCCACGCCGAGCTAGGCGCTGCCGTTACCATCCTTTTCGCCGCAAATGTAGGCGAAGAGGGCGAAGGCGATCTCCGCGGCATGCGCCATCTTTTTACTGCGAGCCCCTACGCATCTCGCATCGCCGGCGCGCTTGCGCTGGAAGGCAGCGGCTCCTCCGCCGTGGTGACACGCGCACTCGCCAGCCGCCGATTCCGCGTTACCGTCACCGGGCCCGGCGGCCACGCGTGGACCGATGCAGGCGCGCCCAACCCGATCCTGATGCTCGCCCGCGCCCTGCTTGCGCTCGAAGCTTTGCCCTCGCTTGCCGCTCCCGCAGGCTCCCCCCGCACCACGCTCAACATTGGACAGATTGCTGGCGGAACCTCGATCAACTCCATTCCCGAATCTGCGGTCGCCTCCATCGATCTGCGCTCTACCGATGCGGCCGAGCTGCAGGCTGCGGAGGAGGCATTGCGCAGCACGCTCAAGCACTGGATCCTTGATCCGCCAATCTCGAACGTTCACCTGTCGCATGGCAGCGTATCGAACCCGTCCGTCGCCCTGAGCATTGAAATCATCGGCGACCGGCCCGGCGGCTCTCTTGCCGACGATTCTCAACTGCTCACAACGCTCCGCGCGGTAGACCGTCATCTCAACCTGCGCACCGAACCGGGCCTCGGCTCAACCGATGCGAACATCCCCCTCTCGCTCGGCATTCCGGCAATCGCCATCGGGGCCGGCGGCCTCGGCGGCGGCATCCATACGCTACAGGAGTGGTACGACCCCACTGGCCGCAACAATGCCCTGCGCCGCATTCTGCTCACCCTGCTCGACACAGCCCAGCTCGCCGTCCCGCAATCTTCCTCTGCTCCATAATGGCGTTGATTCAAGCTCGACCGACTATACTCAAAAGAACTCGCGCTTCGCGTCCCTGTCTGCTGACGCCGCTGCGAATAAGAATGAGGATCTCCCGCCCCATGGAAACCCCGCAAGCCTCGCGCAATCTCTCCTCCCGAGTTCGCCAACACCCGCTCGCCGCAACCTTTGCGCTGTTGGCCGCGCTCTCCTTCGGGATCCTCGCAGGCTCCATCCTTACTCGCACGGTAGGCGCCAAAGCACAGGCCGTCGACTCTTCCGACGCACGTCCGCTCACCATTCCCAGCCCCGTCATCCTGTCGAACGAGTTTGCCCGGATCTCCAAAGAGGTTGGGCCTGCCGTTGTGAATATCAATACGATCACGCTGCCGCGGCAGTCTTCCAACCGGCGCTCCGCACACGGAGCACAGCGCGTCCAGCCCAACGGCGATCCCGGCAATGGCGACGAGGGCGACCTGAACGGCATGCTTAAGCGCTACTTTGGCGGCCAGGATGGCCAGGACCCCGATGACGGCGATCCCAGCGGCAGCGAGCACGAGGCTCTCGGGTCCGGCTTCATCGTGGACTCGCGCGGCTACATCATCACCAACAATCACGTCGTCGACAAAGCCGACCACATCTTCGTCAAGCTGTCTACCGACCCCGAAGGCGGCTCCGATCACGGACGCCCGGCCCACGTCGTCGGCACCGACCCAGATACCGACATCGCCGTCATCAAGATCGACGCGCCGCGCGAACCTCTGCCCACGGTCAAGCTTGGCAACTCCGACGGCGCGCAGGTCGGCGACTGGGTACTCGCCATCGGCAGCCCCTTCTCGCTCTCCGAAACCGTCACCGCGGGCATCGTCTCCGCCAAGAACCGTTCGATCGAAGACAACAATTCGCCGAGCCAGTTTCAGAGGTTCATCCAGACCGACGCCGCCATCAACCCCGGCAACTCGGGCGGACCGCTGGTCGATATGGCCGGTCAGGTCATCGGCATGAACACCGCCATCTACACCCAGTCCATGGGCTCTCAGGGCGTAGGCTTCGCCATGCCGTCGAATGTCATCGCCAACATCTACAACATGCTCATCAGCCCGGAGCATAAGGTCATCCGCGGCTCCATCGGAATCAAGTTCCAGGACATTCCGGCGGACTCACCCGTAGGCCGCGAATACGGCTTCGCCAGCGGCGGCGTACTGGTCAGCATGGTCACGCCCAATGCTCCAGCATCCAAAGCTGGAATCAGGTTCGGCGACGCCATCGTGGCCGTCGACGGCAAACTCATCAAAGGCGGCGACGATCTCGTCGCGGACATCTCCGCCCGCAAGGTCGGTTCCACCGTCCAGCTAAGCCTGGTACGCAACGGCGAGAAGATGAATCTCACCGTTGGCATCGCCGACCGCTCCAAACTCTCCGAAGAATTGGCAGACAAGACCGACGAGGGATCAGCTCCCCCTCAAGCCGACGCAGGCGATACCAAGCTGGGCATCAAGGTGGACGCAATCCCCTCCCAGGTCGCTTCGAAGATCGGAGTCAAAGGCGGAGTTATTGTCGTCAGCGTCCGCCCCGGCTCTTTTGCAAACATGATTACCCTCGCCAAGGACGACGTCATCACAGCCATCAACCGCCGTCCCGTCACCGACCAGTCGTCATACAACGCCATCGTCTCTACGCTCAAGTCCGGCGACGATGTCGTCTTCGAAGTCCACAGCGCTCATTCACCCGCAACAGCCGGCCCCAGCTTCGTGTACGGAACCCTCCCGTAACTAACGAGCCGCAACGCCATAGCGCGCTGACCTATCGGCATAATTCGATTCGGAATCAGGCCGCGCTCCCCTACGCCTGTGCTATTGCCACCTGATGAATAAGGGGTATACGCTTATCAAATTGATGAGCTAACCGCGCCGAAGTGGCTTCGTCTCATCCTCTATGGGGTTGGTTTTTAATATGCGGCTTGTTCCTTTCGTTGCTCTCTCTACGCTGACACTCGCTCTCACCATTCCGGCATTGGCGGCTCATCGTACTACCCGCCACAGCGCCACCGTTTCGCACAGGATCTCAGCGAAACACGTCGCTGCGAAGCCCAAATTCCAGACGCAGCGGGCCATGGACGCTGACCGCGCGACCGAGATTCAGTCCGCACTCATCCGCGCCGGTTATCTCTCGGGCTCCCCCTCCGGTCACTGGGATAACGAATCCGAGTCGGCCATGCAGAAGCTGCAAGGCGACAATGGCTGGCAGACCAAGATCGTGCCCGACTCCCGCGCACTCATCAAGCTCGGCCTGGGCGCGTCCTCAACCCCGGTCAGCGCGGCTCCCAGCACTCTATCCAGTTCTCCCACGTCGTAGCTTGCAAGGTAGCCGCTGATCTTGCGTTTCCGCTACAAGCTTCAATAGTCAAAAGCAATAAGCCCGACGCGTTGTGCGTCGGGCTTATTGTTTCGCTAGACCTGGGAAGGGGCTAACGGAAATTCATAGAATCAGGCCACCATTCGACCATTTACTTTCTTCTTGCCGCTGCCACCCGAGTTGTCAGCCTTCAGACCCGCCAGCGCCGTCCTCAACCGCACCACAGCAGACGAGTGAATCTGCGATACCCGCGATTCAACCACCCCAAGCGTCAGTCCGATCTCTTTCATCGTCAGCTCTTCGTAGTAGTAGAGTGTCAGCACCATGCGCTCCTTCTCCGGCAGCTCTTCGATGGCATCTGTAAGCCTCTGCTTCATCTCGCCCTGCAGACAGCGGAACAGCGGGTCCTCATCCGGAGAGCCTGGGATGTAAGCCAGCTCTTCGTCGCCGGAGTCTTCGGTCCGCTCCATGTGCAGGCTGCCGATCTCGAGCCCCTTCAGTTCGCCCAGAAGCTGCTGATATTCGGTCAGCTCCAGATCCATCTCGCGAGCAATCTCTTGCTCCGTCGGCACCCGGCCAAACTTCTGCGTTACGGAACGGATCGCTTCTTCTACCGCGCGGCCTTTACGTCGCAGTTCACGCGGACTCCAGTCCAGCGTACGCAGCGAATCCAGGATCGCGCCGCGGATACGAAACTGAGCATAGCTCTTGAACTGAACTTTTTTCGTATGGTCGAACTTCGAGAATGCATCGATCAGCCCTACCACCCCGGCCGAGATCAGGTCGTCCAGTTCCACATGCTGCGGCAGACGCTCATGAATTCTCCGCGCCAGGTAGCGCACCGTAGGAAGATGCTCGAGCAGCAACTGGTCGCGATTCACGACCGGTGAGCCCCCCGTCCCTTCCTCCAGCCCATTGGTTGAGTCGCCGCCCACCCGCGACAGGAATGAGAGCGAACCGGAGTCGCCCATCTCCGCAAATCCATTCCGCATTCCGTTCCCTCGTGGCGACGCGGCATACGCTTGATTCTCCATACGTGTCTCTTCTCCCTTGCGTCGCAACTGCATATCCGGCCATCCGTCTCTGCATCCGTCCGAACCACCGGGATGCAGCACATCCGTTCTGCCTGCTTACACAAAGGCACGAGTCGTGCCATTCCCCGCCCCGCTTCCATTAGGGTCTTCTCACACTGCCACGGACCCTGTCGCCCTGACGCAACCTGCGGTAGCCAACCTCAGCAACGCCGATCTCCGGGCTGTCGCCTGCCAGGATCGCCCCACGCTCCAGCACATGCATCAGCTCACGGACATTCCCAGGCCAAACCTGATCTTCGAGCCATGCCACAGCGTCGACAGTCAATCGTTTGCGCGGGGTGGTCCGTCCCATCTGCTCCAGAAAGTGCTCCGCCAGCTCCTCAACATCTTCGATCCGCTCCCGCAGCGAAGGCACCTCAATAGGAAACACCGCCAGCCGGTGATACAGATCCAGGCGAAACGTGCCCTCCGCGGAACGCTGCTCCAGCGGCTGATGCGTCGCCGCCACCAGGCGAACATCGACACGGATAATCTCGTTCTCGCCCACCTTTTGCAGCTCGCCTGACTCAAGAAACCGCAGCATCTTTGCCTGCATGCCCAACGGCATCTCGCCAATCTCATCCAGCAGCAGCGTGCCGCCATTGGCCGATTCGATCCGGCCCATCCGCGACTGCGTCGCTCCGGTGAAGGCTCCGCGAGCGTGCCCAAACAACTCCGCCTCCAGCAACGCCTCCGGAATCGCCGCGCAATTCAGCACCACGAATGGTTTCGCCGAGCGATGACTCAAGCGATGCAGCGCACGCGCCACCAGCTCTTTGCCTGTCCCCGTCTCGCCCTCGATCAGCACGGGCGTCACCCGCGGCGCAACCATCTCCACCAGGCGCACCACCTCGCGGATCGCGTCACTCTGACCGACGAGCTCCTGCATCCGATCGCCACGGCCTGCGCTGGGCACAGCCGCTCCATGCCGTTCCACCGTTGGGCGCCTGTAGGGCAACCGGGCCGCAGACGGTCTAGCAGGGCTGAGGGCCTCTCCGCCCACTGGCCGAGAAGCTTCCGAACCCCGCATCGCAACCGAATCAGAAAACTCTCGCCTCTGCTCGCGCGCCGTACGCATCGCATGGAGCAGTTCATTGCGCCGCGGACTTCGTCCCAACTCCTGGCGCTTCGCCGGAATCTGTCCTGCATCGCTACTCTGCACGATGCCGGGCTCCGCGCTCCCATCCAGGCGCAGCACGTCCATTGCCGGATACAACAACCTCACGTGAGATATGAACTCGGCAACCTCAAGATCGGGAAGCCAGCTATCGATCAGCATCGCCTCACAACGCTGCGTATCCAGGTGCATCATCGCCTCGGCGCCACCCCGAGCTTCGCGCACGTTCCAACGCGACCGTGCCAGATTCGAAGCCAGTCGCTGCCGCAACCCCGCATCCACGCTGACGATCACCACGGACCGCACCTCAGCAGCTGCTGGCGTACCAATGCGCGCGGCCCTCGCAGCGTCAGCACCCTCCGCAACGCTGCGCGGCACCAGTGACCCCATCTGAACCGCTTCGTCCCCCGCCGTTACCGTCATCTTCTGACATCCATTCGTTCCATCTCGTTCGATCGCGTCTCGCGCACGATCTGCCGAATAAGGCCTACACCTGCGATCATGCGATCGCACTCGACCAGCCCCAGCTCGACGGCATCCCGAAAGTCCTGGTCCGTCCCCCCCAGCTGCGCGATCTCCAGCCTGCATTGCAGCGTCGTCAGCGGTTGACACAGATCGTGCAATGCCCGGCTGATCTGATCCATCTCCTCAGCAACGGATTTCTGCCTGCTTACTTCGTCCTTTTCGAGCATGGGCCGCCTTGCCTTTCTCGCCTTATCCCGCCTTGCGCTCCAGCATCTGCGCTTCTCTCCAGCGCGCCCTCGTTGCTACACCGCGGTCGAAGTCGCTACGCGCATGCAGCACGTACCCCTCACCTCGCACGGTACGAATCACCGTTCCAAATCCTGACCCTCGGGCCGTCCCATGCCCCAGCTTCTTGCGCAGGTAGTTGATATAAACCTCGACAATGTTGGTTCCCATGCCCATCGGCTCATGCCATACCTCGCGCAGCAGATCTTCGCGGCTGCACACTCGTTCGCCGCGTCGCCGCAGCAGCGACTCCATCAGCGAAAACTCAGTCGCAGTCAGCTCAATCTCCCGGCCTGCCTGTGTCAGCTTGCGCTCCACGCGGTCCATCTCCAGGTCGCCAAAGTGCAGCACCGTCTCTTCAAATCGGCTGCGACGACGGCACATCGCCTTCAGCCGCGCACGCAGCTCATGGAACGAGAACGGCTTCTGCACGACGTCGTCCGCGCCCAGCTCCAAACACTTCACCGTGTCTTCCATCTCCGCCCGCCCGGTCAACACCAGCACCGAGGTCGACTTGTGCCGCTCACCTACCTCGGCCAGCACGTCCATGCCGTCCTTCTGGGGCAGCCCCAGGTCCAGAATCATGATCTCCGGGCGCAATCTCTCCGCGAAGGCAAGTGCAGCCTCCCCATCCCCAACCACCGACACTTCATGGCCATCGAGCTTCAACCCATGGCCCAGGAAGTGCCCCAGCGCCGTGTCATCTTCAACAATCAATACATGCATGTGCTCTCTCAACTCTCCTGTGCCAGCAACCTGTTTTCCAACGGTTAGAGCTCTCTTATCGGCAGGATCCGGAAAATTAGCCTCCATCAACCCTGATTAGCGACAGCCTTGCTCTCCGTCTACATTCCACTCTCCTCCGCACCTCCGGCGAACACAACACTTGCTATGTATGTGGAACCAAAAACTTTCCCAAAATAGAACAAGGCGAGGACCGCGGCCTCCTGGCTGGGCTCCGATTCGCTGCTTCCTTTTCCCCGTCCGCAGCCCGGGCAAGTCCCCGAGCCGCCGCAATAGCTCTTTAGCAGTGGAGGCACCGCTTTATCTTGGTCGGGAAAACTGAGAGACTGTAAGCAGGAGCCAACCAGCGTATGAGTGTGAGTGCGACGAAGGTATTGACCGACCGCATCAATCGGATTGAGGTTTCAGCAACCATGGCCATCACGGCCGAGGCGCTGAAGATGGAAGCCGCAGGCATCAACCTGGCGAACTTCGGCGCAGGCGAACCGCACTTCGCGACGCCCCGCCACATTAAAGACGCCGCTATCAACGCGATCGAAAATAACTTCTCGAAGTACACCGCCGTCGCCGGCGTTCCTGCCATCCGCAAGGCAGTCGTCGAGCGCCACGCCGCCGACTTCGGCTCGAACTACTCGGTCGAAGAGTGCGTCTTCACCACCGGCGGAAAGCTGGCCCTGTTCAATGCAATCCAGGTCCTCGTAGACCACGGCGATGAGGTCATCCTCCCGGTGCCCTACTGGGTCTCTTTCAAGGACATCATCCAGTACGCAGGCGGCAAGGTCGTCCTGGTCGAAAGCGACGAGCGCGAGGACTTCCGCATCACCGCCAAGATGATCGAGGCAGCGATCACGCCCAAGACCAAGGCCATCATTCTCAACACGCCGTCGAACCCCTCCGGCGCGGTCGTCTCACCTGCCGACCTCGAAGCTATCGTTCGCCTCGCCCATGCGCGCGGAATCTACGTGCTGCTCGATGAGTGTTATGTCTATCTCTCCTACACCGGCGCAGCGGTCAGCGGCGGCTCCTTCACCGATTGCAAAGAGCACGTCGTCATCCTCGGCTCGCTCTCGAAGACCTACGCAATGACCGGCTGGCGCGCCGGCTTTGCCTTGGGACCGAAGCAGATCATCTCAGCCATGAGCAAGTTGCAGTCGCAGAGTACCTCGAACACCGCCAGCATGGTCCAGCAGGCTTCCATCGCCGCCCTCACCGGCTCGCAGGATTGCGTGGCGGAGATGCGCGCCGACTACCTCAAGCTGCGGGATCAGATTCTCGCCGGGTTCAAGACCATTCCCGGCCTCACCTGCACTGTGCCGCAGGGAGCCTTCTATGTCTATCCGAACGTCAGCGCATTCTTCGGCAAGGGCCGAGTCAAGTCGGCCGCCGATCTCGCATCGAAGCTGCTCTCAGAGGCCCACGTCGTCGTCGTTCCCGGCGAGGCATTCGGCACCAGCGAACACATCCGGTTGTCCTATGCAGTCTCTTCCAATGTCGTCGACGAAGGCGTAAAACGCATGCGCGAATACTTCGCCAGCCTTGGGTAACTTGAATTCTTGAACCAAGCAGTTAGAACTAACAACACGAATGCAGCAGCTAGCGCAGAGCCCCGGGTACTCCTTCTACGATGGATGACATGAAGTCAGAACGTTTGAGTGTGAGTCCTCAATTTGCTCCAGTAATTCTTGCAGGCGGCAGCGGCACGCGGTTCTGGCCCAGAAGCAGGCGAGCACGCGCGAAGCAAGTGCTTGCCCTCGACGGCGAACGGACCATGATCCAGCAGACGCTCGATCGCCTGGTGCCCGTGGCATCCCCCGATGATGTATGGGTCATCACGAATGCTCTGCTTGACGACGTAATTGCCGAGCAGTTGCCTGACGTCAGGCGCACTCACATCCTCAGCGAACCGGTTGCGCGAAATACAGCTCCGGCTTGCGCGCTGGCGGCGTTCTTGCTGGAGCAGGATGCGCCGGACACCGTCATCGGAATCTTCCCCTCAGACCAGGTCGTGAAAGACCAGAAGCGCTTCGCCGAAATAATTCGCGCAGGCGTAGCCCTGGCAGCGAGTGGCGAGAAGATCGTCGTGCTGGGCGTCCCACCCACACGCCCGGAAACCGGCTACGGATACATTGAGCTAGGCGAGACGATCGCGATTGCCGGGCAACCCACGACACGCAGAGTAAAACGCTTTACAGAAAAGCCGAATCGCACGAGTGCTGAAGAATTTGTAGCCTCGGGAAACTACGCCTGGAACGCCGGAATCTTCCTCTGGACCGCGAGAACACTGGCAGGGGCCGTGCGCGAACATTGTCCCGCGATGGCTCCGCTACTCGAAAAAATTGCCGAAGCCCATGGCAAGGCGAAATTTGAGCAGGTCTTCGCCGAGCTCTATCCACAGTGCCAGAACATCTCCATTGATTACGCGGTGCTGGAACCCCGTTCTGCCAAAGGCGAGCTCGCTGCCGAGATCTATTGCCTGCCTGCGGATTTTTGCTGGAACGATATCGGCTGCTGGGCCGCACTCGACGAACACCGTGCAGGCGGTGCGCCCGAAGACGCGGCCAGGGTCAACGTCTGCGATGAAGCCGACGGCATGCCTATCGAAATCGACGCAAGAGGAAACTATGTCTACGCGCCGGGCAAGGCTGTCGTCCTGCTTGGAGTCAGTAATCTGGTAGTGGTGGAAACATCCGATGCACTCTTGATTACTACGCGCGAGCGTTCGCAGGATGTGGGCAAGGTCGTGACGGAGTTAAAGGCGCGCGGTCGCGAAGACCTGATTTAATCACTTCCCTGAGGATCGCAGAGCAGGACATCGTCCCGATAGAGAAAGAGAAACGGGTGAAACATGGCGGAGACAATTTCTGCGGTGAAGTTTGGGACCGATGGGTGGCGCGGCATCATCGCCGACGACTTTACCTTCGCCAATGTTCGTGTAGCGGCCCGCGCAATCGCACACTACATCCTTGAACATGAAAATCCGGCACACGGAGTCTGCATCGGCTGGGATACACGCTTCGGCTCCCAGACATTCGCGAACATTGTCGCGGACGTAATGGCTACCGCGGGCATACCCGTCTCGATTGCATCGGAGATCGTTCCTACTCCCGCTCTCAGCTACGCCGTACGCGAGCGCAAAGCAGCCGGCGGCGTGATGATTACGTCCAGCCACAATCCGGCGCAATGGAACGGCGTGAAGTACAAGGCAAGCTACGGCGGGTCCGGCACGCCCACCATCATGACGTCCATCGAGACGTACCTTGAGAAGCCGCTGGCGGATGCTCCGAACAAGGCGCCCATCGAGCAGGTAAACTTCAACCCCGAATACATCACGGCGCTCGCCCGCTTCGTCGACTTGGATGCGATCAAGCTATCCGGATACAAATTCCTGATCGACTGCATGTATGGCTGCGGACGCGGCATCATCGCCTCCATCTTCGAGCGCCGAGAGATTCCTTTTGTCGAAATCCGTAGCGAGTTGAATCCGCTGTTTCCGGGCATTAATCCCGAACCGATCCTGCCCCACATCAAAGCGGCGCAGGTCGCAGTAGTCGCTCAGAAGTGTCAGGCCGGACTCATCACTGACGGAGACGCAGACCGCATCGGCGCGGTGGACGAGCATGGCAACGTGGTAGACGCACACAAGATTTTGGCGATTCTCACCAGGTGGCTCATCGAGCGCAAAGGCTGGCCCGGCGACATAACCCGTGCCTTCAACACCACCAAAATGATCGACCGAATCGCCGCCAAACATGGACGTAAGCTGCATGAACACGGCATCGGCTTCAAGTATGTCGTCGACTTCATGCTCGCAGGCGAGATCCTCATCGGCGGCGAAGAATCGGGCGGCGTTGGCATCAGCAGGCATCTTCCGGAACGCGACGGATTGCTGAACTCCCTGCTGCTGGCAAACGTCATGGCAGACGAACACAAGACCCTGGGCGAGCTGGTTGCCGCACTCCAGCACGAATTCGGTGAACATCAGTACGACCGCATCGACATGCACATAGACGAAGAGTTGAAGCAGTCCGCCATCCTCCGCGCACGAGCCCTTAGCGCCGGCGGGACAATGGCCGGAATGAAGATCCTCCGCATCGAGACGCTGGACGGCATCAAGTTTTTCCTTGAAAACCCCGCCTGCGCTGACAAGCCAAGTGCAGCCGAGACATGGCTTCTGCTGCGCGCATCCGGCACCGAGCCTCTGCTGCGCGTCTACAGCGAGAGCTGCGACACCGATTCAGTCGCTCGCATCCTGGAAGCAGCACGCAAATTTGTGTTGACGGGACGCGCAGCGTGAGCATGATCGAAACAAACCTTGCAAAAGCGGTAACGGTCCAGACACGCGGCCTCCTGTTCGATATGGATGGGGTGCTCATAAGCTCCATCGGCTCCGTAGAGCGGAGCTGGAAGCGATGGTACGCAATGCACGACGTGCGCAATGCCTCTACCTTCAGGCTTCCCCATGGAACCCGCGCCGTCGATATCGTGCGCATGTTGAAGCCCGAATGGAACGAGACACAGGTTGCGGATGGGCTGCGCGTGATCGAAGACCTTGAAATCGAGGACACCGAAGGACTGACCGTGCTGCCTGGCGCGAAGGCGCTGCTGGAGCATCTGCCACCGGAGCGGTGGGCAATCGTAACTTCAGCCACGCGCAGACTTCTGCTCGCCCGGCTCGCCGCAGCTGGCCTTCCAGTTCCGGAGCGACTCATCTCCGGCGATATGGTCGAGCGCGGCAAACCTGATCCCGAGCCCTACCGGCGCGGCGCAGAGATGCTGGGTCTGCGCCCCGACGAATGCATCGTAGTCGAAGATGCGCCCTCCGGAGTCGGAGCAGGTATTGCTGCAGGAAGCCGCGTGCTTGCTGTGCTGGGAACGCACACCGTCGGTGAACTGACCAAAGCGACCTGGGTCGTCAGGTCGCTCGAAGGACTTGCCGCCACCATTCAAACGACTGGGCTGGCGCTGCAATTCTCAGACGCGCGCAACTAAGACACTGTCGCATCCGTACCCAACTTGCCCGGGCACCTTAGCATCCCGATCGCTCACGAAGAAGTCGATCAACCTGTATCAAATCCGCTTCCGTATCGACGCCAATAGTATCCACCTCCGTAGCCTCCACGTAGATACTTAGACCATTCTCGAGAAACCGCAATTGTTCCAAACGCTCTACTCGTTCCAACTCGCTGGCCCCCAGTGAAGGAAACCTCAGCAGCGCCGCCCGGCGATACGCATACAAACCAATGTGCTTCCAGTATGCGGGCGCAGCATCTGCCGCATCCCGATGAAAAGGGATCGTAGCCCGCGAGAAATACAACGCACGGCCATCCGCCGCCGTCACCACCTTCACCGCATTCGGATTACCGATATTCTCCGCTGTACATCGAACCTTCAAAGTAGTCACGTCAATCTGTACCTCCGTCCGCGAAAACGGACGAAGCAGCGCGGCGATATGTTCCGGCTGCAGCAGAGGTTCGTCACCCTGAACATTCACGTAAATGTCCGCATCGTACCGCTGAGCGACAACGTGCAGCCGATCCGTCCCACTCGCAAGTTCAGCAGAGGTAAGCTCGGCCTCAATTCCAAGACTCCGGCATAGCTGAACAATCTCATCCGCGTCCGTGGCCACCACGACTTGATCGAACTGCGGACACGCGCGTGCCGCATCCACTACCCAGGCCAGCAGCGGACGCCCAGCTATCTCGCGCAGCAGCTTGCGCGGCAGGCGAGTCGATGCGAGCCGCGCGGGAATCACACCGAGAATGCGATTAGCCATTGCTGCAGTTCTTTCTCTGAAAGTTCCAGCCCAAAGTTCGATCGAGCCTGAGCCTGACTTCACTCCGACCCTCGTTTCACGTATCATAGCTAAGTTGTGCCTTGGAGTTCTGTTGACGGAACTCGGGCACACGCAGCCTGCCTCGCGGCAGCCCCTTCTTACACCCGGCGGTGTAGCTCAGCTGGTTAGAGCGACGGACTCATAACCCGTAGGTCGGCAGTTCGAGTCTGCCCACCGCCACCATACAAGCAATCCGCCGAAGCCCTACTCCGCATGATCTTCCCTCCTGTTCGCTCCCCTTCACCCAAGTACGTTTACTGCCCCGGTTGCCCGCCAACCTTCAACACAATCGGCTCCTGATCCTTAGTCTCGAGCTTCGTATAAAAAGCCCGCAGGTCGGCATACTCCGCGACTGGCGAAAGGATAAAAGCCCGCGCCAGATTCCGATAGACCGTAATGCTGTTGGCTGTAGTCTTCGCGTCCATGTTGTAAGAGGCCAACTGGGCAAAGGAAATCTTCTCATCCGCCGGCTGAGACTCCAGGCTGAAGCTGGAAGGAAACGTTATACGAACTGCGTCCTGCATGTTGGAAGCATAGTCAAAATAGACAGGCACCGTCCGCTTGTCATGCGGTAACGCAGGCTTCGTATTTACCTCGAACAGATCGCCCGGAAAGATCAGGCGCTTGCCCGTCGCCGAACCGACCGCGCCTTTCACAGCAAAGTTCACTGTAAGCGGCGACTCGTAATCCTCCAGATGCTCGATCGAGGAGACCTTGATCTCCATCCCGCCGGGCATCATCTGCTCCATGGAAGAACTAAGCTCGCGGTTAAGGCTTGTCGCGTCACCACGCAAATTCGTCTGGCGCCAGCGCAAAGCCGGCGCTCCCGTCCAGATCATCGTCACCGTACCGGACGCCATGCCTTGCGCATCGATTGTCAGATCAGCAAGCCGCTGCGTGCGCGAGTTCCTGTACGATTCAGCGGGAGTAACCACCAGCGCGCTCCCTCCATCCACCTGCCGTACTCCGCCCACCTCCGTGTGCTGCCACGCCAGGTGCCCGTACGGGCAATCCCGCTGGCCTGGATCGAAATAAACATCTTTGCCGTCAAGGTTGACGATCGCAATCAGATCCCTCATCTGCGAGAAGCTCAGGTAGTGAACGTTGAAGATATTGTGATCCCGCGGCGTCACATACATCACGTAAGCCTTCATGCCCGCAGCGCGCGCCATGCCGACAAAAAGCTGTGTCAACTGGTCGTCCGTGCCCCGCTTCCGCTCCCAAATATCATCGGTGTTCTTCGGCGGATTTAGCCCTTCCGCCTTCTCTTCTTCCTTGGATCGCTCCCGATCGAAGGCAGTATTATCGAGCGCCATCACCGCGGTATAGATCTTGCGCAGCTTTTGTTCATCGGATCCGGCACCCGCAGTAAGCTCCCGCACTGCATCCTTTAGCTTTCCGTTCGGTCCGATGAATTTATCCATCGACTTGGCCCAGCCATTGCCCTCCTTCTTCCAGAACTCATCGCCGGAGATATACGGCGAGTAGTAAAACCGGACCCGATAGCCCAGGCTCTGGATCGGCGGCATATGCTCTTCATCCGCAGCAGGTGGAACCTTCTCCATGTTCAGTTCGAACGTTATCTGGCCCTCATGCCCGATAACGCCGGTCGGCTTAACGGTCTTGTTGACTTCAACTCCGGCCGGGAGAATCGGCGACCACGCGATCCTGTTCGCCTGTTGCTCGCCAGCCTCAGTTTTTGTCATCAAATCGGCATCCGTTGGACGCCAGATATAGTGCGCCTTGCGTGTAAAGAATTCTGACTGAATGATCCAGGTCGGCGGGAACGCGATGTCATTGTCATACCGCAGGGCATAGCGATATTCGATGATGCTTCCTACCTGCACATCCGGCAGCGTAAAAACCTTTGACACTTCCTTGTGATACGCACCTTTGTCCACTACCTTTTCGTACGGCTTGCCGGTAAACGGAATGATCGTCCCGTCAGAGTGAATCGTGCGTCCTTGAATATCACCCACCGTATACCCGCTGGAAAAGCCGTCGTAACCAGTCTCCTTATACTGGCGCAACTCAACATTGGCATTTTCCTTGCCCTTCTCGTTGAGCACCTTCAGCCGCACGTAGATTTTCCAGTAGTGCAGCATATCGTCCGTGGTCTCTTCGCGGTAAAGATAAACAGCCGCGGCTCCCGGAAACCTCGGGCTGCGAGGTCATGCTGAGTTCCTCCTGCGTCGGGGCGATCCATTGCGCGCATGCCTCGGGCACCGCAGAGATGAGACAGCCAAGCGGCAGGCAGCCAAGAAACATGCGGCAGGCAGAACGGTTCATAGTTTCGTTCCTTCGAAATAATTTTGGTAAAGCTACCCTCGCCCGCAACAGCCCGGACAAACGGGATGACGTTCTACTGCTTCTTCAACATCGCCTTACTCTCTTCGTCAACCCCGATAACCCGGGCCAGTTTTTGCAGATCGGCAAACCGTTCCGCAGGCAGCGTAACCTGCCGCACCGTATAAGTACGCGTATATCGCATCGTGCTTCCCTTGACCGTCACGCCGCTCTGGTACGAAGCAAATCCAAGATCGAGATCCACCGGATCAGGCAGTTCGTCCACAACATATCCCGCCGGAAGCTCGATCGAGTAATCATCCTTCACCTGCATTGTCTGGCCCAGATCGATAGGGACATTGCGTATCTTGCGTTCAGGATTCAACACCTTCTCGTCGAACCCAAGGTCACCAAGCACGCGCGGCCGAATCATCAGCAGCGATGCCCCCATCGTCTTCGCATACCGATCCGCAGTAACCCTGTAGCTCAACGTCAGATCCTTGTCCAGCGCATCTGCGTTCTCCACCTTTACATCCGACACCGTGAATGCCGTCAGATCATGTCCCAGCACGCGATCCAGAGATTCGCGCTGTTCCTTCGCATCCTCAGCGGTATACAGCACGCGGCGTCCCTCTGCGAGGTCCCCAAAACGCTTCTCCGTCACCGCACCCTTCAACCCACCATCTGCACTCAGATAGAAGTCCGCCGTACGATGCAGCGTATTCCACGCCGGATCAAGCACCGGCAATCGAATCGCCTCACTCTCGGCACCCTCCATCAAAACTCCGTAGCTTCCTTGAAGCTCATGCTCCAGCTGCCCAAACGGCGTCTTGTTCCAGGTGGGATCGAAGATCAAATACCTCCGCCCCGTCTTCGCCTTCACCACCGAGCGCAGCCTCGGCGAGTCGTATCCCACCGGTATCTCGATCGCAGCGACCATGTGATCCGCCACCAGCGATGGTGCCGAATCCACCACCACGCCCCGCTCCACATCCACCATCACCAACGCGGAATGTATCCCCACCGCCGCAAGCATCGCCGAGGTCAGCGTCGACTTATCCTTGCAATCCCCATAGCGATTGCGAAATACATCCGACGCGGCATGGGGCTGATACCCGCCCACACCAATCTCAATCGCAACGTAACGCACCTGCTCCTGAAGAAACTTCGCAATCGCTTCGGCCTTATCGAAAAAGTCCGTCTTCCCCGCCGTCAACTCCTCGGCCTTCCGCGTGAGCTCAGGCGAAGTCGTCAGCCTGTCCTTCGAGAGCTGGCTGTACCACTCCCCCACACTCTTCCACGTCCCCTCCGTCGCCACCGCCACGCCGGGCCCACCATAGTGAATCGTCATCCGCCCTGCCAGCGACATGCCAGCCGGAGCCAGGGCAACACGCTCAAGGTCAATCCCCGGCGTCTCCTTCATCTCCCACCGCAAACTCCCATGCTCGGTATCATCCGCCACAACCGGCGCATGATTCGCCCATACCGTCCCATAGCTGTATCCCGCAGGCAGACGCAGCGTAAAGCTCTGCCGCAGCCGCGGAATATCATCCTGGAAGAACCACGTCTTCTCCGTCAGAAAAGGCCGCGTCCGGTGCTCATACTCATACGCGATCACAGCGCCTACGTCCGCACCCGGAGCCTGCGCCTGGCGATACTTATCATCCTGGTAGGCAATAAAACCGTCACCGTATCCAAGATCCGAAAACTCGGTGCTCTTCATCTGGTACTGGTGCCCGTCCGCCCCAATACTCCAAACATTCATGGAAAGAATCTTCGTCTCGTTGTCGAACGGAACACGCACCATCGCCTGATCGCGTCCCTGCGGCCGCAGAATCTTGAACACCCGCCGCACATGCTCCACCGCACGCCCATCCGTACCCACCGTGTACGTGTCCTCATCGAGCAGCTCCACGGCTCTCGTCTCCGCCGGATAAGCAGGGACCGCCTGCGCCGCCGCTGCGCTCACCCATTCCGGCACCACCACCGGACTCGCAAGCGCGTTCCTGCAACCAGCACTCAGTAGGATCGCGCACGCCAGCGCAAAAACGCGCCCAGCGGATCGGCCCGGTTTTACAGCGTCTTCAGGAAGCTCACGCCAGGCGTTGAGCAAAACTCTTCTCGTCAATTCAGGGATGCTCACTAGGCCCTAATCTCAAAAAGCCGTCCGCAGACGAACGCAGAGATTCGCTTGAATTTGAAACGGTCGAATATCCGCTTTATACGTTAGCCCTCGTTCCGGAGGCAAGATAAATCGACAGCCGCGACGCCTCTTCCGCAGCCCGTCGCTCGCACCCGCCAGCCTCCCGCGCATCCAGTCCACGCGCCCGAATTGTCATCCTCGCCGCAGACGAATACCATGCAGAAGGTACCGCCAGCGCACACAGCCGTTCGCCAATTCACCGGCTTACGCCTTCGTTCCGCTTCGGACACCGCACGACAGATTCCAATGCAGGCCGCCCCTGCGCACGTCAAATTGAAATCGGCCGCAGGAGCCTTTACCTCATGTCCAGCAACGCCAGCATTCCCGCCAGCTTCCGCGCCCCTCAGACTCTCAGCCTCGAGCCCGATACGTCATCCAACATCCGCTGGTTCGTCTGCGCGCTGCTCTTCGCCGCCACCACCATCAACTACATGGACCGCTCGGCCCTCGCGCTCGTCGAACCCCTGCTGCATCTGCCCTTCATGGGCTGGCTGCCCGGCGTCGATCCCGCCCATCAGGTTGACTACCATCTGCACTACGGCAACATCGTCATCTGGTTCCAGATCGCATACGGCGTCGGCTTCCTCTTTGCTGGCCGCATCATCGACAAGCTTGGCACCAAGAAAGGCTACGCGCTCGCCATCCTCATCTGGGCCTGCGCCTCCCTCAGCCACTCCCTCGTCACCAGCGTCGCCGGCTTCTGCATCGCCCGCATCTTCCTCGGCTTCGGCGAGTCCGGCAACTTCCCCGCCGCAATCAAGGCCACTACCGAGTGGTTCCCCACCGAAGAACGCGCGAAGGCCGTAGGCATCTTCAACTCCGGCTCCAGCGCTTCCTTCTTCATCGCACCCATTCTCGTCGCTGCCGTTACTGCCAAATGGGGATGGCACGCAGCCTTCCTCTGCACCGGCTCCATGGGCCTGCTATGGTGCCTGATCTGGCTCATCTTCCCCTACAACCGCCTGCGCCGCGCCTCCACCCAGACCCAGGCCAACCTCGCCGCCGACTTTGCCGACTACTCTTCCTCCGGCGGCGTGCTCCCCTGGTCCGCGCTGCTCCGCCGCCGTGGATTCTACGCCTTCTGCATCGGCAAAGGACTCACCGACCCCATCTGGTGGTTCTACCTCTTCTATCTCCCCATGTTCCTCCACGACAACTACGGCCTCGGCCTCGAAGGCGCGAAGTACCCGCTCATCGTCATCTACGGCGCCTCCAGCGTCGGCTCCATCGGCGGCGGCTGGCTCTCCGGCTTCCTCATGAAGCGCGGATACAGCGTCAACGCCGGCCGCAAAATCGCCATGCTGGTCTGCGCCCTGTGCGTTCCTCCGCTGATGCTTGTGCCGCATATGCACGTGCTCTTTCCCAACAATGCCTGGCCCGCCGTCAGCCTCTTCTGTCTCGCCGCGGCGGCACATCAGGGCTGGTCGGCCAACATCTTTTCCACCCCCACCGACATGTTCCCCTCCACCTCCGTCTCCACCGTCGTCAGCATCGGCGGAGCCGCAGGAGCAGCAGGCGGAGCCATCTTCACCTGGCTCGTCTCCCACTACTTTGCCCTCCATCCGCTCATCATCTTCACCCTCGCCGCCTTCGCCTACGTGGTCGCCCTCATCATCTTCCAGCTTCTCGTCCCCTACCTCGGCATCGACCGCGGCGAACGGACCTCGGCCTGACTGCAAAATTGAATGGCCGGTCCCCAATCGGATTAGCTCCCAACCTTACGTTCCTGCATTGGCATCTAGGTACCCCGAGGCTTCAGCCTCGGGTCTCTCAAGCCGCCGCAGAACCGGGGCTTTAGCCCCTGGGGTATGCCTTCCTCGCCGCAGCACCCTGCCACCCTGCTAAACTGGCCTCTCCGACACCCATGCCAGATACCCCGCAAAAGTTCTACCTCACCACGCCGATCTACTACGTCAACGCCCGCCCCCACATCGGCCACGCCTACTCCACCATCGCCGCCGATGTCATCGCGCGCCGCCACCGCCTGCTGGGAGACGACACCTTCTTCCTCACCGGCACCGACGAGCACGGCCAAAAAGTCCAGCGCTCCGCCGAGAAGGCCGGCATTCCCCCGCAGCAGTTCACCGACCAGGTCTCCGCCACCTTCCGCGACCTCTGGGCCCGCATGGGCATCACCAACGACGACTACATCCGCACCACCGACGACCGCCACAAACGCGGCGTCCAAAAGCTCTGGCGCGACCTCGAAGCCAACGGCGCAATCTACCTCTCCACCTACACCGGCCAATACTCCGTAGGCGAAGAGATGTTCATCGATGGCCCCCCGGGCACCCTCGGCCCCGACGGCAAACCCACCGAAACCGTCACCGAAGAGAACTACTTCTTCCGCCTCTCCGACTTCCAGCTCCCCCTCATCGACCTCATCGAGAGTACCGACCCCCACGCCCCACTCCACATCCAACCCGAAGCCATCCGCAACGAAGTCCTCAGCTTCCTCCGCGGCGGCCTCAAAGACCTCTCCATCTCCCGCACCACGTTCGACTGGGGCGTCCCCGTCCCCGGCAATCCGAAGCACGTCATCTACGTCTGGCTAGACGCTCTCGCCAACTACATGACCGCCATCGGCTACGGCTCCGACTCACCCGCCGACCAGGCCAAGTTCGCCAAATACTGGCCCGCAGACCTCCACCTCGTAGGCAAAGAGATTACCCGCTTCCACTGCGTCTACTGGCCTGCATTCCTCTTAGCCCTCAATCCCAAACTCAAGCACGCCCCCGACGAACCCACCCCACACCTCACCCCCGCCGAACACGCCGAGTGGGCCGCCAAATGGCTCCCCAAATCCGTAGTAGCCAACGGCTGGCTCCTCTTCGAAGAATCGAAGATGTCCAAATCTCGCGGTAACGTAATCCGCACCGAGACCATCCTCGACACCTTCGGCCCCCTCTGCCCCCCCGTCCATTCCCCGCCGGGCGACACATCAGCCTCAGCCACTGACGCAGGGAGCAGAGATGACGGAGGGAGCAGCGGGCTTCAGCCCGCTGAATCAACCCCCAAAGACGCAGGGGCTTTAGCCCCGTGCCTTACCCCACCCACCAAAGCCCAGCAAGACCTCTTCGCCTCCGACGTAATCCGCTACTTCCTCCTCCGCGAGATCCCCTTCGGCCAGGACGGCAGCTTCAGCTTCGACGCCCTAATCACCCGCTACAACGCCGACCTAGCCAACGGCTACGGCAACCTAGTCAGCCGCACGCTGAAAATGATCGAGACCTATTTCAGCAGAGTTATTCCGCCTCACCCAGCACTAGAAGTCGAATCAGTCGATAGCGAGGTCAGTTTTACCGCGCAGTCATGCGACAAACTGAGGTCGTACTTAATTGACGCACCTTCCGATGCCGCATATCGATTTGAGCGGCACGGGTTCCACAGTGCGCTCGAAGGGGTCTTGCAGCTTGTAGGATCGCTTGATCTCTTCTTGACCGAGCAGGCTCCATGGCGCACCGTACCCGGCCTATCAGCCGACTTAACATTCGTTCGCCGTGCTCTGATCCTCTACACCGCCGCCGAATCCATCCGCCTCATCACCGCGCTCCTCTACCCAATCATGCCCTACGCCACCGCCTCCGTCTGGCGACAACTGGGCCTCGGCGACATCGAAGAAGCCGCCCGCAAAGGCGAACTAAAAGACCTTACATGGGGTGGCCTGAAACCCGGCACAAAGCTAGGCCCCCTGGCCCCCATCTTCCCCCGCGCCGACAAAGGACTAGCCCAGATCATGAATGAAATGGAAGCCGCCAACGCTACCGCAGCCGCAAAAACCACCACCACCGACGCACCCCTCACCGAGAGCTTCTCCGACATCAAGCCCATCGCCACACAACCAGAAGCCTCCGCAACACAAAAATCCGAAACCCCAGAACCCACCCCCACCCCCACCATCACCATCGACGACTTCATCAAAGTAGACCTCCGCGTAGGCCAGATCGCCATCGCCGAGCGCATCCCCAAAGCCGACAAGCTCCTCCGCCTCGAAGTAGACCTGGGCCCCATCCTGGGCCGCCGTCAGATCCTCTCCGGCATAGCCGAGCACTACACCCCCGAAGAGCTGATCGGCCGCCGCATCGCCGTCATCGCCAACCTCGCCCCCCGCAAGATGCGCGGCCTCGAATCCCACGGGATGCTCCTAGCCGCCTCCGACGACGCCCACACCAGCAAGCCCATCCTGGCCACCTTCTCGGACGAAGTCCCCCTGGGCAGTCGTATTCGCTGAAGCCTCCCGCATCCGCTGACGCACCAGCAAACTTCGCCAAAATGCCGTATGCTATAGAGGACTAACTTGGTCGTATATGCCCAGGCTAGCCACACGAAAGCGGCAGGCGGATATGTCTGAAGTGCAGGTAACTCCATTGAGCAGCGCCAGGGTCGGCAACACCGGCATCGTCGAGCGCATTGACCTCCCGGAGGAGGTCGGCAACTACCTCGCCCACCTCGGCTTCCTCCCCGGCACCCACGTTGAAGTCCTCCGCCGCGCCCCCGCTGGCGACCCCACCGTCTACCGCATCGACGGCGTAGAAGTAGGCCTGCGCAACGAGACCGCCCGCCACATCTTCCTCAAGCTTTCCGCAACCGAGGCGCGTATATGAGCTGCCATACGCCAGTCCTCGAGCCCCTCGAACAAGCCCCTCCTGCACCCGCAGGCACAAAGTCCCGCCTGCGCACCGTAGCCCTCATCGGCCCTCCTAACGCCGGCAAGTCCACTCTCTTCAACCGCCTCACCGGCATGCGCCAGAAGGTCGCCAACTATCCCGGCGTCACGGTCGAGCACCACTCCGGCCGCATGAAGTCCATCGGCCGCAACGACCTCACCCTCATCGACCTCCCCGGCATCTACTCCCTGGCAACCTACTCGGAAGACGCCCGCGTAGCTGTCGACGTACTCACCGGCAAGATGCCCGGCGTCCCCCGCCCAGACTGCGTCCTGCTCGTCCTCGACGCCACCCACCTCAACCGCCAGCTCATGCTCGCCGCACCCGTCTTCTCCATCGGCCTACCCACGCTCGTCCTGCTCAACATGGCCGACCAGATGGAAGCCCGCGGCGGCGTACTCGACACCCTCGCGCTCGCTCGCGAACTAGGCCATCCCGTCGCCCTCATCAGCGCCGCGCAGGGCAAGGGCCTCGAGGTCATCCCCGACTTCCTTCTCCAGGCCGACACCACCCTGGCACACAACCTCCGCCCGGTCCAACTCCCCGTGCTGCAGTCCCCCGCATCCTGCCGGACATGGGCCACGCAGGTCTCCTCGCGCACCAACTATCAATCCCCCGCCGCCTCTCTGTGGACACGCCGCCTCGACTCGCTCCTGCTCCATCGCATCGCCGGCCCACTCTTCTTCCTCGCCGTAGTCTTCGCTGTCTTCCAGGTAGTCTTCACGCTAGGCCAGCCGCTATCGGACGGCCTCGGCACTATCCTCACGTCAGCTGGCGCGAAAGCCGCACTTATGCTTCCCGACAACTGGCTCCGCCTCCTCCTGCGCGACGGCCTCTGGAACGGCGTCCAGTCCGTCCTCGTCTTCCTCCCCCAAATCCTTCTGCTCTTCCTCTTCATCGGTGTGCTCGAAGACTCCGGCTACCTGGCCCGCGCCGCCCTCATCGCCGACCGCGTCATGCGCTCCATCGGCCTCAACGGCAAAGCCTTCATCCCGCTGCTCTCCGCATACGCCTGCGCCGTCCCCGCCATCATGGCGACGCGCACCATCGAGAACAAACGTGAACGTATCGCGACCATCCTCATCGCACCCTTCATGACCTGCTCCGCTCGCCTGCCCATCTACACCCTCATCATCGCGGCCTTCATCCCCAACCGCATGTTCGTAGGCGGAGTAGTCGGCCTCCGCGCGCTGGTCATGCTCGGCCTCTACGCACTCGGCTTCCTGGCCGCGCTCATTACCGCCAAGCTGCTCAACTCCTCCGTCATGAAGGCCAACGCCGCTCCCTTCATCCTCGAGCTGCCCCAGTACCGCTGGCCCACCCTCCGCTCACTTGCCCTGCGCCTCTACGACCGCGGCAAGCTCTTCCTAAAAAAAGCCGGCACAGTCATCCTCGGCGTCACCTTCCTCGTCTGGGTGATGAGCGTTCTCCCCGTCCACTTCGCCACAGGCACAGCCCACGTCTCCGATCTCACCGCCAGCATCATCGGCCATCTCGGCCGCTTCATCGAACCAGTCCTCCGCCCCCTCGGCTTCAATTGGAAGATTGGCATCGGCCTGCTCAGTTCCATCGTCGCCCGCGAGGTCATCGTAGGCACCCTGGGCACGCTCTACGGAGTAGACCCCACCACCCACTCCCTGGGCCTGCAAGCGGCCCTTCGCCACGACATGACCCTCGGCGGAGCCATCGCCCTGGTAGTCTTCTTCGCTTTCGCCATGCAATGCACGTCCACCTTAGCTGTTGTAAAGCGCGAGACCAACAGCTGGAAGTTCCCCGCCATGCAGTTCACCTACATGACCGTCGTAGCCTACACAGCCGCCCTCATCACCAACCAGCTCATCCTCCACCTCTTTTGATTCACGAGAGGACAGGAGAGCGCGGCAATCATGCGCTGCTATACTTCTGGCACCATGAGGCTATACCAAGCTGTCGCACTTAGCACCTGTATCCTCGCAGGCTGTGGAACATCCAATCAAGCCATTACGTCATCCCAAAATTCCTTGCCGTCGTCATTGAACGGCAATTGAAGTCTCGTCGGCAACCGCGCGCTCAAGCAGTTTCCACTACTCTCGGCATCGCTGGTCGTGAATCAGAATCACATCACCGCACAAGGTGATGTCTCCGTCCAATGCACCAATATCTCCGGCAGCGTAGGCGGGAGTTTTGTATTGAGTGGCGACATCGCAGCCGATGGAACTTTCCAGCTAGGGGAAGCTGGGAACCTTAGCAGTGTTCAGATAGCAATCACCGGCACCATCCCAGCGTCAGGCCAGACTAGCTGGAACGGAACCTATTCGATTACAGATCTGCCAGGCTACACGAGTTGCATTTTTAACCAGACAGGGACAGTCAATGCCACACCGTTTGTCCCCCTCACCGGCTTGTATGTTGGGAACCTCACTTCTCAGAGCGGAACCCTTGCTGTCTCCCTCGTACTTGCCCAGGGATCGCCGACTCTCGGTGCACAAGCTGGAGGTGCGACAACCGGATATCTGCCTTTGACTGGCTCCGCCGTCGTCACAGGGTCATCCTGTTTCAACTCGGGCACAGCTCTTCCTGCACCCAGCGGCCAAATTCGAGGCGATTCTATGTTTGCCACGTTTAACATGAACGACGGTTCAAGCGCACTATTCAATTCTGTATACGCGGGCTTAGACGAATCGTCCTTGCAGTTCGTGGGGTTCTTTATAATCGGCGGCAAATGCGATAGGCAGGCTTATACCGGCACACTCACACGCCAGTAAGCCTGCCCCGCGAAGCAGCAGTCCGAGCCTACGGCTGCCCCTTACCGCCACCCACTCCATAAATATTCCCCGTCGTATAACTCGCATCATTCGCCGCCAGCTGCACAAACACCGACGCCAACTCGGCCGGCTGTCCCGCCCGCGCAATCGGATAATCAGCCCCAAAATTCTTGAAGTGCTCCACAGTAGCCCCGCCCGAGATCTGCAACGGCGTATAGATCGGTCCCGGCGCGACGCCATTCACGCGAATGCCCTTTGGCCCCAGCATCTTGGCCAGCGACTTCACAAAGTTCATCGTCGCCGCCTTGCTCTGCGCATACGCATAGAGATCAGGATTAGGATCGTAGGCCTGCTCCGAGGTCGTAGCAATGATCGCCGATCCCGGCTGCAAGTGAGCCACAGCAGCCCGAATAATCCAAAACGGCGCATAGATATTCGTCTTCATAATTGAATCAAAAATCTCGTCCGTAATGTCGGTGATCGTCTGGCTCTGCGTCTGCCTCGCCGCATTCGAAACCAGAATATCCAGCCCACCAAGCCCCCTCACAGCCTTCTCGACGACGCTCTTCGAAAATTCTTCCTTGCGCAGATCCCCAGGAATTGCCACAAACTTACGCCCCTCAGCCTTTACCAGTTCCCCAACCTCCTTCGCATCCGGCTCCTCGCTCGGGTAATAAACAATCGCCACATCCGCACCTTCGCGCGCATACGCGATCGCTGCCCCACGCCCTATGCCCGAGTCACCCCCGGTAATCAGCGCCTTCCGCCCAGCCAGCCTGCCAGACCCCTTATAGCTCTTCTCGCCATGGTCCGGCGGTGGCTGCATCTTGCTCGCGAGCCCCGGCCAGGGCTGCTGCGTCGTGTCATAGGGCGGCTTCGGATACTTCGAAGTCGGGTCCACAAACGGTGCCGCGTTATTCGCGCCGCTCTGCCCCGCACCTTGCGCCTCCGCACCCTCCGTCATGGCAGAACCAACAGCCGCACCCGCAATCCCCGCACCCAGCTTCGTCATCAAATCCCTCCGCGAAATCGCGTTGTCTTTTTCATTGCTCATGTCGAATCTCTCCTGTCCGTCATCCAGCGCACAGCATTCACTCACGCCGCTAGCAGCATGGGAGTCGCCAAAGACGCGCAAGGTTGCCCACCCGCAACCGCACGCAAGAAGAATGGATTAGATGGAAAAGAGGAGACCGTACTTTGACATGACGCACATGCCCGACCGCGAAACCTACCGCTCGCCCCACTTCAACTTCGACCGCAGCACATTGAACAGTCCATTCGGCTTCAGCCTCAGCAGCCGCACACTCGCCTCGCTGCGCCGGCAATGCACCTCATCCCCCACATGCATCGCCACCGCCTCCTGCCCGTCCACCGTCAGGTAAGTCTCATTCGGCACCCCAATCACCCGCACCCGAATTGAAGCCTCCCCCGGCACCACGATAGGCCGAATCGTCAGCAGATGCGGACAAATCGGCGTCACCACCATGCAGTTCACCGTAGGCATCACGATCGGCCCATCCGCCGCCAGGTTATAAGCCGTCGAACCCGTAGGCGTCGACAGGATCACACCATCCGCACGAAACGCCGCCACCGGTTGCCCATCAATCTCGACAGCAAAGTCTGCCATCCGAGCAATCGTTCCCTTCGCCACAACGACATCATTCAGCGCATCCCACCGCCGCGCCACCACGCCCCCGCAGTACTGTTCCGCCCGCATCATGCTGCGCGTCTCGATCGCGCCCGTCCCATTGCACCACGCGTCCAGCGTCGCATACAGATCACTCAACGGCACCTCGGTCAAAAATCCCAGCGACCCCAGGTTCACACTCAGCAGCGGCGTACCCGTATGCGCAAATGCCCGCGCCGCCGCCAGCAGGGTCCCGTCGCCACCCAGCACCACCACCAGGTCAGGCTTATGCTCCGGCAGCGTAGCCCGCACGAAGCCCGCAGCCCCCGGCACATACGCCGCGCTCTCTTCATCCAGGACGCACCCCCAACCACGCGCATCCATCCACGCGCAAAGCTCCGGAACCACAGCACCCAGCTCCGCCTTCAGCGGCTTAGAAATAATTGCAGCAATCGTCATCTTGAAAACCAGTGTACCGCCGCGCACCACCCAAACAACTCAACACACATCCACACCGACACCACCGATACCACCGATACCACCGATACCACCGATACCACCGATCAAAAATCATCCAGCATTTAAATCGGCCCCATCGGTGTGCATCGGTGCTAAGCCTCTACGCCTTCCCCGAACCACCCATGCAACAGATACTCCCGATTCCCTTCCATCCCCGTAATCGGCGAATCGATCACCTCGACCCCCTTTCCACCCAGCTCCAGCACACACTCCTTCACCCGCGCGATCGCAATATCCTGTCCCGCCTGCTCGCGCACAATCCCACCCTTCCCCACATGCTCGCGCCCCGCCTCAAACTGAGGCTTCACCAGCACCACCACTTCACCCCGCCACGCCTCCCCTTCCCCCACCAACGCCCGCATCACCGCAGGCAGCACCAGCGTAGCCGAGATAAACGAAACATCCATCGCCAGAAAATCAATCCCGCCCGCCCCAGTCACCAGCTCCCCCACCCCCAGCAGCCGAGCATTACACCGCTCCATCAACCTGACCCGCTCATCCACCCGCAGCTTATGCGCAATCTGCCCATACCCCGTATCCACGGCCAGCACGCTCTTCGCCCCATGCTGCAACATGCAGTCCGTAAATCCCCCCGTCGAAGCCCCAACATCCACGCACCCGCGCCCATCGAGCGCAATCGCCCAATATTCCAGCGCCCGTTCCAGCTTCAGCCCACCCCGGCTCACATACCGCATATCTTCGCCGAGCACCCTCAGCGCCACATCCTCTGCCACCGCCGTCCCCGGCTTCTCCACCTTCTGCTCGCCCACCAGCACGCGTCCCGCCAGGATCAGCGCCTGCGCCCGCTCCCGCGATCCCACCAGCCCCCGCTCCACCAAAGCCTTATCCAACCGAACTTTCATCATCCTCTCCAGCCTATCGCGGCTCACGCACAAGCACGCGCATAAAACAGGATTGAAGGGTAAACTTGATTCGGGTTAGCGTCACCTTCTGCATCCGTCCAAGACGATGCAAAAAGATTCTGCCGCCACCCCTGACCGCACCGGGTTGCCAACTGCATCAAAAAAGAAGCAGCCATACAATCCAGTCCACCCATGAGCGCGTTCTATGTATAGAGTTTCCGATCCCGATCCCGAGGCCCAGAACGTGCCCGAGCCGCCCGCCGAGGACGACGAATCCCTCCTCGCCCAGGTCCAGTCCGGCGACGAGCAAGCCATGGCCTCGCTCTACGATCGCTACTCTCGCCTCGTCTACTCCGTAGCCTTTCGCGTCCTGCGCGATCCGCCCGCAGCCGAGGATGTCATTCAGGAAGTCTTCATGCAGATCTGGCGAAATCCCGACAGCTTCGTCTCCGCCCGCGGCTCCCTCGGCGGCTGGCTCTCCGTCGTCGCGCGCAATCGCTCCATCGACCTCATCCGCCGCAAACGCCCCACCACCAACGTCGATGACGTCCCACTCGCCTCCCCCGGCAACCTCGCCAACGAGGCCGAGCGCAACTCCCTCATGGAACTCGCCCGCACCACCATCCACAAGCTTCCACGCGAGCAGCGCAAGACCCTCGAGATGGCCTTCTTCGACGGCCTCACCCACTCCGAGATCGCCGAGATGACCGGCGACCCGCTCGGCACCGTCAAGACCCGCATCCGCAGCGGCCTCCTCACGCTGAGAAAGGCCTTCCAGCCATGAGCGCAGGCACCCCCATCGCATTCCCAAACTCCGGTCCGCCGCGACATCCCGCGCCCGAAGATCTCACCCTCTTCGCCATGGAGCTCTTCTCTCCCGAGGAGGCCGCACCCCTCGCCCGTCACCTCGACTCCTGCGCCGAGTGCCGCGCCGAATTAGGCCGCATCTACTCCGACCTCGCCCTCACCGCTGCCTCCGTCGAGCTCGAATCGCCCTCAACCTCCGCCCGCCAGCGCCTCCTCGACCAGGTCGCCCGCGAGAAAAAAATCATCGGCCAGCCCAACCAGCAAAGCTCCACTCCCCAAACTGAGCAACGAAAAGAATCTAAGCCACAACCCGCCGCCGAGACCGCCCCACCCATCGCCGCGTTCGGCCGCAGCGGCTCTCTCTTCGCCGTCGAAGATCGCCCCCAGAAACAGACCGGCCGCACCATCTTCGCCATTGCCGGATGGGCAGCCGCAGCCGGCCTCGCCTTCGCATTTCTCACGCAGCACAAAGATCGCGGGGCACTCAACAACACGCTCGCAACCCAGGCCGCACAGCTCCAGCGTCTCAACGCAGACGCCGCCTCGGCCCACAAGCTCATTGAAGCCATTACAGATCCCCAGGCCGTCCGCGTCACGCTCACGGCCAACCCGCTGCCCAAGGCACAGCCTATCGCCGGAGTCACCTACAACCCATCCAAGGGCTCACTCATCTTCCTCGCCAGCAACCTCGACCCCCTCGAGGCATATAAGACCTACGAGCTCTGGGTGATTCCCGCCAACGGCACCGCACCCATCGCCGCCGGCACCTTCCACCCCGACGAGCAGGGCAACGCCAGCCTCATCATGCCCACGCTCCCCAAAGGCGTCCCAGCCAAGGGCTTCGGCATCACCATAGAAGCCGAAGGCGGCGCCCAGACCCCCACCCCACCCATCATCATGTCCGGCGACTAAAAGCTCGTTCGAAGCGAATTCCCTATCGCTATAAAGTTTTGCGGACCAAAGGTCCCCGCTATCCGTCGTTCCGGCCTGCCTTTGGGCCGGAATCTCTGTATTCACCAGGGCAAGCGATAAGTTCAGACTTTAGCCGGACTGTCGCAAGCATCATAAGCCGACTTTAACCCAAAGAAAATATCCTCAACGAGAAAAAAAGAGCGAGACCATTCGGCCTCGCTCTTTATCCCACATGCTCCAATCGAACCGCAATTCCTACGGCGAACTCGTCCGCACGCTCACTCCATACCCCTGCAGCGGCACCGTCATATAAAACGAGTCCGTATCCGTCTTGATGATCGTCATCACCTGCGAGTCCTTGCACACCACATACACCTTGCCTGATGGCACCGAATTCGTCGAAGCGATATACACCGGGTGCCCGCTGATCGGAATCGTAGCCGTCACCGTGTTCGTCAGCAGGTTCACCACCGACACCGTGCAAGCCTCAGCCGTCTGCACGCCGCCCGTAAACACCGCAGCAGTAGTTCCGGAGCAGGGAAAATTCCCCGTCCCCGCATTCGCCACATACGCCCGTGTATTGTCGGCCAGCACCGTCACCATAATCGGGTTGATCCCCACCGGTACCGGAACCGGCACCACCGCCTGCCCAAAGGAACTCGCATCGATCGGATTCGTCGCGTCGCAGTTCGGATTCGTCGGCAACGCCGTAGCCGAGCACAGCGGAATATCAATCAGCGAAACCGATCCCGGAGCCGTCCCCGTCCCTTCGTTCGCCACCACCAGTTCGTTCAGCCCCGGCGCAAGATCCGCCCACACCGGCCGCAAGCCCACGGGAATTGTGCTGTTCGCAATCGATGCCGAACCCAGGTCTGCAGTCGACGCAACGTTAGCGTGCGTAAATGCCGCTTCAAACTGCGTGGTGTTGAGCCCCGCAGGAAGCACCGTGAGCGTCTGCCCATTTAAATATGTGCCAGTTGAGAGTCCCGAAATCGTGACGGTTGCTCCTGCCGGTAACGTATTCTGCGCTGTAAACGTCACCACATTGCCCGCAATCGAAAATGCCGTAATACTCGGGCCGAACTGATCCAGCATGTTCGTCACCGCGTTGATCACGGACACCGTACCATCCGTCTGGTTCAGCACAAACGCGCGCTTGCTGTCCCCCGTCATCACTCCATACACCGGCCCACGCCCCACCGTCAGAGTCGCCGAGACCGTATTCCCATCCGTCTCAATCGCCTCTGCCTGCCCTGGCCCCCCGCCCGTCGCCTGGCTTAGCGCGTAGATGCGTGGCGCCCTCTGCACGCCGACAACATAGATAGGCGAATACCCGCTCGCAATGGGTATCGTCTGCTTCAGCGCAGGCGGCGAACTCACCAGCTGGTCGATCGCATTCACACCTGGGTCCGTAATGTACTCCGACGTCTGCGTCGCCAGCATGCTCACCGGATTCGTCCCCGGCGGCAGCGTCGACTGCAGAATCTGGCTCTCGATCAGCGTCGTCGTCAACGGGAAACTGTTCACCGTCTTATCGCAGTTCAGCGTATAACCCAGCGTGCCCACAGGATTCAAATATAGGTAGTACGGATCCACCCCAAGCTGCGCCGTCACCAGCACCGTGTCGCCCGAAAAATCCACCATCGTCATCAGCCCGTTCGAAGTCGGCTGACCCGCAGCAGGACAAGGCGCACCCGGAGGCGTAGGCGTCGAGACCGCAATCGCATACTTCTGCGGCTGCCCCGCCGGCCCCACCACACCAATCGTGGCTACCACCGGACGATAGCTGTTCCCGCAGCCGGCAATCATTCCCACACAAGCAGCCAGCCCTGCCGCTGCCGCCATCCGCATGGCCCATCTTCCGCTCGCTGCCGACATCCCTTGTTCTAAGCGCAAAACCTCTCCTACACCGCCGCTGACGCTGACTCTGCTCAAAGCTCGATTGTAAATCAACCCCGCCCCCTGCGCAGACTGTGCCGGAACCTCGCCGTCCTACGCATCTGCCTTCCCATGCGTCCACGCAAAGTTCAAATGCAGCCGCAGCAGCGTATACCCCAGCATCTCGTGGAAGTACCGCGCCGCCATATCGTACGCATCGATATGCCCCAGCACCGGCCTCGGCGACGTATACACAATCAGCCCCGCATCCTCGCACATCTTCTTCACGCGAAACAAATGCGTCCCATCGCTCACCACCACCAGGCTGTTCAAGTGGCGCCTCCGCGCAATCTCCGCCAGCTTCGCCACCTGCTCCTCCGTATCCACCGAATGCGTCTCCGCAATGATCCGCTCATACGGAATCCCATTCGCCAGCAGATAATCCCGCCCCACCCCGCCTTCGGTCATCCCCTGGTCCTTATCGCTCCCACCACCCAAAGTGATCACCACCGGAGCCATCCCCTCGCGATATAACTCCACCGCATGGTCCAGCCGCGCATGCAGCACCGGCGAAGGCCGCCCTAGATACTCCGCCGCCCCAAACACCGCAATCGCATCCGCCGGCCTCGCCTCATCCCGTTCCGCCACCGCATCGATCTGCACATACAACCACCCAACCCAAACCAGCGCCACCACCAGCGCCACGCCCAGCACCCACCGCAACAACATGCGTCCCGTAGACTCGCGACGCCGCCCCGACGCAGATATTTTTTTCTTCATCACAAAGGAACCCAAGGGCAGGAGATCAATTCCGCCAACCGCAACACAACAAATCCTACTCTACAGGTATGCTAAGAATGCAGAAAGACGCGGTGCCTAACCCTCCCCAAGACTTCACAGGAGAACTCCTTGCAGGCTGAGATCCTCGCCATCCACCCCACCGACCCCGAGCCCGACCGCATCGCCCAGGTCGTCAGCAGCCTCGCCTCCGGCGCCGTAGCCGCACTCCCCACCGACACCTTCTACGGCCTCGCAGTAGACCCCGTCAATCTTCGCGCCGTCGATCGCATCTACGAGATCAAGACGCGCGCCCGCCACAAGCCCCTCTCTCTCCTCCTCTCCGAGATCTCCGAAGCCTACACCCTGGCCCGCGACATCGACGGCGCCTTCGATCGCCTCGCCGAGCGCTTCTGGCCCGGCCCCCTCACCATCGTCGTCAAAGCCGGAGCCCGTCTCCCACTCCGCGTCACCGCCAACACCGGCAACGTAGCCCTTCGCGTCCCCGAAGCAGCCATCGCCCGCGCCGTCGTAGCCTCGCTCGGAGTCCCCATCACCGCCACCTCCGCCAACCTCCGCGGCATGCCCGAGTGCACCTGCGCCGAACACGTCACCCAGCAGCTAGGCGACCAGATCCCCCTCATCATCGATGGCGGCCCTACCGCCCGCGCCGTCCCCACCACCATCGTCGACCTCTCCGGCGGCGGCCAATCGTGGATGATCCTCCGCGAAGGCGCCATCCCCACCCACGAGATCGCCCTCACCCTCCAGCACTAATCCATCTTCACCGCAGATGCAGCACGATCCCGGCTGAAAACGTCTGCAGTGTATGGCTCATATTGCTGATTCCCGTCAGTTGCCCCGCCCCATACTCCAGCCGGGCCGACACCTGCCGGCTCACCAGCGGAAAATCCGCTCCAAACTGCGCTTGGTAAGCAAACGACCCACTCAGGTCTCGGCTCGTCCCATTGTTCGTTCCCGCGCCTCCAACTTCAAACTGGAAGTAAGGCACTACGGGCAGCAGCGGCGCCGACGCCTGGATTCGCCCTCCAACAAACCCTCCTATCACCTTGTTCCCAAACTGTGTCGAATTCGCGCTGTTCTCCACGATCATCCGCACATCCAACCCCAGGTCCAGCGGACCCGGCAACGGATACGTCACATAACCCCCAAACGTCCCGCCCAGCGCCGTCATCCCTCCGCTCTGGGTCGGCGCCGTACCATTCCCCACGCCCAGCCCGGAGTAGTGCCCCGCGCTCACCATCGCATACGGCGAGAAGTAGGCCTGCCCGTCATTCTTCTGATACCTTTGCTGCGGATAGTTCTGCCCCTGCGCATCCGGATCCTGTTGTCGGGGCGGATACCGTGGCCGCGGCGGCGGATACGAGGGCGGCGGGTACGGCGGTGGCGGCGGCGGATAATACTGCGCAGACGCACTCACACTCAAACCCAGGAAAGCCAGACCCAGACTTACCGCAAAGCAGAACCAACGTGTCGCTGATTTCATCGAACAGATCCTCCAACATTCAGATGCGCCCGTAGCTGCCTGCGTCTGCCTTCCAGTCGCCCGACCCACGCTATCTCCGATCACATTGGCCTCTGAATTCTTCCAGGGGCTTCGCCTGGCTTCCGCAGCCGCAGCCCGGCCCTCCACAAAATAAACTTTACGTTCATACCTCTTCCCCCTCCGTTCCCGTATCAAACACTCCGTAACCCATTTCCTCTCAGGAGCAAACACCAATGGACGGACACGGCCTTATCGCCTGGATCATCATCGGAGTCATCGCGGGCTTCATCACCGGAAAACTGATGAAAGGCTCAGGCTTCGGCTTCTTCATGGATATGGTAGTTGGCCTGGTCGGCGCACTCGTCGGCGGCTTCCTCGCCACTCATCTTGGATTCGCCGGCCCCGGACAGCACGGCATCATCATAAGCATTCTCATCGCGGTCATCGGTGCGGTCATTCTCACCGTACTGCTCCGCCTCGTCTCCGGCGGGCGCGCCCGCGAGCTCTAATTCACCTACCGCAGCCGCCCATTCCGCGCCATACCCCCGGGCGCGGAATGGGCACCTCCCTTCCACCGCCCTCGCTCGAAAACCCGAAAAGCCTTGACACACCACGTATAATAGAGAAAGAGCAAACAGAATCCATAAGCCACAGGATTGTGTCGCTCGGACTAAGAAATCAACTCATAACTCCATTAGATTGGATACTTTAGCTGTAACCCTTTTGTGAGGGATACTTTAGCCTGTACCCCATCGCTAACTTCTTTCGATTGGATACTTTGAGAAAAATCGATACCCATTTTTTTACAGCCATCCAATCTGTAAAGCCGAAACAAGGTACGCTGGACGGCAGCTCCTGAGGATCAAGAGGATCAAAGTGTTGAAGCTTAAAAATATATTTTTAGCCTCTCTCATCTCCGCCACCTGCGCCCACGCCCAGTCCACCCAGACGGTCGCCGCCCCCCTCGCCGGGCCTTCGCCCGCCACCCCGGCCGCCACCTCTCTGGACCAGGCCATCCTGCTCAACGGCCTCGCAGCAGAGTGGCAGGCCACAGCCAATTCAAACTTTGCCGCCATTAAAAGTCAGGTCGATCGCTCCGTCACCGCCGAAGGGACCCTCGCCGCCTCTGCCCCCCAGACCGGCACACTCGACGATCTCCAGCTAGGCCGCGCTCTAGTCTTCCTCTATCGCACCACACAGGAGAAAAAGTACGCCCTCGCCGCCCAGTCTCTCTACGCTCGGCTCCCAGCGCAGCCCCGCACCCCCAGCGGCCTCTACGCGCACACTGCAGCCGAACCCAACCAGCCCCGGCTCACCGACTCCTATCCGGTCGAACCCTTCCGAGCCGCCTACGCACAGACATTCCAGCAGCCCCAGGACTTCGACGACATCGCCAACCAGCTCCTCCTCCTCGACGACTACCTGCGCGATCCCCGCACCGGTCTCCTCCATCCCGCCTGGGACGAGTCGAAGATCCCGCCCGCCGCTGGTCCAGCCGACAGAAACCTCGGCGCCAACTCCCAGCTCATCGCCCAGCCCATCGCCCTGTATGTAGCCGCGCTGGTCGATACGCTCGACTGGTTCCCTCGCGATCAAATCAAGCGCCCGGCCCTCATCGCCGCACTCCAGCGCAACGTAACCGCCATCCTCAAGCTTCAGGATTCCAACACCGGCCTCTGGTGGCAGGTCATCGACCGCGCACCCAGCCACAAGCCCGCAATGCATCGTCAGCCCGACGGCAGCCTCCGCCTCAGCCTCTCCCACGAGAACGACACCAACACCCTCGATCCCGCAGCCTCCGCCCTCTTCGCCTACGCCCTGACTAAGGCAGTCCGCCTCGGTTATCTCCCCGCCTCCGACGAAGCTGCCGCCCAGCTAGCCTGGCACGGCCTCCAGAAAAAAGCCCCCGCTGCTAATCCCGCGTCCTGCCTCGCACAGCCTCTCTCGGCCTCTGCCTGCCCTCCACTCCTCTCCGGCTCCTTCCTCCTCGCCGACTCCGAGCTCGGCCACTCGACAGCACTCGCCTCGAATTCACCAAACCAATCCCCCGCAGCCGCCCGCACCGGCCTCCTGCCCAGCTCCAAAGACTTCCACGCTCCCTCTGCACCGCAGGCCTCCACGCACCGCGTCACCGCCATGGTCGACGCCTGGTTCAACTCACAAACCCGCAAGAATGCCCTCGGCCAGACCGAGCTGTTCCACTACAAGTGGACGGACGACTCCATCAACGGCTACTCCCTCTTCGGTCGAGCCTTCCAACACCACAACGCCGACCTCGCCATGCTGCCCGAAGCACCCACCACCGCCAACCTCGCCGCCGCGCAGGTATATGTCATCGCCTCACCTGACATCCCCATCAAAAATCCCAACCCGCATTACATGGACGCATCCAGTGGCGACGCCATCGAGTCCTGGGTCCGCGCCGGCGGCGTCCTCATCCTCTTCATGAACGATCGCGATAACACCGACTTCGCCCACTTCAACACCCTCTCCGACCGCTTCGGCATCCACTTCAACCCCGTCCTGTCCCATCACGTTCTGGAACCCGATCACTCCGGCGGCGAGGTAGCCATCCCCGCTGGCACCGGCATCTTCCACGCCCCCTTCACCGCCTACATGAAGGACACCTGCACCATCACCCCCACCGGCCCCGCCCACGCCGTCGTCACCGACCACGGCGACGTCATGATCGCCCTCTCACACCTCGGCAAAGGCACCGTCCTCGCCATAGTCGACCCCTGGTTCTACAACGAATACGCAGACGGCCGCAAGATGCGCCAATACCGCGGCTTTGAAGCCGCCAATGACACCGCCGCCTGGGCCGTCCACCAGGCCCAATCCGCCACAAGCGCCAAGCCATGACCCGCCTGCAACCCATTGTCATTCTGAGCGAAGCGAAGAACCCCCGCATTTCGCTCTTGCCTTCGCACGTTTGTCGCCGAATTCCCTCTCAGCCCCGACGCGCCCTTCAGCTCGCCGGAAACACCGCATTCCGCAGCTCTGCCACCAGCGCCCGCATCCGCACCCCACACGGCGAAGCCCCCGCAAGCATCACTTCGATCTCACGCGCCACCCGCGTCCCCTCGTCGTACCCATACATACCCAGCGACCCGGCCAGCTTGTGCGAGCTACAAATAGCCTCGCCCCGCAGCGGCGCATCCAGCGCATCCACACCCAGCGCCTCTGCCGCACGATCCAGTGTAGCCAGCCGCTCTTCCACGACCGGCCGATTGCGCTCCCAGAGCGCAGCCAACAGCGTCGCCGTCTTGTTCGCCGCGTCGCTCACCGGTCCGCGTCAGTCCTTCCAGCCCAGCGCATCCGAAATCTGCGCAGCCAGTGTCAGCGGATCAAACGGCTTGAACAACACGCCCGCCACGCCCAGCCCGGCGAACCGCCGCTGGTCCACACCCTGCACCTTTGCCGTCAGCAACAGCACAGGAATCCCCGCCGTATCCGGATTCATCTGCATCTGCCGAAACGTAGTCGGCCCATCCATGCCCGGCATCATCACGTCCATCAGGATCGCATGTGGCCGGCGACTCGGATCGGCCGCAGCACGTATTCCATCCGCCCCGCAACAAGCCGTATGGATCTCCCAACCCGCCGTAGCCTCGAGCGACAGAGCGGCAACCTCGCGGATGTCGTCTTCGTCGTCGATGATCAGAATCTGGCGCATAGCGTCTATAAGTCTCTCATGCCCGTCAAGGGGCCTGGACAGGGACCGGACCGCGCAGCCGCTCGACCATTCCCAAAACGAGCCCCTGCACCTCATGCGGCTGCACCTGATCCTTGCGCAGAAACTCGGTCGGCCCAAGCTGCAACTTCGCCATCTCCGCTTCGGAGACCGCTCGAGACGTATAAATCACCAGGGGCAAGGACCGCAGCCCCGGCTGACGCCGAAGCCAGTCCACCAGCGAGAATCCATCGCCATCCGGCAGCGCCAGGTCCAGAATCAGCAGGTCCGGGCATCCCAGCAGACAACGATCCACAGCCTGCTGCAGCGTCGCCACATGGTCAATACGCACCGTCTTGCCCTCAAAAGCGGCCAGAATGGTTCCGGCAATCTTCTCGTCCTGCTCCACCAGCAGAATATGTCCGGAGTCGCCGCGTGCCCGCAACACTCGCTTCAACTCCGCCAACAGCAGGTTCTCATTGAACGGCTTCTGCACCCAGCCCTGCGCGCTGCTCGACTGCATCGGCCGATCAGTCGGAGGAATCACGCTCAGGATTACCACCGGAATCGCCGCCGTCGCCGCGTCTTCCCGCAGGCGCTGCAACGTCTCCCAACCGCTCAGCCCGGGCATGTACAGGTCCAGCAGAATCGCCGAAATTGGCTGTGCAGCAGTCCGCCGTCGCTCGCCGCCGGCCTGCGCCACATACTTCCGCGAAAGCGCAATTACCTCTTCCCCGCTGCCCGCCTCCAGAATGTCGTACCCATGCTGGCGAAGCTGCTCGGCCACCACCACGCGAATGCCCGGATCATCGTCGCAGACGAGAATCAGCCCTTCGCCCCGCTCTGCCGCAATATCAATCGCACCTGCCGAAGCGGCATCCGAAGCCCGCGCCGAGCGCGAAAGCTGCACCCAGAGGGTCGTGCCCACATGGTCGCGATTCGGCTGCGCCCAGATCGCGCCGCCATGCTGCTGAATGATGCTGCGGCAGATCGCCAGCCCCAGCCCGGTCCCGCCCTTCTTGCTCGCATCGCTCGATTCCACCTGCTGGAACCGATCGAAGACCGAATCCAGTTTATCCAGCGGAATTCCTCGCCCACGATCGACCACCCGCAGCAGCAGCGAGTTGGGACTCGAATCAATCTGAATCTGGACACTGGAACCCGTCGGAGAAAATTTCAACGCATTCGACAGCAGATTCGTCAGCACCTGCATAATCCGGTCGGAATCGGCGTCGAAGTAGATCGAATCGCGCGGTGCATTGCTGGTCAACTCAATCTTGATCCCCGCCCCATCCGCCATCGTGCTCATCGTATCTACAGCCTCGTAGGCAAGGTCGTACATCGAACAGCGTCGCAGGGTCAGCGGAGCCCGGCCGGAATCCATACGCTCCAGATCGAGGATGTCGTTGATCAGCCGGATCAGGCGCTCGGTGTTGCTCGCCGCGATGCGCAGCAGATTCTGCGCCTTTGGTTCGACATTGCCCAGCAGACCAGCCGAAAGCAGGCCCAACGCACCGCGGATGCTGGTCAGCGGTGTGCGCAGCTCATGCGAGACCGTGGAGATGAACTCATCCTTCACCAGGTCGAGGTCCGAGCGCATCGCAAGCTTCACCTGCTGCTGCTCCGCATATTCGCGGCTCTGGCTCAGCGCGTCCTTCAACTCCTCCATGGCACTCTTCTGCTGGCGGCTGCGCGCCGCAAGGCGCAGCGTCAGCGCACCAAGCAGAAACAAGCTCAGCAGCATGAATACAAGAGCGATCGAAGGAAGGCCTGTCATTGCCGATACCTTATCGTAAGCGGTATACGACACCGAGAGAAAAAATACCGCACGGGGGTCACGCCCAACTATATAGCAACGCGGCCCTCAGGCGGACACAGGCTCAGCAATCTGGCTAAGGACCTCGGTCCAGTTCTTGCCCTTTCGCGCCGCGGCAGCCTTCTTATGGAACCCATAACCCACGATCAGCGGCAGCGCCAGCGTCGCCTCCGCATACACCATCTGCTCGAAGGTCGTATCAACTTTTCCCCAGGAGCTCGCTTCCTTCAGCGTCGAGCCGGAGAGCGCGCCGTCGCGAGAGTCCGCCACCGTCACCTGGATTGCGTACTTGTGCATGGGGGCATCCACACCGAGAATCTCGGCTGCGACAACGATGTCCTGCGCGAAGTTCTTCGGCACGCCGCCGCCGATCATCAGCAGACCAGTGTTCGGGTTTGCAATCTTCAGCTGCGTCAGCTCATAGAAGTCTTTGGCCGAATCGATCGAAACCATTGGCTTGCCGCGGCGCGCATGCTGATGCGCCACAAAGCCAAATCCTGCCGAGCAGTCCGAGAACGCCGGGCAGAAGATCGGCACACCCTTCTCATACGCCGCGAAGACGATCGAGTCATTCTTGCCTTTGGCCGGCGTTCGTCCTTCACGCTCAAGATAGGCGCCCATCTCTCGAATAATTTCGCGCGAGCTGTACGGCCGCGGCTCGAGCGAGTTGATGAGCTTCTCGGTCGTCTCATCGCAGATGCGCAGTTCCTCTTCGTCGATGAACGTGTCGTAGATGCGGTCGATCATCAGCTCGCGCAGGTCGCCATCGCCGTTGCCATATTTGTATTCGTCGCCTGCGATATAGTGGCGAAATCCGAGCGCCTCAAAGAAGTCCTGATCGACGATGTTTGCGCCCGTCGAGACGATCGCATCCACCATGTTGTTGCGAATCATATCGACAAAGACCTTTTGCAGGCCCGCGGAGATCAGCGAACCAGCGAGACAGAGAATCACGCCGCACTCCGTATCGCGCAGCATCATCTCGTAAATCGAAGCGGCGCGTGCCGTGTCCCGCGAGGTGTAGGCCATGGAAGCCATCGCATCGACCAGCGGAACGACGTTGTAGGCGGCAATATCAATGTGCTGAATGGGCGTAGTGAGCAGTTCTTTTTTAGTTGGCATAGTCACTATCCAGTTTATCGCGGCAGGACCCGCTGGAGCAGCCTCTCACGTGAATTTGCGAGGAAAACCGGGCTGCCGTTTCAGTCCCTCGGCGGCCCCGCCCCCTCCGCAGGCTTAAAATGGGTCGTGGCCACATCGGTTCAGACCGTCCCTGCGAAACACGTACAAAGTCCCTTCATCCTGTGGCATCTGTTGTCGTTGGATGCCCCCACGGTCGCCGCTCTCTGGGTCTGGTTCATCGCAAGAGCGGAGCATGTCCATCTGCCCTACACCGCGCCCGCAACCATGGCTCTCGCCGTTTGGCTCCTCTATGCGGCCGATCGCATTCTGGACGTTCGTACCCTCGAGCAACTGGCCCATTCAGCGGCAAACGAGTTCGAAGCGCGCCACTTCTTTCATCATCGCCATCGTCGCAGCTTTCTATTTGGAATAGCAGTGGCCGCCATCGCCCTCGCAAGCATGCTTCACCTGCTCGATCCAACCGCAATCCAACTCTATTGCATCGAGGCTTCGCTCCTCGTTGCCTGGTTTGTCATCCTGCACGCCACACAGAGCGCACATCACTTGCCCAAGGAGATTGCCGTCGGCATTTTTTTCTCCGCCGCAGTCTTCATCCCAACCGTTGCACGCGATCCCAGCCTGCGTTTCTCGCTCGCTCCCGCGGCAATCCTTTTTGGAGCCACCTGCAGCCTTAATTGCCTATTCCTCTATGCCTGGGAACACGAAGGGAGCGCGGCGCAATCAGCGCGTGCCGGACTTAAGCCGCATTTCACCACACGCTGTGCGATCGACTATCTTCCAACACTGGCCACCCTCATCGCAGTCTCAGCTGGCATTGGTACGGGTATCAGCACCGCACCGGCGCGGCCCATCCTCACAGCATGCGCTGTTTCGGCGGTGACTCTCCTCATACTGCACCACAGTCGCAGACATCTATCGCGAACTGGCTTGCGAAGCGCGGCGGACCTCGCTCTTCTCACTCCCGCACTATTGCTCCCCTTCCTCCGATGACCCGCAGCATAAGCTTCGACCGCATCGCCCCGCTCTATCGATGGATGGAATACCTCAGCTTTGGAAAAAGTCTGGAACGCTGCCGCAATCACTTCCTGCCGGAACTTGCCGATTGCGGCAATGCCCTCATTCTCGGCGACGGCGATGGACGTTTCACCGCGCGCCTTCTTGCCGCGCATACAACACTTCATGCGGAAGCCGTGGACACCAGTTCTACGATGCTGCATCTGCTCCAACGACGCGTGGAAGCTACTGTTCGAAGTGCTTCCACACGCCTACGCATCCACCGAGCCGACGCCCTTACATTCACGCCACAAGGGCCATGCGATCTGATCGTCACTCACTTCTTCCTGGACTGCCTTACACAATCGCAGCTCGACACCTTAGCAAACCGTCTCGCGCGCCACGCCTCGCCGCATGCTCTTTGGCTCGTGTCTGACTTCCGGATTCCCACGGGCCTCATGCACTGGCCGGCACGAATCATCGTCCGCGGGCTTTACATCGCGTTCCGTGTCATGACAGGATTAGACACCGTCGCACTCCCCGATCACATCGCCTCACTTAGCAGCGCGGGCTTTCATCGCAAAAATCGGCGCTTGTCGCTCGGGGGCCTTCTCGTCACCGAACTGTGGGAGTACCAACCCTGTCATCCTGCATTGACAGAAATAAAGCATAATGAGGCTGCGGATCTGGCCTGAGGCAGAGAGCTGCCTGCTGCCCTAAAATATCCATAGCTATGAATATCTACATCCTGCGACACGCCAGTGCCGGGCTCAAGCGAGTCAATCCAATCCTGGACCGCAAACGTCCGCTCGACAAGGACGGCAAGCGACATTGCCTCCAACTCGCTCATGTACTGAATTCCATGAAGCTTCAATTCGACCTGGTCGTCTCCAGCCCGCTCAAGCGCTGCCTGCAGACGGCGTCCCTAGTCGGCACGGAGACCGGCTATGAAGCGAAGATTCTATCCTCCGCGGCTCTGGCCCCTGACGCTACACTCGCTCAATTTCAAAACCTGTTGAAAGAGTGCTCCAGATTTGAAAATCTACTGCTCGTAGGACATAATCCGAACCTGACTACGTTTGCCTCGTCCCTGCTGGCTCCCGCAGCAGTCTTATCTGCAACGCCCGACGCAAATCGCATGGCCGTCCGCCTGCGCAAAGGATCGCTCGCACGAATGAACCTGACTCGCGGCCCTGTCGCCACACTGCAATGGCTGCTTGATCCTCGTATCGTCCGCGCGCTCTACGCTACGTCAACCGCCAAGTCGCGCCCAAAGACCTCGCGGAAATAAGACGCCTCCTTCTTCAGCGACCAGGCCTCGAGTTCCGCTCCACCCCGCCCGGGAACCATTTCCAGCACAACCCGCTTCGGATAAACACGAGCGTGCATCCGCACAGCAGCACTGGCGCGGTCCTGATTCAATGCAACAGCCAGGCGCAGCAGCACCACCGCTCGCACCACGTTCGAGTGCTCCTCAGCGACGATGCCACGCATCACACGATCCATGGGATCGGGCCTGCTCTTGCCCAGATAGCGAGCAATTGCGCTCACGATCAGCCTTTGCTCCGGCGAAAATCCGAATATCTCAGAATGCGCCACGATGTACTGAGTGTGCCGATGATGGCCCTGGTGATTCATATATTTTCCAACGTCCTGCATCATCGCCGCAGCCTGCAGCCACAATCTGTATTCAGGCGGCAGTTCGTGCACACGAGCCAGCTCATCGAATAGCTGCCCTACGTGCGCGCAAATCGGTTCCGCCTTGCGCTGATCCACCCCGTAGCGGCGGCACACCTCCAGCACGCCCGCCCAGCGCTCCGTCTCGAGCTTCTTATGAACCGAGGCGCGCAGGTCGGCCTCAGCCAGCATCTGCTCCAATATTCCGTCGCCCAGTCCTAACCGCGAATAGCGAAATCCCTTCAGCCCCAGGCGATCCATCAGGTGCGCATACACCAGCGCACCGCCGACGATAATCTCCGACCGCCGAGGCCCGATACCGGACACCGCGGATCGCTGCGCATTGCTCATCTTCGCCAGCTGCTCGGCCAGCCGCCGTACATCTTCAACCCTTGCAACTGTGGTTTTCTCAAGCTTGCTCCGCGACGCACGCTTCGCGGCAACACTTTTACTCAACTTGCCGAGAGCTTTACCCGCAGGCAGATTTGCCAACACCGTACTAGCCTCGGCCAGCGCCGCCGCTGTGCCGGAGGTCGCCAACACCACGCCGACCCGCGGTGTGCCCATCTTCCGTTCCGCCCTCCGCAGCTCACGATCGATATATTGCTTCAGCCGCGCGATCTCCTGCTTCTCCGGCGGATCGTTGCGAAGAAATTCCTGCTGCAGCCGCACGGCACCCAGCGGCAGACTAACCATCTCACGAATCCGTCCCTGGTCCGACAGCGTAATCTCGCAGCTTCCGCCGCCAAGATCGATGAGCAGACAGCGTCCGCGCGCACCGGCCTCAAGCGTCACCACCCCAAGGTGAATCAACCGTCCTTCCTCAAGGCCTGAAATCACCTCAACCTGCCAGCCCGTCGCCGACTTCACCCACGCCGTGAACGCCGCAGCGTTGCGCGCATCCCGCATCGCGCTGGTCGCCACCACACGCACCCGGTCCACCACATGCAGCTGCACAGCTTTTTGAAATCGCTTGAGCGCACGAATGGTATTCGCCATCGCATCCGGCGAAATAACTCCGGTTTGAAAGACGCTCTCGCCCAGACGCACTACTTCGCGATCTTCATGCAGTGTCTTCAGGCGATGCTTTTGCACCGACGCAATCTTCAGTCGGACAGAGTTGGACCCAATATCAATCGCAGCAAACGTCGGCATGATTCACATCTCGTAGAACTGGAGTCGCGCGACAGCCAGACGGAGGCCATGAAAAACTTTCTTCGCACAAGTCACGATACAACGGCTCCACGGTAGTCGCGCAGGCCGAATATTGCGCGAACCCGAAGCGGAACACGGCCGAAATTAAACTTGATCCTGTGAGATCAAACCAGCTGCAGGGCTACTGTCCGGGATCGTAGTTCAAGTTCTGGCCCAGCCACCGCTCGACTTCCGTCACGCTCATCCCTTTTCGCTGCGCGTAATCGGCCACTTGGTCGCGATCAATCTTCCCCAGCGAGAAATAACGCGACTGCGGATGAGCGAAGTAGAGTCCACTCACGCTCGAACCCGGCCACATCGCGAACGACTCCGTGAGCAGCATCCCTGTGTTCGTCCGCACATCGAGCAGCTCCCATAGCGGCCCCTTCTCGGTATGATCCGGACACGCCGGATACCCGGCAGCAGGCCGTATGCCGCGATACTTTTCGAGAATCAGATCCTGCGGACTCAATCCTTCTTCAAGCCCATAACCCCATTCATCCCGCACGCGCTTATGCAGACACTCTGCGAACGCCTCCGCCAAACGATCCGCAATCGCCTCCGCCATAATCGCGTTGTAGTCATCGTTCTCCGCGCGATAGCGATCGCACAAATCCTTCAACCCGATTCCGCTGGTAACCGCGAATGCACCGATATGATCGCGTAGGCCGGTTTCTTTGGGTGCAATGAAGTCCCCAAGCGAACGGCACGGTTCGCTGCCCTCGCGGTTCGCCTGCTGCCGCAGAAAATGAAATCGCTTCAGCGTCTGGGTGCGCGAATCGTCGGCATATAAATCCACATCATCGCCCACCGCATTCGCGGGAAAGAACCCGTACACGCCGCTCGCAGTAATCAGCTTCTGCGCGATGATCCTGTCGAGCAGCGCATTTGCTTCGGTAAAGATCTGTCGTGCCTGCGAACCCTGCTCCGGGTGATCGAGAATCCGCGGATAAATTCCCTTCAGGCCCCACGTATGGAAGAACGGCGACCAGTCGATGTACTCCCGCAAGGTAGTCAGAGGAAAGTCGTGCAAGACACGCACACCGGTAAACTTCGGCCTGGGCAGATCGCTTGCATCCCACTCGATCGGCGTCCGTCGCGACCGAGCCTCCTCCAGCGAGACAACCTGCTGACGCGGCGCGGCATGAGCCTTGCGCAAAGCCTCGTACTCGATGCGATGTTTCGATACGAAATCGTCCTTGCCCTCATCGCTCAGCAGGCTCGTCGTCACCGGTACTGCACGGCTCGCGTCCAACACATGCACAACGGGCTGGCTGTAGTGCGGCGCAATCTTCACCGCTGTATGCGTGCGGCTGGTCGTCGCGCCGCCTACCAGAAGAGGAAGCGTAAATCCCTGCCGTTCCATCTCCTTCGCCACATGCACCATCTCGTCCAGAGACGGCGTAATCAGACCGCTTAGACCAATCATGTCTGCCTTCTCAGCTTTCGCGCGCTCCAGAATCTTCTCGCACGAGACCATCACGCCCAGGTCGATCACGTCGTAATTGTTGCAAGCCAGCACCACGCCAACGATGTTCTTGCCAATGTCGTGCACGTCGCCTTTGACCGTGGCGAGCAAAATCTTGCCCTGTGCCTTGACTACCTCGCCGGCAGCGATTCTCTCCGCCTTCTCAATCTCCATGTACGGCGTCAGGTGGGCGACCGCCTTCTTCATCACGCGTGCCGACTTCACCACCTGCGGCAGAAACATCTTGCCCGCGCCGAAGAGATCCCCGACAACGCCCATGCCGTCCATCAACGGGCCTTCGATCACAAGCAGAGGACGCCCCAGTTTTACCCGCGCCTCTTCCGCATCGATCTCGATGTAGGCGTCAATCCCCTTCACCAGAGCGTGCGAGAGCCGCTCCTCCACCGTGCCATTGCGCCACTCTTCCGTCTTCTTCTCGCTGACCTCCGGCCCTGCAGCCTCGGCCTTCAGCTTGTCACCGTGCTCCACTAGTCGCTCGGTGGCATCGGGACGGCGATTGAGCAGCACGTCCTCCACCAGCACCTTCAGCTCCGGCTCAATCTCCTCATACAACTCCAGCATCCCCGCATTGACGATGCCCATGTCCATACCCGCGGCAATCGCATGGTAGAGAAACGCCGAGTGCATTGCCTCGCGCACTTTATTATTGCCGCGGAAGCTGAACGAGATATTCGAGACGCCGCCGGAGACCTTCGCATGAGGAAGATTCTCTTTGATCCATCGCGTCGCGTTGATGAAGTCCACCGCGTAGTTGTTGTGCTCCTCCATGCCAGTCGCAACCGTCAGGATGTTCGGATCGAAGATGATGTCCTCGGGCGGAAAGCCAACGTCATCGACAAGAATCCTGTAAGCCCGTTCGCAGATGCGAATCTTCTCATCGTAAGTCGCCGCCTGGCCCTGCTCATCAAAGGCCATCACCACCACGGCCGCGCCATACTTCAGCACCTTGGCCGCGTTCTCGCGAAACTTTGCCTCGCCCTCTTTCAGCGAGATCGAGTTGACGATGCCCTTGCCCTGCAGCGTCTTGAGTCCGGCCTCGATCACCTCCCACTTCGAGGAGTCCACCATGAAGGGAACCTTCGCCACCTCCGGCTCCGAGCCCAGCAGTTGCAGGAAGCGCGTCATGGCGGCGACGCCATCGATCATTCCTTCGTCCATGCAGATGTCGATGATGTTGGCGCCATTCTCCACCTGCTGACGCGCGATGGCGACAGCCTCTTCGTACTGGCCAGTCTTCACCAGCTTGGCAAACTTGGGCGAACCGGCGACGTTGGTCCGTTCGCCGATCATGATGTAAACCCCGGGCTGCTGCGTAAACGGCTGCGAACCCGAAAGACGAAGTGGCTTGGTTTCTCGCTTCACACTCACGCTGCAACCTCATCCCGAACCAGCTTGCGCGGAGGCTGCTCTTCAAGCGCCTTCGCAATCGCAGCGATATGCTCCGGCGTGTTCCCGCAGCATCCACCTGCAATGTTGATGAGCCCACCATGCGCGAAATCCTTCAGGTACCGCGCCATGTCCGCAGGCTTCAGATCGAACCCGGTCTCCGACAAAGGATTCGGCAGGCCTGCATTCGGATAGCACGAGATAGCCACGTCCGCCTTCTCCGACAACTCGCTCAGGAATGGATACATCAGGTCCGGTCCAAGTGAGCAGTTCAGCCCCACAGACAGCGGCTTCACGTGCTTCACCGCGTTCCAAAACGCCTCGGTCGTCTGCGCGGAGATCATCGTCTCTCCACCGCGTCCCACCGCCGCCGAAATCATCACCGGCAGCTCGGTCTCGTTCGCCGCAAAGCCATCCTCATCAAACACCTCGCGAATCGCCACTAATGCAGCCTTAGCATTCAGCGAGTCGAAAATCGTCTCCACCAGCAGCAGGTCGGAGCCTCCGGCTATCAGCGCCCGCACCTGCTCCTTGTACGCCGTCCGCACCTGATCGAAGGTGACCACACGAAAGCCAGGATCATCCGCATCGGGCGAGTTCGAGAGCGAGACCGTCAGCGGGCCGATCGCACCTGCGACGAACCGCTGTCGGCCTGTGTCGTTCGCCACGCGATCAGCCCACTCGCGGCACTGCCGCGCCGAGGTCTCGTTGACCTCCCATGCAAGCGCCTTCAACATCGGATCATCAATAATCGTTTGGAAGAACTCAGGATCTTTGCGGCCGCCGGTCTCGCGCGGATCGTCGACGAAGAAGTCGCTCTGCGCGATGCTGGTCGCTCCGAAGGTGTTGGTCTCAATGATGTCCGCACCCGCCTCCAAGAAACGGCGATGAATGTCGCAGATCATCTTCGGCTGCGTCAGCGAGAAGAGATCGCCGTTGTTCAGCAGGTCCTTCTCTGAATTCTTGAAGCGTTCGCCGCGAATGTCTGCTTCTTTCATGCCGTAGGTGCGAATGGTCGTGCCCATCGCGCCATCAATAATCGCGATGCGGCTTGCGAGAATCTTCTCGAGTGGATGAATTGAATGTGCTTTGGTCATGACTTCCTGACTTTTGCTGCAGTCGTTATGCGCCGTTTCGACTACGCCAGAACTCCGGCCTCGTCCTTGCTCGATGAGATGGCATCGGGCATGGACGGTGCCGGCACCAGCAGATCTTCCTTGCGCATCACCAGCGTGGTGGCGTTGAGGCTGGCCAGTTCGAAGCCGTGGCCGTGCGTGATGGCATCGGTCGGGCAGGCTTCGACGCAGTAGCCACAGAAGATGCAGCGGTTGTAGTCGATGTTGTAGACCTTGGCGTAGCGCTCGGCGGAGGAGATGCGCACTTCGTCGGTGTTCTCGGCGGCCTCGATGTAGATGCAGTTCGAGGGGCACGCAGCCGCGCACAGGAAGCAGCCGACGCACTTCTCAAGGCCGTTCTCGTCGCGCTGCAGCTGGTGCTTGCCGCGGAAGCGCTCCTGAAACTGCGCGCCGCGCAGGGGGCCCTTGCCGTCCGGGTAGTTTTCGACCTCGGTCGGCTGGAACATCTGCCCGAAGGTGATGCTCATTCCCTTGGCGATCGCTGCGGCGTTCTTGACGATAGACATAGCTCAAGTATACGCCGTAGCGTCCCTTGCTACGAGGGCTGGCGCGGCCTGCGCTTGGCAGCGATGCAGAGGATGTGATTCACTCTGACGCATGGCCAAGCAGACCTCTCGCCGCAACTTTCTCCGCACGGCTCCCGTTGCCGCTGCGGCTGGACTCACCCTTACCGATGCGATAGCTGCAATGGCGCAGGGTGCTGCATCGTCGGGCGCCGATGTGGCTGGTGCAGCGCAGCCGTTCAAGCTGTGGCCTGCCAACGAGCTTGCGAGCGATCTGACCGCGCTCGATGCGAAGCCTGGGGACAACCGGCTCTACGACTCCAAGGCGATTCCGGTGCAGATCATTCTCACCGTTGAGAAGCGCAAGAGCGCGGCAGAGTTCGAGTGGCACGAGGGGCGGGACCACATCCTGCAGGTGATCGACGGCTCGACCCACTACGAGCTCGGCGGTACGCCTACCGGCACGAAGGCCAAGGGGCCCGGCGAATGGAACTCGACTGGATCAACGGGTAGTAAGTCGATTACGCTGGGCAAGGGCGACGTCCTGCTGATCCCGCGCGGCACGCTGCACAAGCGCAGCACCGAGGACTCCGTAACCTTCCTGCTGATCTCGAACCCTGCACCGACGAAGGTCTAGCGAGGAATCATCCTTCATGATTGAGCACCTCCCTCTCTCTCTTCTTCCAATACGGTGAGGGTCACGCCCTCCCTGGTCTCCTCAAACTGAATATCACAACCCTTTGTCATTCTCAGAGCCTCGCGCACCATCTTCGGAATAGTGAACCGTCCCCGCGCGTCGACCTTGGTCTGAAATCTCATAGGCATTGTTATGCGATGCCTAGTTTCTTCCAGAGGGCGTCGATTTTGGCTACTACGGCGGGGTCTTGCTGGAGCATGGGGGGCCAGGGGCGGGTGAAGCCTTCGGCGGGCCATTTGCGGGTGGCGTCGATGCCCATCTTGCTGCCGAAGTTGGGCAGGCGGCTGGCGTGGTCGAGCGAGTCGACCGGGCCGAGAGTGAACTGGATGTCGCGCTCGGGGTCGATGTTGTTGGCGACGCGGAGGGTGACCTCGGCGAGGTCCTGCACGTCGCAGTCCTCGTCAACCACGATGACGCACTTGGTGAACATGGCCTGGCCCATGGACCAGATGCCGTTCATGATCTTGCGCGCGTGGCCGGCGTAAGACTTGCGGATGGAGACGATCATCAGGTTGTGGAAGACGGCCTCGGGCGGGAGGCAGACATCTACTATTTCCGGTAACGTGAGCTGCATGAGTGGGAGGAAGATGCGCTCTACGGCCTTGCCCATCCAGGCGTCTTCCATGGGAGGTTTGCCGACGACGGTGGCGGCGTAGATGGGGTCGCGGCGATGGGTGATGCAGGTGACGTGGAAGACCGGGTACTGGTCTTCCATGGTGTAGAAGCCGGTGTGGTCGCCGAAGGGGCCTTCGGTGCGGAGTTCGCCGAGATTTACGTAGCCTTCGAGGATGTATTCGGCGTGCGCTGGGACCTGGAGGTCGACTGTTTCGCACTGGACGAGTTCGACGGGTTTGCCGCGAAGGAAGCCGGCGATGAGGTACTCCTCGACCTCGGGCGGGGCGGGGACGATGGCGGAGAAGGTAGTTGCCGGGTCGGTGCCGATGGCTACGGCTACCTCCATGCGGCTCTCGCGGACCTTGGTTACGGTGTGCGCGGGAAGTGTGGATGGGTTGGCGGCGGGGGTGGTGCCGCCGGATGTCTGGGCCATGATGTCGACACTTGCGGATGCATCGTCTCCCACCCTTCGCAAAGGCGCGAAGGATGGGGCACCCGGAGTGTGTGTGCTGGCGGAGGCGGCTTGGCGGAGGCGGTCGCGGAGATGTTCAGCAGCTACTTTCTGGCGCTGCCAGTGCATGCCGGTGGTCTGGGCGTCGTAGACCTGCATGCGGTACATGCCTACGTTGCGTTTGCCGGATTTGGGATCTTTGGTGACGACGCAGGGGAGGGTGATGAAGGGGCCTCCGTCCTGCGGCCAGGTGGTGAGGACGGGGAGTTTGAGGAGGTCGATTCCCTGGCCTCCGGCTGGTCCTCCCTGCTCGGGGGTGAGGTGGTGGATGACCTGCTTGCAGGGGGCGTCTTTGGCGGAGATGACCTTGGGGAAGAAGCTGCCGACCTCGGCTAATTTGGGGAGTAGCTTGATCTTGTCGAGCAGACTGGTGGGCGACTCGGGGTGGAGCAGGATACGGATGCGGTCGGCGATGGCGTCGAGCGAGTCGGTCTCGAGGGCGAGCTTCATGCGGCGGTCGGAGCCGAAGTGGTTCATCAGGACTTTGGCGCCGGGGTAGCCGGTGACGTTCTCGAAGAGGAGAGCGGGGCCGCCCGCCTTGGCTGTACCTTTGCCGAGCTTGGCGGTGCGGTCGGCGATCTCGGCCATCTCGAGGACGGGGCTGACCGCGGCGGTGATGCGCCTGAGTTCCCCGGCTTTGTCGAGTTGTTTAATCCAATCGCGAAGGTCGGTATAGGCCACGGCTTTTTCCTCTGATCGGTCGGGGTTTCAGACCTGCAAAAAACTTGTTTTTTTGCTAAAGTCTCACTTCTAAAGCAGTTAAGTCCGGACTTCGGTTTGGTCGAGTTATCCCGGTGTGTTGCTGAATTCGACGCTTTTTGAACTTTTCCCCTACTTCTATTCTATCTGGTTGAGCATAACTCCATGCCACGGCTATTCCTTTTGGATTGTGGAGGTTGGAGCGCCGGGGGGTTGACATGCGATTTTTGGGCAGAATTTGAGGAAAATATTTTGGAAGGATGGAAGGCTAACACTGCTCGAACCGATCCGAGGCAAAGGCGATTTGTGGGAGAAAGGGTCGGACTGTTGTGGATGGGTCAGCTTTGTCGGGATCCTCCGCTTCGCTCAGGGTGACAGCAAGAACAAACTACGGCGAAAGCGAGAACGGACAAAGGCAAATGGGCGGTCTTTGCTGCACTCAGCTGAGGTTCGCGGTGGAAGAGTGCATACCCCAGAGGCTAAAGCCTCTCATCTTTTGTGGGCTTGAGAGACCCAAGCCTGAAGGCTTGGGGTACCCAGAAGCGAGACGAGCGACGATGGTTGGATACCACGCTACGAGGGGTGGCCGGTCGGTGGTCACGTTGGTGGGAACTCTGAGGATAGGGGCGGTGTCCGCGGTGGAAGAGTGCATACCCCAGAGGCTGAAGCCTCTCATCTTTTGTGGGCTTGAGAGACCCAAGCCTGAAGGCTTGGGGTACCCAGAAGCGAGACGAGCCACGATGGCTGGATAACACGCTAAGGGGTGGCCGGTCTGTGGTCACGTGGGGAACTCTGATGGTAGGGGCGGTGTCTATTGGGATGTACGCATTCCTCGCAGATGCGCGCCGAGACGTTGGTCGGAGGTGCCTTATGTTTGAAGGAACATTGGTTGAGTCGCGTGGGCTGGTTGCTTCGGGAACGCAGAAGTGGACTGCCGTGGGTTCTCTTACAGTGCAATGTGCGGTGATGGGGTTGTTGTTGGCGATTCCTTTGCTGCGGCCTGAGGTGTTGCATGTGCCGTTGGCTGCGCCTCGGCTGGTTGCGCCGTATTTGCCGAAACCAGTGATCGTGGAGATGAAGGAGGCGAGGGCTTCGAGCGCTGCGACGGTTGGTTTGCCCTCGGCTGGAGGTGCGGCGGTGAATCCAGCGGGGCCTTCGATCTGGCCGCATCCGGGTGTGGCGACGGGAGAGGGTGCGCCAACGGTGGACCTTGGGCGTGTAATGGGTCCCCTAAATTCGAACATGGGGGATGTGCTGGGGGGGAGCGATGTTGGACGAGCTGCCGTGACCGTGGTGCGGGAGAAAGCGCCTGGGCCGGTGCGCGTATCGACCGGGGTCTCTGAGGGGCTGCTGCTGGAGCCGATTCGTGCGGTATATCCGGCAATTGCAAAGGCGGCTGGCGTGCAGGGGGCGGTCGTTGTGGAGGCGATGATCTCGAAAGCGGGACGGGTTGAGAGCCTGCAGGCGGTGAGCGGGCCCATGCTGCTGACGCGGGCGGCGTTGGAGGCGGTGGCGGCGGCGCGGTATCGGCCCTATCTGTTGAATGGAGAGGCTACGGAGGTGAAGACTACGTTTACGGTGGTGTTTCAGCTGGGGAGCTAGGGCGTGCTCTGTTTGTGCCGAGGGTAGAGGTTCGTGGTTTGTGGCAGAAGGACATACCCCAGAGGCTAAAGCCTCTGATCTTTCGGGGGCTTGAGAGACCCAATCCTAAAGGCTTGGGGTACCCAGAAGCGGGACGGGAGGGCCGGAACTCCCAGCTCGGTATGGGATACCCAGAAGCGGAGACGGGGAGGGCCGGAACTCCCAGCTCGGTATGGGGTACCCAGAAGCGAAGACGGGGAGGGGCCGGAGCTCCCAGTTCGGTGTGGGGTACCCAGAAGCATCCATTGGCACGCTAGGCGGACTCTAGGGTTTGGGTGCGGCTGAGGATGGTGGGCGTGCTGAGGGCGGAGTCTTCGAGGTAGTCGTGGAGGGGGTAGCCGGCTTGCTTCCAGCCGTCGAAGCCGCCGCGCAGGGGACGGACACGGGTGATGCCGAGGCGGTGGAGCTGGAGGGCGACTTTGGCTGAGGTCTCCTCGGATGGGCAGGTGCAGTAGAGGATGATGTCGCGATCGCGTGGGATGCGGTCGGCGTGGGCGGCGAGCTCGGAGGGGCCGATGCGGACTGCTCCGGGAAGGACGCGGGGGTCGGGCAGGTAGTCGAGAGGGTGGCGCAGATCGACGATGTAGGGCTGAGTGGCAGGGTCGTCGTCCGTGGCCTGGTCGAGCAGAGCTTTGAGATCGGCGGGGTCGAGGCGGAGTTCGCGTACCTGGGCGAGGAAGCGGCGCTGCTTCAGGATGCGGTAGAGGAAGAAGCCTGCGACCATGAGGACGAAGACCACCGCCGCGAAGTGTGTGAGCAGGCCGAAGAAGGCCTGGCTGCGTTTGGCTACGTCGCCGAAGAAGCGGCCGGCGAGGATGAAGCTGAGGGCCCAGACGAGGCTGCCGGAGAGGTCGTAGAGCAGGAAACGGGCGTAGGGCATGCCGGTCTGTCCGGCGATGGGCGGAGAGACGGTGGAGAGGCCGGGAACGAATTTGGCGAAGAGCAGGGTGATGGGCCCGCGGCGGCCGAAGTAGTTTTGCGTCTTGGCGATGCAGGTGGTGGATTCGAGCGACAGCTTGCAGAGCAGGCGGATGACACTGGTTCCGTAGCGGCGGCCGAGTGCGTACCAGAGAGAGTCAGCCAGGATGCACGCGACGAGGACGGCGAGGATGGCCGGCGTGAAGGCTATGCGATGCGTGGCGGAAAGAGTTCCGGCGGCGAGCAGGAGAGGGATGCTGGGGATGGGGATGCCGAGCTGCTCCAACAACACCCAGAGGAAGAGGGTGGCGTAGGCATGGCGAACGAAAAATTCGATGGCGATGGGCATGGAGGAGGTCCCCTCCTTTGTAGATGAAAACTACCCGGCAGCGGATGCGGAATTATGCGTCGGGTCGACGGTCTGGCAGTCTTGATGCCGCTGAAGCTCAAAGGGTGTAGCCCGCAACGAGCTTACATGGCGGGTGGGTGGTGCGGGTCGACGGGTGCGGTTTCTGCGGCGGAGGCTTTCGGAATGCTCTTGATGCCGCCGGGGTTGACGGAGTCGCGCAGCTCCTTGGATGGCTTGAAGAAGGGGACGCGCTTGGCGGGTACGTCGACGCGCTCGCCGGTCTTGGGGTTGCGGCCGATGCGGGAGTTGCGCTGACGCGTGCGGAAGCTGCCGAAGCCGCGGATCTCAATCTTGTCGCCGGCTTTGAGGGCTCCGATGACGGACTCGAAGAGCGTGTCGACGATCACTTCGCCGTCGCGGCGGGTCAGGTCTCCAAGAGCGGTTACTCTGTCGACCAGGTCAGCTTTTGTCATCGTGGGGTCTCCTCGCATGGTTTTAAGTCTACCTTATCGCTGATTGTAGATGGGATGCAGGAATGGCGTCTCTTGCAGGGAAGAAAATTTTCCAGCGGGAGGGGACTTTCCAGGCAGGAGAGGAGGCGAAGCTAAAAATAAAGACGAAATACGGTGGTTCTTCGCTGCGTTCAGAATGACACAGTATTTGGATAGGGCTGAAGGAATAAGGTGGATTTGCCGATAACCGCAGAGATTGTCGACAACCAGGGGACTGCCTGCCGGGGGTTTGAAAACTCTTTTGGAAGGCTCGTCAGGCGTTGCATCGCCATCTTTCTGGGTTACGACGGAGGCCGAAGCTGGACATCGATATGGTTCTGGACCCTGCGTGTAGCGTGGCCGGGCATTTTGCGGACGTGCCACCGGCGATTCAGCCGGGGCGCCACCTGGCGCGCCAGCCGATTCTGGATGTGCGCCGCGATGTGGTGGGGTATGAACTGCTGTTCCGCGAGGGCTGGGAGAATCACTTTACCGGGGAGCGGGATACGGCGATCCGCAAGACGCTGGACAACTGCGTGTCGATCGATATTGAATCGCTGGCGGGCGGGGGGCTGGCGTTTGTGAACTGCTCGCGCGATGCGCTGCTGGGCAGGCTGATGATGCTGCTGCCGGCGGCAACGACGGTACTTGAGGTACTGGAGACAGTGGAACCGGACGATGAGGTGGTGAGGGTCTGCACAGAGCTGCGCGGCCTGGGATACAGGATTGCGCTGGATGATTTCGTGCCGCGAAGCGAGATGCGCCGGCTGGTGGAGATTGCCGACTACATCAAGGTGGATTTTCGCGCATCGGATGCGGAGGCTCGACGCGAGATTCGCGCAATGGTCCGCACCAGCAATGCCACGCTGCTGGCGGAGAAGGTTGAAGACCAGGAAGAGTTCGACATGGCGCAGGGCGAGGGATTCGAGCTCTTCCAGGGATACTTTTTCTGCCGGCCAAAGATCATTGCGGGGCGGGAGATCCCTCCGCACCAGATGAACTATATGCGGCTGCTGGCGGCGCTGGCGCGGATGCCGCTGGATGTGGATGAGGTGATCGACATCATCCGGCTGGAACCGCCTCTGTCGTATCGCGTGCTGCGACTGGCGAACTCTCCGATGTGGGGCGTGCAGAAGACGGTGACAAGCATTCACGAGGCGCTGATGCTGGTAGGGGAAGATCGCTTTCGGATGCTGGTGTCGGTGGTGGGGACGAATATGCTGGGGCATCAGCAGCCTGCGGCTCTGATTGCGCTGTCGCTGGAACGAGCACGGTTTTGCGAGCAGGTGGCACCGCTGATCGGGGAGAATCCGACGGAGCAGTTCATCCTGGGGCTGCTGTCTTTGCTGGACGCGATGACGGAGACTCCCATGGAGGCGATTGCGAGGTCGCTGCCACTGCGGACGCAGGCGAAGGATGCCCTGATGGGCGTCGAGAACCACGTTTCGATGGCGCTCCGGACGATACAAAGCTTTGAATCCGGTGCGGCCCGAGGCAGGGTGCTTGATTGCGAGACGCTGGGTGTAGACGAAGAGGCGCTGACGCGGATTTATGTTGAATCGGTAAAGTGGGCAGCGAATTCGATTTCTATGTGCCGATGACAGTGGGACAGCCGTGATGATCGAGGGGACGCTGCCGATAGAGGCTTAAGGTGGGCCGTCACATTTTCAAGGGACCTATCTTTATTCAACGCGGGAACGGGCAAGCTTGACGGGACGGATGCCGACGACGGCATCGGGGCCAGGGACGCGATTCACACGTCTGCGATGGGCGTGGAAAAGCCAGATGAAGCAGGAGTCTGAACTATGAATGTCGCAGTATCTTCAGTGTCTGGTGATGTGGATGAATCGACAGCGGCTGCACCGAGCCGCCTGCTTGCGCGGCAGACGATCTTCAATGGCCGATGCGAGGTGACTGGCTACGAGTTGCTGTTTCGCGAGGGCTGGGAGAACAGCTTCGATGGCAAGGCAAGTGAGACGACACTGGCGCAGACTTTGTTTACCGGGATTGAGCTGCTGACCGGCAATAAACCTGCGTTCGTGAGCTGCTCTCGCGCATCGATCCTGAACAACCTGGTTACGTTGCTGCCTGCGAAGTCTGCGGTGATTGAGATCGCCGAGCCGGGCGAGCTGGACGATGAGTTTATGACGGCCTGCGTGAATCTGCGCGAGATGGGCTACCGGCTGGCGCTGGATGAGTTTATGCCCAGGCCGGAGCTGGCGCCACTGATCGAAATTGCTGATTTCGTGAAGGTGGACTTTCGGGTCTCGGATACCTATACGCGACGGCAGACCTATCGGATGGTTCGCAATACGGGTGCGGCGCTGCTGGCTAACCGGCTTGAAACGCAACAGCAGTTTATCGCTGCGCGCAGTGAAGGCTACGAGTTTTTTCAGGGACCCTTCTTCGCGCGTCCCACCATGGTGCCGAGCCACGACCTGCCAACCAACCGGCTGAGCTACATCCGGCTGCTTGCGGAGTTGAACAGGAAGCCGCTGAACCTGCGTGACGTGACGGACATTGTGCAGTTGGAGCCTGCATTGGCCTACCGAGTGCTGCGGCTGGCAAACTCTGCGATGTTCACGCGCGGGGGCCAGGTGACCAATATTCAGGCGGCGTTCATGCTGGTGGGTGAGGAGAGATTTCGCGCGCTGGTGACGGTCGCTGCATCGTGTGCGTTGGGTGAGCGAAAAGGTTCCGCGCTCATCAGTCTGTCCTTGGAACGGGCACACTTTTGCGAGCAGGTGGCTCCGCTTGCGGGGGAAGACAGCGGCGAGCAGTTCATGCTTGGGCTGCTCTCGCTGCTGGACACGATGCTCGAGATGCCGATGGCGTCGATCGTGAAGCCGCTGCCGCTGCGGGAAGAGGCGAAAGCGGCGCTGATGGGCGGGGACAACAAGGCGGCGATGCCGTTGAACATGATTCGCAACCTGGAGTCCGGTACGTGGGAGAAATGCTCGGCTGCCGCTGAGACTCTTGGCATCAAGGAAGATGCAGTGGCCGGGCTGTATATGGATTCGGTGAAGTGGGCTACGGAGTCGCTGGCTTCGTTGCAGTAGGCTCTTCGCAGGCTGGCTTAGAAAAAAAAGGCGGCATGAACGATGCTTTGTTCATGCCGGGAGGCCAGTGACGCAACTTGTATCGGCGATGGTGCCCGGTTCGGGTGCCTGCCGAAAAACTTTGGAGCGGGATACCGCTCTACGCTTTACAGAATACCATGCGGCACAGGATTCGTGCTTGAGATGGTTAGCCTAATCCTGCAAGCGGCCTAGTTCGCGTGCCATGGCTGCGTCGCGCTGGGTGATGCCTCCGGCATCGTGAGAGACGAGGGCCAGCTTGACGCGGTTGTAGCGGATGTCGATGTCGGGGTGGTGGTTGTGCTGCTCGGCGAGGTGGGCGACGCGCTGGACGAACGCGATTGCATCGAGGAAGGTAGGGTGGGTCCAGAAGCGGATTAGCTTTCCGTCGTCGAGCGCCCACTCGGGCAGATCACGAATGAGGTCGCTTAGTTCTTGATCGGAGAGGATACGTTTGCTCGATTCCATAGGCCAAAAACCTCCTGCCGCAGTAACAGGGTGATGGTAAGCCGCGCTGGATCGTCACGCAACAGGGAGACGTTTGGACCGGAGAGAACGAACAACGCAAAGGCAAAATGCGGGGGTTCTTCGCTGCGCTCAGAATGACAGAGTTCGTGTCTCTGGATAGGGAGCTTGCTTTAGTCGAGGCGGGGATTGAGGCCGGAGGAGGTGCCGGAGTGGACCTCTTCGCGCAGGCGAGTCCATACGTCGTCGGAGATGCCGAGGAAGACTTGGACGATGGCTGGATCGAACTGCGTGCCGGAGCAGCGGACGATCTCGGCGCGGGCCTCTGCGAAGCTGCGCCCCTTGCGGTAGGGGCGGTCGGAGGTGATGGCGTCGAGCGTATCGGCGATGGCGAAGATGCGGGCGCCGAGTGGGATGTCTTCGCCGCTGAGGCCGCGTGGATAGCCGGTGCCGTCGAAGGTTTCCTGGTGGGTGTGGACGATCTCTGCCGCCTCGCGCAGGAAAGGGATTTTGCGCACCATCTCGTATCCGCGCTCGCAGTGTTCGCGCATGATGGCGGTCTCCTCCGGGTCCAGCTTGCCGGGCTTGAGCAGAATGCGGTCGGGGGTGGCGATCTTGCCGATGTCGTGCAGAAAAGCGCCGCGTGCAATGACGCGAATCTGGTTGTGGGTGAGACCCATCTCGCGGGCGAGTGCGATGGTGTAGGCGGTGACGCGGCGGGAGTGGCCTTCGGTCTCTGCATCGCGGAGATCGAGGGCGTCGCCCATGGCTTCGAGTGTGAAGTCGTAGCTGCGTTCGAGGTCCAGCATGGTGGCACGCAGGCGACTGGTGCGGTTGGAGATGATCTCTTCGAGGTTCTGGCGATATGCTTCGTTCTGTTTCATCAGCCGGCTGTGATCGAGCGCGCGGCTGACGACGGTAAGCAGCTGGGTGCGGTCGAACGGCTTGACGAGGTAGTCGATGGCTCCGCGGCGAAAGGCGTTGGCGGCCACCTGCACATCTTGTACTCCGGTGAGCATGACGACCGGGACGCTGCAGTGATCGCGGCCGATGTGGTCGAGCAAAGTGAGGCCGTCGCAACCGGGCATCATGACGTCGGAGAGGACGAGGTCGCAGCCGGGGTCATCCTGCAGATGCATCATGGCGTGGTCGGCATCGGATGCGGCAGAGACATCGTAGCCAGCCTGCTCCAGCCAGGCCACGACCAGGGTGATGACGGAAGACTCGTCGTCGACCACGAGGATGTGGTCGGGGCGCGCTGCAGTTCTCTCCTGCCGGGGCTCCGCTAGTTCCAACTGCATGGTCGGCTGCCTTTCGCCTGGGATCGTTGCCGGCGGACGTCCTTGCCGGCGGTGGGCGCGCAGCGGCATGCGGTGCGGCGGCCCTTCCCTATCTATCGGCGGGGGGGCAGATGGCTTCACCCTAGTGTGTCGCATGGTCGACTTTGCTAGGCTTTTTTTGTTTCGCGGGCTGCGCGACGCGACGCGGCCCAGCCTTCCTTGGTGATCTGCTGGGGACGGCTGAGGGCGAGGGCGCCATCTGGAACGGGATGGGTGATGCACGAGCCAGCCCCAATATATGCGCCTGCGCCGATGGTGATGGGCGCAACCAGGGTTGAGTCCGAGCCGATGAAGGAACCGTCGCCGATCGTGGTGGTGTGCTTCTTTACGCCATCGTAGTTGCAGGTGATGACGCCTGCACCGACGTTGACGCCCGCGCCGATGACTGCGTCGCCCAGGTAGGTAAGGTGGTTGGCCTTGGAACCGCGGCCGAGGATGACCTTTTTGGTCTCGCAGAAGTTGCCGACGTGGGCTTCGGGGCCGATGTTGCTGTCGGGGCGAAGGTGGGAGTAGGGGCCGAGGATGGCCGCATCGCCTACCTGCGCCCCGTCGAGGATGCAGCCGTTGCGGACGGTGACCTTGTCGGCGAGAGTGGAGTTCTGGATGACGGAGTAGGAGCGGATGCGGCAGTCCGAGCCGATGTGCGTTGCGCCGAGAAGTTGAACGAAGGGCTCGATGATAGTGTCGGAGCCGACCGTGACTTCGGCGTCGATGACGCAGGTATCGGGGCGGAAGATGGTGACGCCTTGTGCCATCAGGCGGCGGGCCGTGTTGGCGCGCATGGACTGGTCGAGGTGCATCATCTCGGCGATGGTGTTGGCGCCGAGGACTTCGTCCACGCTGGCGGCCTGGAGCGCGATGACTCGGAGCTTGTCGGCGACGAGCATGTGGGCGACGTCGGTAAGGTAGAACTCGCCGTGTGCGTTGTCCGTGGAGAGTAAGTCGAGTTTGGCGAAGAGTGCCTGAGTTTCGAAACAGTAGATGCCGGAGTTGATCTCTGGCGCGGGCGGATGGCTGGGGGTGAGTGCTTTTTGCTCCACGATAGCTTCGACCGCTAGCGGATCGGCGGTGCTGCGCAGGACTCGGCCGTAACCGGTGGGGTCCGGCGGGAGCGCCGTGAGGATGGTCATCGCGGCATGCTCGCGGAGGTGCAGGTCGCGAAGCGCGGCCAGGGTCTCCGGGCGAATGAGCGGCACGTCGCCAGAAAGGACGAGAAGGTGCCTGGGGAGTGGCGCGCCGGAGAGTTCGAATGCGGCCTTGAGGATCTGCATGGCGTGGCCCGTGCCGCGTTGTTCCGCCTGGAGGACGAAGTTGACGCCGGTGGGCGCGACGGCAGTCTGAACACGCTCGGCTTCGTGACCGATGATGCAGAAGATATTTTCGGCTGGGACAAGGGTCTTCGCCGCCGCGATGACATGGAGCAGCAGGGCTCGGCCGCCGACCTCGTGCAGCACTTTGGGGCGCTTGCTTTTGAGCCGCGTACCCTTGCCCGCGGCCATGATTACTACAGCAAAATCTGTGGCTTCCATGGGGGTATTTTCTCACGGTAAGACGGGGTCGGGCAGAGGAAGAGTATTGGCTGCTGAGGGGCCCAGGAGCATAATTGAGGAACGAGGTTCTCTCCCATGGCCACAAGTTCACTCATCCCGGTCAGCGAATACCTGAGTACGATGTACGATCCGGATTGCGACTATGTAGACGGAGAAATACAGGAGAGAAACTTGGGCGAACAGGACCACAGCGACTTACAGATGCGCATAGCGATGCTATTATCAGCACCGCAGAACACGCCATTACTCCGGGTCAATCCGGAACTCCGCGTTCAGGTGAAGCCGGATCGATTTCGTGTACCGGACATCTGTGTGCGGAGTAAAACGGCCCCCAGTGAGCAAATTGTGAGACACCCGCCGCTGCTGTGTATAGAGATACTCTCTCCTGAAGACACCTTGGTGAGAACACAACAGAAGGTGCGGGACTTCCTCGACATGGGTGTTCGCGAAGTTTGGGTGGTGAACCCGGCTGCGCGCAGTGTGATGATCTTCGCTGGCTCCGCTATGGTGGAACACACGGACGGCGAACTGACCGTGCCGGGAACCCCGGCGACCCTGGCTGTACCCGAAATATTTAAAGTCCTCGACGAGTACTAAGGCTTGGCTGGCTTTCCGCCGGGTGGCGGCGGGATACTGATGTCTATGTTTGTGACTTTGCCGAGATCGGCGAGCGGCGGCTTGATCTCCGAGCCGTTGCCCACGACGACAACCGCAAGCTTCGATACGTCGATATATTGATTCGCTACCCGGGTGACATCGGCGGCGGTGACGTGTTCAATGCCGTCCTTATAGCGTTCAAGGAAGTCCGGCGGATAGCCGTAGAACGCCAGCGTTACCTGTTCGCCAAGCGTCTTTTCCGGGGTGTCGTAGTTGAAGATGAACGAATTGAGCAGGTCGTCCTTGGAGCGATGCATCTCTGCGGCTGTAGGCGGGCTGGTCTTCAGACGTCCAATCTCCTGCAGCACAGCCTGGGTGGCCGGTACGGTGCTGGCGCTTTTCGTGGCTGCCACGCCGTAGAAGATTCCAGGGTGGTCGAAGTCCGCGCTGAACTCGCCTCCCACTTCATACGCCAGGCCGAGCCGGGTGCGCACGTTCTGGAAGACGCGCGAGGCAAAGCCTCCGCCGAAGATGTCGTTCATGACACTGAGCGCGTAGAAATCCGGGTTGTCCTGGCGCGTACCGAGGCCGACCATGAAGACCGTGGACTGATTGACGTCGGGCTTGTCGACGAAGTAGACGCCGGGCTTTGGCCCCGGGAAGTCGAGCTTCGGCGTCTGGACTACGGTTCCCCGCGGCAGCGGATCGAAGACGGCACGCAGCTTCGCCTCCATCGCAGCGCTGTCGAAATCGCCATAGACGCCGACCATCATATTGTTGGCGACGACGGTGCGGTCATGCCAGGCCTTGAGGTCGTCGAGCTTTACAGCGGCGATGGTCGCATACTGTGAGACGCGCGCATAAGGACTGTCCGCGCCGTAGACGAGCTTGATCGCCTCGCGGGAGGCGATGGCAGGCGCCTGGTCGTTACGGCGTGAGATGCGTGCCGCGGACTGGCGCTTGGCGAGTTGGAGCTTCGATTCATTGAAGGCCGGATGCAGCAGCAGATCCACCGCCGAACCAAACACAGAATCAAAGTCGCCCTTGAGGCTGGACCAGTGTAAGGACGTTAACGCCTGGCCGCCGCCCGTCTCAATCCGCGCCGCCTTCGCTGCCAATTGTGTATCGAGCAGGTCGCCGCTGGTCTTCGTGCTGCCGCTGGTACGCCAGCTCTGTCCATAGAGCGAGACCAGGCCGACCTTCTGCGCGGGCTCGTCCCGGCTACCTCCACGAACGAGCACAAAGCCATTCACGAACGGCAGCTCATGGTCTTCCTGCAGGAAAATTACCAGTCCATTTGCCAGCTCGATTCGGCGTGGCTCCTGCGGCCTGAAAGCGTGGAGCGGTGGAATGGGGATCCTGCTCCACGGTTCCGCGTGTGTCAATGCATGGGTCTTCTGAGGCGCTTGCTGAGCAGACGCTGTGAATGGGAACACTGCGGACAGCGTGAGCGTGAGTGTAAGACTTGCGAGACGTGAGATTGGCAACGGCGAGTTCCTTTGCGCATGGAGGGGCCAGGTCATTTCGCACCTCCATCGGTGGGTGCTGTTCCTGCCGGCGGATCCTGGTGTTCGAGACGTGCCGCGGTGCGATTCGAGGCGAGGAACATCTTGTTGGCAACGCGGCGAATGTCAGCCTTGGTCACCTTGTCCGCCTGATCCAGCTCGAGGAACAGCTGGCGCCAGTCGCCGAAGAGCGTCTGGTATTGGGCGAGTTGATTCGCCAGCCCGTCGTTGTCGGCGAGTCCGCGCAACGTATCGACCCGCGTCCGCGTCTTGAATTGGGCAAGTTCTTCGTCCGTGACATCTTCGGTCTTGAGCCGGTCGAGCTCTTTATGGATAGCTATTGCGAGTTCCTCATTCGTATGGCCAGGGAGGGGCTGCGCCTGAAAATAGAAGAGGTTCGGATACTTGACACCGGGTTCTCCGCTGCCGCCCTGCACAGTTTGCGCGATCTTCTGGTCGCGCACCAGGCTGCGATACAACCGGCCCGTGCGTCCGTTCGAAAGAATGTCTGTGATGGCGTCGTAGACGGAGTCATCCGGATCGCGATAGTCGGGACGATGGTAGCCCTCGATATACATCGGTTGTGAAGGCTCGTGCAGTACAACGGAGCGTTCTGCGGTCTGGGGGGGCTCGACGGTGGTCGTCGGCTCAGGCTTTGGCCCGGCGGGGATTGCGCCGAAATATTTCGTCAGCATCGGCATGGCCTCAGACGCCTTCACATCGCCCACGATCGCGATGACGATGTTGGACGGAACATAGTATTTCTTGTGGAAGGCATCCGCCTCGGTTGCTGTGACCTGGCTGATGTCACTCTCCCAGCCGACGCCCGAGACGCGATAGTGCTGCGCTATGAAAGCGGTGGCGAGAAACTGTTCTTCGAGCCGGCCTTCAGGGCTGGAATCGACCCGCATGCGGCGCTCCTCCTGCACTACGTCGCGCTCCTTGTAGAACTCCCGAGCCACTGGATGACCGATGCGTCCACTCTCCATATAGGCCCAAAGTTCGAGGCGATTCGAGGGCATGCTCCAGAAGTATTGCGTGGAATCTTCGCCGGTGGAGGCATTGAGGCCGACTGCCCCATTCTTCTCAGCCAGATCGGCAAACTGATTCGGGACTACATACTTCTCCGCCGCTTCCTGCGCATCGTCGAAGGTCTTCTTCAACTGGGCCAGCTTCACGGCATCCTGCTTGAGTGGCTTACGATATTCAGCGTCGTAGGCGGCATACGCGGCTTCTACCCTGGCGAGCGCAATCTTCTCGGCGGGATAATTTGTGGTGCCAATCTGGTCAGTGCCCTTGAAGGCAATATGCTCGAACATGTGGGCGAGGCCGCTTTGGCCCTGCGGATCGTCGGCCGAGCCTGCGTTGACGAGTGTGTAGTAGCTGAAGACCGGTGCTTCAGGCCGCTCATAGACAATCAGCGTCAGGCCATTCGGCAGTACTTTTACCGTAATACGCTTCTCGAAGCTGGCAACATCCTGCGCCTGTGCTGCGACTGAAAGACCGATAGCCAGGGCCAAAGCTACCGCGACACGACGACTAATATGCACCAAACATCCCTCCAGCGTGATCGTGTCGATCATACCTTGCGCGATGGATTCGTGTCCCCGCGGCGATGTGGCGTCTGGACGAAGGCATTTTGGAAATATACGGCCCTCGAAGTCAGACCAAAATGGAACGAACAGCTTGAAAGCGGCGGCAAAACGGGAAAGACCTCCATCTAAGATTCTCCCGCACAACCTTTTACCAAGCTGGTGGTCTAATGCTGTAAGCCGTATACCGCGAATCGTTCGTCCCTGTCGTCCTGGGCTGTCGATTTTCAGTGTCTAGCTCATTGACTTTCAGGGTACAGTTACAGAGCTCTACATCTGAACCACAGGACTCCTTCATGGCCAGCAGATTCTTCGCCCGACTCCTCCTCAATTCAGTATTGTGTGCCGCAGGCATCCTCGGCTTTTGCGCTACTACGGCATCGGCGCAGGTGAGCAGCCGGATTACCGCGCCCATCGCGAGCACGAGCACGATTCCCATCGCACATTCGATCCATCCCCGAGCGATGTTGAGCAACGACCTGGGGCCGAAGGCAGAGAACACGATGCTGCACGGCATGTCGATCCGCTTCAACATGACGGATGCGCAGCAGGCCGCGCTCGACCAGCTCCTGAACGACCTGCAGAATCCCTCTTCGCCGCGGTTCCAGCAGTGGCTTACCCCGGCGCAGTACGCGGCGCAGTTCGGCATGTCGGCCGCCGATCTCGCGAAAGTTTCTGCCTGGCTCACGAGCCGTGGCTTTACTGTAACCGGAGTCGCCAATGGAGGATCGTTCATCACCTTCGACGGGACGGTGGGACAGGTTCAGCGCGCCTTTGCGACCAGCATCCACACGCTGTCCGCCAATGGCGAGACGCACTTTGCTAACATGACGGAGGTATCCCTGCCCAGCGCGTTTGCGGGATCTGTGGCGGCGGTGACGGGGCTGCATGACTTTCGCCTGAAGCCGCGAGTCCAGGCCAGCGTAGTCCGGCCGTTGTTCACCTCTTCGGTCAGCGGCAGCCACTTCATCGCTCCGGGCGACCTGTACACCATCTACAACATGGGCTCGCTGATGAACAGCTACACGGGCGCCGGCATGACCGTTGCGGTCACCGGCCAGGTCGATATCAACGCCGCCGACGTCAGCGCGTTTCGCAGCGCTTCCGGACTTAGTACGACCAACCTCCCCGTCATCGTTCATGCGGGCAGCGATCCCGGGCCTGTCAGAACCTGCACCAATTGCAGCCCCAGCGTGGACGATCTGGATGAATCGTCGCTTGACGTGGAGTGGGCTGGCGCGATGGCACCCTCGGCAACCATCGACTTCGTCGTCGGCGTTGATGTCTTCAATAACTCGATGACGTATGCGATCGACAACAATGTAGCGCCTATCGTAACCACCAGCTATGGCCTGTGTGAGGCAGGCGATGGGTCGTCGGGGTTGCTGAGCCTGAATGCGCTCTTCAAGCAGGCCAACGCACAGGGGCAGACCATCCTCGCCGCTGCGGGCGACCAGGGAGCTACAGACTGCGATGCAGGCCCTGTCGCTACAACGGGATTGAGCGCGGATTTCCCCGCCAGTTCACCCTACGTTACCGGCATGGGCGGAACACAGTTGAACGAAGGAAATGCTACGGGCGCTACTTCGTACTGGAGTGCTACCAACGGCACGCTGGGCCAGGGTTCGGCGCTGTCTTACATCCCTGAAACGGTGTGGGACAACGAGCCACTAGGCTCCTACGGCGGAACGGGAGGCGGCGCCAGCGCCTTCTTCACTAAGCCGGTCTGGCAGATTGGCACCGGCGTACCGGCGGACGGATCGCGCGACGTTCCAGATATCGCACTGACCGCAGCGAACGGCCACGATCCGCTGCTCTACTGCGTCAGCGTAGCGGCGGGGACGTCCTGCGGCAGCGGATTCCGCGTGTCGTCAACGAATGACACACTGACGGTGGCCGGCGGAACATCGTTCGACTCGCAGATCTTTGGCGGAATGCTTGCGCTGATCGAACAGAAGATTGGCCATCGCGTGGGAAATGCGAATCCGACCCTGTACGCGCTGGCGAACAACCCTTCGTACTACACGCCCGGCGCAACGATTCTCACCTCTCCAAACGTCGTCTTCAACGATGTGACGACAGGAAATAACTCGGAGCCGTGCACGGCAGGTACGCCGAACTGCGGCAATGGCGGTTTGATCGGCTACAGCGCAGGCGCAGGTTACGATCGCGCGACAGGCTGGGGTAGCGTCAATCTCACTAATCTTGCGAATGCATGGTCACTGGTAACGCCGCTGGGAGTTGGAACGCTGGGAGCCAACAACTCTGTGACCACGCTGACGGCATCGCCCAGCAACATAACGGCAGGCGCAACGGTAACGCTGACTGCAACCGTGAGCGGCTCGGCAGGCTCGCCGACGGGGACTGTCCAGTTCTTCGCCAACGGCGTAGCAATCGGCGGCCCGGTAACGCTGAGCGGAAACACTGCGATGTACTCCTGGGTCACCGGCTGCTCGGCACTTGGGCAGCAGGTACTCACCGCTTCGTACTCTGGCGACGTGAACTATCAAGGGTCTAAAGGACCGGCTCTGCAGACATTCGGCGGTACGACCCAGCCGGTTGAGGTACAGGTTACAGGCTCGAACTGCCCGGACTTTTCACTCTCCGCCTCAACCACCTCGGTATCGGTTGCTGCGGGCGGTACCATCCCAGCCGTCACCATCACCGCTGTACCGAGCGGCGGATTCACCGGCACCGTGAACTTCTCCGCGGTGTTGACCTCTACCAGCACGGGCTACGCGCCTACGTTTACCTTCAGCCCTGCTTCTGCATCAATTACGTCGGGACCGGTTACGACTTCGCTGTCGCTTTCTGGCATTACAGCCGAGCTACGGATGCCCCGCCAACCCGCCAGGGGAGAGAGTCCCTGGTATCTGGCGGGCTCGGGAGCCACCGTCGCATCACTGCTCCTGCTCGTAGTACCGAGACGCCGCAAGTTGGGCGGCCTGCTGCTCGTATTTCTGGCAGTTGCTCTCGTCGGCGGCGCCACGGGATGCGGGAGCAGCCAGTCCGGTCCCCCGACGACCACCACATCGACCAACGTCTATGCAGGCACGTATGTGGTCACTGTCACCGGAACGTATACCAGCCCTAGCAACCAGGTAACACAGCACACCGTAGCCATCACCTACAACATTCAATAATGCTTTTACTGCGAAATGAAAGTGCTGGCTGCCGGTATCGGCTGTCAGCACTTTTATCTTGATTCGACACCGGTCGCAGGCGACTGCGAGAGTCCGGCGTCAGCGAGAGCCGCCAGGTATTCCTGCGCGTTGAATGCCTCGGCGGCCTTGGGGGCACGCACGTAAGTGCCGTCCGAGCGAAGCAGACGCGCCTTCACATTGTCCTTTAGGTACGAGCCTAGTATTTCGTCGCGCAGTCGCGCGGCCAGCGTTGGATCGTCGACCGGGAAGAGGACCTCGCATCGCTCGAAGAGATTGCGCGGCATCCAATCGGCGCTTCCGCAAAACACCTCGGGCGAGCCTCCATTGGCGAAACTGAAGATGCGGCTGTGCTCGAGATACCGCCCTACGATGGATCGCACGCGGATGCGTTCGCTTAGTCCCTTAACGCCGGGGCGCAAGGCGCAGATGCCGCGCACGATCAGGTCAATCTCTACACCCGCCTGCGACGCCCCATACAGCGCCTCAATCGTCGCGCGGTCCAGCAGCGCATTCATCTTCGCGACGATCCACGCGGGCTTCCCTGCCCTGGCGTGGGAGGCCTCGCGTTCGATCAGCTTCAGAATCTCCGGAGCAAGCGTAAGGGGCGCCACCAGGAGCGGTGAATAATCTTCCGAATCCGCCTTGGCCGTGAGGTAACGAAAGACATTCTGCACCGCGGAGGTAATCTCGGGCCGCGCAGTGAGCAGGCTTATGTCGGTGTAGAAGCGTGCAGTAAGCGAGTTATAGTTGCCCGTTCCGAGATGCGCGTATCGCCGCACCACTCCATCTGGATCGCGTCGCACCATCAGTGCCAGTTTGCAGTGGGTCTTCAGGCCGAGAATGCCGTGGAAGACCCCTACACCCGCATCTTCAAGCTCGCGCGCCCAACGTATATTCGAGGCCTCATCGAAGCGCGCCATCAGCTCAACGACCACGGTCACTTCCTTGGTCTGCGCCGCTTCGGTCAACGCACGGAAGAGTGGCGAGGCCTCGCTGGTGCGATAGAGGGTCTGCTCCATCGACACGACAGCCGGATCGGCTCCAGCCGCTTCGACGAAGCGTTCTACAGTCGCATACGAGTCGAAGGGATGATGGAGCAGGATATCCTTGCTCCGCAGCTCATCGAACAGGTTGGTGGAAGCCGAAGAGAGCGCGTACCGCCGCCCGTGGAAGCTGGGGAACTTGAGATCTGGCCGCGCCACACTGCCATAGAGGTTCATCAGCCGCAGCAGGTTTACAGGCCCGTTGGTGCGGAAGACCTGCGCTGGATCGAGCTCGAAGTTGATACGCAGCCGTTCGACAATCTCTTCCTTCGCGCCGCTCTCGATCTCCAGGCGAACAGCATCGCCCTTCCGCCGATTGTGCAACTCCTCTCGAACGCTTTCCAGCACGCTGCGCGACTCTTCTTCCTGCATGTAGAGATTGCTATTGCGCGTCACACGGAATGGAGCACACGCCAGGATCTGGTAACCGCGAAACATGCGCTCCAGCTGCGACTCGATCAGCTTGTGCAGCATGATGAAGTCGAAGCGGCCTTCCGCACTTGGCAGCGGCACAAGACGGGGCAACGCGCGCGGTACTGTGACCACGCCGAGCACCGCTGGCGGCTTGGGGCCGCGCTGCCCCTTGCGCTTATAGCGCAGCAAGAGCGCGATGCAAAGTGCTTTATTCAGCACTCGAGGAAATGGATGCGAGGGATCGATGGTGACAGGGGTCAGCAACGGGTCGACCTCGTTCTCGTAGAAGCGGAGCGCAAACTCGCGCTGGTTCTCATTGAGATCGCGCCATTTCAGCAGGCGGATATTCTGCGCGCGCAGTTGCGGAAGCAGCTTCTCATTCCAGCACGCATACTGGGCATCCACGAACTCGTGGAGCAGTTCACTCAGCCGATCCAGCCGCTGCAGTGGCGTAATGCCGCGCTCATCTGCTCGCTGCGATACGCCAGATCCCTCCTCAATATGCTGCAGCAGACCGGCGACGCGTATCTCAATAAACTCATCCAGATTGCTTGCGGTAATGGCCAGGAACTTCACGCGTTCCAGGAGAGGATTGGCGGTGTCGAGCGATTCCTCAAGCACACGGTGGTTGAAGAGGATCCAAGACTCATCGCGAGCAAAGAAACGTGGCTCAGAAGGCACTGGCGCCTGACGCGACGTCTTGGCGGAGGTCTTCTTCGCGGCCTTGCCTGGGGTGATGGTGGAGTTGTGGATTGCTTTTGCGGATGGCGCGGCCTTGCCGGCTACCTTACGCGCTGAAAGTTCAGCTGCTTTGCTCTTCGCGGACTTGATCTCGCTCATAGAGGTACTACGAGACTATCGCACCGCAACCCAGCCCTGAAAATGACGCTCCGATGAATTTTCGCGGGCGGCAACGTGCGCTCCGCTTGTCGTACCATGACAGAGTAAGCCCGCAGCGATATAGATTGCGTTCAAATTAAACTGGGACGGAGTGACCCTGCCGATGAAGATCAGTCAACTAGGCGCAACGGATTTATGGCTTACACCAATCGGCTTCGGAGCGTGGGCAGTGGGCGGCGGCGACTGGGCATTCGCCTGGGGCCCGCAGGATGACGCCGCTTCGATCGCGGCCATTCATCGCGCCATCGAACTGGGCGTGAACTGGATCGATACCGCTCCCGTCTATGGACTGGGTCACTCGGAAGAGATCGTCGGCAAGGCAGTGAAGGCCTCCTCCGTGAAGCCCTTCATCTTTACCAAATGCGGCATGGTGTGGGATGAGAAGCGCGAGATCAAGCGCACCCTGCTGGAGATTCGCCGCGAGGTGGAAGAGAGCCTGCGCCGCCTTCAGGTCGATGCCATCGACCTCTACCAGATCCATTGGCCCATCGAAGACAAGGACATCGAAGAGGGGTGGAGCACCATGGCAGCGCTGCGGAAGGAAGGCAAGGTACGCCACATCGGCGTCTCGAACTTCTCCATCGACCAGATGCATCGCTGCCTCGAGATCGCGCCCATCGCCTCGCTGCAGCCACCCTACTCCATGATCAATCGCACCGTCGAGACTGAGATTCTCCCGTTCTGCCGGGACCACGAGATCGGAGTCATCAACTACTCGCCGATGCACTCCGGTCTGTTGACGGGCGCGATGACGAAAGAACGCGTTGCAAACTTCCCTGCGGACGACTTCCGCCGCAACGTGAAGAACTACCAGGAGCCGCAGCTAAGCCGCAACCTTGCCATCGCCGATTTTCTAAAGCAGATTGGTGCGCGACACGATGTTTCAGCGGGAGTCGTAGCGATTGCATGGACTCTGGCCAATCCCGCAATCACCGCTGCCATCGTCGGAGGACGCAGTCCCGAGCAGGTGGAGGGTGTGTGGCCAGCGACCCGGTTCAAGCTTTCGAAGGACGAAAAGATTGAGATTGACGCCTTCCTGGAAGCGAATCGCGCCCCGTAGAGGCCGCCGCTGCAGGCGAAGAAATCTTGAAAGATTCGCCAAAGCTTTCTCCAAAGCAACACAGACGGAATCACTTGCGCTCCGCACGGGTGGTGACCGATTCCCGCTTTCGTTCGTCCCGATGCCACGAACGGGCCATCGCACCCAAATAAATTGGGTGGGAGAATGACTCCTGTAGCATAAACTTTGGTAACCACAGCTAACTTACTTCAGTGCGAACTGGGGTCTGCCAAGGGGGAGTCTTGACGAAGCGGCATAAGCCAGGTGATCAGACCGCCATGCGCACCGCCGTCCGTTTCCCTCTGAAGCTTAAGCTGCGCATGCAGACCGAGGACGGAATGATCGAAGCCATTACACGCGATGTGTCGTCGAACGGTCTGTTGTTCCTTACCGCTAACCCGCCGCCCATCGGCAGCGCGATCGAGTTCACTATGGACATGCCGTCGGATGTTATGGGCACGGATTCCGACGTCTCCATCCATTGCACAGGCCGCGTCGTTCGCCATCAAGAGTCGGAAGATGGCCCGATGGCTGCCGCTGTGATCGACCAATATTTTCTCAAGGCATGACCATGACGCTGAGTCCTAACTCCGAGAAATCCTCCGCCGGCTCCTTCCCTCAGGCTGCTGCATCTACGGGCATACGGGTAATCCTCGCCGATTCGCAGGCCATCTACCGCGTCGGCATGAAGAAGGTCTTCGCGCTCGAAGATGACATTCGCGTCGTCGCGCAGGCCGAGAGCCTTTCCAATTTGCACGCCGCGCTCCAGCGCTATCCAACCGATGTAGTTGTGCTCGAAGGCCAGCTGATCGCCGGCACGATCGATGCCATTCCCGATTTGGTCCGTCGCTCGCCCGACTCCAAGCTCATCGTCCAGGTCGTCGAAACGGATGAAGCGAACATCGTCGAACTCTATCGGCGCGGCGTTCGCGGCGTTGTGCCGCGCTCCATCTCGCCCGACCTGCTCATCAAATGCGTCCGCAAGATCGCCGATGGCGAGACCTGGATCGACAACCAATCGATCAGCTGGGTGATCGAAGCGTACCGCTCGCAGGCCACCGCGCTCACCAATCCGCGCGTCCAGCCGAAGCTCTCAAAGAAAGAGCTGGCAATCATCAGCTGCATTACGCGCGGTATGCGCAATAAAGAGATTGCCTACCAGATTGGCACGACGGAGCAGGTCATCAAGAACTATCTCCGCAAGGTGTATGACAAGCTTGGCGTCTCCGATCGTCTGGAACTCGCACTCTACTGTCTGCATCATCAACTGTTGAAGAGCTATCTGCAGGAGCCCGAAGCGATGCCCATCCCACCGGCAGCGCAGGTCACTCCGCTGCGCGCCAAGATGTAACCACGCCGGCAGTGGTAGCATTCCGCGATGCCTCTTCTCGCGCACTTTCGCGCCCTTACGCGCAGCCAACGGAATACATTCACCGCATGCTTCCTAGGGTGGACACTCGATGCGTTCGACTTCTTCCTGCTGACCTTCTGCCTCACCGCCATCTCCGTCGAGTTTCACGTCGGCCGCAAACAAGTCACCGAAGCACTCTTCTGGACGCTCGTCATGCGTCCTGTCGGCGCGCTTCTCTTCGGGGCAATGGCCGAGCGATACGGCCGTCGCCGAACGCTGATGGTGAACATTGTGGCCTTCTCAGGCTTTGAGCTTGCCTCGGCGTTTGCGCCGTCGCTGCACAGTTTTCTTATCAGCCGGGCTTTATTTGGCGTGGCGATGGGGGGCATCTGGGGAGTCGGCGCCGCACTCGCACTCGAAACTTTACCGTCAGAAAATCGCGGCTTCTTCTCCGGCCTGTTGCAGGAGGGCTACGTCATCGGCAACCTGCTCGCCGCCGCTCTCTTCGGTCTGCTCTTCTCTCATCTGCACGGTCATGGCCTCTTCACGAACTGGCGCGTTCTCTTCATGATCGGCGCGCTTCCGTCGCTGCTCGTCTTCCACCTTCGCTTCAACGTAGAAGAATCCCCCACTTGGATTGCCAACCGCGCGGCCGGCAAGTCGCGCTCCACCACCGACTGGGGCGCGCTCTGGCGCTATATGCCCACGTTTCTATTCCTCGTCATCCTCATGACCGCCTTTACCTCGTTCTCGCACGGGACGCAGGATCTCTATCCATCCTTCCTCCACGATCATGGCCTGAGCAGCGCGATGGTAGGGCTGGTCGCAATCATTGGCAACGTTGGCGCCCTTTTGGGAGGCATCTCCTGCGGCGCTATCTCCGAAAAACTAGGCCGACGCAAAACCATCGTCTACGCTGCACTTCTGGCTATCCCCATGATCCCCATCTGGGCCTGGTCACATACTGCTGTAATGCTTGCAGCAGGCGGCTTTTTGATGCAGTTCATGGTTCAAGGCGCGTGGGGAATCATCCCTGTGCACCTCAACGAGCTCTCACCTGGTCCGGTCCGAGCGGTCCTGCCCGGCTTCGCCTACCAGCTGGGCAACCTGTTCTCTTCGCGCAACGGCCCACTTCAGCAGGCCTACGCGGACCACCACAACCACGGCTCGCTCGTTGTCGCGCTCTCGGGCACCGTCATCCTTGTTGCGCTAGCCGTAGCAGCAATTACCGCGCTTGGTCCTGAAGCCAAAGGAGCAACTCTCAGCTAAACAACGCCTCGCAAATTCTGATTGCGAACGCCTAGGCCATCACCCGTGCCGCGGCGCTTACCGTTTGCCTGCGGACTGTAAGCGCTTCAATGCGATCCCGCCGTACGGTGAATCCCGATCCAATACCATCCGGCACTTGGATCTCACCCTGCGCATTGACCGTCACCTCTGGCGCGATGATGTCCTCATCCCAGTACCGCTTCGACGCCGACACATCACCCGGCAAAGAAAAGTTTTGCAAGGATGCCAGCGCGATATTGTGCGCTCGTCCGATGCCGGTCTCCAGCATTCCTCCACACCACACTGGAATCCCGCGTTCTGCCGTCGCATTGTGCACAGCGATCGCCTCGGTAAACCCGCCCACCCGGCCCACTTTAATGTTGATCACGCGGCACGAGTCCATGTCGATCGCCGCCAGCGCATCCCGACGATTGCGGATGGATTCATCCAGGCAGATCGGCGTATCCAGCCGCTTCTGCAGCATGGAGTGAAAATAAAAGTCGTCGTACCAGAGCGGTTGTTCAATCATCTGCAGATCGAACTGATCCCACTCCGCGATCCGGTCGATATCAACCACTCGATATGCCGAATTTGCATCGCAGCTCAGCGCAATCTTGGGCCAGCGTTTCCGCACCTGCTCAAAGATCTTCGTATCCCAGCCCGGCTTGCACTTCAACTTGATGCGCTGATAGCCAGCCTCCAGCTCTTCCGCAATCTTGTCCATCAGCTCGCCCGGCGAGGGCTGTATGCCAATCGACACGCCGCAAGGAATTCTCTCCCGCGTACCTCCCAGCAGACTCGCAAGCGACGTCCTCTTTCTCTGCGCCTCCAGATCCCACACCGCATTCTCGAGCGCGGCCTTAGCCATCCTGTTGCCACGCACCTGGCGCAACAGCTCTGGAATGCTGCCGCCGCCGACAACTTCATTCCCTACCAGCCGAGGAGCCAGCTCCTGCTCGGTGACAATCCACGCAGAGTCAATGCTCTCTTCAGAAAAATACGGATGCTCCCCCGCCACGCACTCGCCCCACGCGGTCAGCCCATCTGACTCTACTTCGACCAGGAGAATCCGTCTCGCAGTGGTCACCCCAAAGCTAGTCTCAAAGGGATGCGCGAGCGGCATATTAATCTCGCGAAGATGAATTGCATCAATCATCAGCATAAGTCTCGTCCTAACTCACTGACCCGTCGCTACTCAACATGTCGCTCCAGCAGGAAACAGCCATCGCCTTCCGGACTGCATTGGTAGCCTGTCACGGCCAGTCCTTCGGAGAAGGAAGATGTAAGCGTCAACCGGTTGCGGCTCTGCAGCGACACTGCCAGCGTACGCTGGTTTGCGTCCCGTTTCCATAGCTCGACTTCTTTATTAACGTGCACTTGCACCAATGTTTGTGCGGGTTCCGCAGCTTCCGGTAAAGTCTCGCTGGGCAATTCGCCCACCCTTCGCCGCACACGCTCCGACCTGAGCCACCACTCCGCCACCAATCGATCAGACGCCAACCCACCCTGGAGCGGAGACGTTGAAGCGCCATAGAAATCGGGAATATAACGCCGGGCAATCGCGCCCAGCCGCGCTATGTTAAGGTGGGCATTTTTGATCTCCAACGGATCGAAGGTCCATTCCATCAAATCAAATCCACGCGCCAGCGCATCGTCCCGCTGTGCCAGCTTCATCCTGCGACCGATCCCACGGTTACGATACGCAGGCAACACAGCCAGCATGTGCGAATGCAGATACGAGTGGCCATCGCGATATCCCGGCAATGCCATAGCAAAGCCCACCAGCACATCATCCGCATACGCCCCAATTACCTGCCCGCCGATGCTGCGCGCAACGATGAAAACCCGCTTTGGAATCAAGTCTCCTTCCGCGTATCCCCACACCGCGAGTTGAATCTCCACGCAGCGATCGAAGTCTGCCAATTTCGTCACATGCGTAATCCTCACTTCATCTGCATGCCGCGACCCCTCGTGTTGGAGCGACTCTTCGCTCATGAGCGCGACTCGCTCTCGCTGGTCGCGGATTCCAGCTGTTTCGCGCCAACCCACAGCGCCTCCAACTGCTCCGGCGTCAATGAACTAAGCGCATCATACCCACCCGCCTCGGCTTCCATTGCGCGAAATCGTCTGCGGAACTTAGCGTTCGCAGACCGCACCGCGGACTCAGCATCAACCTTCAGATGCCGCGCAAGGTTCGCAACCGTAAACATCAGGTCGCCGAATTCTTCCTCCACACGCCGCCAGTCAGCTTCGTGACCATCAACCAACTCAGCCTGCAGCTCCCCGATCTCTTCGTCGAGCTTCGCAAAGAGTCCGGCAGCATCCGGCCAATCGAACCCCACCTTGGCCGCGCGCGACCCCAATTTCGTTGCCTCCAACATTCCCGGCATCGTCCGCGAAATATCGTCCAGCGCCGACACGCTTCCGCTGCCCCCGGATGACCCGCCAGCCTCTTTTTTCTCGGCACGCTTGATCTGCTCCCAATTGCGCAGCACAGCGTCCGAGTTCGCTGCATCCGCCAGCGTCCCATCTACCGGAAAAATATGCGGGTGACGCCGCACCAGCTTCGCGTTCAATCCCTCTGCTACGTCGGCAATGTCGAAATACCCGGCCTCCGTCGCCATCTGCGCATAGAACAAAACTTGCAACAGCAGATCGCCCAGCTCGTCTTTGAGTTCCGGCCACGCCCGCCGCTCGATCGCGTCGAAGACTTCATAGGTCTCCTCCAGCGTATGCCGTTTGATCGAGTCAAACGTCTGCTCCCGGTCCCATGGGCACCCTTCCGGTCCACGCAGCCGGGCCATGATCGTCATCGCCTCCGCCAGCGCATCGATTGCGCGCTTCCGTTCGTCCGTTTCGGCAGCTGTCTTAGGTCCGGCCATACCTTACTCTATCGCGGATAATTGCAAACAAAAACGCGCCCAGCGTAGCCAGGCGCGTATCGATCCAACGGGGTACTCAACTGGGTCTACTGACCGCCAGCCGACTGCCCATTCTGATTAGCTACATCCTGCGCGCGATTCGACATCAGCTTCACGTCGACCCGGCGGTTCTGCGCACGTCCCGCGCGACTACTGTTATCGGCTACGGGATTATCCTTGCCAATCCCAATCAGATAGAACTTGTGCGGGGGAATGTTGTACTTCGTCTCCAGGTAATTCACAACCGCGTCGGCCCGTTTCTGGCTCAACTGATAGTTGTACTGAGCATCGCCAACCGAATCGGTACCACCGGTGATCTCGAGAATGTAGCCGCGGGCACTCGCCAGGTTCGTCGATATCGCATCGAGCTCCGCCTTGTCACTCTTCGTCAGCACGCTCTTATCAAATCCGAAGGTGACACTCACATCTGAAAGCGGTTTAAAATTATCCAGATTGGCGACTACGCCTGAAAGGGTATCGACGCGATTTACTGCCTCGTTCGCGGACTGGTTTGCCGCGTCAGCCGACTGTCCCGCTGCCTGCGCGTGTTGATCGGCGCTCGTCGCAGCGGTCTGCGCTCCCGCGATACCCTGTTGCGCACGCTGGTCCGTGTCGACGATCGAACGATGGGTGTTCGCAGTCTTCGCATCCAGATCATTCGTCTGCTGAATCAGCGGTCCTGTCTGCGACCTCACATAATTCTTCGTCGAGCAGCCTGTCGTCAGTGCAAGCATCAGAGCGCTCGCCGCAAGCATCGTCTTGCTTACAAGGCTGAAGCTCACATCGTTAGAACTGGAAGTATTCAAATCGTAGGGCATGATCGATAGTCTCCTGTGCAAAGCATTTTGGCCCAAAACTTCACGTCTTAGCTAATGCAATCGCAATGCCAAGCTGGTAGCTCGGCACGAAGACGTGAATAATCAGAGAGATACAGCGGCATACGCTGAATTGGTCTTCTGGCACGAGCGAGTAACTTTTGCCCAACGCAGAGTCAAAGTTTCTTCCTCTCTAATTCGAATCGTCCTGCATACTTCGGTTCGCGCCACCATCTAAACTGAAAACAGCGCATGGATCTCCTCGCGAAAATCCGCACCATCCCCAATCTGCCCGGCTGCTATCTCTACAAAAATGCCGAAGGGGAAGTCATCTACGTCGGCAAGGCGAAGAACCTCCGCTCCCGGGTCAGATCCTACTTCCTCGAAGCCAGCCAGATGAACGCAAAGACCGGCTCGCTCATGCGCGAGGCCGTGGACATCGACTACATCACGGTAGCGAACGAACGTGAGGCACTCGCTCTCGAAAACAACCTAATCAAGCAGCGCAAGCCGCGCTTCAACATTCTGCTGCGTGACGACAAGACCTACCCCTACATCAAGCTCACACTCAACGACCGCTTTCCCAAGGTCTTCGTCACCCGCCGCCTCCGCAAGGATGGCTCGGCCTACTTCGGCCCGTACTTTCCCGGCAATCTCGCGCATCGTCTCGTCGACCTCATCCACCGCAGCTTCCTCATCCCCAGCTGCAAGGTTGATCTCTCCCGCTACCATCCCCGCGCCTGCCTGCAGTACTACATTAAGCGCTGCCTCGGCCCGTGCGTCGAAGGCCTCACCACGCCAGAGACTTACAAGCAGACCATACGCGACGTCCAGCTCTTCCTTGATGGCAAGCCAAGCGAACTCGAAGGCCGCCTCACGCAGCGCATGGAAGAAGCCGCGGCACTCGAACAATTCGAACTCGCCGGACGCCTGCGCGACCAGATCATCACCGTCCACCAGATGAACGACAAGCAACGCATCGCCACAGCGGACAACGAAGACGCCGACGTCTTCGGTTTCCACTACGAACAAGGCATGCTCGCCGTCAACCTCTTCCACATGCGTGCCGGAAAGATCGTCGACCGCCGCGACCTCTTCTGGGATGACCTCCCAGACTTTATCGACGAGTCACTAGGCCAACATAGCTCCGACGATCTCGATGCCTCCAATAACTCCTCAACCTCGAAGCATGATCATCCTCAGGGCAGCGCAGAACCTGCTTCTCCTGTCGTGCCCGTGGCCGCAACGTTAGAACCCTGCGACGAACCCGAGACCGAAGAACTCCTTCCCTGCATGGATCCGGAGCCCGGCCATACCTTTCCCCAGATCAGCGCCGACTCCGGAGCCTCCGAAGAGCATTCTCTCCTGACCTCACCTTTCGAGCGAACGGACGCGGCAGACAACCTGTCGCCCACGGCCAGCGACTTCTCCCCTGCCGCCTTCTTCTCTTCCCTGCTCAAACAGCTCTATCTCGATCGCAACTATGTACCGCGCACAGTCCTCGTGCCGGTCGATTTTCCCGATCGCACGTTGCTCGCCGAACTGCTCACGGAACGCACCGCTCACAAGGTCGAGATCCTGGCCCCGCAACGCGGAGAAAAGCGTTCCCTCGTCGATCTCGTCTGCCTCAACGCGAAGCAATCCTACGACCAGCGCTTCCGCGTCCTCATCCCGTCACAGAAAGTTATCGCCGAGGCGCTCCAGGATGCCCTCACTCTAGAAGAACTCCCACGCCGCATCGAGTGCTTCGACATCTCGCACATCCAGGGCGCGGAGACCGTCGCCTCCATGGTCGTCTGGGAAGACGGCGCGATGAAGAAATCGGACTACCGCAAGTTCCAGGTCAAGACCGTCACCGGCGTCGACGACTTCGCCTCCATGCGTGAGGTAGTCACCCGCCGTTACAAGCGCCTGCTCGAAGACAAGAAGCCGTTTCCGTCGCTGATCCTCATTGACGGCGGGCTCGGCCAATTGCATGCAGCCTACCAGGCGCTCGAAGCGATAGGCGTCACGTTGCAGCCGCTGGCCTCAATCGCCAAGCGCGAAGAGATCATCTACGTCCACGGACAGGAGTCCGACCCCATCGTCCTCGACCGCCGCTCCCCCGTCCTTCATCTCGTACAAAAAATCCGCGACGAGAGCCACCGCTTCGCCGTCACCTACCACCGCAAGCGCCGCGAGATGCGCGACCGCGACTCCGAGCTCGACGCCATCCCCAGCGTAGGCCCCCGGACCCGCCAGCGCCTGCTAGAACACTTCGGCTCTGTCCGCGCCCTCCGCCAGGCCGCCGAAAAAAATCCCGACGCGCTCACCGCCGTAGTCAACGCCTCCACCGCCGCAAAAATCCGCCAACACTTCGAGAGCGATACCGAACCTCCCGCCGCATCCGCGCTACATATCCTTCCCTAACGGCGTTTCAGTCCACGCGATTGGCCCATCGCTCCACCCATCTGGGTCAGATCGTCCAGCGACATGCGGCCGCTCATATGAATAAAAGTTAGTTCCTGCGGCTCGGCCGTAAGAACCACCATCTCCGTACTCTCATGGTCGCTGGCCGTGCGCGAGCAAATATCCGTCGACTCCTTCTTATCACGCACATGAATCGAACAATTCCACGTGCCGTCCGTCAGCTTCCTGCGATAAGCCTCCACATCCTCCATCCGATATTGGCCTGGTTTGTCATAGGTATACGTATGCACGACGATGAAGTTCATCTTATGGGCGAGTGAGGCAACCGCATTCTTACCGCCCAGCATGCCCATCATCTTCGGATCGAGATTCACCTCCGTTACATCCGAAGCCCCAGCCGCGAACTTTTCAGTCCCAGCAAAGAGATCGTCTTTTACTTGCTTCACCTCGACGAACGATGCCTTGGCCTGCACCTCGGGCTGGCTTGTATCTTGCGCCCCAACGATCTGTTGTGCACCGGCCACGCCCGTCGCCATAAAAGCCGCCAATACGATAGATCTCATCTTTACCATTGCTTTCTCCTTGTACTTCGAGATCATCTGCCGCCTTGATTTATCAATCACCAAAACCTGAAGCCGCGCGTGCCAATTGTTCCCTCGTATGCTCCAACGCGTGATCTGTAATGCGAAGCGCAACTTCAAACTGCCGCTGCACCATCTCTTCCCTCTGGCGGCGCAGGTGCTGCTGTTCTGCGAATAAGACTCCCACCACCAACCCTGCGGCGATTGCTCCCGTCAGCCAGGCACGCACCGTCTGCCGCATTGAGATGGCCCTTGCCGGCTCTGCTGCTACACCCTTCGCATTCATTACACGATTGACGAACCCATGTGGCGCATCGACATGGCGCATCGCGCACATCAGGTCATGCTCAAATCGCACTTCCTTCCGCATCTCGTCATCCGATAGATTCACGAATGTACTCCTTCATGGTGACTGCGGCTTTACGCCGCAAAAGCTTCAGTCCATTACGCAGGTGGCTCTTCACCGATGCGACCGACTGTCCAAGCATCGAGGCAATCTCCTCCGGCAGCATCTCCTCCTGGTACCGCAGAACGACTACAACCCGCATAGCCTCGGGCAGACCGCGCAAAAGCGTCTCCAGTTGCACGCCCCGCCCGAAGCTACTGCCTTCAGGTCCCTCACTCCCCCCATGCTGCTCTTCGATCCATTCTTCCGCTGCAGCTTCCGGCCGCAAAGCCTTACGCCGCAACGAATCGATGGATTTATGGGTTGCTGCACGACGCAGCCAATACCGTACGTGATCTTCGCCCGTGAGTCTCTCTCCGCTGCGATACAACTCCAGAAATACATCCTGGGCTATCTCCTCCGCATTGCTATACTCACCCGCAATCCGCAGCGCGATGGAAAAAACCATGCGCTGGTGGGTTTCTATCAGCCTGCGAAACTCGCCTTCATCTATAGCCATCGACGCTCTCATCCTGCTTATACGCAGAAAGCGGCGTTCGGGGTCCATCAATTTTTCTTCGGGATAGGCGGGCGCGGAATCTGCGCGATGGTCGACACGCATCTAGGTGGGCTGAACGAGCTAAAAGACGAGCCCCCGAGGGTCTGCCACCCTTTTATCCGGGAAAGACCACTCACGGAAAGCTCAATCGCGGCACTTCGCGGCGGGCCGCCGCGATTCCCTAGGCAGACTTAGCCTGCAACAAGTCGCTCGCGCGTGCCGCAGCCTCGGCCAGCACACGATGATGAATCGTGAACAAAGCCAGCTCCAAGCGGTCGGAGACACCCGTCTTATCGTAAATACTGCGCAGGTAATTCTTGATCACCTGCTCCTTCGTGTTCAATTGCTGGGCAATATGCTTGTTCTTGCATCCCTGCACGATCAGCGCCACAATCTGCATCTCTTTCGGTGTCAGCCGGTCGCGCACCCGCGCGCCTGCCGTATCCTGCGCCGAGATCGACGTCACATTCGAACGGCTGATGCATTTCTGCCCGTGAGCAATCCGCCGAATGCAATCCAGCAGGTCATTCCCTGGAACATTGCGAAACACCACTCCATCCAGCACCCGTACGATCGCGTCCGCCACCTCCGCGCCGTTCTCCGCAACCAGCACCACCTTCGTCCCATTCTCGCGAGCCTGCTTCACCACGGCATGCACATCCACCTGCATGCTGGACGAGAAGATCAACACAGCTCCATGGTGCACATCGAGCGCGCTCGACATCCGGGCCGCATCATCGCACTGCGCCACAATTCGCATGTCGTCTTCGAGCGCCAGAACACGTGCCGCACCCGCACGGAAGATAGCCTGATTGTCGGCAAGGATGATTCGGTTCATCGCGTGTGGTACTCCCTGGGCGACAGCTTGCCACCACTCTCTTCATCGGCGGCACTCGCGCAAACGGCAGCCGATGTCTACAATTCGTACAGCAACCTTTGAAATGAACCTTTTCCGCAAGTCCAGAATCGATCCGAGCCAACCGTTTCGCGCCTAACCATAGCGCATCTTCTGCTGTCTTTGAACCTACTTCATCGGCTGTGGAATCAAAACATCCACTCCCTGCACCGGATTCATCCGGCCCGATAGCAAACGACGAGGCCCCTATGCCAAAGCCCATCCTTCTCGCCATCGACGACGATACCAGCGTACTCGAAGCCGTAGTGCAAGACCTGCGCCGCAACTACGGCCAGCACTATCGTATCGTCCGCGCCGCCTCCGGCATGGCCGCGCTCGATATCTGCCGCCAGCTCGTCGAACGCAAGGAGACGGTCGCTCTCTTCCTCTCCGACCAGCGCATGCCCGGCATGACCGGCGTCGACTTCCTCCAGCAGGCCATGCCTCTCTTCCCCGAGGCCAAGCGCGTCCTGCTCACCGCCTACGCCGATACCGAAGCCGCCATCCGCGCCATCAACTCCGCCAAGATTCACTACTACCTCAACAAGCCCTGGGACCCACCCGAAGAAAAACTCTACCCCGTTCTCGACGACCTCCTCGAGTCCTGGAAGCAAGGCTATCGCGCCCCCTACGAGGGCATCCGCGTCGTCGGCCTGCGCTGGTCGCCCACCGATCACGCAGTCCGCGATTTCCTCTCCCGCAATCGCATCGAGTACAAGTGGCTCGACCCCGACACCATGCCCGAGGTAGCCGACCTGCTCAAAGAAAAGGGCCTCGACGACGCCAAGCTCCCCGTAGTCCTCTTCGGCGACGGCACCGCCATGGTCCAGCCCAGCACCACCGAGCTCGCCGCCCGCATTGGCCTCCGCACCCAGGCCCGCGAAGAATCCTACGACGTCATCGTCGTCGGCGCCGGACCCGCCGGTCTCGCTGCCGGAGTCTACGGAGCCTCCGAAGGCCTGCGCACTCTCATCGTCGAACCCGAAGCCGTTGGCGGCCAAGCCAGTTCCAGCTCGCGCATTGAAAACTACCTCGGCTTCCCCCAGGGCCTCTCCGGCGACGAGCTGGCCAAGCGTGCCTTCCTGCAGGCCAACCGCCTCGGTGCCGAGTTCCTCACCCAGCGCGTCACCTGTATCCGCTCCGAAAACGGCTACTACATCGCCCGCATGGCCGACGACCGCGAGATCACCAGCCACGTCTGCCTCATCGCCACCGGCGTCGCCTACTGCAAGCTCGAAGTACCCGGCGCCGACACCTTTTCCGGCGCAGGCGTCTACTACGGAGCCGCCAAGACCGAAGCCATGTCCTGCGCCGACGAAGAGGTCTACCTCGTCGGCGGAGCCAACTCCGCAGGCCAGGCCGCCATGCACTTCGCCCGCTACGCCGCCAAGGTCCACATGCTGGTACGCGGCAAATCCCTCACCAGCAGTATGTCGAAATACCTCATCGACCAGATCGAATCCACGCCCAACATCGTCGTTGAAACCTGCACCGAAGTCGTCTCCATGTCCGGCGATGCGCGCCTCGAATGCCTCACCCTCAAGACCCCCGCCGGAGAAGAGAAGCGTCCCGCAAACTCCATCTTCATCTTCATCGGCGCGGCACCCAAAACGGACTGGCTGCCTGACGGCATCGCGCTCGACGAAAAAGGCTTCATCCTCGCCGGCCCGGACCTCAAAACTCGCGCTCCCGGTGCCTGGAAGCTCGATCGCGACCCATACCTGCTCGAAACCAGCCTGCCGGGCATCTTCGTTGCCGGCGACGTCCGCTACAACTCCATCAAGCGCTGCGCCTCAGCCGTAGGCGAAGGCTCGATCGCCGTCCAGTTCATGCACCAGTACCTTGCTACCGTCTAACCCGTCACCCATTATGGTAAGAACGTATAGCCCCTTAGGACCACACGAATTAGAAGCTTTTTGCCTCCAAATGCAATCCAATAAAACTGTGAACCTCTCGTGAGCGAGCTAGCCGAAACCGCCGTATCCACCGCCGTGCCGCCGTCCAGCGACACGGCCCTGCTGCATCGCCTCAGGGCGGTGCCGATACTCGCTTCCATCCCCGCAGCGGAGATTGCCTGCCTCACCGATGGCGAGCTGATCCGCATCGCCCCGGGCCACTTCCTCGGACGCCAGGGCGAAGTAGGCCACAACTTCTGGATCCTCCTCGCCGGCTCACTCCGCGTCTTCAAGCTCCTTCCCGACGGACGCGAAGCGCTCATGAAGGTGCTCCCCGCGGGCTCCGCGTTCGGCGAGATGCCCCTGCTGACCAACATTCCTAACGTAGGCAACGTCGCCCCATTGGAGCCCTGCGAACTCCTCCAGTTCGACGAGCAGCAGTTCTGGAACATCATGACCTCCTGCCCTGAGGTACGCAAAGCCATCCTCAGCAACATGGCAATTCGTTTTCAAGGCTCGCAAAGCGTTACCGTCCAGCAGGAAAAGATGGCCTCGCTCGGCACCCTCGCCGCCGGCCTCATGCACGAGCTCAATAACCCCGGCACCGCCGCCGTCCGCGCCGCCGCCCAGCTCCGCGACAACCTGCTGCGCATGCATCAACTCACCGCCAAATTTTCCAAGGCCCCCCTCAAAGAAGAACAAAAGCAGTGCATGTTCGACCTTCAGGAATTTGCCCTTAGCAAACCTCACCCTCAGCCCATGAATTCTCTCGAACAGAGCGACGCCGAAGAAGCCCTCGCCGAATGGATGGAGAGCGCGGACATCGCCGACGCCTGGAAGCTCGCCCCCACCCTCGTCGCCATCGGCATCACATCCTGCGACCTAGAATGCGCGCGCGCCGAGTTCCCCGACCCCTACTTCTCCGACGCGCTCAACTGGCTTGAGGCCCTAGTCTCCAGCATGCAGCTCGTCGGCACCATTGAAGAGAGCATAGGCCGCGTCTCCGACCTGGTGAAGGCCGTCAAATCCTACGCTTACGAGGGCAGAGGCCAGAAGCAATCGGTCGACATCAACGAGAGCATCCACGCCACCCTCGTCATCCTCGGCCACAAGCTGCGCGAAAAACAGATCACCCTACAAAAAGATTTCGCTGCCAACCTGCCCGTCCTGCAATGCGAGTGCTCCGGCCTGAACCAGATCTGGACCAACCTGCTCGACAACGCGATAGACGCCGTCCCGCAAGGCGGCCACATCCGCATCCGCACCTGGCAGGAAGACCTCTCCACCCCATCCGAAAGTCACGAGCCGCCGAACTCCGCAAGGCAGGAGGAGTCCACCGCACCGTCCGCCAAGCCCCAATCCTACCTCTGCATCACCCTCGCCGACGACGGCCCGGGCATCCCCCTCGAAAGCCAGCCCCAAATCTTCGATCCCTTCTACACCACTAAACCCGTAGGCGTAGGCACCGGCCTCGGCCTCGGCATCGTCCAGCGCATCGTAGAACAATACCGCGGCACCATCACCTTCTCCTCCGAACCCGGCAACACCGAGTTCCGCATCCGCCTCCCCCTCACCCGCGACTAAGCTTTCTTCTCGGACGTTCACCGTTTGCACTCGCGGCAAATCCCGACCTATTACTTCGTCGGGACAACGATCTGAGGCTGGGGATGCTCCTCCTCCATCTTGTACCCCTCCGGCGCAGCAAACAGCTTTGGCTCCGGCTCACCCACCGAAAACTCTTCGAACTCGGTCGTCGTCGTCCCTCGCCTCGGATCCTCGCTGATCATCATCATCGTCAGACCCATCTCGGGCGATTGCCACATCTCATTCGTCACCACCAATGGCCTCTCGTTGCCCTCCTGCTCCGCAGGAATCGTCCGAGTATTGCGCGTACCACGCGCCGGCACGCCATGGAAGTTCCTGAACCCCAGGTCCTCCGTCTTGTATCCGGTCTGCTGGGCCTGCTGGGCCATCGCAGCCTTCATCAACTTCTCCTGCGCCGCCTGCTCCTCCGGACTCAGTACCTTGCAAGCCTCCACATCGGCATGCGGCGGTGGCTCAGGCATGTGGAAGACTCGGACCACCTTCGGCTGCTGGTCGTCGCCGACCGTCCAGCTCATAGTCGTACGAGCTACCGTATCGACCACGTTGACACTGAACCGTTCGTGCAGCTGGCCGTCCGCACCTTCCGCACATCCCTGCGACATCTCGGTCATCGTCCTGCCCAACCCATCCCGTGCCTCGCGGCTCCGCGTTACATTGCGAATCACGTTGCCATCCGCCAGCTTCTGTTCGAAGCTCGATTTCAAAACCCCGCGAAAAGCCGCGCCCGTCTGTTGCTGAAGGCCATACATCATCCCTCCACCGAAGTATGCCCCGTGCGCGCAAGGACCTCCCTGCGCCCTCGCAGCAACCCCGTAACTCATGGCCAATCCAGTCAACAAAACGGCAGAACACAAATCGCGTCTTCGCATCTCATCCCTCGCCCTGCAACTCAAATTCAAACGCGACAAGTGTAACAAGTCCCCACTCAACATGAGACCGCAGCGAAGGGCAAGCCTTCGCCTTCGCTTTGCTGCTGTTGCTGCTGCTGCTGTCGTTGCTGTTGCTGTTGCTGCTGTTGCTGTTGTTGGTGCTGTTGCTGTTGTTGCTGCTGTTGCTGCTGTTGCTGCTGTCGTTGCTGTTGGTGCTGTTGCTGCTGGTGCTGTTGCTGCTGTCTGTTTTTGCTGTCATTCTGAGCGCAGCGAAGAATCCCGACGCTCTGCACCCAACCGCAACTCCCCAAACCTTTCTCCCAATCAAACTTCGAGCGACGCCTGCGTCCCAGGCAAATTCCAGCAGAAACCGCCCCCTTCAAGCTCACTCAAAACAACTGCCACCCAATCCCCGGGATGAATAACACTGATAACAAAGCGCTTCCATCTGCAATCTTCTATATTCTCGAACCCACCCCCTTGACAGCCACGGTAAAATAGAAAGAGAAGCAAACAGACAGCGCGACCACACAGGTCTGGCTCTGTTCGCATCGTGGGGACACACATGAAAAATCGAACCGCACGCTGCAATCCACCGCGCCAGCATCCAAAAATCCGCCCGTACCGCTGGTATATTACGCGATATATATCAACGCGTAAGTCCTTTGTTTTCGATATCCCCGTGGGGATATCGAAGCACAACCACTTTGCCATCAACCAATCGCGGGTATATACCAGGGGGAGGGGGTATATCCCCATCTGGCCCATTGGATTGCCCTCACCCCGCAGCAAGCGTCCGCAACACCCCTACATTCCGCGCCTCATCCCCCGGCGCATCCACCGGAGTCTCGGCAATGAACGCGCAGTGCGCAAACCGCTCATCCCGCAGCAGCCGCTGGAACGCCGCCGCCCCAATGGTCCCTTCCCCGATATGCTCATGCCGGTCCAGCTTCGAGCCCATCGCCGCCTTCGCGTCGTTGCAGTGCCACACCTTCACCGCCTCGAACCCCACCGTCGACTCCACCAGCTTCATCGTCTCGATATACCCATCCACCGAAACAATGTCATACCCCGCCACATGCACATGGCACGTATCCAGACACACCGCCACCGGCGCACACGGACGCAGGCACTCCACCAGCTCCGCCACCTGCTCCAGCTTCCCACCCAGCGAGAACTCCGCCCCCGCCGTATTCTCAATCAAAATCCTGAAGTCCTTCCCCTGCCACGCAATCCCATCAATAGCCCGCTCAATCGACTGCGCCGCCAGCCGCAAACCCTCCTCCCGCGTCAATCCCTTCCAACTTCCCGGATGCAGCACCAGGTACTCCGCCCCCAGCGCCAGCGCCCGCTCCACCTCCCCACGAAACCCCGCAATCGAGTTCTCCCTTACTGCCTCCGTCTGGCTGCAAAGATTAATCAGATAGCTCGCATGGATCGAAACCGGCCCCACCCCATGCTCCGCCCTTAGCTCCCGCATCTTCCGCGCATCCTCCGGCTTCACATCCGCAGCCTTCCACATCCGCGGACTCGAAGAAAATATCTGAAACGTATTCGCCCCCGCCTCCACCGCCCGATTCACCGCCGTCCAGCACCCGCCCGCCGTCCCCAGGTGCACACCAATCCGCTTCACCGCCGCCTTCGTTGTCATACTTCGAGCCTACCCATCCATCCCTTCGCTGTCATCCCTACTCCTCTGCTGTCCCCGCAGCAAAGCGGCTTTCTCCAGGCTCCCCTCGCCCACGGATCAGCGCCGTGCCCTTGACCCCCGGGCGCATTACCGATTGAATCCAATCGCACTGTTGCACGATCCAATCCTTGTTCTCTCCTTTACTCCGTGTTCCCTGTCCATCACCGCTCGAAAGGACCACCCGATGCCCGCCCCGCAGAACCTCAAAAACCACGCCCGGTTCGATCCCCTGTGGCACTTCTTCGTCGCGCCCATGCTCCTCGTCAATTTCGCCTTCGCTATCACCGCCACCGTCCGCCACTGGCCTGATCACGCCCACCTCTTTCTCTGGTGGATTGTCATGTCCATCGTTCTTTTCGTCGCCGTAGGCAAAGCACGCGGTCATTCCCTTACCGCACAGGACCGCATCATTCGCCTTGAAGAGCGCCTGCGCTATGCGTCCCTGCTTCCCGCCGAGCAGCTCCCACACACTCATTCACTGACGGTCAAACAGATCATCGCCCTCCGCTTTGCGTCCGACGCCGAACTCCCGGCCCTGATCCGCCGCAGCCTGGCCGAAAACCTAACCCCAAAGCAGATCAAGCAGTCCATCACAGGCTGGCGACCGGATTACCTCCGCGTCTAGTAGACGTCCCGCTGATAATGTCCTTGCTTCTTCATCGCGGCCAGATACTCCCGCGCCTGCTCCGGCGCGCATTGCGCTCCTTCCGCAATCGCCCCGAGCAGCGCCTGCTCGACTGACTTCGCCATCTGCGTAGCATCGCCGCATACATAGAAATACGCACCACGCTCGAGCCACGCATACAGCCGCTTCGCCTGTTCCGCCATGCGATCCTGCACATAAATCTTTTTCGCCTGATCCCGTGAGAACGCCGTATCCAGCCGCGTCAACACTCCACCAGCTAGCATCGCCTGGAGATCATCCCTATACAAAAAATCCGAAGCTTCATGCTGATCGCCGAAGAACAGCCAGTTGTCGCCGCTCGCCCCCCGCGCCCTCCGCTCTTCCAGGAACGCGCGAAACGGTGCTACCCCAGTCCCGGGCCCCACCATGATCACCGGCGTTGAATCATCCTCAGGCAGCCGAAAATTATGGTTCTCATGCAGAAATACTGGCAACGCCGAACCCACCTGCGTCCGCTCGCCCAACTGTCCGCTGGCCACACCCATGCGGCTGCGTCCATGCGTCTCATAGCGCACCACCCGAACTGTGGTCTCCGCCACACCGTGATGCACCCGTTGGCTCGACGCAATCGAATACAGCCGCGGCACGAGACGTGGAAGCACATGGAATAGCTCCTGCGCTCCTGAAATCGCACCCGGAAAGTCAGTGACGAGATCGATAAACTCGCGTCCCCAGCAATACTCCTCCGCGTGCGCCTTGTTCTCCGGCCCGCAGAGTGCTTTCAACGCCTCATGGCCCTTCCCACCAACCGCAGCCGCAGCCGCAAGCTTTGCATACAGCCCTATACTTCCCCGCGTAAGCTTGCCAATCGAGAGTCGCGTCCGCAGCGCCTCCTCGAAGCTGATCTCAACCTTGTAATGATCCAGCACGCGCTCCTCGCCGCTGAACCCAAGCGCCTTCAGCACCTCCGCCACATCCACCGCACGATTCTCCGGCAGAACCCCGATCGCGTCCCCCGGCGCATACGTCATCCCCTCCTCGAGCGCAAACGCCAGGTGTCTCGTCTCCTTGTCGGACTCGCTCGAAGTAAGCAGATAGTTCTGCGTAACCGTCGCCAGATATGGGTTGTTCCGCGTGTACTTCGCCCCTACCACCGCACCCGGGTCCATACCTGTCACAGCGCCCTCAACCTCGCTCATGGCACGATTGTAACCGCAGCCTGCGAACCTGGATGAAGCCACAACCAGCCCCTTTATCCCCACCTTCAGCTTCCGCATCCAATTGCCATGCACTCCCCGCCACCCACCGTCCTCGTCATTGGAGCAGGCATGTCAGGACTCAGCGCAGCCAGAAAGCTCGCCGAAGCAGGCCACCCTGTAACGCTCCTCGAAGCCAGCGCCCGTGTCGGCGGCCGTATCCTCACCCACCGCGAAGGCACGGAAATTATTGAGCTCGGCGCCGAGTTCATCCACGGCAAGCCGCCTGAACTATGGTCCTTGATCGACGAAGCCAAACTTGAAACCTATGAGCTCGACGGGAGAAATCTGAACTTCGAGCAAGGTACACTTCACAAATCCAATCAGCCGGACGAAGAAGAAGACGAAGCCGCCGGCATCCTTAATCACCTCGAATCCCGCACCGGCCCAGACATCTCCTTCGCCGAATACCTCGACGAGCTAAATCCTCCCGCGCACCTCCGCCATAGCGCCATCGGCTATGTCGAAGGCTTTAACGCCGCCGACCATCGCATCATCGGAGTAGCCTCGCTTGCCAAGCAACAGTCCGCCGAAAACGCCGTCGAAGGCGATCGCCTCTTCCGCATTCGTGGTGGATACGATCTGCTGCCACGCTTCCTCGCCGAGCGCATCACCGCTTCGGGCGGGCGCATCCTTCTGAACACTCGCGTCAAGCATATCGCCTGGACCCGCAAAAGCGTCCGCGTCCAGGCGTTACACGACGGCAAGCCGGTAGCTCACGAGGCGACGCGCGCCATCATTGCCCTGCCCCTCGGCGTCCTGCAACAAAATGCCGTATCCTTCACGCCCGTCCCCTCCTCCCTCCGCGAGGGCCATCGCCTACGCGTGGGGCAGGTCCGTCGCTTTACCCTTCTCTTCCGCGAGAAATTCTGGGCTAAGCATGCCCCCGACCAGCCAGGCCACGTCGAGACACCCGGCGACTTCAGTTTCCTTTTCGCGTTCGAATCCATCCGCCAGTCTGGTGGACTCCTCTCCCCGCTACAAGCCACACCCTCACGGGCTGGGTCGGAGGCCCTCGCTCTGCTGAACTCGCCAACCTCTCGCCCGAGCAATTGGGCGAGCGCGCATGCGATACTCTCGGCCCCATCTTTTCCCGTTCCCCCGATGAAATCCGCAGTCAACTCATGCGATGCTTCACCCACGACTGGCAGCACGATTCCCTTTTCAACGGAGCCTACAGCTATATCCCCGCCGGATCGCTCGACGCCTGCGCAAACATGACCGCCCCGGTGGAAGACACCCTCTACTTTGCAGGCGAACACACCGACACCGCAGGCCACTGGGGCACGGTGCACGCCGCCATCCGCTCCGGCCACCGCGCCGCCCAGCAGATTCTTACGCCATCCACAATTTAGAATGAAGCTGTGACCCCGTCCGCCACTACGAGCTCCGCGCTCTCCACCATCCGCACCAAGATCGAGATGGGCGAGCGCATCACCTCCGAAGACGCCATTCACCTCTGGCGCGAAGCCACCGACGAGGAGCTCTGCTCCCTTGCCTCTCAGGTCCGCGCCCGCTTCCACCCGCCCACCGCCTGCACCTACATGGTCATGCGCATCATCAACTACACCAACGTATGCGTCGCACAGTGCGACTACTGCGCTTTCTACAAGCTCCCCGGTCAGGACGGCGGATACGTCCTTTCTCAAGAGCAAGTCTTCGCCAAGCTCGATGAACTCCTAACCCTCGGTGGCGATCTCGCAGCCTTCAACGGCGGCTTCAACCCGCATCTCCCGCTCGATTACTACTGCGACCTTTTCCACGCCATCCGGCAGCGCTACGGCAACCGCCTCGAGTTCTACGCCCTCACCATCGCCGAGTTCATGTACCTCGCAGACCACGCCAAACTCGACTACACCGCAGCCGCGGAGCGCTTCAAACAAGCCGGCGTTCGCTGGATTACCGGAGGCGGCTCCGAGATCCTCACCGAGGACTTCCGCCGCCGCCACAGCAAATTCAAGTACACCGTAGCCGAATATTTCACCGCGCAACGCGCCCTCATCGACACCGGCCTGCGCACCACCGCGACCATGGTCATTGGATTCGACGAAACCATCGACGAACGCATCGAACACCTCGACCGCACCCGACGCTTCCAGGATGAGTGCCTTGCCGACAACACGAAAGGCCTGGCCAGCTTTCTCTGCTGGACCTTCAAGCCCTACTTCACCCAGCTCGGCGGCATCGAGATCACGACGCGCGAATACCTCCGCCACCTTGCGCTCAGTCGCATTTATCTCGATAACATCCCGCGCATCCGCACCTCCGTGCTCACGCAGAATGAGCGCGCACTCGAAGGCCTGCTCTACGGCGCAGACGACTTCGATCTGCCCATCGAAGATGAAGTGACGCAGAAGGCTGGTGCCACCATCAGCCTTCAATTCGACAAGCTACTGGACGTCGCCCGTAACCTCGGATTCGAACCCATCTATCGCCGCGTCATTACCGATTGAATTCGGCTCAGGCCTAAAACGTGAACGACAACCCGGCCTGCAAAACCTGAGGCGCCTCAGCGAGAAAAAGCAAGTGCCCATCCTTCGAGAGGACGGGCTGGTAGCCCTGCTTCAGCAGATTCGTCACGTCGATCGTCGCCTCAAGTCCCTGTGGCAACTTATTTCCCCACCGCACTGGCTGGCGAACATAGAAGCTGAGATAGCCAGCGTTCGCTTCCTCATCGTAAGAATTGACAGCCGTTACGAGGCCCTGCGGCTGCCAGCAATACGCGGCGCGCAAACGCGTCCTGGTACGCTGCACTTTTCCTTTCACCGAGGCGGTTATTTCATTCGCTTCCTCAGACACAAGGCCTGATCCCACTTGCGAAATATCTTGAGCACCCTGCGCTCGCGCCGCAAGACCTGCCCCCCGCCGATATTCAAACGTCACCCACAGGTTCGGCGTCACAGGCTCGGAGACGGCAAGACTCAGCCCATTGGCGGTATAGCCAGGACCGGGCAGACGAAAGCTGCCGCTCTCCGTATCCACAACCACCGTGTCCATGTCGCTCGCATCCGCACCGGAGCGAGCAGCGCCAACTCCGGTAATCATCGATCGATTCTTCGCATCATGAAACACCGCACCCGAAAAAACTCCGTCCCCAAGCTTGCGGCTAACCGAAAACTCCTGATGCATCCCCGATTCAGCCTGAACGCGCCCGCCGATAACACCCGCAATCGGCAGTTCGACCTGATCCGCACTGACGTCATCGAATCCCTGAACATCGCGCGACTTCGCCATGCTGTACCTGACAGCCCACGCCTCACCCGGATGCACCGTGACACGAAGAAAAGGCTGCGTGGTAAATCCTGTCGCACCTGCGCGGAACATATACACCGTTCCACCAGCCTCAACGTCTACCGTGTCGCCCAGTCGCATCTTCTTCGCATTGGCGAGACGCAGTATCCGGACACCCGCAACGCCTGCACCAGCTAACTCCGGATGGGCAGCATAGCTGGCCGCACTTCTATAGGAACCGGCAGACACACGGCGCTCATAGGCTATCGCGGCTTGAGTCGAAGTCCGGCGTCCAGCAGTTGGAGCCTCCATCTCGCCCCGAAACACCAGGTCGCCGTCCGCCTTACCGGGACGCTCCATCGTCACCACAGTATGCGGGCCGCTCTTCCCGAATCCGTTAATGCCACTCACGACAGACAGCTTCCCCGTCGTCCCCTGCCTGCGCGAAGCCTCCTGCCCGCCTTCCACTGCGTGGGTAGCCCCGTCCTCGCCGAGCAACCTCAATATCGGACGGTTGGCCGCAGAACGAAGCGTCCACGTCCAGTCATCACCAGGCTCATCCGCCGTCCGCTTCTTCGCAGGCAGCCACACTGCTGGGTCTTCCAGCATACTCAGCGTCAGGTTTACAGTGGCAAGCATGCCCGTCGAGAGGCGAAGGCTCCGTCGCGTTCCCACCGCAAACAAAAGTGAACTCACTCGTACCTGATAATTACCGGGCAACAAGTCGGCAATCCTATAGCGCCCATGCATATCGGTGATTGCAGTGGCTACACTGACAGAGCCGGCCGCCAGAACCTGGACCATCGCACCCATCTGCGCCACGCCCTCGGGGTCCCGCACCACGCCCGAGATCGCTGCTGTCGACGCGGCAGAGCAGACGGCCGACGCCGCAAGCAGCATCAGCGCGCCAATTCCGAATCGCGTCTTATAACCTATCGAGCAACGGATCACAGTAAGCATCACCTGTGCGTCGCTGGCCTTCTCCGAAAAGATGCGCCTGAAAAATGGCCCATCAGAGTGCTTGGCACCGGCACCCGATCATCGCCATACTATCCGCGTAATCGTATTGCCTCTTGAACTCTTGCGCCTTCGCCTCGAGTCTCTAACCGCAATCGAGCGTTCTTGCGTCCGACGCTTCGACCTTCAGCGGCCAGGTCAATTCTAATTCACGGAAAACTTTGCCGACTCTTCCGTCTGCTGCTTGGTTATGCCATCGTTTATTTTGATCTTCACCTGATACTGTCCCGGCGTAAGGCCCGACAACGGCAGGCTCTTCTCTACCGTCAACTGCTCCGCGTTCGGACTCAGCGCCGACGCCAGCTCCGTCTTATCTAGCACTGGCTTGTTCGTGTCGAGGTTAGTGATCTGATAATTGATGGTCGCGTCGTTCTTCTTGCTCTTCCCATCGATGCCGAGATTGTAGATCTGCATCCAGAAGTTCAGACTCTGTGCCCGGCTGAAACGCGGAGGCACTGAAGGTCCGCCCATCGACACTCGAGGCCGAACCAGCGTATCGCCCAGCACAAACTGTCCCGCACCAATCTCCTTAGAAGGCACACGGTACATCTCGTCGGCCAGGATCAGCGAAGAGTGGCCCAGTGTATCGTCGTCATACTTCGGCACGTTCAAGCTGCGTGTCCATCGCCCGATGTGATCCGGATTGTTGACATCCTTCACCACCATGTCCACCTTGTAGAGTCCCGGATGCAGAGCCAGGGAGAACCAATAGACCGAAGCAGCCTTCTGCTTTGCAGGAAGCAACTCACTCGGAGTATCCACCTGCAGCGGCGCACCGAAAGTCTGCACCGTCTTGTGTGTCATGTTCGAGATGCGTCCCTGGATCTCAACCTTGCCCACGGACACGCCATCCTTCGTATCGAACGTGATATCCGAGTTCTTGATCTGAATCGTGATCGGCACGATCACTGTATCGTCCGTCACTTTTACATAGTCCGTGCGCACATCAAACAGGAACGGCGGCCCGGTCAGAATCTTGGATGTAGCCATGAATTGTTCCAGATCCTGAAACTTGATCGGCGGCGGAGCCATGATCTTCGCCATCAGATCGATCCGGTCAAACTCCTTGGTCTGGTTCTGCGACTTCCAGAATCCTGAAATCGGCTTTTCGCCTCCGCCGTTCGCGTCCGACTTGTCCGTATCACCATGCGTTTCGGCGTCGGTCATGCCCTCACCGGGAACATGCTTCATTGCATCCTTCTCGGTCGGATCGATCGTGTAGTGGTAGTCGCCGCACATACACGTATCCACAAACTCGAGATCTATATTGTCGCCAATCCCTTCGAGATAGCGATAGTGCCACACTTCGAATGGGAACGTAGTAGTCCTTCCGCCGCCCTCCTGCCCTGGACGTTGATAGGTGCCGCCGCTAGGGTGGCTATCTTTATCGTCGGGAGGACCATAAGCAATGTAAATATGCCCGCGATCCGTCAACCACCCTGGCATTCCCGCCGCAAAATGATCATTTGCATATTGAATGCGGGAGTAGATCTCGTCGCGATAGGCGTTGTCCGGCGAGTCAGGATTCGGATTCCGCCGCCGCCAGAAATTCTCGATAAATGAGTCGCGCTCTTCATCGTTCGAAAGGTGTTTGAATGCCTGCGCTTCGGTACCCGTAATCAACCAGCGAACATCCTGCTCCAGCCACGTCTTGTAGACGCCGTGCAGTTCGGCCTTCAAATCTTTTTGCTGCTGAAACCGCTCACGGTCCTTCAAGCGACGTTTCAGCGGATCGGGCTTCTCCGCCACGGGCGCAGTCTGCGTAACGCCGTCCGGAGACTTCGCTTCCTGCGCGTGCAACCCAAACAACCCCACCGCCATCGGAAACAACGATGCAACCAAAATCAATCGACCCGAAAATCTCATAACCTGCTATACCTCTGCTTCGGAACTTCTAGCGCTTTGAGCACTCCGTGCCGTTCACTCATCCTCTCGCCCCACCCGCCCGGCACAAGATGAAATCCAACTTCCATTGTATTTCCCTACCCGCCTCCATACAAGCCGGGCCGCCCGCTGATCCGATCCTGGAACCGCACAATCCGGCTCAAAACTCCCCGACCAAAATTCAGGCTGAACCAGTACGACCTCTCTCGCGTATCCTGTGTGAGACATCAACCTGCGCACCGCCGCGCCTTGAGCTTGTCCGAATCACGGCCAGGGGTTAGACGCGAAGAAAGACAAAATGAGCACCAAGAAGATCGTCATTATCGTCGTCATCGTTTTGGCCATCGCGGGCATCGCCGCACTTACCATCCTCCACAGCCAATCCGGCATCACCAAGGTAGCTACCGGCAAGGTCGTCCGCCAGGATCTCATCTCCACCGTCAGCGGCACTGGTCAGATCAAGCCGAAGACCTACGTCAATGTAGGCGCCACGTCCTTCGGACGGATCACCCATCTCTACGTCAAAGAGGGCGACCACGTAAAGAAAGGCGACATCCTCGCCCGCGTCGAGAGCGTGCAGCCGGAGGCCACCGTAGCCGCGCAGCAGGCCGCCATCGCGTCCTCCCGCACCGACATCTCCTCTTACGTCGCCGCCGAAAAGACCGCCCAGGCTAACATCGACCAGGCCAAAGCTGACCTCGAACAGAAACAGCTTGACTTCAACCGTGCCCAGGCTCTCTATAAAGACCAGCTCATCGCCAAGCAGGACTTCGACGCCAAGCAGGCGGCCTACGATATGTCCAAAGCAACGGTCGAACAGCGCCTCGCAGCATTGGCGCAAGCGAAGGCCCAGACTGAATCGCAACGTGCTCACCTCAACCAGGCCCAGGCCAGCCAACGCTCCAACTTCGACGCCCTCGACAAGACCATCAGCCGCGCCCCCTTCGACGGCCTCGTCACCAACGTCCCCGTCCGCGAGGGCGAGACTGTAGTCGTCGGCATCCAGAACTCCGAAGGCTCCACCCTGATGACCCTCGCCGACATGTCCGTCATAACCGCCGAGGTCAAGGTCGACGAGACCGACATCGTCAACATCGCGCTCGGCCAATCCGCCGACGTAACGGTAGACGCCCTCCCCGGCCGCACCTTCAAAGGCCATGTCACCGAAGTAGGCGACCAGGCCCTGCTCCGCACCACCGGAATCGCCACCTCGCAATCCACCACCGGCACCGAAGAGGCCAAAGACTTCAAAGTCGTAGTAACACTCGACCAGACGCCGACCGACAACCTCTCAGGCCTCCGCCCCGGCCTCTCCACCACCGCCAAGATCACCGTAGCCCATAGGGCCGGTGTCCTCACCATCCCCATCCAGGCCCTCGTCCAGCGCGATCCCGCTCTCGAAAAGACCCTGGCCGCCAATAACGGCAAGCCCGCCGGCGCATCCGCCTCCGCGCCTGGCAACAGCCCAACCACCCAGCCGCAACTAGCCCAGGGCGTCTACGTCCTCACCACCACGAACGGCAAACTCCGCGCCAACTTCGTCCCCGTCACCACGGGAACAACGGGAGCCACAGACATCGAACTCCTCTCCGGCCCCAAACAAGGCGACGAGATCGTCATCGGCCGCTACCAGGTCCTCCGAACCCTGAAGAGCGGAACGCCCGTCAAGCGAGACAATTCCGCACCCACCACCACCGACACATCATCTTAACCATGGGGAGCCTCAGCGCCGAAGGCACCGCCCAGTACTAGCCCGACGGTAGGGCTTGGACCCCGGAAGCAGCAGAGAGCCCAAAGCCGATCAATCACTTGAAACAAGCAGCACCGGAGCAGACGATGCCCTTAGAAACCGCGCAAGATCCGATCACCGCCCCCGCCGAAGGCCCCCAGCCAGGCGAGGTCATCGTCACCAACGGCCTCTGGAAGACCTACGAGATGGGCGACCAACAGGTCAACGCACTCTGCGGCGTCAACCTCCGTGTCCGTCATAACGAGTACGTCGCCATCATGGGCCCCTCCGGCTCCGGAAAATCCACGCTGATGAACCTCATCGGCTGTCTCGATTCCCCCACCCGTGGCCGTTACTGGCTCAACGGCCACGACGTCTCCTCACTCAACGACGATGAACTCGCCCGCATCCGCAACAAGGAGATCGGCTTCGTCTTCCAGACCTTCAACCTGCTCGCCCGCGCCACCGCGCTGCACAACGTCGAGCTCCCCCTCATCTACAACGGCACTCCCGCAGCCGAGCGCCTCGAACGCGCCAAACACGTACTCGAGTCCGTCAACCTCGGCTCCCGAATGATGCACAAGCCCAACGAGCTCTCGGGCGGCCAGCGCCAGCGCGTAGCCATCGCGCGCGCCCTCGTCAACAAACCGTCCATCATCCTCGCCGACGAACCCACCGGAAACCTCGACTCCAAGACTGGCGACGAAATTATGGCTCTCTTCGACGATCTCCACGCCAAGGGGAACACCATCGTCCTCGTCACCCACGAGCCGGACATAGCCGAGTTCGCCCACCGCGTCATCACCATACGCGACGGCGCCATCTTCTCCGACCAGCCCTCCGCCCGCCGCACCACCACCCCCGCATAACGAACCGACAGAGTTACCCCACGGGCCGCGTCGCATAAGCGATCAAAATTTATTGGTGCCGGGAAAGGGGTCGAAACCCACGAGGTTGCCCTCGGCGGATTTTGACTCCTTTTTTGCCCTTTTGCAGACCCTCGCATGGAGTCGCAAGAACCCACCAATCGCCAGTATCCATAGGGCTTTTAGTGGCTGTGGCATGTCGCACCGGATCGCACCAAATTGCACCAAATTTCGGTACAAACCGGCACCAAAACCGGCACCAGAGTTATGCCCATTTTCCCCAATCGCACCCGTCGGACTTCCGCTCCAGTCGCAGCGATCTCAAGACTAGGACTGACACCCGCACTCAGCGGATATTAGCACGTTCGGCCAAGCAAAACCGTGCGGTTCTGGGCACCGATTTCCGCCAGCCACATTGGATCGCGTGTCGTCGAGACTGCGGTTTCGCGACGAAGCTGTGATTCCGCACCTGCGCCGCCCTAGAATGCTTCTAGGCTTCCTAAACCTCCACTGCCGCGCGTACTCATGAAGGTGTCTTGCCAAACTTTACCAACATTCGCCCTCCCGAGGACGCGGTTGGTTTTCTGTGAGTGCATTGGCGATTTTCGCCAACTGAGAACTTGTGTTCTTACCTTTCAGAGTGTTGCTATGCCTTTTAAGCACTCTATAGAACTGAGGATCGTTCTGGATCCGAGCCATCCACCAGAGCCAGCGTGAGTGCTCTAATAAGAATCAGCTCCACGCGAGGTGAGGTCCACGATGGCGAACAGATACGGAGAAGCTGCACTCATGGCGGCCCGAGGGTCTTCTACAAGCATCAGTCCTGTAGCTCGATGGGAGAGCGCGATGGAAAAGCTGTATCCCACCAGCCCGACGGCGCGAAAGAAAAGCTGTCCGCGCGAAGCCTTTCTAGGTCTCTGCGAAGAGGGGATGGTCAAAGGGATTCCGCCAGGTCAATATGCATCATCGAAAGAACACAAGGCTTATGCAGTCCATGCTGCCGCTTTGCTGGCTGAAGGAACACAGAGCTGGTCAACAAGTGCGTTGTGGCAGGCGGTGGCGAACGATTCTGAGAAGACGCACAACAGCCAGATGGATGTCGTGATGGCACTGTGGAAGAACGGACTGATCGTCTGCAAGTGAGTGGTCGACTTTTCGTGTTGGACCGACGCATAGCCGTTTTCCAGAAGGTCCCCCGCTACGATAGAAGAGAATGATTGATACCAAGGTACTGTCTCCCGAAGCACTACTCCAGATCACAACTTCCCTCAACATCTCCATGCATTCGCTCATCGCCCTCATCAGTCTGCTCGATGAGGGCGGAACCTTGCCCTTTATCGCTCGCTATCGCAAGGAGGTTACCGGCAATCTCGACGAGGTGCAGATTCGCGCCATTGAGGAGAAGCTGGCTTACTTCCGGGATTTGCTGAGTCGGCGTGCCACCATCCTTGCCACCATTGAGGAGCAGGGCAAGCTGACCGATGACCTGAAGGCGAAGATAAAAGCCACCTTCGACCGTGCTGAGCTGGAAGACCTCTATCTACCATTCCGCCCCAAGCGCCGTACGAAGGCTACAATCGCCCGGGACAAGGGGTTGGAACCGCTCGCCGACTACCTCTGGAATCAGCAGGCGACCAATCAGCCGCTGAACGAATTCGCCGCCACCTTCGTCAACGCGGAGCGGGAAGTGGCGACAGTAGAGGAGGCGCTCGAAGGTGCGCGTCACATCGTTGCAGAGCGAATCAGTGAGAGCGCAGAGTTGCGCAAGCTGACTCGCCACCTGATGTTCGAAGAGGGCATCATCCAAAGCCGCCGCTGCATTGACGGTGTCGACGAGCAGGAAAAGTTCAAGATGTATTACGAGTATCGCGAGCCGGTAAAAACTATCCCCTCGCATCGAATGCTCGCCATACGGCGCGGCGAGAGCGAGTCGATTCTCTACTTCCTCATCGAACTTGGAGCCCTTTGTGCGACGTCGTTGCTGCGCTCGCGCATCCTGCGTATCGACGGGGATTGGACGCCACAGCTTGAACTCTCAATCGACGACTGCTGGAAGCGTCTTCTCAGCCCATCCATCCAGGGCGAGATCCGTCTGGAACTGAAGAAGCGCTCCGACACCGATGCCATCCAGGTCTTCCGTGAAAACCTGCAGAATCTGCTGCTCGCCGCACCGGCTGGCCCTATCTCCGTGTTGGGTATTGACCCAGGCCTGCGCACCGGATGCAAGGTTGCAGTGGTAGATGAGACTGGCAAGTTTCTCGCCAACGACGTTCTCTATCTCAGCGCCTCGAAGACCGCAGCCAGCGGAGGCGCCGACCGACTGATAGCAATGCTCGCGAAGTACAACGTGCGAGCCATCGCGATCGGCAACGGCACGGCATCGCGCGAGACCGACGCCTTCGTTCGCGACACGCTGCGTGGAAACCACCTCGACAACATCTTCACAGTCACGGTCAGCGAGTCTGGCGCCAGTATCTACTCCGCCTCGGACGTTGCCCGCCAGGAGTTTCCCGACCTCGATCTCACCGTGCGGGGAGCCATTTCCATTGCACGTCGGCTGCAGGACCCGCTCTCGGAATTGGTCAAGGTCGATCCCAAGTCCATCGGTGTGGGCCAGTACCAGCACGATGTAGACCAGCATCAGCTCCAGCAATCACTTGAAACCACCATTGAGAGCTGCGTCAACCGCGTCGGCGTCAACCTCAACACCTCCTCCTGGACGCTGCTGCGCTACGTCGCCGGCATAACAGAGCGCGTCGCTCTTAGCATCGTCTCCTTTCGAGACGAGCATGGTCGCTTCCGCTCGCGCAAGCAACTCAATAAAGTCCCCGGCATTGGCGCGAAGACCTTTGAGCAGGCCGCCGGTTTTCTGCGCATCCGCGATGGTGAGAATCCGTTGGATTCCACTGCCGTCCATCCCGAGTCGTATCCAATCGTCGAGCAAATCGCCCGCTCGCTCGACACTCCCGTCAGCGATCTGATCGCGAACCCTCAGCTACTGACCAAGGTTGATGCCCGCCAGATCGATGCAGGCGCATTCACCGTCAAGGACATCCTGGAGGAGTTGCGGAAGCCTGGTCGAGATCCTCGCGAGCAGTTCATCGCTCCCAGCTTCAACGAGAAAGTCCGCGAGTTCGCCGATGTCCAGCCGGAGATGGTGCTCGAAGGGGTCGTCACCAACGTCACCAAGTTCGGCGCATTCGTCGACATCGGCGTCCATCAGGACGGCTTGGTGCACATCAGCGAGCTCTCGAACCGCTTCATCAAGGATCCCTCCGAGGCGGTCAAGGCCGGACAGATCGTAAAGGTGAAGGTGCTGGGCGCCGACATAAAGACGAAGCGGATCGCCCTATCGATGAAGGCACTCATAGGCCCCGCGCAGAAGGGTAGTCAGTCCACCTCTGCAAAGCCGGTTCCTCTCGCGGTGCCAAGCTTGGACGAAAAGCTGGTCATGCTTTCGACCCGGTGGAAGATCTCCTGAGGGGATAGTGTCTGCGAGTCTTGGATGGATGAAAATGATGTTCTGGGATCAAGTCCGGCGGCGGTACGACAGAAGATAGACGGTACCTCCCTGTTCTCCAGGTAGAAGCTCGACGGCACCTGCGTCGGATCCTTATAGTGATGAGTGGTCAATGAATGCATTGGCAATTTCGCACCAACTGAGGCAGCATCGTCCGTTATCTCTCGGCAAGCTACCGAAAACGCCGTATTTCAGGAGTCAATTCTCCGACGGCCGCTCCACGCTGTCGATCACGAGCACCTTCCCTAGTCCTTTGACCGATTCCAACTTTAGCCCCAACTGCTCCTGCAGCGCTGTGTAGATCGAAGGCTCAGTCGAGTCCGGCGGCGGCGGGTCGACGGGCGAATAGTGCAAAGTAAAATCGTAAATGCCGGTCAGTCCCGTCTTATCTTCGACGAGGTGGCCGGTGATCCCCGGAAGGTTAAGCACCAGGTTTGCCAGGGACGTTCCCTGCGCCGTCACCGTTGCGACGCCCATACTGTTGCTCATACTGAATACACCGGCGCCATAAGCTTTGCCGTCATCTCGCTTTAGCCCGTTCGCATAACCGTCGCTTGCCTGTGCCTCATGCATCTTCAGGCCGCCCTTCGCTACAACCAGCGCAAAAATTGTTACCTCCCTCGTCTCGAAGTGGGCCTTCAGCTTGATGCGATCGGCAAACAGCGTTTGCACCATCCGGTGCTGCACAGCTGCTCGTTGCTTCCAACTTAGCTTGAGGAATTGCTCGGCGGTAGCATCATCCGGCTTTGCTTCAATGTCGTACCGATCCGACTCAAGCCACGCCGGCCCCCCTAGACACCGAGAGATCAGCACACCATATGCACTGCATATCGCGTTTTTCAACGGGTAATTCTTGGAAAGATTCGGCCAAGCACCTGAACTGCTCGCCATTGCGTTTGGATCGCTCGGCTTGATCGTCGCTACATCGAACGTAGCGCCTGGAAGCAAAGCCTCCGCAGCCTTTGAATCGGCCTCGTTGGGTGCCCCGCTCCCTTGTCCCCATGCGCCCGAAACTACGAGCCCCGCCAATACAGCCGTACACATCCATCGCATAATCATTCGATCCAGTCCCCCTCAATCTGTCTTCATGTCGCAAGCTATCTATACTTCTTCACTCATTCTCCCCAAGGCCGCACAGGTAGTCCAAGGACCAGCGCATCAGGCGCGTAGGCGGACTAACAGGTCACGGCTTGGGAAGCATCTCCTCCACGGTCCCGGCGCGTAGTTCCACGTAGTTCTTCGAACCCTCTGTATTTGGAGCCCAGATAGACAAAACGTTCCCTCGATCTGCCGGTTCACGCCGATCAAGCAGTACATACAGGCTGATCTCCGGCCGTTGAGCGATCAGTGACCTCGAACGCACCTCAAACTCGTGGCCGCCGATAGCAAACTCAGCGCGGGCCGCATGAATCACCCCGGCTCTTTTGAAGTCATAGCCGTCATGAGGTTTGAAGGAGAGATAGAGCCACCGTCCGTCGTGCAGGTGCATGGCGAAGACGGGCGCAGATGCCGCATCGTTGTACCGGCCGATCAGTTGTCCGTCTTCAAAGAGCGCGGGCGAAGATAAATGCATGCCCACGTCGTCGAGCGTAAGGTCAGGCGGCTGCCATGACGGCCGCGGCGTGCCAACCTGGAAGCTCATGTGTTCCGTTATCTTCTCGCCGCTGGCCGGATCGACCGCAAGATCCATCACCAACTCCTCCCCTTCGCGAATAACTTGTTCGGGCGGAAGAGCAGGCAGGGCAGCGGGCACCTTTTCGCCTTCTCCTGCCCAATCCATACTCAACGGTTGAAACGTCAAACGAATCTGGCGTGTCCCCCCGACCGGTTCAGCGTCAAGGTCATAGCCGAAGTAGCGCTCACCGATGTAGAAGAAATGGTGATATACGTTTCCATCTATGAAACCCGTATACACTCCGTAGCTTTGAGGTCCTCCCATGAACTTGGGGAGCCACGACGTGCCCGTTATACCCTCTGCCATGGTGCGCATTTCGATGCGAATGCCGTTGGGAAGCACAAGGCCATTTGTCGTCAGGGTGTGGGACCTGGGCGCCGATGGAGCAGCTTTTTGTGATTCCTGGGCGATAGCAGTGGCACAGAGCAAGAAGGCTGCCAACAAGCCGCTAGTTAGGGATTTCATGGTCTCTCCTTATAATTCGCGTGGTTAGAGCTGTGACAAATTGATAGCCCCCGGCAGAGGGCTGTGCCGATGGTTGAACCGCCACTACCCTTGACGCTGCGTTCCGACGTTGGTCGCGATATCTGATACGGACCACTACCCGGTCGCGATACACAGGCACTTCGACCTTCTGAATCTCACCGGCGTGCTGGCTCTGGACTTCCACGCTTGCCTGGGCGTGCGACTGGGCAGAATGCTGGTTCCGTCCAATGAAGAAGGCAATAAGGGCGACTGCCGCCATGCCCGCCAGGGCGAATGGTACCGGGATTCGCAGGCCTCCATGCAGAAACCAACGCCAACCGCGCTGCTCAAACCTGCGCCGATAGACTTTGCTGATGGCGTTGTTCAGGTGCGTGGGGGTGTCGGGAACCTTCCATTGCCCAAGGAACTTGTCGAATGGATCTTTATCATGTGGGTTCATGGATGATGCTCCTTTCAAAATACGGAGATAAGGTCTTCCTAAGGTGGCTGCGGGCGCGATGCAGACGCGACTTCACCGTGCCGACGTCGATAGCAAGAATGGTTGCGATCTCACTGAGCGAGAGCTCTTCATATTGGAAGAGCACCAGAGCTTCCCGCTGTGCCAAAGGAAGGGCAACCACAGCTTGATGGATAAGTTCGGAAGTCTCGTGCTGCAGAAGCAGCCGCGCCGCTATAGGTTCCGCGACAAACGATGGGTCTTCGCTCTCATCATCAAGTTCGACATCGCCCTGGTGCAGCCAGTAGTGCTTGCGTGCGAGGTTCCTCACTGCCCCGTAAAGATAGGTACGAAGCGAGCCCTTTGCGGGGTCAAAATGATTGGCATGGCCTAAGAGGCCAAGAAAGCAGTCCTGGGTGATGTCTTCCGCAGCGTGCTCGTCCGTAAGCCGGTATGCCAAACGAAAAACAATGTCGCGGTAGCGCTCGAAGAGAACCATGAAGCAGCTCTCGTTACCCAGGCGGGCCTGGTACAGCAGGTGCTCGTCCGTATCCTCCGGCATACGTTGATCTAAGATGAGCACGTCTTCGTAGTCTCCATCTTCCTATTACAGATTGGAAGGCGGAAGATACGGGCGATGAGAAAGAAATGAACTCGCAACTGTCGGCATCTCGGTTGGGTGCTGATAAGTCAGGCTTTCAGTGACTTTAATCTCAACTGGCGAGAAATAGGCAATGCGCTCACTGAGCTTGGACGAGGGACGAAGATTCGTCCTCATCGACGCGTCTCTCGGCAACAACCCTACTGATGCAATGAGAATCCAGGCGGCAAAGCAGCCTCAAGATGGATTTGTTCTCCGGTGATGGGATGATGAAATTTCAGAAATTGGGCGTGCAGGAGATATCCTCCATCGCCGGGGAGGCCGGGAAGATTTTCAAGAGGCTGGCCAGTTGGCCCGTACAGAGGATCGCCTACAAGCGGATGGCCGATGGAGGCCAGA
>DASZBW010000010.1:0-41902 GCA_035943695.1 Acidobacteriaceae bacterium | reverse complement strand
GGTGGATGGAGGGAGGGTGGGGGTGGAGGGGTTGTAAGGGAGGGTCTCGGGATTGGGGGAGGGGGGGAAGATTAAGTTAAAGTTCTGGTTGAACTGTTCGACTAAAGTGCTTTGCGAACGGAAGTTTGCGGTCAGGCTTAGGCGGGTCAACGGGACGTCGCCGAGGAGCTGGGTTTCGATGGCGTGGAGGAAGCGTTCGACGCGGGCCTGGCGGAATAGGTAGATGGATTGGCGGGGGTCGCCGACGAGGAAGACGGTCTGCGAGTGGCCGTCCCAGGAGGCGGTGAGGCGCTGGATGAGGTCGTATTGGGGGGTGGAGGTGTCCTGCATCTCGTCTACGAGGAGGTGCTGGAGGCGGGCACCGAGCGCGGAGGAGAGGTCTTCGGGGCCGGAGTCCTGGGCGAGGGCGTGGCGGGCCAGGAGAGAGAGCTCTGTGAAGTCGCACTGGGTGTGGGCGGCGAAGACGAGCTGGAGTTCGACGAGGGCTCGGCTGAGGATGCGGAAGAGGGATTTGGCTACGAGCCACTGGTCGGCGGGGTAGGTGGCGGGTGGGAGGTTGCGAACATCGCAGAGGATGCAGAGGAGGTCTTCGTGGCCGGAGAGCTGATCGAGGATCGAGATGAGGCGGTTGTGGTGGGCGTGTTTTCTGTTGTAGTCAAACTTTAAGTTTCTGCTGGTAATACCTCTATCTTTTCGCCATTCTCCCTCCTTGGTGAGCAGGAGGTGAATCATGGCTCGCCAGCGGTCGAGGTGTTTGGTGACAGCTTCTGGGGCCTGGCGGAGGCCGGCGCAGAGGGTTACGGGCGAGGGGCTGGAGTCGTATGGGGCGAGGTGGCCGAAGTCGGCGGCGAGGGCGGTGAGTTCGTCGAGTAGGTGGGGGGGGAAGATTTGGGTGAGGCGGGTAAGCGTGGTGCAGATGGCTTGGTCGAGGGCTTGCTCGAGGCGGGGGAGGACGTGGGTGTCGAGCCATTGGTCGTCAAGCTGGGGGTGGGTGAGGGGGATGAGGTCGCCCCACTGGTCGCGGAGGGCGAGCATGTTGGCGATGAGGGACTCGCACTCGGCGAGGTTACCGTCGCGGTGGAGGAGAAGGGTGTGGAGGGCGTGGTCGAAGGCGGCGTCGCCGGAGCCGAGGAGGAGGAGAGTGCGACGGGCGGCCTCGCGGTGGAGGGGTGCTGCGTCCTGAGCGGGGGTGAGGCGGCCTCCGGAGCCGGAGAGGATGGGGAGGGTGCGGGCTATTTCGGCGGAGACGGAGTCGATAGTGCGGAGGTGGAGGCGGTGGGGCTGGTCGAGGAGGTGCCATCCTAGCTGGTGGTCGCGGTGGAGGACGGCCTGGGCCAGGGGGAGAGTCTGGCGGTCGAAGGCGTTGAGGTTTTCGGGGATGGGGTTGAGGTGGGCTTGTTCGAGGTGGTGGAGGACGCGCTCGCGGAGTTCGGCGGTGGCTTTGTTGGTGAAGGTGATGGCGAGGACTTGCTCGGGGGAGGTGACGGACTCGTCGGCGAGGAGCTTGAGGAAGCGCTGGATGAGGAGGCCGGTTTTGCCGGAGCCGGCGGGGGCTTCGACGATGAAGGACTGGCGGATGTCGAGGGCGTGGGTGCGGGCTTCGGCGTCGGGTGGAGTGGTGAGTGGGGCGGTGGGATTCGGGAAGTTGAGGAGTTCAGCCATGGGTGGGGTCCTCGGTTGGATCGGTCTCTTCGTCTATGGATTCGAGGGTGGAGAGGTCGAGGCGGCAGAGGAGACGCTGGGCGCAGTAGGTGCAGGTCTGCGGGTACAGCTTGGGCGAGACGTGGGCGTGGCCGGAGTGGAAGTCTTCGGCGAGGATGGTGAGGGTTTCGCGCCACTGTTCGAGCTGGGCGGCGAAGGATTGGGCGGTTCGGCGGGGGGATTTGGGGAGGATGCCGGGTTGGGACTCGAGGCCGTGGAGGTTCATCTCTTTGCCGGGGCGGAGGGTTGCGAAGGCTATGGCGGCGAGGTTGGCGGAGTCGGCTACGACGGCGTAGAGGGGGAGTTGAGGTTGGTCGGGGCGGGGGGTGAGCCAGTCGTTGGGAGAGGTGAGGCCGGTCTTGTAGTCGAGGATGATCTCGGCGGTGGTGGCTTCCGGATCGGCTTCGGGATCTTCTGAGGCTTGGAGGTCTATGGTGTCGATGCGGTCTACGCGTATGTCGAGGCGAAGGGGGCCGATGCGGACGTCGTGGAGTTCCTGCTCGCGGGCTTTGACTACGAAGGGGGCGCGCTGGTTGGCTTCGTAATTGAGCCACTCGGAGAGGAGACGGTGGATGCGGTCGCGTTCGGTGGAGAGGTAGGCGTGAGGCCAGCCGGCGGAGGGGCGGGCGTGGTGCTTTTGGAAGGCGGCGTTGATGGAGTGGGTGAGCTGGGTATTTCGCTGATCGGTGGTGAGGGCTTTGAGGGCGGTTTGGGATGGGATCTGGGACCAGAAGTCTTCGAGGGCGGCGTGGATGAGGCTGCCGCGTTCGGCGGGGGAGAGTCCGAGGGCGATGGGTTCGAGGGCGGAGGCGTAGAGGCGGAGCTCGGCGAAGGCGCGGAAGCCGCAGGCAGCCTGGGCTTGCAGGATGGCTGCGCCGCCTTGGAGGACGCGGTCGGGAGGTGGAGGGATGGGCTCCGCGTCGGGAAAAGACTCGAGCTTGATGAGGGGTTGGGTGGGGGGTGGCGCTGGGATGTGGGATGGGGTGAGGTTGAAGGTGGCGAGGGTGGGAGAGGGGCGCTGGTTTCCGGAGGCTGATTCTATTGCGTAGCTGAAGACTACTTCCGGTGCGGAGGAGGCGACACGTTGGGTGATGCGCTGGGCGTGGGCGGTGTCGTTGGCGGGGTCGGCGCCGGGCATCTGGAGGTCGCGCTGGAGGGCCCAGGGGAGGAGTGGGTTGGGACTGGGGGTGGCGGGCCAGGTTAGGTCGTTGGCGCGGAGGAACCAGAGGGCGTCGAAGGTGGAGCCGGCGGACTCGAGTGCGCCCATGATCTGGATGGGGGCGTGGCGGGACTCGGGCGCGAAGAGGGTGGATCGGGCGATGCGCTCGAGGGCGGCGAGTGCTTCGGTGAAGGTGGGCTGGGGGGCCTGGGCGTCGAAGTCGAGCGTGGTGAGTTCGTCGAAGGCGGATTGCCATTTGCGGAGGGTTTGGAATTCGGCGCTGTCGAGATGGGTGGGGGTGGCCCAGCCGGCGGCTTCGAGGAGTTGGTGGAAGAGGGCGGCCCAGTCGGCGTAGGTGTGTGGTTTGGTGAGGTCGTTTTCTCCGAGGGAAGTTGCGAAGAGATCGAGGTGTTTGAGAAGCGTGGTGAGGTCCGCGGCGTGGCCGGAGCGGGCGGCGAGGCGGTGGAGTTGAGGGAGGCTCAGTTCAGGTTGGAGGAGATGCTGGCGGCGGAGGATGAAGGCGTCGAATTCGGCGCGGGTGAGGGGTTCGGATGAGGTACTGCGGGCGGAGGCGAAGTGCGGCGAAAGGAGAAGAGTGGAGATGCGATCGATGGGGAGTGGAGAAATGGCCCAGCGGAGGATGTCGAAGGCGGTGGAGGCGAGCGGGGTGTGGGCCAGGGGGAGGCCGAGGGAGAACTCGTAGGGGGGTAGGGCCGTGCTTGCGATGTTGTTGAGTTCGGGGGCAAGGATGGAGCGGAAGATACGGTCGATCTGGGGGCGGATGGGGTCGATGGCTGGGAGGATGACGGCTATGCGAGAGGTGGGATGCTGGGTGAGGTGAGTGCGGAGCCAGTGCGCGCAGGCGGTTAGTTCGGTGAGGTCGTCGGGGGTGGAGGTGAGGGTTAGGTTGGGCGTATGGTCCCCATTCATGCTATGAGACTGCATGAATGGGGCACCCGGATTTGTGGGGGTGGGCTCGGAGATCTGGGTGCCGGTGGATTGGATGGCTTCGAGGAGAGATTGCTGGGCGGGGGTTTTGGTATCGAAGCCGATGAGATGGAGGTTGGGGGGAAGGGTGAGGTGTGCTGCGGCGATGGCGGTGAGGATGGTCTCGGGGAGTTGGGCGAGGGTGAGGTAGTGGGAACGGGCGGCGCGGCGGTCGAAGTCGGCGGCCCAGCGGGCGAAGGCCCGGGTATCGGTGGTGCTGGCGTAGGTGGAGAGATGTTTGCGGGCCCGGTGCTGGTGGACGAGGTGCCAGGCTTCGGAGGCGGTGTGGGCGAGAGCTTCAATGGGGCTGGTGTTGGCTGGGTCAGCGGCGATGATGGCGCGCCAGAGTGATAGCTCCTGCGTGTTGTTGAGGAGGAGATCGGTGGCTTGGCCTGCGATGAGGAGACGGTGCCAGAGGGTAGAGAGCCAGGCGTCCCAGGAGAGGATGGCGGCAGGGGGCCAGGAGGTTAGGCCGAGGGCGCGCTGTTGCTGGTTGAAGGCGTGATGGAGGGTGCGGGCGGCTCGCTGGTTGGCGGTGAGGACGGTTGCGCCTTGCGCCAGTGCTTCGGCGATGTCCGGCGGCAAGGCGGGGGAGAGGTCCATACGCCTTTTATACGCCTGGGGATTGCGGAAAAAGCGGGGCCGCCGAAGAGGGCAGCCCCGCTGGTGGATGCGTTTAGCGTGAGATGAGGTTGAACTTCTGGTTGGTGTTGTTGGTGGTGAAGTACTGCTCCAGCTGTACGCCGGTGGACTTGCTTGCGCCGGGTACATCGAGAGCCATGGTGCTGTTGAGGTTGTAGAAGGACCAGGTGCTGTCGGCTACGTTGAAGGCAGGCAGCCAGCGGTCGTTGCCGGGCTGAGGGCCCTGCGCACTGTACTGCTGGATGAGGGCGCCGGAGCCGGTGGAGTGACCTTTGACGTTCATCACCAGGCCGCTTTTCACGTTTCTGATCTGGTAGTAGCCGCCGGTCGTGGCGACGAACATCCAGAGCTGGCTGGTAGCGCCGGTGTAGGTGTTCTGAGCTACAGCCGCGCCGTTGGAGGTTGATCCGCCGGTTACTTCGAGGGCCAGACCGCTGTTGACGTTCTGGATCTCATAGTTGCCGCTGAAGGATTGTGAAATGGGTAGCACTGACTGGATGACGACAGAATCGTCCGCCTCCTGCGCGTTAACGTCTGCGGTGCTGGATGTTTGGGTGGTGAAGTTGTTGTGCGAGATGTTGTAGTCGGTGCGGCGAACATTCCAGGCTGCGTTGGCGTTGTTCTGCAGGTAGGTCTGGTAGCTGCTCCAAAGGTCGTTCTGGTTTGCGAGCTGCCCGAGGCCACGGTAGAGGTTATCGCCCTGGGAGTTTCCGACGTTGTTTACGTTCATGATCGGCCATTTGTTAATGGAGTGAGTGGCAGTCAGCTTCGCGTCGGCCAGGTAGGACGCTGTGCCAGTTGCGCGGTAGAGAGCGGTGGCAGCTTCGATCATCAGACCCGCGTTATAGGCGTTGTCCGAGACAGAAGGACCGCTGGCGTGGACGCACTCGCTGACCTGGCCGGGTGCTCCGAGGGAGTTGTTGGAGTTGGTGGGGTTGTAGAGATTGGCGCGGACCCAGGCGTAGGCTGCCTCGCTCTTAGTGAGGTAGCTGGAATCGCCGGTAGAGCGGTAGAGCTCTACGCCTTCCATCGCAAATGGGAGGTTGCTGAGAGCGCACTTTGAATCGCGGCCGCTGTTCTCTTCCCAGATTCCGCCGCCGAAGGTGGAGTCCCAGCCGCGGTTATAGACGGCGTTCCAATTGTTTGAGGCTGCGGTGAGATAGGCGGAGTTGCCGGTGATTTGGTATCCGCGGATGAAGCCGTAGACAATCCATTCGAGATCGTCGTCCCAGCTGTCGCCGGTCCAGTCGTTGCCGTTCTTACCCAGGAAGTCGTTCATCAATTGAACGATCTGGGTGTAGCGGGAGGCTTTACGGGTCTGGAAGTAGGCGTCCTGAAGGTTGAAGATGTCGTAGCCTTCGCCCCAGAAGCCGTCTGCCCGGTTGGTTAGGCTTTTGGCGATGTAGAAGTTGCTGCCATCGGGGACTTGATAGGCCGAGATATAGCCGTTATAGACGGCGTCTGTGTGCTGGGCTCGGGCCTGGGGCGCCAAGACGCCGGTGGCTGCTATGAGGAGAGCGAAAACTAGAGAGTGGATGCGATGAATCTTTAGCATGAATACCTCGTTACGAAAAATTTTTGAGCGACAGAAGTCGTTTGCAATCGGCTGCGGATGGGGCGCCACATGGGTCAGGTTGCTGCAGAATGTGCTGTGGATCGAGGGCTCGTAAGGCGATCACAGCTTCAGGTGATGCATGATATTTGCCGCATCCCAAATACGCTGCCGGGGAGAGTGGGTATGCGAACCGCGCCAACTATAGATAACGTGGCTTCACGGTGTCAAGGAATTATTCGCGAAACGCAATTGCCAGGGTGGGCCGGATGTATGGACGCGCGTGAAAGGTGCCGACGCAAGGATGAGGGCAGCCGTATGAGGAGTTTCTTTGTGAGGAACCAGGCGCGCGATCCGTTCTGGAGGGAAGGCGTGGGACGAGAGCAGCGGTATGGAATTTTGAAGAGGCGGGCCGCCCACAGAGCGGCCCGCGTGTGGTGGAGTTTAGCGCGAGATGAGGTTGAACTTCTGGTTATTCGCGTTGCTGGTGAAGGCCTGGTCGAGTTGCGCGCCGGTGGCGGTGGTTGATGCGGGGACGTCGAGAGCCATCTGGCTGTTGAGACTGTAGAAGGAATAGGTGTTGTCGGCGTTGAGGGCTGGGTACCACTGGTCGTTGCCGGGCTGCATGGGTTGCGCGGCGGACTGCTGGATGAGAGCTCCGGTGGCAGTGGAGGCTCCGGTGACGTTGAGGACCAGGCCGCTTTTGACGTTCTTGATCTGGTAGCAGCCGCCTGCGGTGGCTACGAGTGTCCAGAGCTGGGAGTTGGTGCCGGTGTAGGTGTTTTGAACTATGGCGGCGCCGGTGGATGTGGATGCTCCGCTGACGTCGAGAGCGAGGCCGCTGTTGGCGTTCTGGATTTCGTAGTTTCCGGTGAAGGTGAAAGGTACGGGCAGAGAGGCCTGGATGGTGACGGAGGCAGCGACCTCCATAGATTGGAGGTCGCCGGTGGTTGGCGTTGGAATGGTCAAGTTGTTCTGCGTGAAGTTGTAGTCGGTGCGGCGCTCGGCCCAGGAGGCGTCGGCGTTGCTCTGGAGCCAGGTGCCGTAGGTGGCCCAGAGGTTGTTCTGGGTGGCCATGGCGGCTATGCTGCGAAAGCCCTGGTCGGCGGAGAAGTAGCCGTTGGACGGGTAGTCCTTGTTGATGATTGGCCACTTGGTCATGAGATGGCTGGCGGCCAGTTGGGCGTCTGCGAGATAGGATGCGGTACCGGTGGCGCGATAGAGGGCGTTGGCCGCGTTCACCATGAGGCCAGCGTTGTATATGTTGTCAGAAGAGCCGAGGCCGTAGCTGTGAATGCACTCATTTGCTTGACCGGGTAATCCGAGTGCGTTGGTGGTGTTGGTGGAGTTGAAGAGATTGGCGCTCATCCACGTATAGACCTGTTGGCTTGTGGTGAGGTAACTTGCATTGCCTGTGGCGCGGTAGAGTTCGACGCCTTCAAAGACGAAGGGTGCATTGCTGAGGACGCACTTGGAGATACTATTTGGATCGGGGTTGGGGTTTTTGGTGCTTGGGAGGTCGTCGAGGTTTTCATAGATTCCGCCATTGGCGAAGTTTGTTGAGTCCCAGCCGCGGGCGTAGACGGCGTTCCAGTTCGTGGATGCTGCGCTGAGGTAGGCTGGGTCGCCGGTGATTTCGTAGCCGCGGATGAAGGCGTAGATGATCCATTCGAGATCGTCATCCCAACTGTCGCTGGTCCAACCGGACGCAGGGTTTTTGGCGAGGAACTCGTTCAGCAGTTGAGTGATGTGGGTATAGCGGGCGGCGGTGTGGGTCTGGAAGTATGCGTCCTCGGCCTCGAAGATCATGTAGCCCTCGCTCCAGAATGGCCTGGAACGATCCGCCAGGCTTCGGGCGAGGTAGAAGTTGCTGCCATCGGCGACCTGATAGGCGGAGATCCAGCCGTTGTAGGCGGCGTCTGTGCGCTGGGACTGGGTCAGCGTCGGTGGCGTGACGGGCGGTGTAACCGGCGGCGTGACGGGTGGCTGGGTGGTGGGTGCCGTGGTGCCGGATGATCCGCAGCCGAAGGTGGCGATCAAGAGGAGGAGGGATGCAAAGTGGATCGGGCGAAGCTTAGACATTCGGACTCTCAATCGCGGGGATTTTAGGATTGCGTGTGCGTGAGAATTATAGGGAGTGAGGAAGGGGCGCGCCACTTTGCGATGGCGCGCCGCCTGGTTAGCGCGAGATGAGGTTGAACTTCTGATTGGTGTTGTTGTTGGCGAACCACTGGTCGAGCTGTACACCGGTGGACTTGCTTGCTCCGGGGACTTCGAGAGCGAGCTGGCTGTTGAGGCTATAGAAGGAGTAGGTGTTGTCGGCGTAGTTGATCGCCGGCAGCCACTGATCGTTGCCAGGGAGCATGCCTTGTGCGGCGTATTGCTGCAGCAGGCCACCGGACGTTGTGGCATGGCCCTTGACATTAAGGACCAGACCGCTTTTTACGTTCTTGATCTGGTAGTAGTCACCGGCAGTGTGGACGAACGTCCAAAGCTGGCTGGTTGCGCCTGTGTAGGTGTTCTGGACGACGGCTGCACCGGAGGAGGTTGATCCGCCGCTGATGTCGAGGGCCAGACCGCTGTTGGCGTTCTGGATCTCGTAGTTGCCGCTGAAGCTGAAGCCGAGAGGAAGAGTGGCCTGAACGGTGACGGAAGCTGCCGTCTCCATGGCGTAGACGTTGCTGGTATCGGTGGTGGTGGTCCAGTTGTTATGAGAGATGTTGTAGTCGGTGCGGCGTTTATTCCAGGCTGCGTTGGCGTTGTTCTGGATGTAGGTCTGGTAGGTGCCCCATTTATTAGCGTAGTTGGAGTAGAAGCCCAGGCCGCGGAGCAGGTGGTCGGCGGAGAAGTAGCCGTTGGCGACATAGTCCGCGCTGAGAGTGGGCCACTTGGTCATGACGTGGGTTGCGGCGAGAGCGAGATCGTTGGAGTACTCGGAGTTGCCACCAGTGGCCCAGTAGAGCGCGGCGGCAGAGTTTACGATGAGGCCCATGTTGTAGATGTTGTCGGAGACATCGAGGCCAGTGGCTGCCTGGATGCACTCACCGCCCTGGCCCGGGACGCCGTTGGCGTTGTTGGAGTTGGTGTGGTTGAAGAGATTGTTGCGCACCCACTCGTAGACCTGCTGGCTGCGGGTGAGGTAACTGGCGGTGCCGGTGGCGCGGTAGAGTTCCACGCCCTCGATAACGTAGGGTGAATTCGAGAGGACGCACTTGGAGCCGCGGCCATTGTTCTCTTCCCAGATGCCGCCGCCGAGGGTGGAGTCCCAGCCGCGGTTGTAGACGGCGTTCCAGTTGCTGACGGCTACGTTGAGGTAGCTGGTGTTGCCGGTGATCTCATACCCGCGGACGAAGGCGTAGATGATCCATTCGAGATCGTCGTCCCAGGAGTCGCCGGTCCAGTCAGTGCCATTCTTGGCGAGGAAGTCGTTGAGCAGCTGGACTACCTGCGCGTACCGTGTGGCTTTGCGGCTCTGGAAGTAGGCGTCCTGGGCCTCGAAGATGAGATATCCCTGGCTCCAGAAGCCGGCGGAGCGATCGCTGAAGCTCTTGGCGAGGTAGAAGTTGCTGCCGTCGGTTACCTGATAGGCGGAGATCCACCCGTTGTAGACGGCGTCGGTGTGCTGGGCCTGGGCGCGGGGCAACAGGATGCTTGCCGATGCGATGAGGAGGGCGAGGAAGATGAACTTCATGGAACGGATCTTAGACATGAGTGCCTCGTGGATTAGGATTTTATGGGGATGGAGTGCATTCGTTTGCGATCGATTGCGGTCGATGTCCGCATGGGGAGATGGTGCTGTACTGGGTGCTGGGATCGAATGCTCCGACGTGCGATTCAGCACTGTGCTTTCGATACCGCTCGCGGTGTCCAAATATGCGGCCTGGGGGAGTGGGCCAAAAAACGCGCGTGAAAGTGTGTTTGTGAAGATAAAGACGGCGCGCCATCTTGCGATGGCGCGCAGTCAGTCTTAGCGAGAGATAAGGTTGAATTTCTGGTTTGAGTTGTTGTTGGCGAAGGACTGCTGAAACTGGACGCCGGTGGATTTGCTGGCTCCCGGGACGTCGAGAGACATCTGGCTGTTGAGGTTGTAGAAGGACCAGGTGCCGTCGGAGTTCTTCGCAGGCAGCCAGCGATCGTTGCCGGGTGTTGGGCCTTGTGCGCCGTATTGCTGGATCAGCGCTTTGGCCAGGGTGGAGTGGCCCTTGACGTTCAAGACCAGGCCACTGTTGACGTTCTTGATCTGGTAGTAGCCGCCGGAGGTGGCGACCAGGGTCCAGAGCTGGCTGCTTGCGCCCGTATACGTGTTCTGGACTACGGCTGCGCCGTTGGAGGTTGATCCGCCGCTGACGTCGAGAGCCAGACCGCTGTTGACGTTCTGGAGTTCATAGTTGCCGGAGAAGCTGAACGACACGGGCAGGGAAGCTTGCATCGTGATCGAGCCGCCTGCTTCCATCGCGTAGATGTCGCCGGTCCCGGTGGAGGTGGTCCAGTCATTATGAGAGAAGTTGTAGTCGGTGCGGCGGACGTTCCAGGCTGCGTTGCCATTGTTCTGCAGGTAGGTGTTGTAGGTGCCCCAGAGGTTGTTCTGGGTGGCGTAGGCTGACAGGCCGCGGATGAAGTGATCGGCGGAGAAGTAGCCATTTTGGGGATAGTCGGCGTTGAGGATGGGCCATGTGCTGGTGAGCTTGTTGGCGGCCAGAGGAACGTCGTTGGCGTACTCCGAGCTTCCGGTATCGCGAAGGAGGGAGTTCGCAGCTTCAAGGACGAGGCCGGTGTTGTAGACGTTGTCATTGCCGGAGGCTACGTTGTTCTTGACACACTCGCGGGCCTGACCGGGTACGCCGAGCGAGTTGTTGGAGTTGGTGTAGTTGAAGAGCCGGTTGCGCATCCACTCGTAGACCTGCTCGCTCTTGGTCAGATAGTCGGCGGTCCCGGTGGCGCGATAGAGTTCCATGCCCTCGACCACGAAGGGAGCGTTCGAGAGGACGCACTTGGAGGTACGGCCGCTGTTCTCTTCCCAGATGCCTCCGCCCCAGGTTGAATCCCAGCCGCGGTTGTAGACGGCGTTCCAGTTGTTAGCGGCGGCGGTGAGATAGGCGGAGTTGCCGGTAATCTCGTATCCGCGGACGTAGGCATATATCATCCACTCGAGGTCGTCATCCCAGGTGTCTGCGGTCCAGTCGGTGCCGTGCTGGGCGGTGAAATCGTTGAGCAGATGAACGACGTCGTTGTAGCGGCTGGCGCTGCGGTCCTGGAAGTAGGCGTCCTGGGCCTCGAAGATCAGGTAGCCCTGGCTCCAGTTGCCCGCGGAGCGGTCAGAGAAGCTTTTGGCGAGGAAGAAGTTGCTTCCGTCGGTGACCTTGAAGGCGGAAATCCAGCCGTTATAGGCGGAATCGGTGCGGGTGGTTGTCTGTGCGTGCGTCTGCGGGCAGACGGTGGCTACGGCCGCGACGACGAGGGCGGGGACGAGAAATTTCATTGAATGAATTCTGAACATGATTGGCCTCGGTGACTTGGGTTGGAATCGTTTAATCGGGAAGATGGCGGCGCGACTCCGTGAAGGCTGGCGCGCCGCCGGTGAGTTAGCGCGAGATGAGATTGAATTTCTGATTGGTGGCGTTGTTGGTGAACCACTGGTCGAGTTGCACGCCTGTGGACTTGCTTCCACCGGGGATGTCGAGAGCCATCTGACTATTGAGGTTGTAGAAGGACCAGGTGCTGTCTGCTACGTTCCAGGCTGGCGCCCAGCGGTCGTTGCCGGGCTGCGGGCCGCCTGCGGCATATTGCTGGATGAGTGCTCCCGAGGTGGTGGAGTGGCCTTTGACGTTGAGGACCAGGCCGCTCTTGACGTTCTTGATCTGGTAGTTGCCGCCGGTGGTGGCGACGAACGTCCAGAGCTGCGAGGTGGCTCCTGTGTAGGCATCCTGAACGATGGCCGCGCCAGAGGAGGTCGAACCGCCGCTGACGTCGAGGGCCAGACCGCTGTTGACGTTCTGGATCTCGTAGTTGCCGCTGAAGCTCTGTGCAATGGGGAGAGATGCCTGTACGGTGACCGAACCGGCCACCTCCATGGAGTAGAGATCACCCGTGGTGGGGGTGGCTGTGGTGAAGTCGTTGTGGGTGAAGTTGTAGTCGGTGCGGCGCTTGCTCCAGGATGCGTTGGCGTTGTTCTGGAGCCAGGTCTGGTAGCTGCTCCAGAGGTCGTTCTGGTTTGCGAGCTGGTTGAGGCCGCGGAAGAGATGATCGGCAGAGAACCAACCATTTCCGGGGTAATCCACGTTGATGATGGGCCATTTGCTGATCGCGTGAGCGGCAGCCAGTTTGGCATCAGCAAGGTAGGATGCGGTAAGGGTTGCGCGGTAGAGGGAGTTGGCGGCTTCCACCATCAGGCCGCTGTTGTAGACGTTGTCGGAGTACTGCATGGGTGTGGCCGCGCACTGGCCGACCTGGCCGGGTACGCCGACTACGGTGTTGGAACTGGTGGGATTGAAGAGGTACTTGCGCTGCCAGGCGTAGACCTCTTCGCTCTCGGTGAGGTAGGTGGAGGTGCCGGTGGCGCGGTAGAGCTCGATGCCCTCGATGATGAAGGGCGCGTTCGAGAGCGTGCACTTGGAGGTGTGATCGCCGAGATTCTCCCAGATGCCGCCGTTGTAGGTGTTATCCCAGCCGCGGCTGTAAACGGCGTTCCAGTTAGAGGCTGCGGCGTTGAGATACGCGGTGTTGCCGGTGATCTCGTAGCCGCGGATGTAGGCATAGATGATCCACTCGAGATCGTCATCCCAGGTGTCGCCGGTCCAGCCTGAGGCGGGATTGCGGGCCAGAAAGTCGTTGAGCAGTTGGACGAGCTGGTTGTAGCGGGTGGCCTTGTGGGTCTGGAAGTAGGCGTCCTCGGCCTCGAACATGAGATAGCCGGAACTCCAGAATCCGTCCGAGCGATCGTTGAAACTCTTGGCGAGGTAGAAGTTGCTTCCGTCGGCGACCTGATAGGCCGAGATCCAGCCGTTGTAGACGGCGTCGGTGTTCTGGGCTTGAGCGGCAGGGGAGATGACGCTGAGAGCCGCGACAAGAAGCGCGAGAAGTAAGAGTCTGGTCTGGTGCAGTTTCGACATGGTGGCCTCGATATGAGAGATGTGAAAAGCCTGAGTTGATGCGATCGTCTGCGGAGGTGGTCCGCATCGAGAGGCTGATGTTAGGAAGGTTCTCTGGTATCGATTGCTCGGACGTACGACCCAGTTTGCGGGAGGGTAGCTCTGCGTGGCGCATCCCAAATTTGCGAACAAGGGAGAGGGGGGATGCAAACCGCCAGCCATATTAGTGATGGCGTCCCGGGTCGTCAACTTGACTGAGTCAAGTAAATAATTCGGCGGGATGTCTGGAGAATCGCGCGCGGCGTGGCCGGTATCATGGAGGGTATGGAACGAGCGAAGAAGCTGGCGGTTGGCGCGGTGTTGGTGTGTGCGGTGTGGGCTGGTGGATGCAGGCGGACGGTGGATGGCGGGTCGGCCGACGGCAGCCATGGCGTGGCGGCGGTGAAGACATTCGCGATTCATGGACGGATCGTCAGCGTGGATGCGGCGAAGGGCAGCGTGGTGTTAAATGCGGCTGCCGTGCCGGGTTTTATGGAAGCGATGACGATGAGCTACAAGTTGAAGGACTCGTCGATTGTGGGTGAGCTTCATTCGGGGGACATGATCTCGGCGAAGCTGCTGGTGCGCAAGGTGGGCGACGAGTTTGAAGATGCGATGCTGGATGAGATTGTGGTGGTGGCGCAGGCGCGGCCGGATTACAAGCCTGCGGTTGCGTACCATGTTCCGGCGGTGGGTGATGCAGTGCCGGACTTCAAGCTGCTGAATGAGAATGGTCGGACGATACACCTGGGGCAGTTCAAGGGACGGGTGCTTCTGCTGACGTTTATCTATACGCGGTGTCCGCTGGAGGATTACTGCCCGAGGATGAATAAGAACTTTGCGGAGATTGAGAAGCAGCTTGCGGGGAGTGCGGCGTATGGGAAGACGCACCTGCTGAGTGTGAGCTTCGATCCGAAGTTCGATACGCCTGCGGTTTTGAAGGGCTATGCGGCGGAGTATACGGGCGGGGATGCGCGTAAGTTTGCGCACTGGGACTTTGCTGCGCCGCCGGAGAGCGGGTTGATGGCGATGGAGGAGTTCTTCGATGTAGGAGTGACGCCGGGGGATGCGGGGTCGCTGAATCATTCGCTGTCGACCGCGGTGATTGGGAAAGATGGGCGGATCGTGGCGTGGTATCCGACGAATGAGTGGACGGTTGCGGATGTAATTGCGAAGATGAAGGCTGCTGCAGCGGCTTGAAGAAAGAGCGAGGATGAGATGGCTAAGCTGACGATTGTGTTTGGAGTGCTGCTGATTGGTCTGGGCGCGTGGGGATTTGTTGCGACGGGGAGTATGCATCCTACGGCGCTGATTCCGGCTTATTTTGGATTGGTGCTGGTCGTGTCGGGCGGGCTTGCGCTTGCTGTGCCGGCGAAGCGAATGCTGTGGATGCATGTGGCGGTGACTGTGGGGCTGCTGGGGTTCCTGGGGACGCTGCCTGCGCTGGTGGATGAGGTTCGGATGTTGCGCGGGGTGGTTTTTCCGCATCCGGTGGCGGTGGAAGAAAAGGCGGCGATGTCGGCGGTCTGCCTGGTGTTTACGGGACTTTGCGTGCGGTCGTTTATTGCTGCGCGGCGGGCGCGGAGGTTGGAGTAGAGGACGCTACGGACGATTTGGATGCCGCGGCATATTCCCGCGGCCAGGAATCGCCGAGGAACGTGTACAGGTATTCGGTCCGCGGAGGCAGGGTAACCTGGTCGAGCGATTGGCCCGGTTTTTGGGCGAGAAGCCACCATGCCATGGGGGCCTGCTCGATGTCATAACCGGCGTCGCGCATCAGCCAGAGGCCGACTCGTTCGCTTTGGTTTTCATAGGCCGTCATGTAAGCGTTTTCGACTGAAGTAGTGATGCTTCCGGCGACAGCGAGAACAGGAATGACGTATCCGGCGGCCGTCACTGCATTTTCTGCGGCGACCCTCGCTTTTCTGCTACGTCCGTTTGCGGGCAGTTTGTCGAGGGCGCAAGCCATGCTTCTGGCCAGCACCGCAGCTATTTGGGAGTCGTTCTGCAGGCGATCTACGAGGGCCTGCGAGATGAGGATATTCCCATCGGGTTGCAAAGTGGCATCCCGGGATTGAGCGGAGGCATTGTTCTCCGAAAGCACTTTAAAGCGAAAGTCGATGCGGCTTTGGTCGGAAGCGGGAAGACTGGTCTGATATTGAGGAACGAGTTTAGCGCCGATCCTGCTTATCCTCTCCTGCATGATGGCCTCAGGTGAGGAGGACATTTGTCCGGGGCCGATTTCGGTTGGCGACTGAGTGAGCTGATTCTGCCGCTTGCCAGAAGCAGCCGTGGTTGGGCCGACGTTCGCCCCTGGATTTTGCGCGTCTCGTTGCGGCGCGGGGATGTTGTGGCTGAAGAAAACCTCGCTGGCGATAACGATTCCATCTGTGCGCTGAAGGCCTTTGAAGCGAACCCAGGTATTTGTAGCTATGTCCGCCGAGGAAGCGAGGGGCTTTTCGAAGGTTGACCGCGTCGAGTCAGAGATAGAGATGAGATAGCCTGCGGCGCGAATAAAGTGGTCAGTGCCAGAGGGAGTGGGTAGGAGTACGGGTGGAAGGGCATCGATCACCCCGGAACCGGAAACTTGTTGTGGGACGCGGGCTCGGAGAATGATTCGAGTCGCCTCAAGGCCGTACTGGGGCGTGGTGAGTTCGCCAAAGACATCGACGTACTGGCCGATATAGGGCCTGAATTGGGAGAACGACAGCTTTACAGGAGAGCTTCGGCGCAAAAATACGGGTGGCTTCGCGAGGTAGATCCTGGTCTCTGCGGATATCTGGATGCGCTTGCCATTGATGCGTAAATCCTGGGATGAGGTCATGTGATTGATGTGACCCGAGAGAGCTGGTATGTCCGTAGATTGAGCAGCGCAGGGAAGGACGGCAAGCAGGAACATTGCCAGCAGAGACTGGATTTTCATTTGAGGCAAGGATATAGCTTCACTTCAGAAACATCCAGAAGGTTGTGCATGGAGCGATTATGGCGCGTGCGGGAGTACACTTAAGATATATGTCTTCTTCGATGGGATCGCATGGCATGGGTGGGGGAATGTCGCACGCAGACCGGCCTAGCCGGGGTACGGGACGGGCGATTGCGGCTGACCTGACGGCGAAGCGGCCGAAGCCTCCGCTGAAGAAGGTGCTTCCGGAGATTTGGAAGCTGATGCAGCCGAGGAAAGCTCTCATTGGGGTGAGCTTCTGCCTGATGATTGTGAACCGGCTTTGCGGGCTGGTGCTGCCGATCTCTTCGCGGCCGTTTATCAATGACGTGATGCGAGCAGGGAAGATGGCGGAGCTGCCGAAGATCATTGTGGCGGTGGCTGTCGCGGTGTTTCTGCAGGCGATCACTTCCTATGCGCTGACGCAGCTGCTATCGACTGAGGGGCAGAGGCTGATCTCGGAGCTGCGGAGAAAGGTGCAGGCGCATATCGGGCGGCTGCCGGTGGCGTTCTACGACGAGAATCGCACGGGTACGCTGGTGGCGCGCATCATGACGGATGTGGAGGGCGTGCGCAACCTGGTGGGGACCGGCCTGCTGGATTTTGTAGGGGGCGTGCTGACGGCGGTGATCGTGTTTGTTGTGCTGATCTCGATCAATGCGCGGATGACGGTGCTGACGCTGGCGATCCTGCTGGTGTTTGGAGTGATCCTGCAGAAGGCGTTCAAGACGATTCGGCCGATCTTCCGTGAACGGGCAAAGATCAATGCAGAGGTAACGGGCCGGCTGACGGAGTCTCTGGGCGGCGTGCGCGTGGTGAAGGGGTATCACGCGGAGGACAGTGAGGCGCAGGTCTTTGCGGAAGGCGTGACGCGGCTGTTGAAGAATGTGATCAGCTCGCTGACGGCGCAGTCCTTGATGACGTTGTCGTCGACGCTGGTGTTGGGGGTGGTGGGCGGGTTGATTATGTACCTGGGTGCGCATGAGAGCGCGATAGGGCGGCTGAATACGGGCGGATACGTAGAGTACACGATGCTGCTGGCGTTTATGATTGCTCCGATTGTGCAGCTGGTGAATATCGGGACGCAGCTGACGGAGGCGCTGGCGGGGCTGGACCGGACGACCGAGATTTTGAATGAGGCAGAGGAAGACTCGGAGCCGGGGCGGGTGAATGACGCGGGGCATATTCGCGGAGATGTGCGGTTTGAAGACGTGCGGTTCGAGTACGAGGCGGGCAAGCCGGTGCTGCATGGGGTGAGCTTTGAATCGAAACCGGGAAGCGTGACGGCGCTGGTCGGGTCTTCGGGGTCGGGCAAGTCGACGATTATCTCGCTCATTTGCGGGTTCCATACGGCTACTTCGGGACGTGTGATGGTGGATGGCGTGGACCTGGCGACGATGCGGCTGAGCAGCTATCGGCAGCAGCTGGGGGTGGTGCTGCAGGAGACATTTCTGTTTGATGGGACGATTCGGGAGAATGTGAAGTTTTCGCGGCCGGAGGCTACCGAGGCTCAGTTGATGGAGGCTTGCAGGATTGCGCGCGTGGATGAGTTTGCGGAGAAGTTCCCTGAGGGGTACGACACAATTGTGGGGGAGCGTGGGGTGAAGCTGTCGGGTGGGCAGAGGCAGAGGCTTTCGATCGCACGGGCGATTCTAGCTGACCCGCGGATTTTGATTTTGGATGAGGCTACGAGTTCGCTGGATTCGGAGTCGGAGGCGATGATTCAGGATGGGTTGAATTTCCTGATGAAGGGGCGGACTACGTTTGTGATCGCGCATCGGCTGTCGACGATTCGGCGGGCGGATCAGATACTGGTGATTGAGGCGGGGCTGATCCTTGAGCGTGGAACGCATGAGTCGCTGTACCGGCTGGGCGGGCGGTACCACGACTTGTACACGCGGCAGCATGGGCTGGAGACGAATTTGTTTCTCGCTCCGGGTGAGGGCGACAGGGTGGAAGTGGGCAACACCGCGTAAGTGCGGGAAGAAAAATGCAGGAGAAATTTTAAGAGATGAGTGCTACGGCTAACGTGACTAAAGTTGATTTTTATGAAGTGTTGCAGGTCTCGCGGAATGTGGATGGGCAGGAGCTGAAGGCTAGCTACCGCAAACTGGCGATGCAGTATCATCCGGACCGGAATCCGAATAATCCTGAGGCTGAGGAAAAGTTCAAGGCTTGCAGTGAGGCTTACCAGATATTGAGCGATCCGGAGAAGCGGGCGGCTTACGACCGCTATGGTCATGCTGCGTTTCAGGGTGGTGCGCCTGCTGGTGGCGGGAGTCCGTTCGGTGGGGCGCAGGACTTGGGGGATATCTTTGGAGATTTATTTGGCGAGATGTTCAACATGGGTGGGACGCGCAAGGCCTCGCGGGTGCAGCGTGGGCGTGATCTGCGGTTCGACCTGACGCTGGAGTTTGAGGAGGCGGTGTTTGGGGTGGAGAAGGAGATCTCCATTCGGCGGCAGGAGGCTTGCGATACGTGCAGCGGGACGGGGAGTGCGAATGGCAAGGCTCCGGCGACGTGCACAGGGTGCCGTGGAGCTGGGCAGGTACGGTTTCAGCAGGGCTTTTTCTCGGTGGCGAAGACTTGCGTGCGTTGCGGGGGGACGGGGACTACGATTACGGATCCTTGTACTACGTGCCGCGGCGAAGGGTTGCAGGTGAAGAAGCACGAGATGACGGTGAAGGTGCCCGCGGGCGTGGAGCAGGATACGCGGATTCGCTACCAGGGCGAGGGCGAGGCCGGGAGGTTTGGCGGGCCGGCGGGGGATCTTTATATTGTGCTGGCGGTGAAGCCGCATAAGTTCTTTGAACGCGATGGCGATGATCTGCATTGCGTGATGCCGATCTCGTTTCCGCAGGCTGCGCTGGGGACGGAGTTGCAGATTGAGACGCTGGAGGGTGCAGCGACGATCAAGATTCCTGAGGGCACGCAGAGCGGGCGGGAGTTCAAGCTGCGGAATAAGGGCGTGCCGCATTTGAATTCGAGCGGTAAGGGAGATCTGATTGTGGAGATTCGGGTGGCTACGCCTTCGAAGTTGAGTAAGGCGCAGAAGGAGTTGCTGCGGGAGCTGGGGGAGACGATGACGGTGGAGAATACGCCTACCAGCCGGAGCTTGTTTGCGAAGATGCGGGATATTTTCAGCTGATGGTGGCGTGGCTGTACTGTGTGCGCGTCGGTATACTGCTGGTTGGTAACTCCCCATTTCGATCGAGGTGTTCTTGAAACATACAGTGATGTTCGGATGTGCTCTTTTTCTTCTTGCCGGCGCAGTTGCGGGAAGCCGGTGTGATGCCCAGTCTGCGGAGTATGGCGCGTGTATGGAGCGTGCTCATAGCAGTACCGTGCAGCAGGGTATGTGCGAGATGAAGGAATTAACGAACCAGGATGCACGTCTGAACAAAGCGTATCAACAGCTGATGCAGCAGTACGCCGGACACGACGACAAGAAGACGGCGCTTCGCACGGAAGAGCGCAGCTGGTTGAAGAAGCGGGACTACGACTGCAAGGTGGACCACGAGACGGTGGACGATAGCTGCGTGGTGAAGAAGACGGCCGAGCGGGCGGATGAACTGGAGAAGCAGATCAAGTTTTAGGTTGATGCTTCAGCGATTGGAAACAACAATGCCCGGCTTTGGCCGGGCATTGTTGTGTATAGAGGGCTGAGTTGGCTTCTCTGGGGTGCACGCGCTTCTGGTCGATTCGGGATGCGGCAACTCTGAGTGGATCAGGCGCGGTGCTGCTTGCCTACGCGGTTGACCACTTGCGGTGGCTCGCGCAGGGCACCGGGATTCGAGCCTTGACGCAGATTCCCGGCAGGCTTGGTGCTTTCTTTTGCAGTGCCAAGATGTGCTGCGGCCGAGTGGGAGTGACCCCCGTCGTCGGCAGGGGGGACTGCATCACGAAGCTCTCCGGCTGTGTTTCGGTCCTGCTCGTGGGCCGCCTCAAGTGGGTCTCCGTGTTTCTTCATCTGGCTGGTGGATGGTTTTGCGTGTGGCTGCGACATGAGGTTTTCTCCTGACGGGTGAGGCGTTACGCCTTGTCTGTGGACTCGCTGGTAGCGACGACCTTTTGCTGACGCCTGGCCTCTTCGGCGGGCTTGTTAGTGATTCCCGTGTGGTGTGAATCCAGATGCGTACCGGTGTGGTCCTGGGACGTTTTTGCTGATTGATCGCTGAGCGATTGAGATTGCGATGACATGGTGACTCCTCCTCAGCGGCATAGGACGTCAGATCGCTGTAGTGTGTTGTCCCGGGTGGGCGACCGGCTCGCGTGTGCTGCTAGAGCACGAGGTTGGAGGCGGCTATGGCTATGGCGGCTATGGCGGCGGTTTCGGCGCGGAGGATGCGGGGGCCGAGGGTTACCGGGGTGAAGGCATGGGTGGTGAAGAGCTGCATCTCTTCTGCGGTCCAGCCGCCTTCGGGGCCTATGGCGAGGTCGAGGCGGAAGGTGGCTGGTTGTGAGTTGACGTCCCATCCGTCGCGGTGGAGTTGCGAACTCACGGAGGCGTGGTGGGCGAGGGCGGCGGCGAGCGTGTGGGTCTGTTCGGTTTCGCTGAGGAGGATGCGGAGGGGGGCGGTGTCGGCGGCGAGCGCGGAGTTGAGTGGGGTGGGGTCGGCGATCTCGGGGATGTCGGTGCGGCGGGATTGCTTGGAGGATTCGAGGGCGATGCGGCGCCAGCGGTCGGCTCGTTTAGAGGCGGCGAGGGCGAGGTGTTTTTCGGTGCGGCGGGCGAGGATGGGAGTGATGCGGGAGACGCCCAGTTCGGTGGCTTTCTCGATGGCCCATTCGAAGTGATCGAACTTGAAGATGGCGAGGAGGAGGTGGATGGGGAGCGCAGCGTCGGCTTCGAGCTCTTCGTGGAGAAGGAAGTCGACCTGGGTGTCGGATACGGTGGTGATCTCGGCGCGGTGGAGGAAGCCGTTGGCTACGATGTCGTAGACCTGGCCGGGCTGGGCGCGGAGGACGCGGGCGAGGTGGAGGGCCTGGTCGCCGGTGAGGGCGGCGTGAGTGGGGTGGCCGGTGGCGGGGGAGAAGGTGTCGGCTATGAAGCGGCGGCGCATGGTTCGATTTTAGATGCCAATCGAGACCTGACATCGGAACGATGAGGATCGAGGATGGCTGGAAGCATCGCGATCCTTCCCGGGCGGACAGGATGGAGCAAAAACTTCGGGTACATCCGGCGGTGCTATGACGGCAAGGTTCTCGGATCTGCGAAAGTGTCCGGGTCGAATTATTGCTTTGGGATGGTGATGGTGATGGGGGCTTGATGGTAGAAGCTCAGGGTGAGGGTGGCGGATTGGCGATTGTCCCAGATGGCCTGGACGATGGGGAAGTGGAGGAGAACCATGCCCTGGAGGGGGCTGTGCGGCTCGATGGTGGATTCGCGGAGCAGGGGCGCGCCGGTCAGTGGCCGGATGGCAGGAAAGGCTGTGTAGACGGCGGGGAGATCGTTCTTCTCGACGGCGGAGGTGGTGGCGGTAGAACCGTCTGCGCCGGTGAGGTTTGCGGTGATGTCGGAGAGGAAGAGAGGAACGCGGAGCTTGTCGTCGACGCGTACGGTGAGCAGGACGTAAAGGTCTTCTTCGATTCGCTGCTGCTTGCCGACGAGCTTCGAGCCTGTGTCGAAGGCGGTGTGGGTGGGCAGGATCGCAGTGTGGGTGATGGTGATGTCCGCGGTGCGGCGTGGGAGATAGAGATAGAGGCCGGTGCCCAGGGCGAGGAGAACTGCGGCCGCGATGAGGATAGGGGCGAGGAGGCTGCGGCGTTCGGGCTGCGCGAAGGTTGGAGCGGGCATGAGGTTCTAGGATAGCAGCGGCGTCAGGTGATCCGTGAGTGCTTTCAGGGCTGGAGCTCGTCGGTGGGGAGGAGGAGGATGGGGTCTTCGGGGGGCGCGGCTGAGGCCACTGGCTTCGGAGTGTACTGGCTGTCGTTCTGGACCATGTACTCCTCCATCAGGACGGCGATGAGGGCTGCGGTGGGTACGGCTACGAGGGCTCCGACTACCCCGGCGAGTGCTGTGCCGGCGATGAGCGAGATGAGGACGGTGAGGCCCATGAGATCGACGCTGGAGCGCATGATGCGTGGGGTGAGGTAGGCATTCTCCACATTGACATAGGCGAGGTAGAAGAGGAAGACGCCGCCGGTCTTTCCCCAGGAGTCGAGTGCGGCGACGGCTCCTACGATAAGGATGGTGATGACCCCGCCCGCGATGGGGATGATGTTCATCAGGCCCATGAGGACGCCGAGCAGGGCGAAGTAGCGGACGTGGAGGAAGAAGAATGCAATGGTGCTGCAGACGCCGAGGATGAGCATCAGCAGTCCCTGGCCGATGAGCCATTTGCTCATGCGGATCTCGGCTTTCTCCAGGGTGACGGCGAGGCGCAGGCGGTTATTGATGGGCAGAAGAGACATGAACCACTGGTATGCCAGATTGCCTTCGAGCATGAAGTAGATGCAGAGGATGACGGCGGTTACGAGATCGAAGATACGACCCATCCATGCGGGGAAGGAGGCGAAGAGGAATTCGGCGACGTTGGAGAGACCGCTTTCGACCTTGGAGGCGATGGAATCGACGCCGAGTTTGTCGGCCATGGGAATGCGGCGGAGACGGGCGACGATGGTGGGGATACGGCCGGGGAGGTCTGCGGCGAACTGGCGCATGTCGCGGATGACGGGAGGGAGGCCGAGGGCAAAGAGTAGTCCGAGAACGAGGAAGACGCTGCCGAGGATGAGGGCGATGGCCGGGGCGCGGGAGATTCGCCGGCCACCGCGGATTTCGAAGAGAACGATGCTGTCGACTACGGGCATGAGGACGACGGCGAAAAGAGCGCTGACGTAAATGAGCGTCAGCACGTCGCGGAGGCGCCAGGCCACGGCCAGGGCGACGAGGATGCCGATGGTGAAGACGATGTGTCCGCGGACCGCGGATCGGGACGGGCTGGCGGTGGTCGTTGGGGTCAACAGCGGTGTTCTCCTTGCTTGCTGCTGATTGGATGCAATTCTAAAAAGGCCGAACGGCAGGATAGTGCGGTTCGCAACAGGGAAGTGCAGTGCAACGTCGCAGGGCCATCTTACTTTTTCGGGTGGATCAGGTCGAGGATGGCGGCGACGGTTTCTTGAGTGGTGAGGGTGGAGGTGTCGATGGTGGAGTCAGCGAGGCTGCGGTAGATGGGGCAGCGCGTGAGGAAGCGGGCCTCGGCGGCGGCCGGGTCGGTGAGGTTTGGGCGGGTCTGGGCTGGGTCGCCGGGGGCAGATTCGGTTGTCGTGGGGTCGACGGACTGGGCGACGCAGCGGTTGTAGAGCATGGCGAAGGGGGCGTCGAGGAAGATGGTGGCTGTGGCGAGGGTTTGCTTGAGGAGCAGGCGGTTGGCGGGTGTTTCGGGGGCACCGCCGCCGAGGGCGAGGACGAGGTTGTCGCGGAGGAGGGCGCAGGCGAGGGCTTCGGATTCGAGCTGGCGGAAGTGAGGCTCGCCGTGAATCGCGAAGATGTTGGGGATGGTCAGGCCAGTGCGGGATTCGATGAAGGTATCGAGATCGAGGAAGTCCCAACCCAGGCGCGTGGCCAGCAGGCGGCCTACGGTGGACTTGCCGGCGCCCATGAATCCGGTGAGGACGAGGCGGCGCAGGTCTGCGGGCAGGGGAGACGGCGGAGTGGTGGTGGGCTGAGTGTCCATGCGGCTCTTGTTGAAGAGTAAAGCATGGGTACGCGTAAGAACAGGCTCAGGCGTTGGCTGGGGAAGATGAGTCGGATTTGTGCGGCGCTATGGCCTGCGGAGAAGTCCTGCGCTGGACGGGGTGGTGCGAGATCTCGATCTTGCTGAAGTTGAACGCCATGCCGGCGATGCCTTGCGGGATGCGGTGGGGCGAAGGCAGGCAGCAGAGATCGGGTGTGGGTTCGAGGGCGCGGGACTGGATCACAGGGAGTCTCGCTCATCGCGGTGAGACGGCATGGTGATTACTGCGGGAGCGATGATCATGGCGAGGAAGGCTAGCGCGAGGATAATGTCGGGAAGCATGTGGGTCGTCTCCTGTGCGGCCTGTGAGGTCGCATCCAAGAGTTATGATCTTCGCCGGAAGGGCAGGGGTGAATAGCACCCGGGAGCCATGGCGTGCCTCGCAAGTTGTAGGCTGATGATTTGCGTTTTGGATAGAAATTTGGCTAGGGCGTAGCGGATGCCAGGGTGGCTGCGGCGCGGGTGAGGGCTTGCGTTAGGGCATCGAGCTGGGCCTGGGCGCGCGGGGCATCGGAGGTATCAATTGCCTCGTTGACGCCGGGGATGACTACGGCTTCGTAGCCTGTGAATTCGCCGGGGGCGAAGATACTGTGCTTGTACCAAGGGCGTCGGGGCAGGCCGGCGGGGAGCAGGAGCGCACGCTCGGTCGCCGTGAGGATGCGGTCGAGGGCTGCGGAGTCTTTGGGCGGGTTGAGCTGGAGGGTGTGGACTTTTTGTGCGGATGAGGCGAACTGCGCGGCGGCGGAGAGTGCGGCTGCGAAGTCGAGCTTGAGGCCTTTGGCGGAGGCACGGGTGTGAGCGTGATCCAGGTAGCTGCGGATGGCTTGCGCGTAGGCGGGGTAGTCGTACGGGAGGACGTCGGAATCTGCCATGTGCAGGATCTCCAGGCCGAAGAAGCGCGCCTGCTGCTGGGTGTAGGCGAAGGCGGGATCGATGAAGCGGGTGAACCAGTCGAAGTTGTCGTAGACGCTGTGGTAGACGGAGAAGGGGCCGTCGGAGGCGATGTCTGTGGATGGTACACCCAGGTGCTGGAGGAAGGGAGTGTAGTCGGACCCGGAACCCAGCTCGCCGATGTGCAGTTCGGCGTCGGTGGAGACAGGTGGTGGAGATGCGCTGGAAGGCGTTCCGCCGCGCGTCGTCTCATGAGGCTGCATCGCGGCTTGATGGGAGATGCTGCCGCCGGCGGGGGAGGGGACTTCGGCGGCGATCTGGCGCAGGAATTGGTGAAGGGATGGGACGGCAGCGGAGTTGAAGCTGGGGCCAGAGACGGCGACGTCGATGTTGAAGTAGGCTACGGCGTTCTGCAGTTCGGTCGTGTGCTGCTCGACCCATTCGGTTGAGCCGATCATGCCTTCTTCTTCGGCGTCCCAGCTTGCAATGACGATGGTGCGATTGGGGCGCCACCCTTTAGCGAGAAGGACGCCGAGGCCGTGGACGGTCTCCAGCATGGCGGCGGTGCCGCTGGATGGGTCGGATGCGCCGTAGACCCAGGCGTCGCGGTGGTTGCCGGCGATGACGAGTTCGTGAGGATTGGTTGTGCCGGGAATTTTGCCAATGACATCCCAGATGGTGCGCAGGCGAGTGTCTTTGGCCACGCGCATGTGAACGCTGACGGAGTCGGAGGTGAGGTGATAGGGAAAGCCGAGGCCGCCCTGCCAGTCGTGAGGTGCCTCGGGGCCGCTGAATGCGCGCAGAAGAGGCGCTGCGTCGGCAGAGGAAAGCGGGATGGCGGGAATGCTGGGCACCACATACTGAAGCTTGTCGGTGGGGATGCGTTTGGACTGGGGAAGCGACGGCACGGACGCTATGCCTGGGGTGGTGGGATCGCCGGAGTAGATGGGCAAGAACTGGACGGAGCCGCGCTGGACCGCGGAGGCTGGGCGATCGGGGCCTGCGGGGTAGGCGGGGTAGGCGGGATGCGTGCGGTCGGTGTCGTCAGCGGGGTCGGTGTAGATGAGTACGCCTTTGGCTCCGAACTGCTGGGCGATGTAGACCTTGACCCCGCGGTAGGCTTCGCCGTAGCGGACGAGGACGATCTTGCCTTTGACGGAGATGCCGAGTTGAGCGAGGTGCTCGAAGTCGGCAAGGCGCCCGTAGTTGGCATAGACGATGGGTGCGGTGACGTCGGCTGCGGGCGAGGAGTCGTTGAAGGCTTGTAGAACGCGTGGGTCACGTTGGTAGAGATCGACGGCTGGGTTTGCGGGATCGGCAGTGACGTGTTCCGGGGCCAGACCGCGGAGGATGGTATTTCCGTGTATGTCGAAGGCTTCGACTGTGTCTGTGATGGGCTTATTGAGCAAGACGACATAGGGCACGATTTCGGTCTGCAGGCCGGCGGCTTTGAAGCGGGCTGCGACGTAGAGGGCTGTGTCGTAATCCTCGGGGGAGCTGGCCCAGTGTGGGGCGGAGGTGAGGACTTTCAGGTGTTGGCGGGCGAGTTTGGGATCGGGTACGGCGAGGAACTGCTGATCCAGATTGGCCTGACGGGCGAAGTCGCGGTAGCCGAACAGGTGGGTGGGGATGTTCGCTGGAGCGGAGGGTAGGGGCGCGGATGTCTGCGCCTGGGTTGGTGGCGTCTGGAGAGACAGAAGTGCGAGCGCCGCAATTGCGGCAAGGCGTGAGGATGAAAAGCGGAAGGGAATCAAGTTGCCGGGGCCTTGTTGGATGGCGGGTTTAAGACTTAGTTTAGACCGGCTGGGTGCAGAACTTGCAACGCGTGGCTGCGACCGGGATGTCGCCGAGGCATTGGGAGCAGGCCTTAGTGGCTGGAGGTTCGGCGGCCGGTGGGTTGAACCTCTTGAGCAGGTATTGCGTGGGCAGGACGAGGAAGAAGTAGACGACGCCGGCGAGGAGAAGGAAGTTGACTACGGCCGTGAGGAAGGTGCCGTAGAGAACTTTTCCGCCATGAACGTTAGCGACGAGATAGTCGAAGTTTGGCTTTCCGATGAACGCGCCGAGGAGGGGATTGATGATATTGGAAGTGAGGGAAGTGACAATGGCGGTGAAGGCCGCCCCGATGATAACGGCGACGGCAAGATCCATGACATTGCCGCGGAGGATGAAGTCGCGAAATCCTTTGAACATCGTTGGCTCCTTGAGGGGTTCGACAGGGGCTGAGTATATCGCAATAGATGCGGGGAATGCGCGCGGGGAAGTCTTAGCGGCGACGTTTAGAAGAGATAGGGGAAGAGGAGGAAGAAGAAGATCATGCAGAGCGCAAGCATGTCCATGAAGAGGCAAAGGATGATGCCGACGTGATGGAGATCGCGGCGAGGAGTGAGGCAGCGGAAGGTGTCGATGGTGCCGAAGGTGGCGACGATCGCGGGGAGCAGGAGCAGGAGGCTTGGATGGGTGTTGGGAAAGCCCGAGAGATAGAACGATGCGGCAAAGCTGGTCAGGACGAGCAGATTGGCGCGGACCAGAGAGCGACGTTGGATGTGGAAGAAGGCGAGGGATGGGAGAGGTTGGGGCAAGCGAAGGCCTGAGGTGATTGTACAAACGTTCCGAGAGCAAGGACAGGCGACGGCAAAAGCAAAGACGAAATGCGGGGGTTCTTCGCTTCGCTCAGAATGACACAGGGAGTGGTCAGTCCGGCTAGTTTTCGGCCTGGCGTTTGTAGGGGGTCTGCATGCGGGCGCGGGCTTCGTTGATGGCGCCCTGGGTGTTGTCGTTGGTCTGAATGGCGAGACGATACTCATTGACGGCGCGGTCGCGCTGGCCGGTCACGTCGAAGATGTAGCCGAGGTGGACGTGGCTCCAGACCTCGGTCCAGCGCGGGTCGTCGTCGCCGCGGAGGGCGTCGCGGAAACTGTTGGCGGCGGACTGGTAGTTGCGCTGGAGGAAGAAGATCTCGCCGATGCGATAAGAGGCGAGCGAGCTGTTTTTGTTGGCGTCGAGGGCCTTCTGGTATTCGCCGAGCGCGCCGGCGAGGTCGCCTTGTGCGACAAGCTGCTGGCCACGCAGGACGGCGACGCGGACGGCAAGGTCGGGTGTGCTTTTGAGCAGCCAGTTCTCGGGGTCGATCTGAACGCGGCGAGGGCGGCCGAAGGTTTCGATGGTGTAGTTGGAGTCGGCGCCGGAGACGTCGATGCGGCGGTCTTCCGTCTTGCCGTCGGTCTCAATGCGAAGCTCAACCGGCATGCGGAAGAGGTCGAGGTCTTCGTTGATGGAGCCTTGGGTGCGGAAGCCCTTGTTATTGCCCAGGCGGTACGTTGTGTATTTGTTGGTGAAGGCGGGCGCGCCTGTGCCTTCGAGCCACTGGGCGAAGAAGGATGTGAGCTCGAGATGCGATTGCGCTTCGGCTACTTTCTCAACGTCGTCCGAGCGAATGCCTTTATCGGTGTATTGGGAGAGCAGGCCGCGCAGGAACTTCTGGAAGGTGTCGTCGCCCATCTCCCAGCGGAGCATGTGGAAGACCATCGCGCCCTTTTCGAGCGTCATCGACTGGAACTGCGGTGAGAAGGGATCGAGGCGGCCGAGGGTGGTGAGCGGCTCGGTGTCGTAGGCGAGCGCACCGGCGGAGACGTCAGAGATGGCGGACTGCAAGGATGCTTTGCCGGCGGAGTCTTCGAGATACATCAGCTCGCCGTAGCGGGACATGCCGTTGGTAATCCACGCATCGTTGAGCGTGGCGGGTGAGACTTCGGAGCCCCACCACTGATGGACGAGGGTGTTGGCGAGGAGGCGGGTTGCGCCCTTGGGGTCAGCGATGCGGTTGCCTGCGATGGCGACGAACTCGGGTGCCCAGGCGGCGGAGACGGCGTCGTCGGGCAGTTCGACGATGTTGATGCGACCGGATTCGGGTTGGCCGAAGATGCTGGTGAGGTATTCGAACTCGCGGCCGGCGAGTGCGGCGAAGTCTGCCGCGGAGGCCTTGTGTTTCTCGGTGACGTAGACATGAATATTGTTCAGGCCGCCGTTGATGGCGGGAAGAAATTTACCCGCGACGATGGTCCCGGGGAAGCCGGGCTTGTTCCAGGCGAAGGTGAACTCGGTGCGGTTGCTGGGGAGCGCGGCTTTGGTGGTCGTACCGCTGCCTACAGCGGTGTAGCCGGAGGGGACGCGGACGTGGATCTCTGCGGTAAAGCGGTCGGTGTAGAGGCCGGGTGTCTGGAGCGGGAACCATGCACCGGGGTAAAGCAGGATGCTGACGGGGTCGGCGATGGAGGCCAGCTTGATGCCTTCTACGGGGCTCGAGTCGGCGTTGAGCAGGGTGCCGTTGTACTCGAAGTGGAAGGTGTGGACGGAGCCCTTGAGCAGCGGTGCGGGGAGGGAGATGTGGACGGTGGAGTTGGTGGTCAGGCGTTCTGCGTTGAGGCCTGCGTCATTGGAAGGGCTCGGGTCCGAAGGCAGGATAATGTTTTTCGAGTGGCGAGGGGTGCGGGTGGGGGGTGAAGCTGGGGTTGGAGTGGAGAGCGCGCCTGGCGCGGAGAGCTCAGTGATGCGGGTGATGTTGAGGCCGTTGTTCAGCTCGAAGACGGGTTGGGTCAGGTCTTCGAGTGCGGTGAAGGTGACGTCGGCGGTGGCAGTGAGGTGATTGGTGGCGGGATCGAGGTCGGCGGTGATGACGTAGTTCGTGATATTGAGCGGCGTACGAGGCGGCGCTGCGAGGGCGACAGGTACGGCAGCGAGCGCGAGGATGCAGGAGACCGTGGAGGAAAGGAAGCTGCGGAAGCCTGCGGCTTTCGTCATTACGCGGCGGATGGTCGTTGGAAGCGGCATGACGTGGCTGGATTCCTCATTACGAATGGACTCGAACTGCTAACTTCAGATGCTCAGTGTGGCTTGAAAGGTAACGGCAGAACCGAACTACTGCTTTGGATGCTGTTGATTGGACGCAGAAGGTGGATTTCCGTCTGAGTTCGAGTGAAGCAGTTCCAGAGCGGTGTCGCAGACGCGGTGGATGGGGTTGGAGGTTGGGTCGGGTTGCAGGCGGGCGCGAGTCTCGGCGAGGTCGGCGATCATCCGGGTGCGGGCGGGGGTGTCTTCGAGTAGAGGACGGAGGGCGGCGGCGAGGTTCTGCGCGGTGAAGCGTTGGTTGAGCAGCTCGGGGACGATGCGGCGGCCGGCGATGAGGTTGGGCATGCCGATGGGAAGGTTGCCGTCGGCGTCTTGGAGGGTGGCTTCGTCACCGATCTCGGCGGGGTAGCGGATGAGGCGCTTGGCGATAGCGAAGGTGAGCTGGGAGACGCGGTAGACGACTACGAAGGGATTGCCGATGGTGAGGGCCTGGACGGTGGCGGTGCCGCTAGCGACGATGGAGGCGCGGGCGTGGTGGAGGGCGGCGCGGGCTTCGGGGACCAAGGTGACTGAGCTACCGCTGGGCCATTGGATGCGCGGCAGGATCTGATCGAAGATCTGTCGAGTGACCTCTTCGAGTTTGAGTGTGTTCGCTACGGGGATTAGGATGTCGTAGCCGGGGCCCAGGAGGGCGGCTGCTTCGAGCATAGTCGGCAGGTTGGCAGTGACTTCCTTCCATCGGCTGCCGGGAAGGAGGGCGATCCATGGTCTGTCTAGGTGAGAGCTGGGCTTGGAGGCGCTTGGATTGGAAGCCATGTGCGCTATCGCGAATTGTTCGCGGGTGCATGTGGGTACTGGGAGGGTGGCCAGGGGGTGGCCTACGAATTCGGCGTTGACTTGACGGTTGCGGTAGAAGGCTTGTTCAAAGGGGAAGATGACTAGCATGCGGTCTACGCGCTGCTGGACCCAGCGCAGGCGGCGGCGCTTCCAGGCCCAGAGCTGCGGGCTGACGAACCAGAGGACCGGGATGCCGAGACGTTTGCAGTGTTTGGCGAGGCGGAAGTTGACGTCGGGGAAGTCGATGAGGATGGCGAGGGCGGGGCGGTCGCGCTTGAGGCTGGCGACGAGCTTGCGGTACTGGGTGAAGATGAAGGGGGCGTGGCGGAGCACTTCGGTGATGCCCATGTGGGCTACGTCTTCGGCGCGGACTATGCGGTGTTGGCCGGCGGCTTCCATTGCGGTTCCGCCCAGGCCGATGAAGGTTGCGGATGGGATGCGCGCTTGGAGTTCGGTGATGATGGCAGCACCGTAGTGGTCGCCGGAGGCTTCGCCTGCTGAGAGGAAGATGCGCGGATTGTGGTTGGCATCGTTCATGCGGGTCTCCCCTGCCACTGCGCAATTAGGATAAGAATCGTCGGGAGGTGCGTGTTGTGGCGAAGGTGAAGCGGTTCAAGGCCGTGCTGGAGAAAGGGCAAAGGGCGCTGGGGTGGACGATTGCGCGCGTGCCGTTCGGGCCGGAGGAGCTGGGCGAAATGGTTCGCCTGCGAGTGCAGGGGAGCGTGAATGGATTTGCGTTTCGGACTTCTTTGTTTCCGGAGGCCGGGGGCGGTGGGTTCTATCTGCTGGTGAATCAGGCTATGCAGGAGGGCGCTGGGGTGAGGCTGGGCGATGTGGCTGAGATTCGGCTGGAGGCTGATCTGGAGGCGCGTGAGGCAGAGTTGCCGGACGAGCTGGCAGTGCTGATTGATGAGGAGCCGGGGCTGCGTGGGTGGTACGACGAGCTGACCGAGTACACGCGGCGGGAGATCGGAAAGTGGGTATGCGCTGTGAAGGACGATGCGGCTCGGATGCGGCGTGCGGAGCAGATGGCAGAGAGGCTGCTGGCGGCGATGGAGGGCGAGCAGGAGCTGCCCCCGGTGATTGAGGCGGCATTCAGGAAGCGGCCCAAGGCTCGGGTGGGATGGGCGAAGATGACGGAGGTGCAACGGCGTTCGGAGTTGCTGGCGGTTTTTTACTATCGGACGGTGGACGCGCAGCAGCGGCGCGTGGAGAAGCTGGTGGAGGCTGCGGAGAAGCGGTCCGGGTGATTGGACGAGTGAGGTGAACCCGTTCAGGTCGCCATGAGACTGCGCCGTGCATGGGGCACCCGGATTTGATGTGGGCGATGTCATTGTTCGCCCAGCCAATTTAGGGTTTTGGTGGCGAGGCGGTCGAAGGCTTCTACGGCGAGGCGGAGGTGGGGCTCGGCGGTGTCTTCGATCTTGTTGTGGCTGATGCCGTGGAGGGACTGGACGAACATCATGGTGGTGGGGATGCCGGTGCGGGCTACTTCGGCGGCGTCGTGGAGTGGGCCGGAGGGGACGGCTGGGATCTCGTTTGCCCACTGCGTGGATTCCGCGGGCGGCTGGGGAAGGGTTTCGGCTATGGAGTCGCGGGTGAGGGCGATGAGGTGTGGGTGGAAGGGGAGGGGGTCGATGGACAGGATGCGAGACCAGTCTGCGCTGCAGCGCTCTTGTTCGGCGATCCGGTGGCTGGCGGCCTGGGCCTCCTGGTAGAGGGTGGCGAGGACTTCGGGGGATAGGTCACGGAGGTCAAGGGTGCATTCGGCGCGGCCTGCGATGGCGGTGGGGATGCCTGGGTGGGTCTTGAGGGAGCCTACTGTGGCTACGGCGTCGGTGTGGTGCTGGGCGTTGATGCGGTTGGTGATGTCGCGGACTTCGAGAACGAAGCGAGCGGCGGCGGCGAGGGCGTCGCGGCGGTCGAGCATGGGGGTAGAGCCGGAGTGAGCCTGTTGGCCGTGGAAGGTGATGGCGTGGCGCTCGACGCCCTTGGTGCCGAGGACGGCGGCTAAGGGCTGGCTTAGGCGTTCGAGGATGGGCCCTTGTTCGATGTGGAGCTCGAGGTAGGCGGCTATGTTTTGTTGCTCGCTGGCGGCATCGCCGATGCGGGCTATATCAATGCCGTGGGTGGCGAGGGCCTGGGCGAGGGTGATGCCTTCGGCGTCGGTGCGGTTGCGGTCGGTGGCTATGGTGTGGGTGCCGGCGAAGGCGGAGGAGCCGAAGAGGGAGCGGCCGAAGCGGGCTCCTTCTTCATCGGCCCAGTCGACGATGCGGACGGTGAAGGGAGGGTGGTTGTTGTGGGCGAGGGCGAGGGAGGTGAGGATCTCGAGGGCGGCGAGGACGCCCAGGGCACCGTCGAGCCAGCCGCCGTTGGGGACGGAGTCGAGGTGGGAGCCGAGGACGAGGGAGCGGGGTGAGGCACCGGGGAGGGTGACCCAGGCGTTGCCGGCGGCATCCAGATGGCGTGTGACAGGGAGGCCGCGGAGTTTGGCGGTGAACCAGTCGCGGGCCTTCTGCCAGGTGGGGGTGAAGGCGAGTCGCTGGGCTCCGTTGGCGTCGGAGGTGAGGGCGGCTAGCTCGCGGAGGTTGGCGATGACCTGGTCGGGGTTCGCGGGTATGATGCTTCTCCTCTCCTGTCGCTTTTTCTGGGGGGTATCTTGATCCTAAGATACCCCTTCTAAAGGCGTTATCGGTTGGGGACATCCCCTGATACCCCCCGATACCGGTTGTGATATTCAACTCTGCCTAAACTCGATCCTTCTTTAATGATACGCGGTTGGCCATAACTGCTCGCCACTTTTGTTTTGGGGGCGAGGTGGTTTGGATGGTGGGAGTTGCGGAGGATTTCCACGGTTTTGGGGGTTGACAGGATTTTGGGGGAGCTGCAGGAGAGGGTTTTTGGGGAGGAGCTGTGAGCCGGCAGCTTTGAGCTGAGAACGGGCAACGGCGAATGCGAGGGTACCGGCAGAGGCAAGGTCGAAAGCAAGAGCAAGGCAAAAGCAGATCCCCTTCGGGGATGACAAACAAGAAAGGCGAACAAACAAAAGAACAGCGGCGACAAAGGCAAGAGCAAAAGGAAAGGCAAAGGCCAGAGCAAAAGCAAAGGCACAGATAGAAACAAAGGCGAGAGCAAAGGCAAATGCGGGGTTCTTCGCTCCGCTCAGAATGACAAGGGGTGGGGTACACTGGTGCGCATGTCGAGCGTCTTGCGGTTTGTGGTTTTGTTGGCTGGGGCTGGTGTGGCCTCTTTGGGTTGGGCGCAGGGTGCGCCTGTAGCGTCTGCTTCGGGCTCGGCTTCGACGTCTGGATCTGCTTCGGGTTCGACGACTGGATCGACGCCGGGCGCTGGAACGGCAAGCACTGCCGGGCAGGGTGGGGCGACTGTGCTTACGTTGAAGGCTGCTGCGCAGCTGGTGGTGGTGGATGTGGTGGCGACGGATCGGAACCATCAGCCGGTGCATGGCCTTACGGCTGCCGACTTCAGCCTGACAGAGAACGGGGCGGCTCAGACGGTGAAGCACTTTGAGGAGCACAGCGCGGCGAGTGTGGCGGACGCGACGAAGTTTGCGCCGATGCCGAAGCTGCCGCCGAACATGTTTACCAACTACACGCCAGCGCCGGCTGGGGGGTCTGTGACGCTGCTGCTGCTGGATGAGGTGAATACACCGCTTGCGGACCAGGCGTATGTGAGGCAGCAACTGCTGACGTACCTGAAGACCAGGCCGCCCGGGATGAGGATTGCGATTTTTGGGTTGAATGCGCACCTGGTGTTGTTGCAGGGCTTTACAAGCAATCCGGATGTGCTGCGTGCGGCGGTGGAGCAGGGCAAGGGGAAGGCGTCTTTCATCCTGCAGGATAAGGTGGGCGGGGCTGGGATCCAGGACAGCCAGGCTGATGTGTATGAAGATCAGGATGCGGATAAGTTAGGGGATGCGGCTGTTCCGCCGGCGGTGATTGCTGCGATGCGGGAGTTCGATGCGATGAACGAGACGCTGCAGATCCAGGTGCGCACGAAGTACACGCTGGATGCGATGAATGAGATTGCGCGGTATGTATCGGGGATTGCGGGACGGAAGAACCTGATCTGGTTTTCGGGTTCGTTTCCGCTGGATATATTGCCGGATGAGACGGGTCAGCTCTACAACGCGTTTTCAGCGATGGGCAGCTCGGAGGATGAGTACAGGGAGACGATTGCGAAGCTGTCGCGGAGCCAGGTGGCGGTTTATCCGGTGGATGCGCGCGGAGTGGGGATGTCGTCGGTGTCGGATGCTTCGAGTACGCGGAATTATATGGGGCCGTCGGGCAGTTCGAAGAATGTCGACCGGAATATGGCGATGGGGCAAGCGCGGCTGAATGCGGACAATGCGAAGTTTCTCGATCGGAATGCGGCGGAGCACTCGACGATGGACGTACTGGCGGCCGATACGGGTGGAGAGGCTTTCTTCAATACGAACAACCTGACGGAGGCGGTGGCGAAGGCGGTGGAGGATGGTTCGAATTTTTATACGCTGAGCTATACGCCTACGGACCAGAGGCAGGATGGGAAGGAACGGAAGATCAAGATCCAGGTGACGCGGCCTGGAGTGTCGCTGGCTTATCGGGTGGGGTACTACGCGGACGCTCCCGAGAAGAAGGGGGCGAAGACGGATGCGGCGGCGGTGAGTGCGGGGCAGGATAGTTTGCGTGTGGCGATGATGCGAGGTGCGCCGACGCCTACGGAGATCCTGATCAAGGTTGCGGTGGCTCGGATGACTGCGGGCGGGAAGACGGAGGACAAGGTTGCGACGGGGAACTTTCCGGCTGCTGCGACGAAGGGTCCGTTTGAGCGGTATGGGGTGGACTTTGCGATCAATCCGGGGGATCTGGTGTTTCTGCGTGGAGAGGATGGGAAGGTCCATATCGACTACGACGCGCTGGTGTATGTGTACGACGCGAACGGCGACTTGCTGAACTGGGTGGGGAGGACGCACCCGATTGCGGGGACGGCGGAGCAGGTGCGGTTGTTTACGGAGCATGGGATTCAGGCTCGTGCGGAGGTGAGCGTGCCGGCGAAGGGGGAGTACTTTTTGCGGATTGCGGTGCATGACCGGAATCGGGATCGGTATGGGGCGGTGGAGGTGGATACCTCGCAGGTGAAGGATGTGGTGCCTGCGGGGGACGGGGTTGTGGCGAAGTAATTGGGGAAAGCAGATCCCCTTTGGAGATGACAAGCAGGAAATCAAGTCTATACCGGGGTGGTTAGTTCCTGGTCGCGGTATTGGAGCTGGTAGAGCTTGTAGTAGAGGCCGCGGTGGGTTAGGAGTTGCTGGTGGGTGCCGTGTTCGCGGAGCTGGCCTTTGTGCATGACCAGGATGGTGTCGGCAGACTGGACTGTGCTTAGGCGGTGGGCTATGAGGACGCTTGTGCGGCCGGTGATCATGCGGCTCAGGGCGAGGCGGACGCGGTGTTCGGTGTCGGTGTCAACGGAGCTGGTGGCCTCGTCGAGGATGAGGATGGCGGGGGAGTGGGCGAGGGCGCGGGCGAAGGAGATGAGTTGTTTTTGGCCGGTGGAGAGGGTGGCGCCGCGCTCCTGCATGGGCTGGTTGAAGCCGAGGGGTTGGGTGCGGATGAAGTCGGCTATGTTGACCTCTTCGGCGGCGTGCTGGAGAGCTTGGTCGGTGATCCAGGTGCTGCCTAGCCGGATGTTGTCGGCGATGGTGCCGGTGAAGAGGAAGGGGTCTTGCAGGACTACTCCGAAGCGGCGGCGGAGGGTGGTTAGATCCTGGTCGCGGATGTCTACGCCGTCGATTAAGATTTGGCCGTGCTGGATGTCGTAGAAGCGCATCATCAGGGAGATGATGGTGGTCTTGCCGGCTCCGGTGTGGCCTACTATGGCGGCGGTTTCGCCGGGGTGGATGGTGAAGGAGACTCCGCGGAGGATCCATTCGATGTCTTCGAATGGGCCGGTGGTGAGGTCGGTGGCGGTGGGGAAACGCAGGTCCTTCGACTCGCTGCGCTCGCTCAGGATGACAGATTCTGAGGATGGGTGGGATGTGGCGGGGGAAGAGTTTGCGTTCCCACTCATGTCGCGGTGAGACTGCGCCATGAATGGGGCACCCGAGTTTGTGGGCTCGGTGGAGGAAATGCGGGGGTTCTTCGCTTCGCTCAGAATGACACTTTTTGAGGAGGTGCTGAGGGCGGCTTGTTGGGCTTCGGTTAGGGGTTGGTAGGTGAACCAGACGTTGCGGAATTCTATGGAGCCGGTGGGTGGGGCGGTGATGGGGTTGGTGGGGCTGACGATGGTGGGTTGGGTGTCGAGGAGCTTGAAGACGCGTTCGCTGGCGGCCATGGCGGCTTGGAGGATGTTGTACTTTTCGCTGAGGTCCTGGATGGGGCGGAAGAAGCGTTGGGCGTACTGGATGAAGCCGATGAGGACGCCGATGGTGACGGTGCCGAAGATGCCGGCTACGCGGGCTGGGTGAAGGCCTAGCTGCGCGGCGGCGTTGAAGATGGATTGGTTGTGGAGGACGGCGGTGCCACCGCGCCAGAGGACGAGGGCGATGGCGGCGGAGGAGAGGAGTTCGACTACGGGGTAGTACCAGGCGTAGGCGAAGATGGCGTCGGTCCAGGCTTGCTTGTTCTCGGAGTTGACGGCGGAGAAGTCGGCGAAGGCGCGGCGCTCTCGGTTGAAGAGCTGGACGATGGACATGCCGGAGACGTACTCCTGCGTGAAGGTATTGATCTTGGCAGTGGCTGCTCGCTGGCGGCGGTAGCTCTCGCGGACGCTGCGGCGGAAGATTCCGGTGACGAAGAGGATGGCTGGGATGACGGCGAGGGTGAGCAGGGCGAGGGGCCAGCTCTTCCAGGTCATGATGGCGACGATGAAGGCCAGGGTGAAGATGTCTTCGAAGATGGCGAGGACGCCGGAGGTGAACATCTCGTTGAGGGCGTCGACGTCGGAGGTGAGGCGGGTGACGAGGCGGCCTACGGGGTTGCGGTCGTAGAAGGCGGGGGAGAGGCGTTGGAGGTGGCGGAAGATCTGGCTGCGGAGGTCGAACATGACTTTCTGGCCGGTCCACTGCATGAGGTAGGTCTGAAGGAGCTCGAGCGCGAAGGTGAAGAGAAGTGCGCCGAGGTAGAGGGCGGCGACGTAGGTGATGCCCTGGAACGGCGAGGCGGGGTGGAGGTGTCGGGCCAGCCAGGGGAGGTGGGCTGGGGGAGTCGCAGACATGTAGACGTCTACGGCGATCATGACGAGGAGTGGGCCGATGGAGTCTGTGGCGGACTTGAGGATGGTGGCTACGGCGGAGATGGCTACCTGGAGCTTGTAGGGGCTGAGGTAGGTGAGCAGGCGGCGCATGAGGCGGGCGTCGTAGGCTTTGCCGGCTACGTCGTCGTCTTGCGCGGGCTTGGGGGGCGCGGGTTGTTTGGAGGTTTTCTTGTCGGGCATGCGGTGGTCTTATTTTAGATGGCTGAATCGGTCGTTCGATTCGGGCGCGGAGTAGATTGTGAAGGGACGAAGCTGCGGCCTGTGAGGTAGTCTGGACGCTCAATAAATTTTCAGGGGTTTCGTATGCTCTTCAACCGCTCTGCTCCTCCTTGTCCTGTTAGCCCCGTGCTCACCTATCCGAACCCTGCTGCGGCGGCGGAGTGGCTAGGGAAGGCGTTTGGTTTTACGGTGCGGCTGATTGTTGCGAATCATCGGATTCAGATGCGGGCCGGGGAAGGATGTTTCACGATTGCTGAAGGAGAGGCGATCCCGAATACTGCATTCCGCGTACAGGTGCGGATCGTGGATGCGTATGGGCATTGCAAGCGGGCGCGGGCCGAGGGCGCGACGATTGTGAGTGAACCGAAGGATCATATCTACGGGGAACGGCAGTACAGCGCTGAGGATTTCTATGGGCACAGGTGGGACTTTACTGAGAGCTTACGGAATGTGGATCCGGGGCTTTGGGGTGGGATTGCTGTGAAGTTGTGAGGGATGCCCCGGGAACGTTGGTGGAGGATGCGGTCCGGCACGGCGCTTATTGCTTTTCGATGGTGGAAGCAGAGATGGTGGGGCAGCTATTTTCTGGGAAGTGGGCGGTGGCGGGGAGATGTGTGGCGCTGGTGGTACTCAATACACAGGAGACTGTGGCGAGGATGGGGCCGAAGGGTTTTGTTTGAGCGAAAACTACCAGCCGCATGCCCGTGAGATTAGCGGGACTCTTGAGCGAGAGGCTGAAGGGGTGCATACCCAAGTCTTTCATGTGCCATGATTCGCCGAGCATGTCGAGGGTGCGCACGACTGCGACGTGGTGCAGTGTACGTCCGCCGTTCTCACCCGCGCTGATCTGGGTGGTAGCAGAGGGATCGACGAGCGCGCCGAAGATACGGATGTACTCCGAGTGATCGACCGGACCATTCGCGAGAGTGAAGGTGATGCGGTTGCCGGGTTCAAGATGAACGGCGATGAATTGAAGTGGGACGGTCCTGGCGGCTGCCTGCTCGATGGCGCGACTGATTGCAGCACTGTCGGTTCCATTGAACTGCGATGAGCCGTTGACGACGACCTGTGGCGTGTAGATGTCGTCGAGGTGGAAGGTAGACTGGTAACTTCGCTGGCGCCGGGTGAAGTCGGACGAGGAGAAGCGGTCGCGCCAGCCGAGGTGATCCCAGTAGTCGACGTGCTCGCCGAGGGCGATGATGTCGGCGTTGGGGATGGGCTGCTCGTGATCGAAGCGGGAGAGGAGAGCATCGGCGGGTGGGCAACTGGAGCAGCCCTCGGACGTGAAGAGCTCGACGAGGACGGGGGACCGGGGTTTCTGTGCCGAGGCTGCTGTGAGGGCGGCGGCAAGGACGCCGAGTAGAAGTGCGCGAGAGCTTCGGAGCATGGAAGAGATCCTCGGGGATTGGACGTACAGAGCGCGCGCACGGTGCGGAGAAACGCTCGTGAAAGAATTAGGTCGAGGGTTCGGCGGCGTGAGCGATTCAGTTGGGGTTTATATTTCGGTGCCGTTCTGCAGGGCGAAGTGTACGTACTGCAACTTTGCTTCGGGGGTGTTCGGGGCGGAGCGGATGGATGCTTATGTGGATCGGGTGTGTGGGGAGGTTGCGCATGTGCGGAGGGCGGCGCTGGGCATGGGGGCGGAGTTGCCGCAGCGGGTAGATACGATCTTTCTTGGGGGTGGGACGCCTAGCTTGTTGTCGGCGGAGCAGATGGGGCGGCTGTTTGGGGCGGTGCGGGGGGAGTTTGAGGTTGTGCGGGGGGCGGAGGTGACGCTGGAGTGTGCTCCGGGGCAGGTGGGAGAGGAGACTCTGGATGCGATGCTGCGGTTGGGGATGAATCGGGTGAGCTTTGGGGTGCAGTCGTTTGTGGATGCGGAGGCTCGTGCGGTGGGGCGGCTGCATACGCGGGAGATGTGCCTGGCGGAGATTGGACGGATGCGGGCGGCGGGCTTGCGGGAGCTCAATGTGGATCTGATTGTGGGATTGCCGGGGCAGACAGCGGAGAGCTGGCGGGAGTCGGTGGAGGTGGCGATTGGGAGTGGGGTGCCGCATGTGAGTGTGTACATGCTGGAGGTGGATGAGGACTCGCGGCTGGGGCGGGAGATGTTGAGTGCCGGAGAGAAGTATGGAGCGGGGCGGGTGCCCGGGGAGGATGAGATTGCGGAGTGGTATGGGGGGGCTTGCGGGTGGTTGGAGGGGGCTGGGATTCGGCAGTATGAGATATCGAATTTTGCGCGTGAGGGGAGTGCGTCGCGGCATAACGTGAAGTATTGGCGGCGGGAGGGATATGTGGGATTTGGGCTGGATGCGCACTCGATGCTGCGGGATGGTTCGGGGGCGGTGCGGTGGGCCAATGGGGATGATCTGGATAGGTATCTGGGTGGGGACGAAATACGGAGATTCCGGCCTGCGTCCGGAATGACGATTCTTAATGGGGGAGATGTGAGTGGGGTTGCTGCCTCGGAGGACGGTGGGCCTCAGATGCGGCGGGTGGGGCGAGAGGAGGGTTTTGAGGAGGCCATGTTTCTGGGGTTGCGGATGAGTGAGGGGGTGGACCTGGAGGTGCTGCGTGGGGAGTTTGGCGGGTTGGTGGATGGGGTGGGTGAGGCGTTGGGGGATGCGGTGGATGCGGGGCTGGTGGTGATGGAGGGTGGGCGGGTGAGGCTGACGGGGGCGGGGCGGATGGCTTCGAATGAGGTGTTCAGCAGGCTGCTGAGCTGAGGCCGGCCGCGCGGTTTTGCGGATGTGGAGTGAGATCGGAAGGACAGCGAAGAATGGTTCTCGAGCTGTAAGCTTTGAGCTTTTAAGCTGACAGCTTGAAGCAGGAATAATTCTCGGGTTGTATGTCTCGAGCTTCGGGTGGACAGCTAGTAGCCACAGAAGTCCCGAGCGTTGAGCGGCGGGCTTGGGTATGGGCGCTGGGGCTTGTTATAACGGGCGGGTTTGGTGGTGCGGTGGCGGCGGGAGGGTGGTAGATTTGGGTGCGTAGAGATTCTTGGAATTATTTAAGGTTAGTAGCTGCGGATGGGCTGCGCCTATGGGCTTTGCTGAGTTTTTTCCAGGCCGGGGAAGTTGGAGGATGGACTGCGCGTGGCGGGGTGCCGCGCTGTGGGTGGGATTTGTGTTGCTCGGGGCGGGGGTGGGGTGGGGGCAGAGCGTCAATCCGCTGAGTGCGGCCTGGACGGCAGTGGGGCCGGTGGGGGTGGCGAGCCAGAGCTACGGGACGGTGACGGGGCGGGTGAGCTCGGTGGCGGTTGATGCGGCGGATACTACGGGGAATACGGTTTACCTGGGGACTACGGGTGGTGGGGTCTGGAAGTCGGTGAATGCGGCGGGGCCGGTGGGGAGTGTGGTGTTCCGGCCGCTGACGGATACGCTGCCGGTGTTCAGTGCGAATGCGGGTTCGGCGGCGGTGGCTTCGCTGACGATTGGGGCGGTGAGTGTGGGGAACGGGGTGGTGCTGGCGGGGACGGGGGATGGGAATGGGGCGCTGGATTCTTACTATGGCGAGGGGATTCTGCGGTCGGCGGATGGGGGGGCTACGTGGACGCTGATTCAGCAGGCGCATGATGGGGTGGCGGGGAATCACACGTTTGTGGGGCTGGCGACGACGGGGTTTGCGTGGAGTACGGGGACGCCGGGGCTGGTGGTGGCGGCGATGGGGCAGTCGGCAGAGGGCGTGATTGTGAATGCGGGGGATGCGACGTATAGCGTGATGGGGCTGTACTACTCGACCGACGCGGGCGTGAGCTGGCAGATGGCGACGATCAAGGATGGGAGCCAGGTGGTGCAGCAGCCGCTGCCGGGTGGAGGGCCGGGGAATGCGGCTACGGCGGTGGTTTGGAATGCGGTGCGGCAGAGGTTTTATGCGGCGGTAAGGTGGCATGGGTACTACGAGTCGGTGGATGGGGCGACGTGGACTAGGATGGCGGTGCAGCCGGGGACGGGGATGGGGTTGGGAGTGTGCCCGACGAATCCGGGGTCGGTGGGGAGGGGAGGGTGCCCGATG
>DASZBW010000009.1:0-295767 GCA_035943695.1 Acidobacteriaceae bacterium | reverse complement strand
GCGAAAATGTTAATTAATCCCCCCCCCCCCCCGCATCCTTAGGTTCTATTGTGATAGTTTCAGACTGATTGCCAAGATTAGACGTTCCCGATCTAAGTGGCGAGTTAACCAAGATATTGAGATGATAAAAATATGCCACATATGCCAAGCCATTGGTGAATGCTAGCGCTGATGATTTTGGGGTATAGACAATGAACAATTTAAGTTGCTCGGACGGTGAGCCAGACAAGTACCAATCACGCCTACAACCCTATTCGCCGATCCCTGGCCATGATTGTTTGCCCGGGCCGACGTGGCTTCAATCGGATAGCGAAGAGCTACTAATTTCCCTTGCACTAGTTTGTCTTATCGGGATCATTGTTTCCTTCTGTCTCAATGTAGTACTTTTCGAAGCGCTATTCGCAGTCAGTGGTTGCATCATACTAATTGCATCGTTGCTACGTAACCTAATACAGCCAATTCTCGTGCCGGTGTTTTGCTCTCTGGATATTGCAATTGTACTCTTCTGGGCAACAGAGTTGATAACCTTTGCGACGTCGATGTATCGGCGCAATAGTTTCAACGCGCTTTTTGTTCTTAGTATACTTACTGTAACATACGGCCTTTTACGACTCCTGCTGTTTAGTTGGCCAAATATACGGAGGGGGATCGCGCTCGTCGCGGTGCTGAGTTCAAGCCTAGCTGCAATCCAAGTCGTAAGCACTGTTCGATGGTATACAAGAGCGTTGCATCTCGGGCTAACCGATTTGAGCGCACTAAAAGCTCAACAACCGGCAATACTGATTCCTCTAGTGAATGACCGAGGGACAGTTTTATTGTTGTCTTTTGCAATGTCTCTTCTTGCGTTGGTATTCACGCCGAGACGGAAGCCGGTATTGCGTTTTGTATTACCCTTATCAATTGCTTGCAATACCGCGGTCATTTTAGGGATTTTGCTAACGATGTCCAGGGGGGCTGCTCTTGGTTTGGCAACACTTTTCATGTTACTCACCATAATGCCACTTGTTCTTCATATTAAAGCCAGAGCTATATGGATTAGCTGCTATGTTTCTCTTATTGTTGCGGCATCGGTTGCCGCGATACTTTTCCCAGCACACCGCGCAAATGCGGGAGATCTATTTTTTATACGGCAGTCGAAATCACAGGAAAGAAGTACGGCAGGACATATTGCTAGCTGGAAGATTAGCATTAATACAGCACGAAACCGTCTAGCTTTAGGGATCGGACAAAATAATTTTTCGACAAATTATATATATCAATCAAGCAAGCAACCTAATTCCAACTTTTCAGGGCAACCATTATCCACTCCTCTTCAGGTTCTCGCTGAACAGGGGGCACTGGGGCTTATATCGTTCGTATATCTAACCTGGATATGTCTACACTCAGCATTTGAGTTAGCACGAGCTCCATGCATTACAATAGTGCGCCAAGAGGGCCTTATCATTTTTGCGACGTTGGTAGCTCTGCTGATGAGAGAATTAACATATTCATCGATTCTGCTAAATCCCTATGTGTCAATTCTTACGTGGCTACTCATGGGTCTGATTGCGGCAAGAACCATCGAAACCAATCCAAAGGACCACATGAGTCGGCCGTGGCAAAAAAATAGGCCTGCTGCGATTATGTTCATCATTATATTCGTATGTTCTATAGTAATTGCATATAGGGAAGCTCATTATTCGCGGGCGAAAGATCTTACTGAGCGTGCTATGAATCTGTGGCACCAGGGGCGTTCCGAGGAAGGATCATCCGCTATGACGGCAGCACTTGGCCACGATCCCAATAATGCTTATTTTTTGTCGCTTATGGGGCTACAAGAAGGTAAGTTTGAGCTATCTGTGGTGACCGTGAATGCTCAGTGCGGGATTGATCTAGCGATCCATGCGAAAGATAAAACGATATTAGGGGATGCCATCTTACGCTACAGGCGTGCATTGGAACTCGTTCCTTATGACGACAACTTCAACAGTAATCTTGGCTGGTTGTATATTTATACTGGTTCACGAAGTTTAGGACATGACTATTTGAAGAAAGCAATGGCACTTGATGGTAATGAGGCCGCATACCATGTAAGTTTTGGTGCCCTTCTAATATCGGAGCACCGATACAATCTTGCCAACCACGAGTTTGTTACAGCTATGAGGCTGAGGCCAGAAACCATTGCAAGCCAAGAATTCCGCTGTCTCACGGAGCATCGCCCCGCGGATGCTTCTTCCATTGTCCGTGAAAGCATCAAGATATTACAAGATGATGTTGATCAAAAACACGATCCTATTACAGAAGCTAGACTGGGGGCCTTGCTATTGTATTCAGGGGAAGTTGTACCTTCCATTCCAATTTTGCGGAATGCCGTGCGTGACCTTCCTGGTCTCCCGCTTGCTTGGTTGCATTTAGGTATAGCGCTCCGGGAGGTGGGCCGTGACCAAGAATCAAGTGCCGCTTTTCAAAAAGCGGCATTTCTTGAAGGACTTGACCCCAACGGGATAGAGGTATCGAAGATGCCAGAAGAGTTTGGAATGCAGACGACAATCACGGAACACGCAGCGAGAGTTCTGCGGTTGTATATGACACATATGCTCGAACCAGACGATTTATTGCCACCTGGTATCCTCTCTATAGGATTAGCTAATCATGCACAGTGAGGCAGAGTTGACCCATTTGAGCCAGTGGCACCTGGCATACTGCTCTCAATGAGGGCCTTGATTTGCGTAGCTCGAGCCTCGCATCCCTCCCCAACGCCCAGTGGTCCGAATAGTCTTGTCCCTTATGTTAATGGCTTGAACGAGTTGAAGGTGATCAGATGCTACTGAGGAAGTTCTTATCATGCGCTGCACTGCTCTTCGCTCTCGTTCTATCCAGTTGCCAACATATGACTGGTACTAATATTTCAAGTGATACTACTACTTTGTTTCCAAGTCCAGCGTGGTACGCCGACTATGCATCTGCTCAGGGGCCCGTGAGAAGTTCGCCGGACGGCCGCAAATTTTTGTTTGATGATCGGAGCAACCTTCGGCAGTTCGTTTTGCGAGTTGTTAACATCGAGACCCACAAAGAAGAGCGCAGTTTAGTACGCAACCGTCCATGTTCTCGCTATACCTGGAATCCGGACGGAAGACGTATTGCATTTTTCTGTTCTGGCGGGGAATCGAGAGAGTTTTTCTTGTGGAATCTTGACACCGGGAAGCTTTATCAAATCAATGTGCCTTGGACCCGCGGCGCGACATGGGTAGTGTGGTCGCCCAATGGGCGATACCTCGCGTACAAGTCCGCGAACAAAAGTGGTATAACCGAATTCGTAGTGGTAGATGCCGACGCTTTTTCCGTTTTCCGAATGCCCCTGCCAAAATCTGCTAGCGTAATCTCATGGGCTCCCGACTCTGAACGCTTCGCTTTACTCGATTCTAACCAGCCAAACTCACTGGAAGTAATTGATTTGCGAGGTCAGTTACTTGGAAGTTGGAAACTTCCATCCGATATCAAAGCGAAATCCGTATTGTGGGCGCCACGCAGCGAGCGGTTAGTTGTCTCGTCTGTCACTCAAACTCCTCATCAGGAAAAAATTGGTCTTTTCAATTTGAAGAATGGTCATTTTGAAGCATTGGCTGTCCTGCAGAACCATTTGTACGACGTTCTATGGGCACCTAATGAAGAATCGGTATATTACCAGGATGATTTACCCGAAGGGCGACCGATCTACCGGTTGCATCTCGGTTCGCGCCGAGTACAGTCAGTAGGCCTTTCAGGATTCAGTGAGATGCGGGGGATCACATCAGATTCCAAAGTTTTGATCGAAATGCACCGCAGTACACGGCCCGAAGCTTGGTATCGCGTTTGGCTGGAGAAGGGCCGGGAAGAACTCATATATCAGCAAACGTCACCCTCTCTTCCAGAGATTCCCGCACATACTGTATGGATTAACTCGCTTGATAATTTTCGAATCCCCCTGATTGAGTATCGAACTCCCAAACCATTATCGCCACCTGCCGCTGTAATTTATTGTCATGGCGGGAGGGGAGGATTTTCTCGGATAGCTCCGATGTGGTATCCCGTGGATGGAGCACATATCTTACTAAGAGAAGGGGTTGATTACCTTTCGGTCAATTTCCGCGGCTCTGGCGGCTATGGAAACGCGCTATATGAAGCCGGCAATCCCGAAACAAGTACGCAGGATATCTTGGCAGCAGTGGGATATGTTCACAACACTTTAAAAGTTCCGTATGAGCGAATTGCGCTATTTGGCGATAGTACTGGTGCATCCTTGGTCTTGGGCGCAGCTCGCCAAGAGCCTACTCATATTGGTATAGTTTTCTTGGCAGCATTGCAAATATTTGATGAATCAATCCTGAATCACCCGTATATAGGCCATCCACGTAGAATTATACTCGTACACCCAAAAGATGATTCCAATTCGCTAGCTGAATCTAGAAAAATAGTAGAGAAGGCTTTGGGGCCAGAAGCAACAAACAAAGCCGTATTTAGCGAATATGAAGTCGACGATGAACATCAATTAATCAACATAGCTTCATGGGCAGCTATGGACGAAGTCTTGCTGCGCGAACTAAAACCCCCAACTATCAATACAACACGCTGATGACCTAAAAACCAAAAACTAAGCCGGTTTAAAGTCGAGGATTTGGCTTGTTGATGGTTCTCTGGAAGTGGAGCGGAGAACTGGTTGAGGGTAAGCGTCCTGTCTGGGCCGGGTGTACTTAGCGGTCTTGGGTGGTGATGATGTTGGGATGGTTGATGTTGATGTGAGTGGTGAGTTTGGGGCAGTGCCTCGTCGTCGTTGGAGCGCGGTGGAGCGTCGCCGTGTGGTGGAGGAGACGCTGGAGGCGGGTGCTTCGGTGGCTCGGGTGGCGTTGAGGCACGGGGTCAACGCGAACCAGGTCTTACAGTGGCGGCGCTTGTATTGGGATGGCAAGCTGGGAGCGCCGCGGCAGATCCCCATGAAGTTGTTGCCGGTGAGCGGCGCAGTCCGCACCCGGCCACTTCGGTATTGGATTCTTGACTGCGGGAGAGACTTCCGCCCTCAGCCCGTCCAGAATGGAGCGCAGTGTGCCAATGCTCTTCACCACAGAGTCAGCCTAGAGAGTCTGAGTCTCGACGGTGGGTGTAATGTATTGCGCCTGCTTGATCTTGCCTACGCTGCAATCGATCACTTCGATTTCCACTCAAATTAGTTAACCATACTCCGGCCACCGGCTCTCTCGAGTGTTCCGCAACCGAACTAATTGCCGAGGAGCATGACCGGATATCCAGAAATAACCCTCGATTGACGCTAGCAGGCCGAGTCACTCATTGAGCCTCCACTGCGGAAGCGGTTCTTCTTCAGCCCAAAAGAGTCATTTGCTCCGCCTTCTTTCCGACAGACCGGGGCGGACGCTTGGCGATACGATTTGCATCTTGTGGTGATGGGACCGGCTTCTTCGGAGTTTTCTTGGCTTCAAACTCCGCCAATTCTCTCTTCAGATTTCGAACTAGCACCGGGATTGTTTTGGGATGGCCCTCTTTCTTGTAGACAAAGGCAATGTCCACAGTCCAGTTGACACCGGCAACCGGGCGGGTTGTGAGTTCCGGGTCCAGCGCTGATCCTTCGCGGATGAGCGAGAAGCCATATCCCTGCTTCACGAGCGACTGCATCTCGCTCGGATGCGACACCCGTGAATATCCTTCGGGTGTGACCCCGGCTTCAGTCAGCAGTTCCAGCAACCGCCTGTGAGCGTCGGGATGCCGCCGCGGATGATACAGAATCTTGAGATTGGTATGTAAATCCGTCGGGTCCAGAAATGCTTTCTCGGCGAGTGGATGGTCGGCAGGGAGGCAGACAACCAGCCGGTCGCTTCGAATCTCTTCGATGCAAAGCCTCAGATCGTTCACCGGCATAATCACGATCGCTCCATCGATCTCGCCGGAGACAATCTCTTCGATAAGCTGAACGGTATCGCCGTGCTCCGCGTGAATCGGGCGGTTGGGAAGCAGTTCTTTGTGCATTTTGCAGAATTTGTGAAATACGCCGTGATCGGCCATCGTGGCACAGCCGAGTTTGAGAGCGCTGATCTGTCCCTGTTCAATGGCAAGAAGCGCGTCCATCGCTTCAACCTGCGCCTTGAGCAATCCCCTGACAATTGGTTTGAACGCCACGCCGGTCTCAGTCAGACGAAGGCGATTGCCCTTCGCCGTTCGGAAAAGATGCATCCCGGAGGCTTCCTGAAATTGCTTTGCTTGGGTGCTTAGGTTCGGTTGGGCGGTACGCAGGTGTTCTGCAGCCGCACGAAACCCCTTCAACTCTACAATCGCCAGCAAATACTTCAGAACACGGAACTCGGCCCAATCGTACATACGCATCTCCTGAGAAAGCAGATCTTGCGTTACGTCGATCACCAAGGAAGAGCGTCCGCAATGTGAAGCTCTGCCTTGCGTGTGGAAATCTTACCGGAGAGTATCAAATTGATAAACAATCGCCCCGTCAAATTTGGCATTTCCGTCCCGATTCGAGACTCTAGCACTGTATCTTAGGCGGCCTTCGGACAAGTGATAGCTGTGGAGTATCACCCGATAAGTGCAAAGTATTAGACGGGACAGTAAATCCGCCCGAGTCTGAAGGCAGCATCGCGCCGAAGTCGCGACGCCAACCGATACAGCTCTGGAGACCGACATGCCCTCGACCCAATATGCTACGGACCATCGCTTTGAAGAGTACGCCCCCGCGCAGCCCAGCACCTTCAACGATGGCGACCCATTGAAACGCAAGCCCCCGCGAAGTATCGGCGACGGTCGCGCTCTGCCAGCTGAACCTCTGCTGACCGCAGACGACGTCGCTCGACGGCTCAATGTGAGCAAGGACTGGGTGTGGGATCATTCCTCGCGCAAGGCTCCATACCTGCCCGTGATCCGCATGAGCGATGGCGTCCTTCGCTATCGCTGGAGCGAGGTCGAAGAGTTCGTCAACGAACGGGAACGTCTCTCCTCTTTACGGCGAAAACGCCGTTAAGAGTGCTGAAAACCCAGTAAAATAGAGGCAGCCCGCTCGTTTCCCCCACAGAAATCGAGACATTGTAATGGGCAAATCGCACCAGAAGGGATGGGTCGTTGCGCGGGGCAAGAAATGGTACGGCTACTTTCGCCGTGACGTGATCGACCCGGTAAGCAGCGAACCGAAGAGCACTGTCGTCCCCGTTGTTCTCGGCCTCAAGACGCAACTTACGAAGTTTGAGGCACGCGAATCGCTGGAGCGAGAGATCACTAAACAGAATGGACACACTCCGGGCGGCAGGGCGGTAAACAACAGCTCCGTCACCTTTGGATGGTTTGTTCGCAACCGCTTCCTTCCGCTGAAGGAAGCGAGCTGGAAAGAAGAAACTGCAAAGGTGAAGACGTTGCTGATCCAACAAGACCTCATCGACGATTTCGAGGACGTCCCGCTGGAGAACTTCGACAAATTCACGTTGCAGGTCCACCTCAACAAGCTGGCTAAAACCAAGTCCAAGGACAGAGTGCTTCAGATGCGGGCGTACTTACGGGACATCTTCGCTGAGGCAGCCGATCAGGACTTTCTCCCCAAAGACCCTGCGCGCAAGGTGAAAGTCCCAACGCAACTGCGTGAGACTGACAAAACGACCTTGACCTGGGATCAGTTGAGGAGGGCGCTGTCGGAGTTGAATGTCCGGGATCGCCTTTTGCTCGAACTGGACATGACGAACGCACTCCGTCCAAGTGAGCTGTTCGGTCTACGGTGGAAGTGCTTCAACGAATCGGCTTCCTCTATGACCGTCTCCGAGACTGTTTATAAGGGCAAGATCCGCCCTTGGGGCAAGACTCAGAGGAGCCTCTCTACGGTGCATCTGCCGAAGGACTTGGCACAGCAACTTGCAGCCTGGAAAGAGCAGTCTCCCGATCCGTCTCCTGAAGCCTTTATCTTCCCGAATCAAACCGGGGGATTTCTCGATACGGACAATTACCGCAAGCGGGTACTGCACAAGCTGGCAAAGGACTTGGGACTGCCGAAGCTGACGTTTCAGGTGATTCGCAGAACGATTGCAACGCTGGCTCAGAAGAAGGGCACAGTGAAGGACGTGCAGGGTGTTCTCCGGCACTCCCGAACCGCAACGACCACCGATGTCTACATGCAGGAGATTCCCGAGAGCGTGCAGGCTACGGTCAACTCCATCCATAGCGAACTGAGTACGAAGTCCTCATCTCGCAATGGACAAGTATGGACGGCCGAGCGTCGTGCTCAAGCGTCGCTAAAGTCGAAAGCTAGAATCGCAGCGAAAAATATATCCGCCCGAGAGCGGAAGAAAGGGGAGAACAGACGCGCTGCATCATCCGGTTCCGAGAAAGGTTTTTGCAATTTGCTACCAAATGCTACCAAACGCTCCGGAGAGCAGTTTCCGTCTAGTCGCTAATCTATTGATTGGTAATAGGTTATTTGGTGGACCTGACCGGGATCGAACCGGTGACCTCTTCCATGCCATGGAAGCGCGCTCCCAGCTGCGCCACAGGCCCACTCTCAGGAAGGACTTTACCTATTCTCAGACCTGCGGCTCGCTTAGTCAACTAGGGCGCCCCATCCGGATCAGAACATCGGCAACAGGCAGCGTCGTTGATGCGGATTGTGCAGCTGCTACAGCCTGACAACATGTAGCGAATATAGCCTTGCGATCTTTCTTCACATTTCATGCGATGAGCGGGAACATATGACCTACTCTCCGGTGTCTAAAGTTGTAGAGTGAGCGAGCACTCGGTCGCCGGCGACGTTGTTTCAAGTTCACTTGATGTGGAGCTGTTATTGAAGATGTGGATGCAGGTACCGTATGTCATCCGAAGGTGGGATTGCCAAGTGTTTACCGGAAGTCGTAACTTAGAGGTCACCTGAATGCAGGCGGGTCGTTTGATGGGACATCTGGCTGGTGTAGTGGCGGCGGTGAACGAAGACTCGGCCCTTGTGGCGGAGCTTCAAGCTGGCTCGGAGCGGGCGTTTGCCGAGCTGATCGCGCAGTATCATCAACCGCTTTATTCCCTGATTGCACGCAGTCTGCAGGATCCTGCCGACGCTGCAGACATCACCCAGGAAGTCTTCATCAAGGTCTTTCGCAACATCCGCAGCTTCCACGGGGACTCGAGCTTGCGTACCTGGCTTTACCGGATCGCTGTTCACGAGGCTTCGAACCAGCGGCGTTGGTGGTCCAGGCACAAGCGGCAGGAGATTGCGATGGAGGCACCGTGTTCGTGCCATGACGCGGACTCCGACACCGAAGCGATATCGCTGGGTTCGACGCTGGCCGATGCGGGGTACTCTCCGTTCGATTTTGCGGCACAGCAGGAGGTTCGCGAGCGGGTGGAAGCTGCACTGCGCGAGGTTCCTGAGGCGTTTCGTACGGTGGTTGTGCTGCGCGAGATTGAGGGTTTTGCGTACGAAGAGATCGCCGAGATTTTGCAGGTGAACCTTGGCACGATCAAGTCGAGGCTAACCCGCGGACGCGCTGCTTTGCGGACGCTGCTTGCGCCGAAGCTCGAAGAGGGCCTGCAGGCGACGGGCGAGGCTGATTCCACGACCGGCAGACGGCAAAGACTGCAAACGACCATGGGGGTTTCACGATGAGCTCCAGACAATGCAAAGAAATTCGGGCCAGCTTCTCGGTATATCTCGATCGCACAATCAGCGGTCAGCAGATGCAGGAGATATCTCAGCACATCGAAGGCACGTCGGACTCGCAGGGCCGGCGGACGGAGGGCTGCGGGGAATGTGCGCGTGAACTCGCCGCGTGGCAGACAGCACAGTCCGCCGTGGCCGCATTGGGTCCTGCAAAGGCGCCGGCTGATCTGGCTCTGAAGCTTCGAGTGGCCATCTCGCATGAGGCTGCCCGCCGGAGCGTCCGCCTGGTCGACCGGCTGAGCCTGGCATGGGATAACGTAGTGCGGCCGAAGGCGGTGCAGATCTCGGCTGGATTTGCCGGGTCGATGGTGCTGGGTGGCGTTACCCTGCTGCTGGGGGCGGTTGCCGCACCGCGTCCGGTGCTGGCCCACGACCGACCCTTGGGGGCGATAACGGCTCCGCACTTTCTTTACTCGATCACGTCGTCCGACGCGATGGTTTCACCGCGCGATATTCCAGTCGTAGTAGAGGCCCAGGTGAATGCTGCCGGACAGGTCTACGATTACTCGATCCTCTCCGGACCTGGGGATGCTTCGGTCCGGCTGCGGGTCGAAGACCAGCTACTGAATAGCGTCTTCCAGCCGGCGAGCGCCTTCGGGGTGCCTGTGCGCGGCCATGTGGTCATGACGTTTGCCGGGGTTTCGGCGCACGGATAGAAGACGCAGCATGTAGACGAGCTGATGGGATATCTTGCGGTTTCGGTGAGGGGTATCCCTGCTGCAAACGACTCAAATCACAACAGTTTAGTCCGATTGATACCTCCAAGATATTCCTTCTAAAGGACTTAGTGCCAAGTACTTTATTTTCTGTTGTTTACGGTTAGCCTAAAGGCGTGGCGCAGGATTCGCGTCAAGCCGTTTTCTTATCAACTACTTTAAGAATAGCAGGTTGACCATAAATCCTCGCCACACCTAAGTAACAGATGATGCATGACTTAGCCCCTTGCAGGGCTTGACAGGCTGTTTTACTGAACAAAATGGTTAAAGAATTTTTGGGGTGCTTTGTTGCTGCTGGCTCATTGGTCGGATAGTTCGATTGGTAGTGGGGCGTGGGTCGAGTTTTGGCGAGAAGGGTTTGGAGGGTGGTGGCTGGTTTGGGTGCTTTGGAATCTTTCGCTGCGCTCAGGATGGCAGCAGGAACAGGCGAGGGCAGCTGTGAGATGGGATTCCCTTCGGTTAGCAAAATGCACGGGCCGCAAGAACAACTGCAACAGCAACTGCGAGAAGCAGATCCCCTTCGGGGATGACAAACAAAAAGACAGACCCACAAAAACGACGGCAATTGCAACTGCAACTCCACTGCAACTTCAACTGCAACAGCAACAGCAACGGCAACTGCAACGGCGACTGCAACTGCAACGGCAACGGCAATTGCAATTGCAACGGTACTGCGAGAAGCGGAATCCTTTGCCGCGAGGACAAACAGAAACGCTCGGCCGCAACAAAACTGCAACGCGCGGGGGCTGGCTTGCTATCGGGGGGTGGCTCTCCTAAACTTGGGGGGAGCGTCGAATCCTTATCGTGTTATCTTCCAACCAAAAAACTTCTTGTCGGTGGGTCTTAGCGGCTGTCGGTGCCCTGCTTTTGTCTGGCCTTCCTGTGCCCGGGACCAGGGTGTGGGCGCAGGGGACGTCGTCCCCTGCTTCCAGTTCTTCGTCCTCCAGTCCGGACTCGCAGGCTGTGGCACCGGACGAGCCTGGAAGCGCGGTGGCACGGATTGCGCAGCCGCAGATGGGGGGCTCTGCGATTACGCTGGAGACGAGCCAGCCGCTGTTTTACCTTGCAGCGTCGCTGAATGCGTGTGGGTACGATGCTGGACTGGCGGATTCCAGCCCGGTTCGGAGGAAGATTCGGGAGGAGATGGACGAGGAGCTGGCGGGGTCTGCGCCGGCGCGGGATGCGCGGGATGCGTTGTGCGGCTTTATTCGGAGCCATGCGCTGAACGACGTGAGCCGGTCGCTGGCGCGATATGTTTCGCTGGCGCTCTACCTGGGTCCACCGCCTATGTTGACGCCGACGGTGGATGAGACGGAGCTGCCGCCGGATTCGACGCAGGTGGTAGAGGTACTGCTTCTGGTGCGGACGTTTGCGGAGACCGTGCATCTGGAGGCTTTGTGGCGCGAGCATCGTGCGGAGTATGACGGATTCATCGACCGGATCCACGACCCGATTACGAGGATGATGCTGGATACGAATGTGTATCTGCATCTTCCACTGGGGGCGTTTGAAGGGCGGCGTTTCCTGGTGCTGCTGGAGCCGATGCTTTCTCCGGCAGAGACAAATGCGCGGTATAACGGCGTGGACTCGGTGATCGTGGTGTCGCCGGCGGCGCAACCGGCGGATGCTGTGCCGATGGATCTGATCCGGCATACGTATCTTCACTTCACGGTAGAGCCGCTGGTGTATTCGCGGTCTCGTGCGATGGACCGGCTGCTGCCGCTGTTGAAGCCGGTGCAGGGGGCACCGCTCGAAAATATCTACAAGTCGGACATTACGGCGCTGGTGACGGAGTGCCTGATCAAGGCGATCGAAACGCAGACGATGGACGTGGGCATACCGAAGCCGAAGAAGCCGGAGGGTTTGAAGGAGCGGGCGGACTACGACCGGTATAACGCGTTGGTGTCTGCGTATGAACGGCAGGCTGAGGCGGTGCGGCGGAAGGCTGTCGAGCTGGAGATGCGGCAGGGCTGGGTGTTGATTGGATATTTTTACGATCAGCTTGGGCTGATGGCGAAGGACAGTGCGAGCCTGAAGGACAACATTGGTGAGCTGGTCTACGGGATGGACGTGGATCGCGAAGTTTTGCATGCGAAGCAGACGGTATTCCTGGCGAAGGGTTCGGGCGGAGATGTGGCGTTTCGCGATCCGGTGCGGCGTTCGGCGGCTCCGCTGAGTGGGCTGGAGCTGGCGGAGATGAAGCTGATGAAGGGCGATCTGGATGGCGCTGCGGATCTGGCGGATGAGGCGCTGAAGGGCGATTCGGGCAATGCAGAGGCTGACTACGTGCTGGGGCGGATCGACCTGATGCAGGGGCATCCGGATGATGCTCTGGATCATTTGACGAAGACGGTTCGTCTGTCGCATGATCCGCGGACGATTGCGTGGGCGCATATCTACCTGGGGCGGATGTACGATATTGCGCGCGATCCGAACGATCCTGAGGTGATTCTGCCGCAGCGGGAGAAGGCGGTTGCGGAGTACAGGGCGGCGTTGGCAAATCGCGACAGCGAGCCGGATACGAAGGCGGCGGCGGAGCTGGGGATCAAGCAGGCGTTTACGCTGCCGAAGCGTGAGGCTGCTTCTTCGGATGGGCCGGTGGCTGGTGGGGAGACGGAGAAGATCGATCCTACGGGCAAGGCGGAAAAGGAATCTTATCGGCCAACCCCTTCGCGTTGAGTGTGGGTGGATGGGGCGTAAAAGGCTGCGGTGCTTGGGTACACTGGAAATGAGTAGGATTCCCGGGGGCCGCCGTGACTGCGCGCAATGAAGATGGCAAGACAAAGGGCGAGAGTGGGGCTGCGCGGGTGGCTGTTCGGAGTAGCGGGGGAGAGCGGCAAAAGGCGACTCGGAGTGCGCGGGCGGAACGATTGGAGCCGGCGAGCTTTTTCGATTACACATTCAAAGATCCGAGCCTGCTGACGCTGGCTTTGACGCATAGCTCGCTGGCTTACGAGAAGAATCCGGAAGGCGTGCGGACCCCGGGATCGGACAATGAGCAGCTTGAGTTTATTGGGGACGCGGTGCTTGGGCTGGTGGTGGCAGAGGCCCTGTACCGGAGGTTTCCGGGATCGCGTGAGGGGGACCTGACGCGGCTGCGGGCTTCGCTGGTGAGCAGTAAGAATCTGGCGCAGGTGGCGATGCGGATTCAGCTGGGGCCGATGCTTCGGCTGGGGCGAGGAGAAGAACACAGCGGAGGGCAGAATAAGCCGGCGCTGCTGGCGAATGCGCTGGAGGCGGTGATTGCGGCGATGTACCTCGATGGCGGGCTGGGGCCGGCGAGGGAGTTTGTGCTGCGGCAGATTGTGGAGCCGGCGGAGCCGGAGCTGCAGGAGGTGCTGCATTCGGCGCAGACGTTTTCGGGGGCCGTGGGTGACTATAAATCGGCGCTGCAGGAGTGGCTGCAGGCGGCGGGTGCGGGGCAGCCGAAGTATGTGATGACGGATCAGAGCGGGCCGGATCATCAGAAGAGGTTTCGGATTGAGGTGCGGGTCGTGCAGGGTGGGGGCGGGTATGTGACGCTGGCGGATGCGGAAGGCACTACGAAAAAGCTGGCGCAACAAGAAGCGGCTCGGCGGGCGCTGGCCGGTCTGCTGCTTAGCGGCGGGGTGCTTGGGGGAGTTGGCGAGGACGACGGCGTGGGGGCTGCGGCGATTGTGCGGGCGGAGCCGGAGACGGAGCTTTGAGTGGGGTTGAGGGAGAGCCGGTTGGGGTGGAGAAGGTTGCGGCGCAGCGGCGTGCGGATGTGCCGGCGCATGGGTTGCTGCCTTCGCTGCGGTCGATTCTTTGGGTGATTGTTGTGGGGCTATTTATCACTGCATTTACGGTGCAGCCGTTTCGGATTCCTTCGAGTTCGATGGAGCCTACGCTGCTGGTTGGTGATTTTTTGATGGTGGATAAGCAGGTGGGATTTGCGGATAGCTCGAGGCTGTTTGCGCCGGCGGGGGAGATTCGGCGGGGGGATGTGATGATCTTCCGGTATCCGGTGGATGCGTCAATGCACCTGGTGAAGCGGGTGGTGGGGCTGCCGGGGGATCGTCTGCGGATGAGTGGGGGAAAGGTTTATGTGAATGGAGTGGCGCTGACGGAGCCTTATGCGGTGTATCGCGAGGCGGGGGAGAATCGGTATCGGGATGAGTTTCCAATGCTTGAGAGTGCGGATCCTGGGGTGGATTCGCGGTGGTGGGTTGAGATGCGGTCACTGGTTGCTGGGGGGGAGTTGACGGTGCCGGCGGGGCGGTATTTTGTGCTGGGAGATAATCGGAATGACAGCGAGGACAGCCGGTATTGGGGGCTGGTGCCGCGGGGAGCGATTGTGGGGCGGCCGCTGCTGGTTTACTTTTCGCTGGGGGGTTCGGGATCGATGGCGGGGCCGGCGGCTGTGGCGCGGGCTAGTTCGCAGCGGGCTACGCCGGGAGAAAAGTTAGGTGGGTTGGTGCGGTGGGATCGGGTGTTTCGCCGGGTGAATTAAGGCCGGGACTGACGTCCCGGCCCGTCTCAGAGATGAGTTTGGTTGGCTAGGCGGTGACGGGTTCGGGGACGGCTACTTTGACTGGGGTGAGCCAGTTGTAGGGGTCGGGTTTGGTGCCGTTGACGATTGCGAAGAATTCGGCGTGGATGGCGGAGGTGATGGGGCCCATGGTGCCGTCGCCGACGAGGATGCGATCTACGGAGCGGAGGTGGGTGACCTCGGCTGCGGTGCCGGTGAAGAAGGCTTCGTCGGCGATGTAGAGCATCTCGCGGGGGAGGGGCTGCTCGACGATGGGGATGCCGAGTTCTTTGGCGATGGTGAGGACGGAGCTGCGGGTGATGCCATTGAGCACGGAGTTGGCGAGAGGCGTGGTGTAGAGGACGCCGCCGCGGACGAGGAAGAGATTTTCGCCGGAGCCCTCGGAGAGGTAGCCGTTGACGTCGAGGGCGATGCCTTCGGAGTAGCCGTTGATCTCGGCCTCCATGCGGATGAGCTGGGAGTTCATGTAGTTGGCGCCAGCCTTGGCGAGCGAGGGCATGGTGTTGGGCGCGAGGCGGTTCCAACTGGAGATGCAGACGTCGGCGCCGTCGTTGCCGGGGACGTACTTGCCCCAGGGGAAGTTGGCGATGTAGATGTCTACGGGGGCGCGGAGTGGGTTGACTCCGATCTCACCGTAGCCGCGGAAGGCGATGGGACGGATGTAGCAGGGGGAGACGCCGTTGATCTCGATGAGCTCGACTACGGCGGAGCAGATCTGCTCGGAGGTGTAGGGCAGAGGCATGCGGTAGATCTTTGCGGAGTCGACGAGGCGGTCGATGTGCTCGCGGAGGCGGAAGACGCCGGGGGTATAACAGCGAATTCCTTCAAATACGGATGAGCCGTAGTGGACGACGTGGCTCATAACGTGAATCTGCGCGTCTTCCCAGCGGATGATGCGGCCGTTGCGCCAGATGTGTTTGGTTGGTTCGAGTGGCATCGCGGTCTCCCTTGCCCCGTTTGGCGCAGAGGATGTAGTTGCGAGCGCCCCGGTACTTGATTATACGACGTTGCGTTGGATGGGATCGCAAATGTGGGTTTGCGGTGTTGGTGTGGTGGATGGAATTGAAGAGGACTACGGATTTGCAGGGAGGAGCACGGATAAGGTGGGTAGGATGACTTGGGATGTGCATCTCAGAATCAAGATATGGGGCGGCCCCGAGATCGGGAATTTTGGTGCGTTGCAGGTCTGGAGGATGATTGGGGTCGAAAATTCAGGATGTGGCAAAGGAGGGCATACCCCAGGGGCTGAAGCCCCTTGATCCGGCGCGGGAGAGAGACCCGAGGCTGAAGCCTCGGGGTACCCAGATGCCGTGGCTGAATGATACGCAGACGCCGCGGCGGGATGATACCCAGACGCTGCGGCTGGATGATACGCAGATGCATTCGCTGGATGATACGCAGATGCATTCGCTGGACGATACCCAGATGGATTGGCTGGGTGATACCCAGATGCCGCGACGGGATACGCGTGTGCGGATTGAGGATGAGCTGCGGGAGTTGGCGGAGGATGCGCGGGTTACGGTGCGGCGTGGGGGTGAGCCGTGGGCGGAGGGTGAGTGCGTTGTGTACTGGATGCAGCGGGCGGAGCGAGGGCGGGATAATCATGCGCTGGATCTGGCGGTGCGGGTGGGGAACCTGCTGGAGCTGCCGGTGGTGGTTTATTTTGCCGGGATTGCGAATTTTCCTGGTGCGAATTTGCGGCACTATGCGTTTTTGAATCGTGGGCTTTGGGATGTGGAGGAGGACCTGGCGGAACGGAATATCGGGTTTGTGCTGCGGAATGCTCCGCGTGAGTCGCATGAGAGATTTTTGGCGGAGGTGAAGGCGGCGTTTTTGGTGGGGGATGAAAATCCTATGCGCGAGCCGGAGCGGTGGCGGAAGGGTTTGGCGGAGCGGATCGAGATTCCTTTCTGGACGGTGGATGCGGATGTGGTGGTGCCTTCGAAGCTGATGGAGAAGGCGCAGTATGGGGCTTATACGATACGGCCGCGGTTGATGCGGATGATGCCGGAGTTTACGGGTGCGTTTGAGAATGCCAAGGCGGAGAAGGAGTGGAAGAGGCCGAAGGGATTTTTTGCGGATGATGTACGCGAGGATATGACGCGGGGGTGGAAGGAGCTGGATCGGAGTGTGAAGCCGGTGGATGCATGGGTGGGTGGGCATCATGCGGCGATGAAGCGGCTGCGGCATTTTGCGGGTGCGGGGTTGAAAAACTATATGCGGGATCGGAACAGGCCGGAGAGGGATGGATCTTCGGCGCTTTCACCTTATCTGCACTTCGGGCATATCGGGCCGGTGACGATTGTGCGGGCTCTGAATGCGGCGGTGGCGAAGGATACATCGCTGGCCGAGGCTCGGGATGGGTATTTGAATGAGCTGGTGGTTTGGCGGGAGCTCGCGGTAAATTTCGTCAAGTACACGCCGAACTATGACACGGCGGAGTGTGCGGAGGATTGGGCGAAGAAGACGATTGCGGAACATGCGCGGGATGAGCGGGAGCGGATGTACACGCTGAAGGAATTGGAGGCGGGGGAGACTTACGATGAGCTTTGGAACGCGGCGCAGACGCAGATGGTGGAGTACGGATGGATGCACAACCATATGCGGATGTATTGGGGGAAGAAGATTCTGGAGTGGACTCCGAGTGTAAAGACTGCGGTGGAGTGGGCTGTTTATTTGAACGACAAATACTTTCTGGATGGGCGCGATCCGAACGGGTATGCGGGGATTGCGTGGGCAATTCTGGGGAAGTTCGACCGGGCGTGGGGGGAGAGGCCGGTGTTTGGGAAGATTCGGTATATGTCGGGGGCTAGTACGGGGAAGAAGTTTGACTCGAAGTTGTATATCGAGCAGATGATGGCGTTGAAGGGGGATGGGGAGTTTCGGCTGCGGTGATCGCGGTGGGTAGAGATGGAAACCGCAGGTCCTTCGACTCGCTGCGCTCGCTCAGGATGACAATATTTTGGGGACGTGGATGGAGGTGGCGCGGAAAGCAGGTACTCGGCTTCGCTCAGGAGGGCAGCAAAAGCAAGACAACGGCAACATGCGGTTTTTGTTTCGCTGAGGATGCCAGCGAAACAGGCAACAGCAAGGGCAAAATGCGGGGTTCTTCGCTGCGCTCAGAATGACACAAGTTTAGTGCGCACAGGGGATTTGAGTGCGAAGCGGTACGGGGTTTAGAAGTGGTTTTGGGGTTTATTTGAGGCGGGCGGCTTTTTCGAGGCGGTCGCGGAGGGCTTCGCCTAGGCCTTGAGTGGGAGGGAGGGGGCAGAGGATGACTTTGACGGCGAGGTGGTCGAGGGTTCGGAGACCGGAGTAGAGGCGGCGGGCCAGGGTGGAGGCGTCGTGGGTTGGGTCGTGGGTTGAATTCTGGGTTGAGTCGGGCGAGGTGTTGATGGTTTGGTCAGGCCAGGTGCCCCAGGGGAAGATGTGTTGTGCGGGGCCGGGGTTCCAGTTGTCGGGGAGCATTACGCCTGCTTCGGATGGGGCGTATTGCGCGATCTGATGGAGGAGTTCGGACTGGTCGGCGACGAGGATGAGGCGGGCGCGGGGGGCGTAGTGGCGGATGCCCATGCCGGGGGATGCGAGGCCTGCGGGAGGTTCGGCGGGGTTTGTCTGCCTGGTACCCGCTGCGATGTGTACGGATTGATGGATGATTTGCGAGATCATTTCTGGAGTGATGGCGCCGGGGCGGTAGATGGCGAGGGCGGAGACGTCCAAGACGGTGGATTCGACGCCGACCTGGGTGGGGCCGCCATCGAGGACGGCGTCGATGCGGCCGTCGAGATCGGCTAAGGCGTGTGCTGCCGTGGTGGGGCTGGGGCCTCCGAAGCGGTTGGCGCTGGGGGCGGCGATGGGGACTCCGGCGAGGCGGATGAGCTCGCGGGCGGCGGAGTGTGCGGGCATTCTTACGCCTACGAGTGGGCGGCTGGCGGTGATGGAGTCGGGGATGGCGGAGGTGCGGGGAAGGAGGAGGGTGAGGGGGCCGGGCCAGAAGGCTTCGATGAGGGAGTTGGTGATGCGTTGCAGTTCCCTACTGAGCGTGACGAGGGGGGTGAGCATGGGGCGGCTGTCGACGTGGACGATGAGCGGGTCCCAGGAGGGGCGCTGCTTGGCGGTGAAGATCTTCTGGATGGCGGCGGGGTCGAGGGCGTTGGCGCCGAGGCCGTAGACGGTTTCGGTGGGGAAGGCTACGGTGTGTCCGGTGCGGAGGAGTTCGGCTGCGCGGGCTATGCCGGGGTCGTCGTCGCGCAGACGTTCGGTGGTGAGGGGCATGGTGAATTCCATCGTACCTTGCGAGGCCGTTATACTCGGTTGCATGCAAAGCGCCGAGATCGAACTGAAATTTCCTATCTCCAACCTGGCGCAGCTTGAGGCGCGCCTTCCGAGTCTCGGGTTTGTACTGGAGACGCCGCGCACGTTTGAGCAGAATACGCTGTACGATACGCCGGGACGGGCGTTGCAGGAGGCGAAGCAGTTGCTGCGGATTCGGCGTTACGGCGATGTTTGGACGATGACGCATAAGAGACGTCCGGATGGTGGTGGGGCTGGGGAGATGAAAGGCACAGCAGCGCGGTACAAGGTGCGGATCGAGACGGAGACGCATGTGGATGATGGCGTGGCGCTGGCGGCGATCTTTGAACAGCTGGGGTATGCGCCGGTGTTTCGGTATGAGAAATTTCGGACGGAGTGGTCTCAGGGTGGGGCGGACTTGAGTGACGGTGCAAGCAGGCACCTGGTGATCGACGAGACGGCGATCGGCAACTATGCGGAGCTGGAGGGGCCGCCGGAGTGGATCGATGCAACGATTGCGCGATTGGGGGTCGATCCGGCGAGCTGCATTACGGACAGCTATGGGCGCCTATTCCTGGCCTGGAAGCAGAGAACGGGCAGCGCATGCGCGAACCTGACCTTCGACGAGGTGCGGGCGGTGGGGCTGGAGCCGGTGGTGCGCTAAAGCGACTGGATGGCGGGCCGATACATTCCTTGATGCCAGACTCTCTGCGGCGAGCTCTGCGGAAATCGAGGACCAGCGTTTGAAGCTTGAGATAAAGCTCGGACTGAGCACAGGATTTCTAATTATGGCGGCGTGCGTTAGCGCGGTCGTCGCCACGATACACCTGGTCGATGTGGCGAAGATGTCGCATCAGATCGACGGGCAACGGGGTCCGCTGGTGATCGCGACAGGAGAACTGCATTCGGATTTGGCTGACTCCCTGGTGGTGTCGCAGTCCCTCGCTTTGTATGGGGGACGCCTTTCGGGCTCGCTGGCAAAGGCGGATGCGCTGACGAAGGTTCAGCGTGCGATCGCGGGGGATGCCCGGCAGTTGCAACTGGTGGTAGCAGGTCTGAATCTGGACGAAGATGAGGGCAGGTTTGAAAGCATCCTGAACCAGGTTCGACAGATTGAAGACGGCGAACAGAAGGCCGCCGTGCAGATAGCGCTGGGTACTCCGCAGGGCCTGGAAGAGGCGAGAGAGATATTGCAGCAGACGCTTCCCCTGTATCCGCTGGTTGAGGTGAACCTGGATACGATCGTCCGTAATCAGTGCGGGATTATCTCGACCAAGCTTTCTACACTGGACCAAGCGACGAGAGACGTTCTGATTACGCTTTGGACGGCGACGATATTGGGCGCGGTGGTAGGGGGAATCTTCTCGCTGATTCTGGCGCGACGAGTGGCACGGGGCATTGTGCTGGTGGTGGACCGTGCCAACGCGATTTCGTCGGGCGACCTGACGGGTGCTGCGCTGAGCGTGGATTCTTCGGATGAGATCGGGTCTCTGGCGAGGACCATGCAGCAGATGGAGTCTAGCCTGAGCAGCATTATCCGGACTGTAAAGCAGACGGTTGGATCGTTGACGGCGAGTGCGGGATCGATGAGTGCGGCTACGGAACACATTCATCTGCATGTGGACCAGCAGACGCAGCAGACGCAGCAGGCGGCTACGGCGATGCAGGAGATGTCGGCGTCCATTGCGGAGGTTTCGCGACATACGCAGTCGGCGGCGGAGACGGCGCGGTCGGCAGCGGAGACGGCGCACGAGGGTGGAGAGATCGTAACGCAGATGCTGCGGTCGATGCACTCGATTGCTACGGCGGTGAGTGAGACCTCTGCGACGATTGGGCTGCTTGGGGAGGATTCGCGCCGGATTTCGCAGATTGTGACGGTGATCGATGAGATCGCTACGAAGACAAATCTGCTGGCACTGAATGCTGCGATTGAAGCGGCCCGGGCTGGAGAACATGGGCGCGGATTTGCCGTGGTTGCCGGCGAGGTCCGGCATCTGGCGGAGCGGACGGCGCAGGCTACCAGCGAGATTGCGACGATGATTCAGGGCGTGCAGCAGCGGACAGATAGAGCTGTGGCGAGCATGGCTTCAGGGACGACGACGGTGCAGCAGGGAGTGGTGACGACGAACCAGGCGGGCGAGGCGCTGGAACGGATTATCGGGATTGCGGAACAGGTAGATAGGATGATTGCGCAGATCGCGATTGCGGCGTCGCAGCAATCGGACAGTGCGGATCAGTTCAGCGCTTCGCTGAATGCGATCCATACGCTGTCGAACGACAACCTGGCGGAGATGGCGACGACTACGGCGAGCATCGAGAGTCTGCGGACCACGGCGAATGCGCTTGAGGTGCAGGTGGAGCGGTTCAACCTGGGGATACCACAGGCCAAAGGGCCCGAGGCGCGGAAGATGCCGCGGCGGATGGTGAGGCCGGGCGAAGTTGTGCCGGCGATGCACAGCTGAACGCATGCGGTTGATGGGAAGCGTTAGAAGATCTGGAAGTTGACCTCGATGTCCATCTTGACTGGCACGGGCTTGCCGTTCTCCATTGCTGGCTTGAATTTATATTGCTTGACTGCTTCAATCGCTTTTTCGTCTAGCCCCATGCCTACCCCGCGCACCAATCGCACGTTCTGGGGCAGGCCGTGGGTGTCAATGATGAGTTCTACGGTCACGACGCCCATGAACTTTGCCTTGCGCGCCTCTTCGGAAAACTCTGGATCGACCTTAAAGGTCACCTCCGGCATGGAGACTCCGCCGCCTATCTTCCTGAGGCCGCCGCCATAGTTGCCACCAGAGCCGGGTCCGAGGCCGGTGCCACTGCCGTTGCCCAGACCGGTGCCGTTGCCATTCCCCATGGAGCCAGTTCCAACGATGGGCGAGTTGGGCATGCCGATGTTGGGCATGTTGTTGTTCGCCATCTTAAGGTCCTTCTGGACCTCGATGGTGGCATCGGGCATGCGAATCTTCGGCTGTTCGAGCGGAGGAGCCTTGGGGGGCGTGATCTGCTGGTCGGCGAACTTGGGGAGATGGCCCTTGACGACTGGGGTTGGGCCCTTCTGACCGCCGCCGCCGCCCATGGTGGTCTTCTTCACTTCCATCGGAGGAGGGACGTTGACCTGGGTGAGCTCAAGCTGCTTCTGGGTCTGGATCTGTTTAATCTTGCGCGCTCCCCACCAGAGGAAGAGCAGGATGAGGACGCCGTAGATGGCGATGGCGGTGGCGGTGGCCTTTGGGTCCTGCTTGGTCGCCATGCGGTCGACCACAGGAATGGGCTTGGATTCGAGGACCAGGGGCGGGAGCTTGGCCGGGAAGAAGACGTCGCGGATATTGCTCCACAGGGATGCGAATACGCTGGGCTCACGCTCGAGGCCGGTGGAAGAGCCGAGGGTGGAGTCTACGCCTGTGCGAAGTGTGGGACCGGGGCGCCCGGTATCGTCTTTCGGTATAAAGCCAAATTCAGACAAGTCGATGTGCCTCAATGGCAGGGGTTGTTGCGGCCCTCTGCGTTCGCTCTCGGATATAGCGCGTCCTTCTTTTAGTCAATACGTCTCCGGTCTTACGCCGGTTCAGTGCTGGTCGCGCTTGATTTGGCCCCACGGGACATTCTACAAAACTTTGGCGATGCCAGTTGCTTTGGTGTTTGACGCAGGTGGTGGGGCGGAAGTCTCTCTTTATGAGTGACAAATTCCCGTTTGGGGGATCAGGGGAGGCAATTGGAAAGCAGGAGCGAAAAGCAAGTTCTTTGCTTCGCACAAAATGATAGTTCCTCCGGGTGGCATGAGGGAGGCTCCCGTCTGTGAGGCTCAACAGCGAAACCACATAGAACAGGGAAAGGGTGCGGTCATTCTGCGATGCTCGATGGGTTTTGCCCGGATACAATAGAGGTTTGGTGAGAAGTGCGCTACGAGGAACAAATGTCCGAAGTTGTTGAGCAGAAGTCCGCGGCTAAGCCGCTGAAGTCGACCCTGAACCTGCCGCAGACCAGCTTTCCGATGAAGGCGGGGCTGCCGGTGAATGAGCCGCTGCGGCTGAAGGAATGGGAAGAGGCTGGGTTATATGAGCAGATTCGTGCGGCGAGAGCCGGTGCGCCGCGGTACATTCTGCATGATGGGCCTCCTTATGCCAATGGAGCGATTCATCTCGGTCACGCGCTGAACAAGACGCTGAAGGACTTTGTGGTGAAGACGAAGACGATGGCGGGGTTCGACGCGCCGTATGTGCCGGGGTGGGACTGCCATGGGCTGCCGATCGAGATCAAGGTGGACGAGCAGCTAGGGCGGAAGAAGCTAGAGATGGACCCGGTGGCGGTGCGGCGAGCTTGCAGGGAATATGCGCAGAAGTATCTGGACCTGCAGCGGTCGCAGTTTATTCGGATGGGGATCTTTGGGCGGTGGGCTGAGCCCTACTCCACGATGGACCCGGTGTATGAGGCTCGGATTGCGGAGACTTTTTTCGACTTCTTTGAGAAGGGGTTTGTCTATAAAGGGCTGAAGCCGGTGAGCTGGTGCATCCATGACAGGACGGCGCTGGCTGAGGCGGAGGTGGAGTATTCGAATCATGTTTCGCCTAGCGTGTATGTGCGGTATCGGCTGACTTCGGATCGGGAGACGATTCATCGCGATCTGGTGGGTAAGGATGTTTATGCGGTGATCTGGACGACGACTCCCTGGACGCTGCCGGCTTCGCTGGCGATCGCGTTCCATCCGGAGATGGAGTATGTGGCGATTGAGTGTGTGGGCGGGACGTATATTGTGGCGCAGGCGCTGCTGTCCACGGTGATTGCGCACTGTGGGTTGATGTCGGCGAAGCATCCGGCGGAGCCTGCTTCGCAGCCGGATATTGTGGCGGCATTTGCGGGTAAGCATCTGGACAGGGCTACGTTTGCGCATCCGTTTCTGGAACGTGTGGTGGTGGGGGCGAATGCGGTTTATGTGACTGCGGATCAGGGTACCGGGGCAGTGCACACGGCCCCTGCGCATGGGGTGGACGACTTTGCTACGGGTAAGAAGTATGAGCTGCCAGAGGTGCAGTATGTGGATGATGCTGGGCGACAGATGGGGACGGAGCGGTTTGGCGGTGGAGTGACGCAGCCCTATGAAGGGCTGACGGTCTATAAGTCGAATGCGGTGATCATCGAGCTGTTGAAGGAGAAGGGTGCGTTGCTGGGGCAGCAGACGCTCGATCACTCGTATCCGCATTGCTGGCGGTGCCATAATCCGGTGATTACGCGGGCTACGGAGCAGTGGTTTATTGCGATGGAGACGCCGATGGGCGGGGCGGACGGAGCGAAGACGAGCTTCCGTCAGCGGGCGCTGGATGAGATCAAGCGGGTGACGTGGGATCCGGCGTGGGGGCAGGAGCGGATTACGAATATGGTGGCTTCGCGGCCGGACTGGTGCATTTCTCGGCAGCGGATCTGGGGCGTGCCGATTGCGGTGTTTCTATGCCGTAAGTGTGGTGAGCCGCTGAAGGATGCGGCGGTGAACAAGCGTGTGGTTGAACTGTTTATGAAGGAGTCGGCGGACGCCTGGTATGTTCACACGGCTGAGGAGATGCTGCCTGCGGGGACCGTTTGTACTTGTGGGCATGCGGAGTTTCGCAAGGAGATGGACATCCTGGATGTGTGGTTCGAGTCGGGGGCCAGTTCGCATGCGGTGCTGGACTTTGATCGCGATACGCAACAGAAGGCGGGGGATGATCCTCGCGCGGATTTGTATGCGGAGGGTGGTGACCAGCATCGCGGGTGGTTCATGTCTTCGCTGCTGTGTTCGATAGGGTTGCATGATCGGGCGCCGTTCAAGTCAGTGGCTACGTATGGATGGACGCTGGATGAGAAGGGGCGGGCGCTGTCGAAATCGCTGGGGAACTTTATCGATCCGGTGGAGATTATGGACTCACTGGGTGGGGATATCGTTCGGCTTTGGGTGGCTTCGGTTGATTTTCGCGAGGACGTGGTCGCTTCCCTGCCCCTGCTGAAACGGCTGGCGGAGGAAATCTATCGGAAGCTGCGGAATACGTTTCGGTTTTTGCTGGGGAGCTTGAGTGAGACGAATCCGGCGACGGGTGAAGTGCATGCTTTCGACCTGGCGAAGGATGGTGTGGCGTTTGAGGCGATGCAGCCGATCGACCAGTACATCCTGGCGCGGACTGCTGAGCTAACGCGAAAGATTCGTGCGGCTTATGAGGCGTTTGAGTTTCATCGGGTCTATCACCTGCTGAATGAGTTTTGTAACTCGGAGCTGAGTGCGTTTTATCTGGATGTGCTGAAGGACCGGTTGTACACGTACCCTATTGCTTACAAGGCTGAGCGGGAGTATCAGCGGGAGCTTTATCTGGCGCGGCGGTCGGCGCAGACGGCAATTTATAAGATTACGGATGCGCTGGCTCGGCTTACTGCGCCTGTTCTGAGCTTTACGGCTGAAGAAGTTTGGCAATCGCTGCCGGGAGCGGAGGGCAGTGTTCATCTGACGCTTTTTCCGACGCCGGAAGACATTGCGCCGCAGCAATCCGATGGTTCTTTGTTCCGGGATTGGGAGATTCTTTTAGAGGCACGAACAGGGGTTCTCAAAGAGCTGGAAGAGGCCCGGCAACAAAAGCGAATCGGCAAGAGCCTGGAGGCGGAAGTGCATTTGAACTTCGGCCCGACGGAGACCTTGCGAAAATTTGGAAGCTCACTGGCAGAGTTATTTAACGTCTCTCATGTATGTCTTGAGACAACGGATTCGAAAATGCCTACGAATGGCGGCGATCTAGCGGTGAATATTCACGTCGCCAGTGGCGCGAAGTGCGATCGTTGTTGGCGATATACCAGCGACGTGGGAGAAGAGTCCAAGTATCCGAGTGTGTGTCTACGGTGCGCGGAGGCTTTGGATGCGATTGCTTTTGCGCCGTATGGTTTAGGCGGGGCCAGCTAATCTACGAACGATGGAAGTTGAAGAGCGAATGTTGACCACTATGGCTACGGAAGATGTAACTGACAACACGTTGACTACTACTCGCAGGTCGCCGGACAGGCATTTTGCACTGCTGATGATCTCTGTCCTGGTGATCGTTGCGGATCGGCTGACGAAAAACTGGATCATTCATCGGATACGTCCGGGGTATGACATCCCTATTATTCCGGGCGTGTTTCGGCTGTCGCATGTGCTGAATACGGGTGCGGCTTTCTCGCTGATGGAGAACTTGCCGGCGAATACTGTGCGGCTGGGCTTGATCGGGTTTTCGGTGGTGGCGGCGGTGTTTGTTTTTGTGCTGCTGTGGCGGGCGGGACGTACGTTTTCATATGCTTCGGTAGCGCTTGCGCTGATTCTGGGTGGGGCTATTGGGAATCTTTATGATCGGATCCGCTTTCATCATGTGGTCGATTTTCTGGCAGTGAAAATCTATCACTACAACTGGCCGGACTTCAATGTGGCGGATTCGTGCATTGTTGTGGGAGCTTGTTTGCTCTTGCTGGAGATATTCAGGCCGGAGCCGAAAAGTTTGTGAAGCGCGCCGCTTACGATTCGCAATTCGGGGTCATTTATTCGACAATGAAGAGTGGCCTTGATTGATGAAATTTCGGAAGTGAGCGCGGTTGATGATTTGGGGCGCTGGGGTAGAACTGCGAACGATTCGATCGTCATTCGTGGGGCGCGGACACATAATCTCAAGTCGATTGATGTGGACATTCCGCATAACGCGCTGACCGTGGTCTCGGGTGTGTCGGGGTCGGGTAAGTCTTCGCTGGCTTTCGATACGGTGTATGCGGAGGGGCAACGGCGGTATGTCGAATCGCTCTCAGCGTATGCGCGGCAGTTTCTGGAGCGCATCGAGAAGCCCGATGTGGATCACATGGACGGGCTGGCTCCGGCGATTGCGATCAAGCAGAAGAATCAGACGCGGAATCCGCGCTCTACGGTGGCTACGGCTACGGAGATCTACGACTACCTGCGGCTGCTTTATGCGCGTTGCGGGACGGTGACGTGTCTGCATTGCGGTGGGGTGGTGCGGCATGACACGGTGGATGAGATCGTTGGAACGCTGCTGGGGCTGCCGGAGTTAACGCGTGCTTATGCGTTGTTCCCGATTGTGCGGACGGAGATAAAGTTCGAGCCGCTGCGGCCTTCTACGGTGGAGGTTGTTGCCGAAGAGCCTGCGCCTAAGCCGAAGAAGGTTCCGAAGAAGAAGGCAGGCAAGGTAGAGGTTGCTGCCATTGATTTTTCGTCTCTGACGGAGACGTTGAAGGAGCGGCTGACAGAGCTGAGGCGGCGTGGGTATAACCGCTTGTATCAGGAGGCGGAGGATGGGGCGAGTGGCGGTAAGATCGTCGAGTTCTCTACTCCTGAATCGTTGCTTGAACTGGACTTTTCGCGACCGATCTTTGTGTTGGTGGATCGGCTTTCGATGGGCCCCGATGTGCGTGCGCGGATTGTGGATGCGATTGAGACGGGGTATCGAGAGTCGGGCGAGATCCTGTTTCATACTGTGCCTCGCGAAGATGAGGCGGCTCAGAAGATGCGGTTTTCCGCGGCGTTCGAGTGCTCTACATGTCATCGTGCGTATCGCGAGCCGGAGCCGCGGCTATTCTCGTTCAACAATCCCTATGGCGCGTGCCCGCGTTGCCAGGGATTTGGGAACACGATTGATTTCGATCCGAACCTGATTGTGCCAGACCGGTCGAAGACGCTGGGGCAGGGGGCAATCGCGCCGTGGACTACGACGAAGTATCGGCCGTTCCATGGCGAGATGATTCGCTTTGCGAAGACGGCTGCGATCGCTACGGACGTGCCTTACTACGACCTGGATTCGGCGCAGCAGGAACTGCTGTGGGAGGGGCGTGGGGCATATCCGGGGGTTCGGGGATTTTTTGCGGCGCTGGATCGCAAGAAGTACAAGCTGCATGTGCGGGTGTTTCTTTCGAAGTATCGGGGGTATGCGCTTTGTCCGGATTGCCGCGGGCAGAGGCTGCGGGCGGAGGCTCGGGCGGTGCTGATCCGGTCTGCGGAAGGACCGGCGCAGAATATCTGCGAGGTTAGCGCGCTTACGATTTCGGCTGCGCAGGAATTTTTTGACAATCTACAGCTAACTCCGTTGCAGGTTGAGATTGCGGGAAAGATTCTGGAAGAGGTGCGGCAGCGGATCCATTTTCTACACCAGGTGGGGTTGGATTATCTGACGCTGGATCGGCTTTCGTCTACTCTGTCTGGCGGTGAGTCGCAGAGGATTCAGCTGGCTACCTCGCTGGGGTCGCGGCTGGTTGGTGCGTTGTATGTGCTGGATGAGCCGAGCATCGGGTTGCATACCCGCGATACTGCGAAGTTGATTCGCATTATGCATGACCTGCGCGACCTGGGGAATACGATCCTGGTGGTGGAGCATGATCCGGATGTGATTCGGGCTGCGGACTATCTGCTGGACCTTGGGCCGGGCGCCGGCGAGCTGGGAGGGCAGCTGCTTGCGGCAGGCAGCGTGGATGAGGTGACGAAGAATCCTCTGTCGATTACGGGCAGGTATCTCTCGGGGCGGGCTACGATTCCTGTTCCGAAGCATCGACGGGAGCCAGGACGGGAGCAGCTGCGGCTGACGGGTGCCCGCATTCACAATTTGCGTGGCGTGGATATCGAGATTCCGCTGAACCTGCTTTGTTGCGTGACGGGTGTGAGTGGGTCAGGAAAATCGACGCTGATTCACCAGGTTTTGTATCGGGCTTTGATGCAGGCGCTGAATCGGGAGGAGGGTGCGGCGCAGGCTGAACCGACGCATCTGTATCGTGCGCTCTCGGGGACGCAGCACCTGAATGATGTAGTGCTGGTAGATCAATCACCGATTGGACGTACGCCGCGATCCAACCCGGTGACTTACATCAAAGCATTCGATGAGATCCGCGCGCTCTTTGCGGCGCAGCCGGATGCCAAGCGGAAAGGTTACGCGGCGGGAGCCTTTTCCTTCAACGTGCCGGGTGGACGATGCGATGTGTGCGAGGGCGACGGAACAGTGACGGTGGAGATGCAGTTTCTCGCAGATATTGAACTGCCCTGCGAGGAATGTAACGGGACACGTTACAAAAATACGATTTTGGAGATCAAGTACAAGGGCCGGAACATCTACGATGTTCTGAGCATGACAGTGAAAGAAGCTTTGACGTACTTCGCGGGTCTGCCGAAGATTGTAGACAAGTTGTATGTGCTGGATGAAGTTGGACTGGGGTATGTGCGCCTGGGGCAGTCTGCGACTACGCTTTCGGGCGGGGAGGCGCAGCGCGTGAAACTGGCTTCCCACCTGGCGCAGGCGCGGTCGAGTGGAGGCGCGGGACGGAGCGGCGAGTCGGGAGGCAGCTCTGCGGCGCAGATTGCTGCTCGGACGCGCTCTCGGACGCTTTATATCCTGGACGAGCCGACTACGGGATTGCACTTTGACGATGTACAGAAGCTGCTGGCGGCGTTTCGCAAACTGATTGAGGGCGGCGGTTCGCTGCTGGTGATCGAGCATAACCTGGACGTGATTAAGTCTGCGGATTGGGTCATCGATATGGGCCCGGAGGGCGGTTCGGGGGGTGGCGAGGTTGTTGCCGTGGGAACTCCAGAGGAGATTGCCGGGGCGGCTGGGTCGCATACAGGACGGTATCTTGCGCCTGTACTTGGCTTAGTGCCAGTGTCGGAGATGTAAGGCTATCGGCTGCTGAAGGCTAGATACACTGGCTTGCGCTGAATCGCAACGGGCTGTGCTGCGACAGCCTGACGCCTGCGGACTGCGAATACAATCAAAATCCCACGACTACCTTGCAGACGTGTGCGCCGCGTGCTACAGTTCTGCCACCGTCTGCTTCCGCGCTTTTACGGACGCGACGGCGAACGACGATCGCGGCAGAGTATGCAGGGGTGCCAGGCTTTACGAACCGTTTCTGCCGCGGCGAAGGACACGCAGCCGAAGTGACGATTTTCGGTACGACACCGGATCGCTGTTGCGGCACCAGAAATAAGCACGCGTCACCTGGGGGTGGCCGATGAGACTTTTACCTTCTCCGAATCGCAGGCTACGCAACCGCGTGGGCATGTTTCTGCGGGTCGCTGCGATGGGTTCGATTGCCGCCTTCCCTGTTTTCGCATACGCGGGGGGTAGCGATCAGGCTGCTAATGCGGATGAGATTGCGCGGCTGGAACAACGGGCTATCCGAGCCAATCCACGTGAACAGGTTTATCTGTACACGGAGCTGATTCATAGCTGGACCGAGCAGGCAGCGCGGGAACTTGCGGACGGAGACAGTGTGCAAGCGAAAGCTACGCTCGAACGGATCAATCACTATGTCGGGCTGATCCATCGAAATCTGGCGCATGATGCGAAACGGCTGAAAGTGGCGCAAGAGTTGATTCACAACACGACCTACCGCCTGACGTCCGTTCTGCACCTGGTGTCGGAAGATGACCGGGCTGCGGTGGTGGAGACGTTGAAGCAGCTCGACCAGGTGAATGTAGAGTTGCTGGCACAGGTGTTCACTCATTAGTGTTTGGCTGATTATGATTGCGCTATGAAATCATTGCGATCTTTTGTCGGCTTGATTGCCGTGATGGCGCTTGGCATGCCTCTTGTTGCGCAGGGGCGAGATTCGACGCTGAGCCAGACGGAGATTGAGCAGATTCGCGAGTTGCGGACTAACCCCGCAGAGTGCGTGCTCGCATTCGTAAAGTTTCTGGATCTTCGTTCGGATGAGGTTCGCGGTCTGTACGCGAAGCAGCGACGGCCGGGGCGCGAACAGGACACGCATGACCTGATGGAGGAGATCGCCGCCATCGCGGATGAGTTGGGCGATAACCTGGATGACTATGGCACACGACATCGCGATCTGCGACGCGCGCTTCCGAAGGTAATTAACGCGACGGAACGGTGGGCTTCCACACTCAAATCGCCGCCGGATGATGAGGGCTACAACGTTGCGCGGAGGTTAGCGCTGGAGTCGATTCGCGATGTGCGGGAGTCGGCGCTGGAGTTGGAAGGCAGTCAGGCGGAATGGTTCAAGGCACATCCACCTGCGAAGGACGCTGCGCCTGAGATGGCTCCGCCCATCAACATTCCGCGATGAGTCGGTGTCGATGGATGGACGCGAGGGATGCACTACCAGGCGTGGAAGAAGCCGTCGCCTTCGGTGACCTGCACAGACGCTCCGAAGAGTTCGCTGAGGACGGAAGCGGTGAGTAGGGTTTGCTTTGGGCCGTCGGCCAGGATGCGGCCCGCGCGCATGAGGATTACGCGATTGATCTCGGGAAGAATGTCGGCGATGTGATGCGTGATGAGGAGAATGCCAGTTCCCTGCTGGGCGAGTTTACGCAACATTGCCCGGAGATCCTGCTGTGCTGCGAGATCGAGCGCGTTGGAAGGTTCGTCGAGCAGGAGCATCTGGGCGGGCGTTGTTGTGCGCTCAGTGGAGCGCGTCTCATCTCCCGAGCCGATGAGTGCGCGACCGATCATGACGCGGCGCTGCTGTCCGGCGGACATCTCTCCGACGAGGTTATCGGCAAACTCTGTGGCTCCTACCAGTTCGAGAATGTATTCTGCGCGCGTGCGCATCTCTGGTGTTACGGTGAGGTTCGGCCACAGGGTTGAGCTGGAAAAGAAGCCGGTGAGGATGGCATCTCGCCCCGTGGTCTTGAGTGTGGCTTTGCCGGGGAGTTCGGCGGAGACTACGCCGAGGCGTTTTTTCAGTTCGGTGAGATCCCAGCGTTCGCGACCGAAAATGCTGACGCGAGTGCCTTCGAGCGCAAGGGGGTAGCACTCGCAGGTCATGGTCTTGATGAGGGTGGATTTGCCGCAGCCGTTGGGGCCCAGGATCGCAATATGCTCACCCGCAGCGATTTGCAGGTAGATGTCGTGCAGTACGACTTTTTCGCCGCGTGCAACGTTGACTTGATGCAGGTCGATAAACGGAGCCATATTCCATAAGAATAGACGGAGGCCCGGCTTGCCGCATCCCTTCTATAATCGAGCCAACCTTCCTATGCTGCCGACGACCGAAGATCTACCGAAGCAAGAACGATCCTCTCCTCTGAATTTGACGAGTATTTTGCTGTTGATGATCTGCGCAGTGTGGTGCGTCTACTGGTTCGTGCATGCATGGCATTACTGGGAAGATGACGCGTATATCCATCTCGAGTTTGCGCGCAGCGTTGCCGCGGGCAAGGGATTTGCGTTCAACGGCCGCGTTGTGGCGGGAGATACGTCGCCACTGTGGGTGCTCCTGCTGGCAGGGGTTCACGTTTTCGTTCGCGACTGGCTGGTCGACGGGAAAGTGTTGACGGTACTGGGGGCGCTTTTCGGCTTTGCAGGAATGTATTCGTTTGCGCGCAGGTTGAGTGGACCCCTGGTCTCCGATGCAAGGATTTTTCCTGCGGTGATGGTGTTGTTGATCGCGGTAAATCCCTACACCTGCTACTGGATATTCTCGGGTATGGAGCCTATCGCGGCGGCTGGACTGGCGTGCTTTGCAGTGCTGGCGGCGACGCGGAAGCGGGGTGGAGCAGCGTCGTTTCTTGCAGGCTGCCTGATGGCGGGGGTGGCTCCGCTGCTTCGTCCGGAGATGATCTTCCTGACGGGATTGCTGGCGATGGTGCTCCTAATGCAGGGCCGTCGGCTCCGCACCCCCAATGCAGTCTGGCGATACGCTGCTTGGCTTGTGGGATTGATTTTGCTTGCTGGTCCATTGACGCTGTGGTCGCTTTATTCGCTGCACGCCTTTGGGCATGTGATGCCGAATACGAACGCCGCCAAGCGAGCGCTGCCAGGAGATTCTGTCATCGTCCGGCTGGTGTCGATCTATGGCGTGGGGTTCCCGATCATCCTGTGTGGCTTGCTGGGGGGATTGGCGTTGCTGGTGATGCGATTTTCGAGCGTACGGAGGTCCTTCGGCGATGCGCTCGCGATTGGTTCGCAGGCAGACCTGCGCGACGATACCGAGCGGTCAATACTTCCGCTGGCGGGCTGGATCTTTGTTGTCTGGGCGACTATCGCCAGTGTCTTTTACGTTTTCGACCATACCTATGTACAGACACGATACATTCTTGTATCCGCTCCTGGCCTTACGATCGTCGTGATCTATCTGTTTCTCCGAATGTCGCGCCGTATGGGATGGACATTGTGCGCGGCCGGTTATATTGCGGGTATTGCAGTGAGTATGATTGCCACCCGGCCGCTTATTGCTAACAAGGCAGAGGGCCGTCGTCTTGGCGACGCGCTTGCCCTTTACGTACGGAACAATCTACCGTCCAACGCTCCTGTAGCTGCGTATAGCATCGGTCAGCTCGCGTTCATGTCAGAGCATCCGATCATTGATACGGGCGGCATTACACGACCTGAAGCGATTCCCTACGGCGTGGAATCGCCAGACTCGATTGTGCAGTGGGCGCGCTCCGAGGGTGCGCAATACTACATCTCTTCGTGGTCGCCGATGCCTGGCTCCTATGCTGTGTATACGGCCGAGTATCCTTCGATAGGATGGACGCTTGAACCATCGGGTTATGCGAAGCGCAATCCGGTAATGATATGGAAGCTTCCTGAGCTGCGGCCGTCGGCCGGAGAGACGAAAACACCGTCCGCCGCCGGGCGGTGAGATTGCCGGGGCGTTTGGATCTGAGTGGGTTCCAGGAGGAGCTGTATGTTGCGCGTTCCATATAGCGATCTCTGCGCCGCGTTGGAGCGCGGATTGCGACACCTGGGGTTGGGCGGTGACCGCGGCGCTTTGTGCGCCAGGCTATTTGCCGAGACTACATGCGACGGGGTTTACACGCACGGGCTCAATCGTTTTCCGCGCTTCGCTGAACAGATTCGAAATGGATCGATCCTGGTGGATGCCACACCGCGCTGTCTTGCCAGTGCAGGCGCGCTGGAACGCTGGGATGGAAATCTCGGACCGGGAAATCTAAATGCGTACACCGCTATGCAGCGTGCGGTGGAGCTTGCGCGGGACCATGGGCTGGGTGGAGTGGCGCTCGCCAACACGAACCACTGGATGCGTGGCGGCAGCTACGGCTGGCTGGCTGCCGAGGCTGGGGTGGCAGCGATCTGCTGGACAAATACGATGGCTAATCTTCCGCCCTGGGGGGCTTCGTCGGCTGCGCTGGGCAACAATCCGCTGGTGATCGCAATACCCCGAAGCAGCGGAGCGCATGTGGTGCTGGACATGGCTATGTCGCAGTTTTCTTATGGCGCACTGGCGGCATATAGCGCGAAGGGCGAGCAGCTTCCTGTGCCGGGAGGGTACGACTCCGCCGGCAGGCTAACGAGCGATGCTGCTGCGATTGAAGCGTCCCAACGGGCGCTGGCAATCGGCTATTGGAAGGGTTCCGGCCTCTCGCTCGTGCTGGATATGCTGGCGGCAATGCTCTCGGGCGGCAAAGCCACCCACGAGATTCCGAAGGAGGCGGCGCGGGAGTCGGGGGTCAGCCAGGTCTTTCTTGCGGTCGATCCAGCGCGGTTCGCTGAGACCGGCGAGTTGGATCGGATTGCCGAGGGAGTGATTGAGTCCTTGCGTGAGGCGGTGCCAGTTGATGAAGGACGGCCGGTGCGATATCCAGGCGAGCAGACGCTCAAGCTTCGCGAGGAGAATATGCGGCTCGGCGTTCCGGTGGATCCCACGCGCTGGGCAGAATTGCATGCGCTTTCTTTTTAGATCCCAGGAATGAGCGTGGATTGACTGGGTCCATAGGAATGAAATGGGCAGGATGTCAGACATGGCAAGGCCCTCGCCGATGCGAGGGCCTTGTCTGTAGTTAGAGTTGAAGTGCGATTACGCCATCAGTCTGCGACGCATTGCACCGAGAGCGCCGAGAGCGCCGGTGCCGAGCAGGATCAAGCTGCTTGGTTCCGGGGCCGTTCCACCAGCAACAACGATCGAGCCAATGCCGTTCGGAGAGCCTTCCAGAGAGAAGTATGTGGTGCCGCCCAGAGCAAGGCCTGCAATATTTACATTGCCGGTGTCATCCGTGGCGGAAACGCTTGAGATGTTCGAGAAGGACGTCAGCCCATCTCCGCCTTCATATTTGGTGGAACCAACGTGAGCGCACGAGATATAGGATCCATTGCAGATTCCGTCGCCATCAAACTCGAAGATACCGCCATCGGAGCTCGAACCGCTCAGCGTAAACGAACCGTTATATGCGGCACCCGAGTTGTTGATCACGCCCACGAGGGCGTCATCCGAGCCGTCATATGGATTCGCACCGGCGACCGAACTGCCAGTGATGGCTCCGCCAGCTCCGATGGTGATGATGTAACCGCAATCGCTGTTCGTTGAAGCAGTAACTGGGCAGATGGCTGCGTGTGCTGCGAGCGGGGCCAACAGGCCAGCTAAGGACAACAGGGCGAGTTTCGAAATTTTCATAGATACCTCTTCGTGGGTTTGGGGAATATAGTGGCTACAAATGTTGGACTGGCCCATCCGAACAGTTACTCCTAATGCAATCGACGTGCCAAAAGTAACGTGCCGCAAATCAAGCAATTTCGTTTTTCAATCATCGACCTATGCATTTTTTTGCTGAATTTTGCCCATAATTGTCCACGGCGCTCTTAAATGCGCAAAGGCGATGACCCCTCGCGGGGCCATCGAGTTGCAAATCGGTCACGTGACTATGGATTAGATGGCGACGAAGAAGTTGATGCGGAAGCGCCTACCCTGGGGTAGTATCCGGTGCGCGTGCGAACAGATAGCTTGGGGTAGCCTTTTTCCCTGGCTTCAACGTGGACGGTGCGGTATCCGCCGAGCGTGGGCGACTTGGTGGAGTGGTAGGCGATGGTGTATTGCGTGCGGATGTCATTCGCCACTTCCCGCGCGATCGCATCCACCTCTTTGACAGACTTGGGGAAGTAGGCCTGGCCTCCCGTCTCCTCGGAGAGAGTCTCAAGGACGCGACGTGCGTGGCGAGTCTCGCTCTTGGTGGAGTCGTCGCCGAATAATAGACCTACGCAATAGATGACGGGGCCGTCGAAGTCCTGGATGCGGCGTATGGCCTGGTCCAGCGTGGCACTTGAGGCATTGTCTTCGCCGTCGGTGATGACGAGCAGGACCTGCTTGGGATGTTTGGCGTTCTTCGATAGATAGTCCGCGGATTCGACGAGCGCATCGTAGATGGCTGTGCCGCCGCTGGATTTGATGTAGGAGAGGCCTTGCTGCAGCTTGTCGATGTTGCTGGTGAAGTCCTGGTCGATGTACGCCTCCCAGGAGAAGTCGACGACGAAGGCTTCGTCTTCGGGATTGGATAGTTTTACGAGATCGAGAGAAGCTTCGTCGACGGCTTGTCGCTTGTCGTACATAGAGCCAGAGCTGTCGATGAGGATGCCAAGCGAGACGGGAAGATCTTCGTGGCGGAAGCCTGCCATCGTCTGGGCGACACCGTCCTCATAGACGTGGAAGGCATCTTTGCCGAGCGTCTGGACGCTGTGTCCTGCGGGGTCGAAGACGGACACGTTGAGGCGGACTTCGTAGGCATCTTCACGCAGGGTGAACTGGCCGCCGGAGCCGCGAGAGACCTTGGCGAGGGGAGCGGCCTGCTGGGTGCTCCCCATGGGCTGCGGCGGAGGGTCGGCGTCCGGCGAAGGTACGGGATCGCGATCTACATCGAGTGCTGGCTGGCTGGCTGCAGCGGGGGTGGAAGAGGTAGCCTGGGGAGCCGGGGCCTGCTGGGCCCTAATGGGCGAGCAGAGAGCGAATATGAACGCGGCGAGGCTGAAGCATAGCTCAACACCTTGAAGCCGTTTGTTGTCTTTACTCCGAAGGTGCATAGTACCCCTGGCGAAAGTGTACCGTCAGCCTTGGCAGGTCTGGCGGCTGTTGAAGCACTACCTTCAATTTACGCCAGTTGCCGTCGTGCTTCACGTTGGACGGCGTGTAGCCTATGACGTACTCGTTGCGCAGCTCGGAGGAGATGCGACTGGCGATGTCCTGGAGGTCGCTGATGTCGCTGCCTACGTTGAAGAGGCGACCGCCGGTCATCTCGCAGATCTCAGTGAGGAGCTGGGGGCCCATCTCCTCTTCGGCGGTGGCGGCTGAGGCGTCGAAGATGCCGATGGAATAAATTTGCACGTCACTTTCGCGGACGACGCGACGAAGCTCGCCCTGGGTATAACGGCTGCGATTGTCGCCGCCGTCGGAGATGATGAGCAGCGCCTTGCGATCGTATTTTGCCTGGCGCAGGTGGTCGATGCCGAGGTAGACGGCGTCGATCAAGGCGGTGCGATTCTCAGGCTTGAGCATAACCATGCGGGCTTCGACGTCGTCGGGGTCTGAAGTGTAGTCGACGATGATGGCGGGGCGATCGTTGAAACCCACGACGAAGAATTCATCCTGAGGATTTGATGTGCGCAGGAATTCCTGCAGAGCCTTGCGGGCTCGGATGAATTTCGACGACATGCTTCCGCTGAGGTCGAAGACGATGCCGATGGTGAGTGGGGCGTCTTCGCTGGAGAAGTATTTGATGGTCTGGCCGACACTGTTGTCGTAGACGAAGAAATTCTGTCGCTCGAGGCCGGTGACAAGACGATTCATCGGGTCAGTGACCGTCAAGGGCACCTGGACCAAATTGACTTCAACGTGGAGGTGAGGCTGGCGTGAGACTGTCTTTTGCGATGGCCCAGGGGGTACGGCGTCTGCTGCGGGTTTTGTGCCCTCCGCAGAGTTCGAGCGGGGCGACGGCGGGGCAGTCTGGACAGTGCCCAATGGATTTTCCTGAGCAGTTGCACGCGATATAACGATTGATATCGCCAGCGCGAAGGCGAGCCACGTGCCAAGCGATGTGACTAGTCCGCGTTGTGCGCATCCCTTTTGCGGCATAATGATCCTGAGTTCCGACAGTTACTGTTCCAGGCTCACTGACTACGATGCAACTCCACTGCAATATGAAAGCTGCGCGGAAATTCAGCCGTGGGGCGAGACTCAGATTAGACGAAGGCCGACGATAAACTCTACCTCTAAACTCGTTTCCACCTTACAAATTCTCGCATTTGGCGCGGTGGGGATGGCAATTGTGCTGGCTATTCTGCCGGCGGCTGGGCACGATCAGCTGTGGTTCCTGCTGATGGCTCAGCGGTGGCTGCACGGCGGTGTGCTGTACGGTCCCGAAGCATTCGACTCAAATACACCGGCTATCGTCTGGCTTTCGGCAATCCCCGTTGCGCTGGCGGAATGGTTGCATGTCTCAGTGCCATGGAGTGCGAAGCTGATGATGGCTCTGCTGGAAGCAGCCGTTGCAGTTCTATGTCGGACGGTGTTGCGGGGGCTGCTGGGAAGGGGTGGGGCGGCGCTGAGGTGGTACTTTGCGTTCGTGTTTGTCACGCTTTTTTCGGTTGTACCGGCGCGGGATTTTGGGCAACGGGATCTGATGGGGGCGCTTCTGTGTTTGCCTTACATCCTGGTAGCCGCTGGGCCAATCGCGCCGGTTCGGATGCGGACTATGACCGCAGTGCTGGCGGCGGTGGGAGTGTGCGTGAAGCCGCAATTGGCCCTGATGCCCCTTGGGATCGAGCTGGCTGCTTTCTTTCTCGTTCGAAAACGAACTGCAGAGGAAACAAACCAAAAGAGCGGGGACGGAGAATACCCTGGCAGTCGATTTCGATTTCGTTTCGAAATGCTATTGCTGCCCGCCCTGGGTGCGCTCTTTGTGTGGGCGATTCGAAGGTTTGCGCCGCTTTACTTTTCCTCGGCCTTGCCGACCACGCTGCATACTTATTGGGCTATTGGACACCTGACGTTTTGCCAGCTTGTGGCGGAGTCGGTTCAGCTTCATGTGCTGTTGCTGATTGTGGCTTTGCTGGCGCCGCTGGCGTGGCGTGCGCGTGGTGAGCTGGCGGGGGTGATTCGGCCGGTCCTTCTGATGCTGATGGTTGCAGGGCTGGCGGGTGTTGTGGCGTATTACCAGCAAGGGACCGGGTGGTACTATCAGCAACTTCCAGGGATTACGCTGCTTGGTGCGGCGCTTTCGCTTGAGTTGCTTGTGCTTGCGGATCCGAAGACTTTTGTCATTCCGAGGTGGCTTCCCGGTGCGACAGCTGGATTGTGCTTTCTGGCTGTGGGTTTAACCCTGCATTTTTCCGGTTATCCGCTGACGGAAGAGCGGGCTTATGCCATCACTACACCGGACCCGTCATTTTTTGTGGGCCTTGCGCCTGGCACGGCTGTGGCGACGCTGACTACTTCTGTGGATGATGCAATCGAGCCAGTGTTTCGCTATCGGCTGACCTGGGCGCAGCGAATGGACAATCTTTGGACTTTGCCTGCGATTCTGCGATTTCAGGAACCCGGCGGAACCATTACGCCGCCGCGGCGCATGAATGCTGAGGTTGTGGCGCAACTGGCCCTGCAGCAGCGGCGTTGGATGGTCGAAGACCTTGAGCGTTGGAAGCCGCAGTTGATTCTGGTGGCGCGCTGCCAATCGCCCGAGGTGCACTGCCAGGAGATGGAAGACCGCAACGATGATCTGCTTGGCTTCTTCCTGGTTGACCCGGCGTTTCGGGCGATCTGGCAATACTACAAGCCCCTGCGCAGTGTGGGTGGCTACGATGGCTACGTCAGATTGGCCCCTTAGCGATCTTTGATGGTGACTTCGTACAGGTCGGTGTCCCGATAGTCGTCTGCGGTGGTGTCAATGATCCGAACTTCAGCGTTCTTCGTCAGTTTGCGGAGCAGCCAGTCTTCGGGATAGTTGTAGCGGCCGAGCACGAAGAAGTGCTGATGTTCGCGTAGAAAGGCGCTGTAGGGCACAGCATGGCCGTGGAGGTGAAAGCTTTCGACCAGGGCGGGCATCTGCTCGAAGATATTGGCATGCGCGAACTCAAAGCTGGCTTGGGGGTCGGTCAAATAATAGACGCGAGCCAGGGTCGAGGGCGTCTCCTGATGATTCATCTCGATGAAGGTGAGGCCGCTGGCGTCGACCAGTGGAAGAGTCGGGTCCAGCGCTTCTGTCTTGCTACAGGCCTGGCACTGTCTGACGGATGGTTCGGAGTGTCTCAGGTTCGAGACTACCTCTGTAAGCGCGACGTGCTGCGGTGTGGGGAACCAGAACCCCGACATGAGGAAGAGAATTGTTCCGCCAAGCAGCGCCGCGCGGCCATCGAGTGAGCCTTGATTCATCGTCCAACGAGCTAGAAGCGCGGTCGCCAGGATCACGAAGCCGATGGTGGCGATGGCTCCATAGCGCGGGAAGAATGCTCCTTGAGTTCCCATGAGGTAGCCCATGAGAATGAGCGGGGTTGACATGGTTGCAATGAGGAGCACCCACTCTGGACGAGTAAAAAACCATTTGCATCCCTGCGTCGGTGGTCCGCTGCGCAGGTGCCTTGGACCCAGTAGGACCAGGACGGACAGCGCGGTGAGACAAAGCGCTACGAGCGGCCGACTGATTGAGGCGATGTAAAAGCTGAAGATTGTCTCGCCATTGGGTTGGAATTCGGCGGGAAATATTCCCTTGCTGTGATTTCGGAACATGGGCACGTAGGCCGCAAAGAGGGCGAGCGGCAGGAGAATGATAAGGATTACGGGCCAGTCGACGCTTCGGCGAAGCCGCGTCCGCCAGATCTCCGCCGCTGCGAGAGCGCCGAGGCCGAACAATCCGAACATGTGGCTGAGCATCATGCCGAAGACCCCAACGAAGAGGCAGGTAAGGCCTGAAAGCCGGGTTGATCTGGAGGTGTTATCGGATGGGGGGTCAATGGTGATTTTTTGATAACCCAGCATGGCGAGACCCAGGAAACCCAGCAGCAGCGCATACGGACGGGCGTCGACGGAGAACTGGAATGTGTCGCTTTCGAGCAGGGCGAGCACGGCAAAAGCTGCAAAGTTTGTCCCCATTCGACGCTGCACGAATCGAAACGTGCAGACGATCCAGAGCATGAAGCCAAGTATCTCCGGAATACGCGTGGTCAGGGTGCTGACGCCGAAAAGGCGGAAGCTCCAGCGCGTGAGCAGGTACATCAGCGGGGGGTTCAGATCGTGCTGGCGCAGATTGGCCCACATGTCGCGAAGCGTAGGCGACTGGGCGATGTAGTAGGTAAATAGTTCGTCGTGCCAGAGACGGGCCGAGCGGGAGGCCTGGAGAGCGGCTGCGATGTAAAGCATCACGAGCAGCAAAAGGACGAGGCTGGAATGTCTCTCGCAAAAATTGCTGGCGCACTCCAGCAGGCGACCGATGCGGATGCGTATGGCGTTCAATTCAACTGCACCCCGCGTTGGCAAGATTGCTGGTCCGCAGGCATAGCAACGCCAGCATAAGCACTACGCCCATAGTGCATGTTTCGTGGCTGCTTGAGTATATCCAAATGCATGGGCAAGTGCAGCGACGGTACAATCAAGGCAGAATATATCTGGAGAAACGAGTTCCGATGGCACGCATCTATCCTTTTCGCGCACTTCGCTATGACACTTCCCGCGTCCGCATGGAGGACGTCGTAACCCAGCCTTATGACAAGATCTCGCCCGAGATGCAGCAGAGCTATTACGAGCGCAGCCCGTACAACCTGATTCGCATTATCCTGGGCAAGCGCGAGCCGGAGGATACCGAGCCACAGGATTTTCTACAGGCAGGCGAGCAGGCACACAATGTTTACACACGTGCCGCAGAGGCGCTGCATGAGTGGCGGGCGGAAGGGATTCTGGCGGAGGAGGCGGAGCCGGCGTTGTATGGCTACTCCCAGACGTATACCGTTCCGCACAGTGATGCCGGCGGCAGGTCTGCGGAGGTGCGCGAGAGGCGTGGATTTATCGCCCTGGGCCATCTCTACGACTACGCGGATAAGGTGGTGCATCGGCATGAACAGACGTTTCCGAAGCACAAGTCGGATCGACTGGCGCTGTTCAAGGCAACGCGTGCTTACTGCGAACAGATTTACATGCTTTATTCAGACCCCGCGTTCACGGCGGAGAAGCTGATCTTTGGTGCGGGGAAAGATGGCAAGGATACGCGGCCGGCGGATCTCTCCATCACGGATGAGTATGGCGTTGTGCATCGTGTATGGAAGCTGACAGATCCGGCGTTAATCAACCTGATTGTCACTGCGATGGCGGATAAAAAACTGATTATCGCGGACGGGCACCATCGCTATGAAACTTCTGTGGCGTACGCGAAGGAGCGCTCCGCACAATTGAAGCTTCCGCTGGGCCAGCCAGCCGATGAAGATGAGAAGTTGAGCCCAGGCCATCTGCCTGCGCCTCCCTTCCCCGAGGCGGCGATGATGATGACGTTCGTCAACATGGATGCACCAGGCATTACGATTCTGCCTACGCACCGTGTGGTCTTTGGCCTGGATAGCTTTAAGTCTGAGGACTTTCTTGCCAAGGCTGAGGAATTTTTCGCTGTGACGAAGCTGGCGACACCGGATATGGATGCGCTGGCGAAGTCTGACGGGACAACTTTTTTGGTTGTTACACGCGATGGCAACTACCTGCTGAAGGCGAAGCCGGAGGTGGTGAAGGCCGCGCTGCCAGATATTCCCGCACGGCAGGCGCAGCTTGAGGTGGTGCAACTGCACTCCATTCTGCTCGACCGGATTCTGGGGCTTACGCAGGAACGGATCACGCAGCTTGGCAATGTGCATTTTATTCGGGAGGCCGCGGAGGCGATTGAGGAAGTGCACTCGGGCAAGGCCGATGTCGCTTTCCTGATCAAGCCGATTACACTCGATCAGCTGCGCGATGTCTCGCTCTCCGGTGATGTGATGCCACAGAAATCGACGGACTTCTACCCCAAGCTGCTGAGTGGCCTGGCAATCTATGCGCTGGACTAAGAAAGCTGCTGTACGCTCTAACAGAATGTGTTGAACCTTCTGCCAAAATCGTCCGCAGCAATCGTCCGTACTCTCCTGCTCTTTGCGCTGGGGGGCATGGTGGCAGCAGTGTCGTCGGTGCAGGCGCAGCAACAGATTCCCATGCCAGCTTCGACACCGTCCATGGCTGCCTCAAAGCTGGTTGTGCTGGACCCGGCTCACGGCGGTAGCGATACCGGCGCAGTGCTGGGCGATAAGGTGCTGGAAAAGGACGTTACTCTTGCGCTGGCAAGTCGTCTGCGTTCCGCGCTCGCCGCTTCCGGGTTCACTGTAGCCAGCACGCGCGAGTCAGATGTCGCGGATATCCTGACGTCTGACTCGCGGGCTGAGGTGGCCAACCGTAGCCATGCGTTGGCCTGTGTTGTGCTTCATGCGACGGCATACGGATCCGGAGTGCATATCTTCACCTCTTCGCTACAAACTTCGACTGCTGGTGATGGTGACGGCGGCGCTTCGGGTTTTTCACCCGTCCAGTGGGAGACGGCTCAGGCTGGCTTCGTCTTGCAAAGCCGGGGCCTTGCTGCTGCGGCCGCAACGGAGATAGGCAAGCATCATATTTCAACACTGAGCGCGCAGGCACCGCTGCGACCGCTGGATAATCTGATGTGTCCGGCAATTGCGATAGAGCTGGCTCCGCTGATCGCCAATGGGGGGATAACTCCGGTGACCGAAGCAGCGTATCAGCAGCAGGTTGTGACGGCGGTGGTCCAGGCCTTGGTTTGGTGGCGGGATCAGGGCCGTAATGCAAGCAAGCCGGCCGATCTGGATTCGCAGATCGCTGCCCAGAGCAAGGCCATTGCGACTGCAGAAGCGGCGGGGCGAAGTGCTGCAAGGGCGCGTGCTGCGAACGCAGTGACGCCGCAAAAGGGTAAGCAATGATTCCTCGCTATCAGCGCATTCTTTTCTGGATCCTCGCGGGCGCCATCCTCGCGATGGGACTGGTGCTGCTTCGGGGATGCGAACAGACGCGGGAGAAGCTTACGCGACACCGTGACGAGACTCCGCTGGCGGCGCCTGTCGGTTCGCCGAGCGAAACGGTGCAGTTGGCCATGGCGAACGATGCCGATGGCTCGATCACGCTGGTCGACCGCGAGATCGCGCTGCCTACGGAGGCTACGGCGCGGGCAAAGGCGCTGCTGACGCGGCTTATCGCGGAGTATTCGTACAAGAATTCTGCACATCCGATCGAATCCGGCCCCGCCGTCGACGATGTCTTCCTGCTCGACCTGCCACTGCGGCCAGCCGCTGCGTTGCATAGCGGTGCGGGACAATTGGATGTACCGCAACGCGCGGCGGACAGCTCTTCGTCCGAGCCGCACGTGCCGGGCGGACAGCTCGCGATTATCAACCTGCGCGATACGTTCGCGGATCACCATGCGTCCGGCGCGGAAGTGGAGATGTTGACGATGAACTCCATTATCGGGACACTCTACGCGAACTCTCCGCGGATTGAACAGGTACGTTTTCTGGTCGCCGGTCATACGCGCGATACGCTCAACGGGCACGCCGATCTGTTGCAAACCTACGCGGTGACGAATACAGCGACCGCGCTGCCTGAGGAGAAACGTTGATGCGTGGTCCAACGATCGGTGTTTTTGATTCAGGCTTTGGTGGGCTGACCGTCCTGCGGAAGCTGTTGCCGCTTATCCCTGGTGCGCACTACATCTACCTGGGCGATACGGCGCGGCTGCCCTACGGCTCGAAGTCGCAAGCGACGATCGCACGATACGCGGTGGAAAGTGCTCGCTTCCTGGAGTCTCATGGTGCAGATCACCTGGTGATTGCGTGCAATACTGCGACGGCTCTAGCTCTTCCGGAGATCGTTGCGTCGGTCACCGTTCCGGTGACTGGAGTTATTGGGCCGGTTGTTCATGCGACGTACGATCAGCACCCCGAGGCAGACACGCTGATTCTTGCCACTTCCGCCACCGTCGAGTCGCATGCATATCGCACGCTGTGTGCAGAGCGCGGCCTGCGTCCGACGGAGAAGGCATGCCCGCTGCTGGTGCCGCTAATTGAGGAGGGCTGGATCGAGCACGCAGTCACGCGGGATGTGCTGCGAATCTATCTTCGCGAGGCTCTCGCCATATGTAATCCACGAGTCGTTATCCTGGGCTGTACGCACTATCCGCTAATCTCGGCCCTGGTCAGTGATATTTTGATCGAACTGGGATCGGATGCGGTCGTTATCGATTCGGCGCAAGCGACGGCAGCGGCCGTCGCTTCTCGCTATTCAGAGGCTGCGCCAGCGTCGGAGGCTAGCGTAACGTTTGCCTGCTACGCAACGGATTCGACTGAGAAATTTGCGCGCCTCGGCAGCCAGTTCCTGGGACAGCCGATCCCAGGCGTCGAGCTGCTCGACCTGGGCGGCTGATCCGATAAAACCGAATTTCCCTGAGACCATTACTCCACCAGAGGCTTCCCATCGATGCCGTATCTTCTCAAGACTGAACCCGACAAATACTCCTTCGACGATCTTGTGCGCGACGGTGAGACAACCTGGGATGGGATCGCCAATAACCAGGCGCTGCTGACGCTGCGCAACATGAAGAAGGGTGATCGGCTCGTGATCTATCACTCGAACGTGGGCAAAGCGGCTGTAGGAGTGGCGAAGGTGGTGTCGGTCAGCGCGGAAGACCCGAAGAATCCGATCGTTCGCATCAAGGCAGTGAAGCGGCTGAGGCGGGAGAAGCCATTAGCGGAGATTCGAGAGGCTTCCGTGTTTCAAGGATCAATTCTTTTTCGTCAATTCCGACTTTCTGTGGTGCCTTTGAGCGAAGAGCAATTCGACTGGCTGACCCTGCCTTAGCCCGTTCCACCGCAAGCCAGGACAACTTTAGACGGTCTTCCTTTTCGCTACAACTTAAGTACTGTATTGCCACAGCCGCGTTCTCTCTAAGATTGGACACATAAAGGCTGGGCACGCATGCACGTTTTTTCGTGGTTGGATGGCGGTACTCTCATAGCGTGCGACTTCATGCTTGCCGTTGCCTTTGCCATTGTCTTCTTCGGCATGAGGCGCAGCTATCCAAATTTGCGTGGGCTGAATAGCATCGGCGTCAGTTTTTTGATGTTCGTGGCCGGAATCATTCTGGCCGTTACTCATACGCGTATGCCGTGGTTTCTATCCGATGCCCTGGCGATTAGCTTCATCTTTACCTCATTCGTCTTCCTTTACCACGGCATTCTTCGTTTTATCGGCGTCCGCCGAACTGCACTGATGCCGATCGCGCTTTCGTTGATTGCTATCGCGGTCCTGTACTACTTCAGTCATGTCCATGACAGAATGGCCCCCCGCATTATCGCGGTATCTCTCACCATTGGTGCCATACGCGCACTCATCGCACTGGAACTCTTCCGCAAGTCCCCGACCTCTCCCAGTCCCACGACGATGCGGCTGTTCGCGACGTTTATGCTGCTGTTCGGAGCCATCGCGGTCAATACCGGGCTCGCGTATGCAGTTCGTGGAGGAGCTTGCTTCACCGATCTCGCAGGTGGTGCGCTTGGCAATACGGCTCTGCTGGTCAGCGTGATGTCGATCTTCGTCACGGGTCTCTTTATCCTGCTGCTCTCCAGTGGAGAGCTGATCGCTGCAAGCCGGGATGAATCGCAAAAGGATTCGCTATCTGGTACTTTCAACCGCCGGGGAATTGAATTGAAACTCGGGGCGGAACTGAAACGAATCAGAAATGGGAAGAGCAAGTTATCGATTGCCCTGATCGATCTCGACTATTTCAAATCGATTAACGACATTCAGGGGCACGCCGCAGGTGACGCTGCGCTACGAGACGTTGCCGACGCCATCACATCCCACCTGCGCAAAAGGGATTACCTGGGGCGTTACGGTGGGGATGAGTTCCTGCTGATCTTTCCGCAAACCCCGTGTAATATCGCAGTCGCCGTGACAGAGCGGCTATGCAACGCAGTCAGCAATCTTGCGACGGCAAACGGAAGCATACCTCTGACGCTCAGCATCGGACTTACGGAAGCGGTACCAGGGGACGATGCCGTCGCGCTGATCGCACGGGCCGACAAAGCACTCTACAGAGCTAAAAGCGACGGGCGCAATTGCCGCCGCGTGGTCATCGCCAACTCGAATGACGTGGGTGCAGCCAATGACCTCGCGGACAGCGCGCCCATTGGCGAACTCCTGATGCCGGCGGCTGAATCTTCCGCCGTCAACTAGATCAATAGGCTCGCCCCGGTGCGTACTTTGCTGGGGTGGCGTGCTCTGCGGCGGGCCTGACTGATATTCTTACCCTTACACCACGAGAGGGACGAGAATGATCGATCTAAAAGGAAAAGTGGCCGTTGTATTCGGTCTTGCCAACAAACGCAGCATAGCCTACAGCGCCGCACAGAAACTCGCTGAAGCCGGCGCAACGCTGGTGCTTTCTTATCAATCGGAGCGCCTGCAGCGGGAAGCCGAAGAACTCCTTGCGGATCTGGGGCAGACAGGGACAGGGCGCACGTTCCAGTGCGACGTATCAAGCGACGGCCAGATCGATGCGCTGTTCCAACAAATCTCTGCGGTGTTCCCGAGGATCGATATCCTCGTTCATTCCGTCGCATTTGCGCCTGCTGAAGCGATTAAGAATGACTTTCTCCTCACGACGCGGGAAGATTTTCGCATTGCCCAGGATGTGAGTGTCTATTCCTTGATCGCCGTCGCACGTGCTGCGGCTCCTCTCATGTTGGAGGGAGGCGCGATGCTTACGCTTACGTATTACGGGTCGGAGAAGGTCTTTCCGAATTACAACGTCATGGGCGTCGCGAAGGCGGCGCTGGAAGCTACGGTACGATATCTTGCCGCGTCGCTTGGTCCGAAAAAGATTCGTGTCAACGCGATCTCCGCCGGCCCTATCAAAACGCTGGCCGCACGTGGCATCGGAGACTTTGCGACCATACTCGACAAGGTGACAGAGCGCGCGCCGCTGCACCGGAACGTCGAGCAGATTGAGGTCGGCAATGCAGCGCTATTCCTTTGTTCGCCGCTGGCCAGCGCAATTACGGGTGAAATTACGTTCGTCGATTGCGGCTTTAACATCACTGGAATTTAGTACGAGTTGGGGTTCTGCGGTTCACGAACATTTCTTATTGAAGCGGAATATCAACCTCCCATCTCGCAATCGAATCCTGGTTACGCCCACATTGAACTGCATCAGAGAAAGGAAATTGCAATGACCATCGCTGAACTTCTGCTTCAGGACTTCGACATTGAAATGGCGAGCGCACGCCGCGTTCTGGAACGCATCCCTGACGATAAGCCCGATTTCAAGTGTCACGACAAATCCATGCCCCTGGGCAAACTGGCAATGCATGTAGCTACGCTGCCGAGCTTCGGCAAAACGATTCTCACCTCGCCGGGTATGGATATGGCCGCGCCCGGCCATAAGTTTCCCGACATGACCTTTCGGACTCGCGATATCACTCTCGCCACCTTCGACGCAGCGGCCAATGAAGCCCGTGCGGCGCTCGCCGCTTCATCGGACGCAGAGCTCACGGCACCGTGGAAGTTCTCCTTCGGTGAGCAGGTGATCTCGAACGGACCAAAATCGCTTGCGTACCGCCACATGTTTTTCAACCACATGCTCCACCACCGGGCACAGCTTAGTGTGTATCTGCGCCTGAATGAAATCCCGGTTCCGGGCCTGTACGGCCCATCCGCCGACGAGCCTTTCAACCCCGGCAAATAACCGCCAAAATCGCGCCAACGCCATTCACGATGCCGCCATCCAATCGTCCATGCGCCAGACACCTGGTGCATGGACGTAGATTTTTCAGCAGGAGTAGGATCATGGCCGCGTCACACAAATCTCACGAATCGAAGAACGCGCTATCGAGCGATGGCCGCAAGGAAATCGACGGTTCAAAGTATGCCTTTCCCGAGCAGCGAAAAGAGCCGCTTAACGATGCCTCGCACGTTCGCAATGCCATCGCACGGTTTGACCAGGTGAAAGATGTAACCGACGAGGAACGCGAGCGCGCCTTCCATCACATAAAAGCTGCGGCCAAGAAATATGGCGTGGAGATGACAGAAACAAGTTGGAAGCAGTTAGGCGGTAAACCACATACTGGCAATTCATCGCATAAGAAAGCCAGCTAACCGGCTTTTTCGGTCAACTCCGCCCAACGTGCGTACAATTCATCCGCGGCGGCTTGCGCTTGCTCCATCTCATGCAGCGCCGCAGTCAGTGCTTCCGCGTCGGTTGCGACACTCGGTTCGTCAAGCAAGTCCCGGGCCGCATTCAGGCGCTCTTCGGCGGCCTCCACTTTCTCTTCAATGGAGGAATATTCCCTCGCCTCGAGATAGGAAAGCTTTTTCTTTCCCGTGACGGCAGACGCATCCTTTGCGGGGGTAGCGGTCGCCTTCGCGGAACTTCCGTCGCTGTTGCCGGTTCCTCGCTCGCGCTGCCATTGCTCCCATTGCGAGTAGTCGGCAAAGGCCTGCGTGTTGCCTTGCCCGTCGAGTCCAAGCACTATGGTTGATACGCGATCCAGCATATAGCGATCATGCGTTACCAATATCAGTGCGCCGGTGTACTCAAGCAGGCTTTCTTCCAGTATCTCTAGCGTGGCGATGTCGAGATCATTGGTAGGTTCATCGAGCAGCAATAGATCTGCCGGCTCCAGCATTAGCTTCGCAATCAGCACGCGCGCTCGTTCCCCTCCGCTAAGGCGTTCGATAGGCTGGTTGAGTTGTTCGCTGGTGAAGAGGAACTTGGTCGCATAACTTGCTACATGCACCACTCGCCCCTGATACATTACCGAGTCGGAATCCGGCGCAAGCGCGCGGCGGAGGGTTATGCCCTCCTGCAACTCGCGCATCTGCGAAAAGTAGACGATGCGCAGAGACGATGCTTTTTTTATGGTGCCTGCATTGGGCTTGAGTTCTTCCGTCAGCAGGCGTAGCACCGTCGTTTTGCCGCTGCCGTTTGGCCCTACCAGGCCGACTCGAGTTCCGTTGGTGACCAGGAAGTTCAGGCCTTCGACGATCTTCTTTTGATCGACGCCGTCGCCAAAGCTCAGAGAAACGTCCTCGAACTCAACGAGGCGCTTTGTCTGCCGGTCGGTTGCTGCAAAGTCGATGCCGGCCGTTGCCGTCTGCACGCGCTGATTTACATCGCGCAATTGACCCATCAATTCGTGCGCGTTATCGATGCGTGCCTTTGCCTTGGTAGAGCGCGCTTTCGGTCCTCGACGCAACCAGTCCACTTCGATCTTTACTCGATTCTTCAGCGCATCCTGCAGTTTGGACTGCGCCTCCAGGTACGCCTGCTTGCCTTCAATAAACTTTGAGTACGTTCCCTTGATGCGCAGCAGGCCATCGGCGTACACGCGGTTCAATTCCACAATCTCCGTCGCGACGTTCTCGAGGAAGTAGCGATCATGGCTGACCATTACGCAGGCAAAGGCTCCCTCGTTCAGCAATTCTTCCAGCCATGCGATCCCGGCCAGGTCCAGATGGTTTGTCGGTTCGTCGAGCAGAAGCACATCGGGATGTGTGACCACGGCCTCGGCAATAGCGAGGCGCTTGCGCCAGCCACCGGAGAGCTTTGCGGCTTCTGCGCCAAGGTCCGGGAATCCGGTGCGGCCGGAGGTCTCACGCAGACGTCCTTCATGTTCGGCATCGGCGACCTTTGCCCGTACCAGCGCCGCCTCCAGCACATCGCGCACCGTCAGGCCAGCTGCGAAATTTGATTCCTGCAGCACATAAGCAATGCGCGCGCGCTTGCGCGTTGCTACCTCGCCCGCGTCGGCGTCCTGCTCTCCTGCAAGCACTGCGAGCAGGGTAGACTTCCCTGCCCCATTCGGCCCGATCAAGCCGATCCGGTCCCCATCCGATACCGGAAAACTGATCTCCTGGAACAGCGGAACAGCGCCAAAGCGCTTCGACAAACCTTGTGCATTTAAAATTGGCGGCATGTCACCAGTCTATCGTGCTGGGGAGGACATGAGCCGATGCATGTGTCGGCGGCCTACTCGAGATCGAAGTCTCGCAGCGGGCGATTGCCCAGCGGGGTTTCTTTGGCCTTCTTCACCGCCTCGGCGAACCTCTTCGCCATCAGGTCGTCTTTATTTTTCTGCGCGTCCACACTCTGGGCGAAGATGGAATCTCGGCGCGCATCGGCCTCGCGTAGCGCCTTTGCTGCGTCGGTAAAGTCCTCGAACATGCGTTTCCGCGGTGCCGGTGTATGCGTGATGATGGCCCGCGTGACCGGATCAATCTTCAGCATCGCGCCGCAATCCGGGCAACTGACTTCAAATACCTCGTCGCTCATTCCCATCGCCATGCACCTCGTCGCCAACCATTCTAAGACAGTTGGAGAACCATGGGCGCATCGAGTATGTCACTGCAAAATAGCGTGGGGCCAAAAGGACGAACAGCGGAGGAAGAAATGAGCCTTCAGAGGCGGATGACGATATGTCCGGGACATTGATTTGCGGCTTCATCGACCAGCCGCGCTATCAATTCGGTGGCTTCGCCCAAGCCTGCATTCTCGTAGGCAGCCAGGAGCCATACACCTGCAATCACCCTCTCCTGGGGATGGCCTTCGGGGAACAGGTGCAGCGTCATCGCTTCGGCGTGTTTGCGCAGGCTCGCTTCCTTGTTCACTTCGAACGTAGCAGCCAGCCTTCGCAGGCGATTCATCTGGTAACGCATTTTAGAGGCGGCAACTTCAGCCGAGCGGCCGAGACTCGCGTCGAGTGTTCCCAGGTAATCCTCCGCGGCAGTCAGCGCTTCGTCCAGCGTGTTGCCGGCTGCAGCCAGACGGCGCTTCGCTTCGATCGGCATGGCCCGTGCGCCCAAACGCTGCGCCAACTCATCCGTACGGCACATCGCGTCAGGCAGGCTGACCTCGTGCTGCTGCATCACGGTTGCGATGGCCGGCTCGATCAGGGTTGCAGAGAGACGCGGCAGCACCGGCGTTATCCGCCCGACCATGGACTCGTAGAGCACCGCGCTTTGGGCAAAATATGCGACCTCAGACGGGCCACCGATGTACGCCGTTGTGGGCAGAATCGTATCCTGAAATACAGGGCGGAGAAGCGCGTTGGGGCTCACTCGCTCTGGCGTTTCCGCCAGGATGGCTAAGAGCTGCGCGGTGGAAAAACTCTTCGCTGAGGGGCCAGTACCTGCCTTCCAGGTTCCATCCGCCGTGCGCCGAAGAGCCTGCCGATGCTTCACCCCCGGATTGGCTTCCGCATCGCTGATCAAAAACAGCAGCGATGAGCCTGGCTTCACCAGCACCTGCGCGTGATACCCAGCCGCTTCTAACTCGCGCGCCCGTGCCAGCAGTGCCACTTCTAACTCCTCTGAATGCTCGATGGCATATCGCAGCGCGGCGGCACCCAGCGCATGAAAGTCCTTGCCTGCGGCATCCATGACGATCAAGCCATGCGACGCAAACAGCCGTGTCATGAGCCGTGCGAAAGCTGAGCCGAAGGTGGGCCGGGAATCCCCGCCCGATTCGGCGCCATAGCACTCTCGCAGAAGATCGCAGACGGGAGCGTAACCCAGGAGTTCGCTTGCCTGTTCCAGCAGACCATCGATATCGCCATCGAGGATGGCATCACCCACCGGTGCGTCCTGCTGGGAAGGCTTCATGCCCAGGCTCAGCTTATCTACCGCAGCTTTCGTCAGCAGCGTAACCTGGTTCACTTCCTCCAGGTCGTGATCTTCGGTAGCCAGCCAGAAGATCGGCACGTGCTGCACGCCTGTTGCAACTGTCGCCTGCTTTGCCCGGGCAATTGCAGTGGCCGCTTTCAACAGCGTGAGCAGCGGACCGCCCAGCAGCCCTACTTGCTGGCCTGTAACTACAGCTCTTGCACCGGCGCGAAGTTTAGCGATATTCGCGAGGGTGGCCTGCCCTGCCTCGAAGCTCCGGCTCTGAATCTCCAAGGCATCCGCTAAGGCGTCGGCATGCGCGCTCATAGCCGCCGGACGCATCCAGGCATGACCGAGCGGATCCGCACCGTACCATCCCATAACCAGAGATGCACTACTGCCCTCGCCCATCGCCAAAAAATCGCGAAAGAGCCTGGTCGTGTTCGGCAGAGTGGTCATGGGGTAACACTCAGTGCTCATCAAATCCTCAACGCTCACTTCAAAACGGGGCTTGCCTAACGCGGGCGATCCAGACACCTAGCCGGGCGAGGCTCTACGTATCAGTGTGACATGTCTTCAATTGGATGCACGATTCGGCTACCCGATGCAGATGATACCGTATTCCCATGAGTGCCAAGGGAAGCCCCGCAAAGTCCGCTCGGTCCACCACCAAATCCGCCCCCGCGAAGACTGCCAAAAAGACCGCGTCCGCCGTCCCGCGAGGCGCGAAGGCGAAGCTTATCTCGTCTAAGCTCGCCTTCAAGGGCAAGGTCTTCAACGTCTACACCGATACGCTCATCGAGCCAGGCGGCCACCGCAATACACGCGACGTCGTCCGGCACAACGGCTCGGTGGTCATTCTGGCGGTCGACGAATCGAAGAACCCTGCCGATCCTGACATCATCCTGGAACGCCAGTATCGCTACGCCGCCGGGCAGGAGCTGATCGAACTGCCTGCAGGCTCGCGCAATGCGGACGAGGCTCCACTGGCCGCCGCCAAGCGCGAGATGATCGAGGAGACCGGCTTCCGCGCGAAGAAGTGGACCGTCCTGCTGAAGTACTTCGCCAGCCCCGGCTTCCTCGGCGAGTGGATGCAGATCTATCTTGCGCGCGACCTGCGTGAAGGGCCGTCGGCGCTTGAAGAGGATGAGCACCTCGAGGTCTTCCGCATGCCGCTCTCTGAAGCGATGAAGCTGGTGGCGGCGGGCAAAATTCATGACGGCAAAACCGTTATCGGGCTTTCGCTCTACGATGCGGGTCGCCGGGATGGACGTTTTTAGCGCTTTGCGCTGCGGAGCACCTATCGCGGCGTCAACTGCTTCGGCGTCAGCTCGGTTGCGATCTCTTCGGCCACCTCGGCTGCAGGTTCCAATGCATCAAGATCCTCATCGGTGAAGGTCTCGCCAAGACCGCCGAAGCGCCGTTCGCGCTGCTGGTAGTTATGGATCGCCTCCAGCAGATGCACGCCGCGGAAGTCCGGCCATAGGCGGTCCGTGATGAATATCTCCGAGTAGGCGATCTGCCAGAGCAGGAAGTTTGAAATGCGCTGCTCGCCTGAGGTGCGTATCACCAGGTCAGGATCAGGCATGTGCGCCGTGTAGAGCGCATTCGAGATATGGTGCTCGTCCAATCGTGCTTCGAGCCCATCGACCTGGATCAGGTCTTCTAGGGAGCAGCCGCGCTGATGTGCCTCCGCGATAAGGCTGGTCAGGATCGAACGCGTTGCATCCACAATCTCCGAACGCGAGCCGTAGTTCAGCGCCAACGTCAGGGTCGTCCCTGTGTTCTGCGCCGTCGCTTCACTGGCCCACTGCATGGTGTCCTGCACCTCGCTCGGCAGCTCGTGGATGCGCCCAATGTACTCCATGCGCACGTTGTTGTCGTTCATCCGCTTCACATTGCCGACGAGGTAGCTACGCAGCAGCTTCATCAGGAAGTTCACCTCGGACTTTGGCCGGCGAAGGTTATTCTCCAACGAAAAAGCGTAAAGCGTGATGAAGGGCAGGTTGATGCGCGATGCGGTTTCGACTACGAACTGAACACTCTCGGCACCCTGCTGATGACCGAGGAAGCGCTTCAGCGCGCGCTTTCCGGCCCAGCGCCCGTTGCCGTCCATGATGATCGCAACGTGCTGCGGGATCTTCTGCGGATCGAGTTGCGCGTAGAGGGCCGCCTCATCCGCGGCGAGTTCATGAAGCCGCGAACTGGGTTTGAAGACCGGCCTGGTTGTCATTGCGCGCAATCGAGCATCCTCACAGGAAATATGAAGCTAGCATACGCCTTTGGCATGTGCAATTAACTTCCCTGCCGCAGGCGACATCTTCATTCAGTTAGCTATCGGCTGTGGATCCGGCTTGAGGGCTTCTTTGAGCGACTCATGAATGCGCTGGTCGGCGGAGATGGACGAGTCGCCGGAGATGGCATAAGCAATCGCGGCACCGATGAGGGCTGGGATGATGAAGGCGTGGCCGCCGGTGGCTTCGGCTACGAACACCACGGCGGCTAGAGGGGTCTTGTATGCCGCGGAGATGAACGAAGCCATGCCAACAGCCGCGTAGAGGCCAAGCTGTGGGCTATGCACGATGCTCTGCGCGAAGGCCGTGCCGACGCACCCTCCCGTGAGGAAGAGCGGGACAAACATCGCGCTCACACCGCCGGCTCCGAGGGTGAAGGCAGTGGCGGCCAGCTTGAAGATGCCGAAGACTACGAGTTGTGCCGAGCTGTGGTTCGCGGACAGGATCTGGCCGACGGCTTCGTAGTTGGCGCCGATGGGGACCATCTGCCCCGGATAGATCTGAAGAAACAGGAGACCACAGAGGCCGGTAAGCAGTCCGCCGATGGTGAGCTTGATCCAGTGCGGGACTGTACTGCGAACCACGAAGCTGCGGAGATGTCGGAAGGTGATGACGAAGATCATGGCGATGAGGCCGATCAGGGCACCCAGCACGGCGCTCCAGAGCAGGTCACCCATGCGATAGGTGCCGCGACTCTCGAAGTCGAAGAGCGGCTGGCTGCCCATGAAGGCTACCAGCGTCATGTAGGAGACGACGGAAGCGATGAGCGAGGGCATCAGTGCCTCGTGGGCCAGGTCGTCTTTGTAAGGCATTTCGAGCGCGAACACGATGCCGGTGAGCGGGGCGCGAAAGACGGCGGACATACCGGCGGCGGCTCCGCAGATGAGCATGATGCGGCGGTCTCGCTCGTCGAGGCGGAGACTGCGGATGGCGCGCAAGCGGCCCCACATGGCTGAGCCGACGGCTGCGCCGCCATAGATACTGGGGCCTTCGAGTGCGGCGCTGCCGCCGAAGCCTACGGTGGTGATAGCGGCGAGGATCTTCTGCGGGAAGGAGCGTACGTCCATTGCGCCTTCGTGTTCGTGGTAGGACTCGATGACCTCTTCGGTGGAGTGCTGATTCGGGTTGGGCGTGGTGAACTGCATGATCAGACCGGTGATAGCGCAGCCCAGCGTAATTCCCGGGACGATGGCCCAGTGATGATGGAGGTAATAACTGAGGATCGGGGGCCACATCTGGCGCAGGATGATGACGGCTACCGCGGTGATGGCAAGCCCGGCAACGATACCGATGAGAGGCGCGATGAGCAGCCACTTGTGCAGGTTGCGTGCGTAGGTAGCGGCCAGGTCGCTTTGCATACGAGGGAAACGGGCGAGAAAGGCCAGTCGCTGCGAGGCGTTCGGAGCGGTGTGTGTACGGTCTTCGTGCGGATTCATTTGCTTCCTTTAGCTGGCTGTTCGGCGGTGCTTTGGTGCAGTCTGGTAAGTGAGCGCAGGGTGGTGACGAGCTTGGGGCCAAACTCGTTGAGCTCTCGGGCGTGGTCGGCGGACAGGCGACGCAGTACTTTGTTGCCTTCGGCGGTGAGCTTGAGGACTACGGTACGGCGGTTGGTCGGGTCTTGCTTGCGCAAGATTAGGCTGGCCTGTTCGCAGCGGTTGCACAGCTCGACTACGCTGTTGTGCCGCAGGGCGAGGCGTTCGGCGAGGTAGCCGACCGAGGTTGCGGTGTGGGCCGGGGCACCCGCTATCTGGAGCAGGAGCTGATGTTGTTGCGGGGCTACACCGGCAGCGGTCGCGGCTTCTTCGCTGAAGTGCAGAAACCGGCGGAGCGTGTAGCGGAACTCGGCCAGTGCGACGATGTGGGCCTCAGCGGTTAGCATGGATGGGGTTTGGGTGGGCACGATTTATATATCGTATCACGATATGTATCGTGATACGATAGGTACAGCCCTTCATGCCTGGAGTTATAAGCCTAGAGACTACGGCTGTGAACTTTTACAGTGGTCTTTTTCAGGTTGCAGAGCTTCGTGCGATTTGGGTTGAACTGCGAAATAATTTCACAAAGGCATTGCAATTCGCTTTTTATTCGCTACAATCTCCGCATGGCTATTACGCGGCGGCAAAAAGAAGTGATCGACTTTCTTTCCAGTTTCACGCAGAAGAACGGTTACTCGCCTTCGTACGAGGAGATTGCCCAGGGGCTGGGGTTGACCTCGCTGGCTACTGTGCATAAGCATGTGACCAATCTGCAGAACAAGGGCCTGCTGCAGCGCGCACACAACCGCAGCCGTTCGATCGACGTCCTGCCGCCGCGATCGGCGAAGAAGGGCTTCGACCGGCTGCCGCTGCTGGGGCGGATCGCGGCGGGGCGGCCGGTGGAGGCGATTGAGACGGCGGAGAGCATCTCGCTGGGCGACATCATCGGCAACCGCGAGGTGTTCGCGCTCGAGGTGCGGGGAGACTCGATGCGCGACGAACACATCGTCAGCGGCGACTACGTACTGGTGGAGCGGACGCGTACGGCGCGTGAGGGCGAGATCATCGTCGCGCTGGTGGACGGGTCCGATGCTACGTTGAAGCGTTTCTATCGCGAGGGGCCGATGATCCGGCTGCAGCCCTCGAACGCGGAGATGGCACCGATCTATGCGCCGGCGGCGAACGTCAGCATCCAGGGCAAGGTGCTGGGGATTCTGCGTAAGTATGCGTAGCAGCTAGGCTGCCACGCTGCACTGACTGCGGCGAATGCCTAGCAGTTCGGCGGTTCGCTTGAGCAGGCGGGCGGGCTCCCCAGATGTTACAGATTCGAAGCCATCTTCTTCCGACGAGTCCCAGGTGCTCAGGTGAGCGATGCGCAGGATCGGGGTAAATGCCGTGTGACTGCGGAATGCCCTAACGATCCCAGCGGCTACTTCCTCCGGTACGGAGTGGCAGAGGAGCAAGAGGTCGAAGAGGCGTTGGGACTGAGCGGCCATGGCGGAGCGGGTGTCGGCCAGGACGGTTTCGGCTCCGATGGTTCGCAGGACGGCTGCGCGTGTCTGCTGGAGGGTCTGGTCATCGCCGATCAGGAGTATCACAGGCATAGGGAGGTCCTCAAAAAACTCTGCATATCCTCCTGGCTGGCGGAGCCCGGGCGATCAAGGAGTTTCTAAAGTAACTGAAAGAGTTTCAGTGTTTCAGTCTGGTGTCAGACAGAAATACAACTTTTTTCTCACGATTTACATCGCTTCGGATGGCGCGGGCTGCGGCCTTCTACAGCACGTAGCTGAGGTCGCCATTGTTGTTCTTTTTGAGCAGGCGGTTGTAGGAGTCGTTGACGATTGCGTAGCACTCGCAGGCGCGAAAGGCGAGGCCCGCGCGGTCGATGATGTGAATGCGGCCGCGGGAGTAGCCGATGAGGCCATTGCGCTGCAGTTCCCCGGCGGCGACGGTAACGGTGGACCGCTGGACGCCGAGCATCTGCGAGAGGAACTCCTGAGTGAGTTGGAGGTATTCCGACTCCATGCGATCGGAGGAGGTGAGCAGCCATCGGGCGAGGCGCGCTTCGACTTCATGCATGCGGTTGCAGAGTACGGACTGGGTGATCTGTACAAGCTGCAGGTAGGCGAAGGCGTGGACCAGCTTTTGCAGTGTGCCGCCTTTGGCGAATTCATTGCGAACCACTGAAGAGCGGATCCGAAATCCTTCGCCCGCTCCCTGGATGACGACCATGTGTGCCATCTGGGGTTGATCGAGCAGCGCAGGCAATCCGGAAAAACCTTCGCGGCCGATGACGCCAACCTCAACCTGCTCCCCTTTGGCCGTGACCGCGTCGGTGGAGATGAGGCCGGTGTTGAGGAAGTAGAGATATTCGATTGGATGGTTCGGCTCGGAGAGCGACTTGTTGAGCGGCAGGTCGAGCGGGACCAGATGCTTTGCCAGCGCGGCGTACTCTTCAGGCGGCAGTTGCGCCAAGATGATATTGCGCGGCCTCGCGGAAGTCGCGGGTACAGAAGGTGCCTTGCTCGGAATGGATTGTGTATTTTCTGGCTTCGGGGACTCGGTCTTAGCGCGAGAGCTTGAACTCTCTGGCCGCAAGTCCGCAATCCTCGTCGTCAAGAGTTCTGCACTGCGATTGTTTTCAAACATAGGGGAGGAGGGTCCCGCGTGTCTGTTCGGTACAGCACAAAAGCCATTTGAAATCTGAAATTTCCAGTTTGGACGGAGGTTTCTGAAGCGATGCTGAGGCGAAATACACTTCGGGCCGCGCTGTGGCAACAGCGTGGAGGAATTGCTTTGGGATGGATGGAGATTGGCGGGTGCTGTGTGGCGGCTCATGGTGTTGCCTCCCCTGTCTGCGCGTAGGGGGTTGCAACTCGCACTTTAAAGCAGCAAGGCCCCACACTGTGTGCCGGGCCTTTTCTGCCTTTGTTGTTTCGATGATAGCAGGTGGGGGCGGTAGTGGCGTGGAGGGTGGGCAGGGTGGTTGGATGGGGCGAGGCTTGATTCTCGAGCTGTAAGTTTGGAGCTGTAAGCGGAGAGCTTGGAGCGGAGGTGGGGTGGTTTGCGGCGGCTGCGGCCTGGCGTCTTTTTTCTGCGGTGGCTTTTTCTTCTTCGGTTAGGGCGAAGAGGCCTGTGAAGGGGTAGGCGGGGTCTAGGGTGGGGTCTGGGGTGGGAGAGGCAACGGCAACAGCGAAATACGGGGGTTCTTCGCTCCGCTCAGAATGACACGGAGGATGGGTGGGGACGGATGGTGTGGGTGGTTCGTGGTATTCGGCTTGTGGGGCCAGGTCTCCGAGGTGTGGGTGGTGGGTGAAGGATTCGACTGGCAGGAATGGGTTGAATGGGGTTGGGGCTTGTCTGGCTGTTGGAGGAGGGCATACCCCAGGGGTTAAAACCCCTTTTGCGCTGGCAGTGGCGAGGCCCAAGGCTGAAGCCTTGGGGTACCCAGAGGCATGGGCTGCTGAGGCATGGGCTGCTGAGGCGTTGGCGGCTGAGGCTTGGGATGCCGTAGCTTGGGCTACTGAGGCTTCGGCTGCTGAGGCATTGGTTGCCGAGGCGTTGGCTGCTGAGGCATGGGCTGCTGCGGTGTGGGCTGCTGCGGCGTTGGCTGACGTAGCGGTGGAGAATGTTGCGGTGATGGGTGCGGGGAGGAGGTCGGCGAGGGTGGGGTGGGTGCGGCGGGCGAGGTTTAGGCTGGCTTCGCGGAGGACGTGGAGGAGGGCGGCGGCTCGTTTGAGGTCGATGTCGCCGCCGGCGATGCGGGCGTAGAGGTCGTTGAGGGCTAGCTGGAGGCTGGCGCGGTCGTCGAGGGTGGGGGCGGAGAAGGTTCCGGAGCGGCCGGAGATGGGGAGCTGGCGGCGGGCGCGGGTGTGGTGGTAACAGAGCTCAGCTCCGGTGAGGGCGGGCGAGTGGCAGCGGTGGCCGAGGGTGTGGATGTGGCGGCAGAGATAGCGGCGCTGGGGGTCGGTTGCTGGTTCGGCTAGTGGGTTCTGGTTCATGGTGTGGCTCCTTTTCTTGTGGGGGTATCTGGCGGCTAAGATATCCCTTCTGCTGGGGTTAGGTGGGGGGATACCCCCCCTTGGATACCCCCTTGATACCCCGGTATATGGGGTGGGTTAAATGCAAAGGCCCGGCTTGTGGGCCGGGCCTTCTTATTTATTGCTACATGTTTAATTGTAGCGGATTGGCCGTAACTCCACGCCACTTCGAGTGGGAGGGGATGTGGTTTGGATGGTGGGGGTTGCGGGAGTTTTCCACGGGGTGGGGGGTTGACAGGATTTTTGGGGTGGGGAAGGAAGGCATGCCCCAGGGGTTAAAACCCCTGTTGTGGTTGGGTGGGGGGAGGCCCAAGGCTGAAGCCTTGGGTTACCTAGATGCAAAGGGCAAATGCAAGGGCGAATGCAAAGGGCAATGGCAAGGGCAGAGACGGAAAAGGAGCAGGGGCTAGGGGAGGGCGACGCGAGGGCAGGATCAAAGGTAAGGGGGAGCCAACAGCCAAAGCAACAGCAGATCCCCTTCGGGGATGACAAACAAAAAGGCGAATACACAAAGAGGCGAATGCACAAAGAGGCGAACGCACGAAGGGAGGAACGCCAAAGGGACGGACGTACAAAGGGACGGACGTACAAAGGGACGACACACCGGAAGACACACCAGAAATAGATAGGTTCGTCGTTTGGTGCTGCGGCTTGCAGAATCACATTGCCGCGAAGGTGGGAGGAAACGGCAAGGGACGCTTGTTGGGGCAAGGGACGCTTGGTGGGGGAGTGGACGCTTGTTGGGGGAGGGGACCTGGGTGGGTACGTAGATGGTTCTGGGGTGGGTGCGGGGTGGTTTTGGGGGGTGGGGAAGCGGTATACTGGAGGGGTGACGACACCTGTTCTGGATACGCCTGATACCGGCTTGAATGACTCTGCTGCCTCAACGAAGCGCGTTCTGCTGCTGAAGCCGAGGGGCTTTTGTGCGGGTGTGGTGCGCGCGATCGATATCGTCCGAATTGCGCTTGAGACGTTTGGCGCGCCGATCTATGTGCGCAAGGAGATTGTGCACAATAGCTACGTGGTGAACGACCTGGCGAAGAAGGGTGCGATCTTCGTCAATGAGCTGGACGAGGTGCCGGAGGGTGCGCGGGTGATCTATTCGGCGCATGGAGTTTCTCCGGCGGTGCGGGAGCGGGCGAAGGAGCGTGGGCTGAAGGTGATTGACGCGACGTGCCCGCTGGTGACGAAGGTTCACCTGGAGGCGATCAAGTTTTCGAAGCAGGGGTACTCGCTGGTGCTGGTGGGGCATAGGGACCACGAGGAAGTTGAGGGCACGCAGGGCGAGGCGCCGGACGTGACGCAGGTGGTATCGACGGTGGAAGAGGTGGATGCGCTGGTGGTGCCGGACCCGAACAAGGTGGCTTACCTGACGCAGACGACGTTGTCGCTGGATGAGGCGAACACGATGATCGAGGCGCTGAAGCGGAAGTTCCCGAACATTGCGGGGCCGGCGGCGCAGGATATCTGCTATGCGACGGAGAACCGGCAGGTGGCGGTGAAGAACGTGGCGCATGGAGCGGACCTGGTGCTGGTGGTGGGGTCGAAGAACAGCTCGAACTCGAACCGGCTGGTGGAGGTTTCAAAGAACCTGGATACGAATTCGTACCTGATCGATTCGGCGGATTCGATTGAGCCGAAGTGGCTGGAGGGGATCAACACGGTCGCGGTTACGGCGGGTGCGTCCGCGCCCGAGGTGCTGGTACAGGATGTGGTGAATTATCTGCAGCAGATGGGGTATGGCTCGGTCGACGAGGTGGAGGTGATGCCGGAGAATGTGCGCTTCGGGCTTCCGCCGGAGATCGTGCAGGCGATCGCTTCGGCGCCGGCGCAGCCCCGGGTATAGAACGAGACGCGAACGTACGCGAGCCTGTTTGGACGAGAGCTTGCGGGTTTGCCATTCCGATCCTTTGGGCTGATGGTGGTTGGCGGCCCTGGGGATTCGTCGGAGAGTTTGAAATCGATGAGTACATTTCCACGGAATCCGAAGGCGGCGGATACGAAGCCGGCGCAGCCTCGCTATGGGCGGATGGATGTTGGGCTGGAGCAGGTGGGGGAGAGTATCGCGAAGTCGGCGGACTGGCTGCTGAAGTTGCAGCATCCGGATGGGTACTGGTGCGGTGAGCTGGAGGCTGACTCGATGCTGGAGTCGGACTACATCTTTATGCATACGCTGCTGGGGACGGGCGACCGCGGACGGATGGAGCGCGCGGTGAATGAGATTCTGCGGCACCAGAATGAGGATGGCGGGTGGAGTCTTTATCCTGGGGGGCCGTCGAATGTGAACTACGGGGTGAAGTGCTACCTGGCGTTGAAGCTGATGGGGTATGGCGCTGACGATCCGGTGATGGTGAAGGCGCGGGAGCGGGTGTTGGCGCTGGGTGGAGTGGTGGAGTGCAACACGTTTACGAAGATCTATCTTTGCGCGCTGGGGCAGTACGACTATAACGCTGTGCCGGCGGTTCCGCCGGAGATTGTGCTGTTTCCGAACTGGTTCTACTTCAATATTTACGAGATCAGTGCGTGGTCGCGGGCGATCCTGGTGCCGCTGTCGATTATTTATGCGAAGAAGCCTTTCAAGAAGCTGGCTCCAGAGCAGGGGATCGATGAGCTGTTTGTGGGTGGGCGGGCGAATGCGAATCTGCATCTGCGTTGGGATAAGAAGCGGCCGGTGAGTTGGCGGAACTTTTTTCTGGTGACGGACCGGATGGTGCATTGGTTTGAACGGGTGCATATCCGGCCGCTGCGGACGATGGCTCTGAAGAAGGCCGAGCGGTGGATGCTGGAGCACTTTGAGCGGTCGGATGGGCTGGGGGCGATCTATCCGGCGATGTTGAATGCGATTGTGGCGTTGATGGCGCTGGGCTACTCGAAGGATGACCCGCAGGTGATTCGGGCGATGGATGAGTTTGAACGGCTGGGGATTGATTGCCCGAATGGCGAGCCGGATTATCCGACTCCGACGTTCCGGATGCAGCCTTGTTTTTCTCCGGTTTGGGATACGGCGCAGGTGCTTTCGACGCTGGGTGAGGCGGGCCTTTCGCGGACGGATGCGCGGCTGGTGAAGGCGGCGGACTGGCTGCTGTCGAAGGAGATTCGGTACAAGGGCGACTGGGCGCAGAAGGTGAAGAATGTGGAGGCGAGCTGCTGGTGCTTCTTCTTCAACAACGACCATCAGCCGGATGTGGATGATACGGGCGAGGTCCTGCTGGCGCTGAAGGCGGTGGACAATCCTCGGGAGCGGTATCAGCATGAAGTGTCGCAGAGGGCGATTGAGTGGGTGTTTGCGATGCAGTGCAAGAATGGCGGGTGGGCGTCGTTCGATAAGGACAATACGAAGAAGATCTTTGAGTCGATTCCGTTTGCCGACCACAATGCGATGATCGATCCGCCCACGGTGGATATTACGGGGCGGATATTGGAGATGCTCTCGAGCTACGGGTACACGCGGAAAGATGCGCGGGTGGAACGGGCGATCCAGTTTGTGCTGCGCGAGCAGGAGGCGGATGGGAGCTGGTTCGGGCGCTGGGGCGTGAATTATCTGTACGGGACGTTCCTGGTGTTGCGGGGGTTGGAGGCGATGGGGGTTTGGAGCCACGAGCCGGCGATTGTGAATGCGGCGGAGTGGATTCGCATGGTGCAGAATGCGGATGGAGGATGGGGCGAGAGCTGCGGAAGCTATGACGATGCCGGGCAGAAGGGGATTGGGCCTTCGACTCCTTCGCAGACGGCCTGGGCTGTGCTTGGGCTGCTGGCGGCGGGAGACCTGCGGTCGGACTCGGTGGCGAAGGGCATACGGTGGCTGGTGACGCAGCAGACGGAGACGGGTACGTGGGATGAGTCGGCTGCGGGACGGAAGGGTGAGTCGGTTTATACGGGGACAGGATTTCCCCGGGTGTTTTATTTGGCGTATCACTTGTATCGGGATTATTTTCCTCTGCTGGCGCTGACGACTTACAAGAAGATGAAAGAGCGGGAGGCGGCTTGAAGAATCTTTTTGACAAGGCACGCGTTGGCGAAGTGGCCGAGAGGATTGCGCGGCTGTCGCCGGGGTCGCAGGCGCTGTGGGGCAAGATGAGTGTGGGTCAGATGCTGGCGCATTGCTCGGTTGGGTTGAAGACAGCTACGGGAGAGTTGAAGCCTCCACGGGTTATGGTGGGTCGAATCCTGGGGCCGATCATCAAACCTCTGGCGCTGCGTAACGATGAGCCGATGAAGAAGAATTCGCCTACGGCTCCGATTTTTATCATTGAGGGAGAGCCGGATTTTGAAGGTGAGCGGGCGGAGTTGATGAGGCTGGTGGACGGTTTTGCGGCGGAGGGTTCGGCTTGTTGCACGGATCATCCTCATGCTTTCTTCGGGCGGTTGAAGCCGGAGGAGTGGGCGATAGTGATGTATAAGCATTTGGATCATCATCTGCGGCAGTTTGGGGTTTAGACCGTATTGGGAAGGGATGGCGGCACGGAGAAGAAATACTGAGATTCCGGCTTCGCCGGAATGACGACCTAAAGGTTAGTGACGGCGTAGAGATTGGGGACGGCGTAGAGATTGGTGACGGCGAAGAGATTGGTGCAGCGTAAAGATTGGCTACGGTTTAGAGGTTAGTGCAGCGTAAAGATTGGCGACGGCGTAAAGATTGGAATGGCGACGTAGGGTTTTGGTTGATGAGATTTGTCTGGGGATTTTGAGGAGAAGACAGTATGGCAGTGCCTATATCGCAAGCGTGGACGGTGGCAAGTTACGTGGTGAAGCAGAAGCTGAAGGGGCGGAAGCGTTATCCTCTGGTGCTGATGCTGGAGCCTTTGTTTCGCTGCAACCTGGCTTGCGCGGGATGCGGAAAGATTCAGTACCCGGCACATATTTTGAAGGCGGAGTTGACGCCCGAGCAGTGCTTCCAGGCGGCGGAGGAGTGCGGCGCGCCGATGGTGTCCATTCCGGGCGGCGAGCCTCTGCTGCATCCGAAGATGCCTGAGATTGTTGCCGGGCTGGTGGCGCGGAAGAAGTATGTTTACATGTGCACGAATGCGCTGCTGCTGAAGGAGAAGCTGCACCTGTTTACGCCGAGCAAGTATCTTTCGTTCTCGGTGCATGTAGATGGACAGCGGGAGCACCATGACTTCTCCGTCTGCCGCGAAGGTGGATACGATATTGCGATGGAGGGCGTGAAGGCCGCTGTGGCTGCGGGTTTCCGCGTGACCACGAATACGACGTTGTTCGATGGGGCGGACCCGAACTCGGTGCGTGCGCACTTTGATGAGTTGATGTCGGTGGGCGTCGAGAGCATGATGGTCTCGCCTGGATATACGTACGACAAGGCTCCGGACCAGACGCATTTTCTGGGTAAGGCGCGGTCGAGGAGACTGTTCCGGGCGATTCTTTCGAACCGGAAGAAGAGCTGGGAGTTCAATACGCATCCGCTGTTTTCGGAGTTCCTGATGGGTAAGCATCAGGATTTTGATTGCACGCCGTGGGGGATGCCGACGTTCTCGATCTTCGGGTGGCAGAAGCCTTGCTACCTGCTGCAGGATGGGTATGCGGACACGTTCAACGAACTGATCGAGACGGTGGACTGGAAGAATTATGGGGCGAAGAGCGGGAATCCGCGGTGCGCGAACTGCATGGTTCATTCGGGGTACGAGGCTACGGCGGTGGACTATAACTTCAGTTCGCTGAAGGGCTTTTTGTTGACGGCGAAGAAGTATATGTTCCCTTCGACGTACGAGGACGCGGGCGCACGCAAGCTGCTGGATGAGTGGCCGCGGGCGGAGCATGGTCCTCTGGTGCAGATTGCGGCTCCGGCTGCTACGAGCAGCGAGACGCTGCAGGAAGTTTCGGGAGATTAGCGATGGCGACTGAGACGCAGGAAGGCGCGAAGCTGGCGCAGATGGCACATGTGACTCCGGATGAGATGGAAGTTGCGGCGGGACGGGACCGGGAGCAGCTGGAGGGTTGGGTTCCGGCGCTGGCGAGCGATGCGGAGGTTCGGGAGGCGCTGGAGAAGGCTTTCGACTATCGCGGCGATATTACGCTGACGCGCAAGGATGGGTCCGTCGTGCAGGGGTATCTGTATGACCGGCGGACGGGGACGACTTTGTCGGACTCGCTGGTGAGGGTAATGCCTAGTGATGGTTCGGGCCGCGTGAGCATTGCTTATACGGAGATTGCGGGGCTGGTTTTTTCGGGACGGGATACGGCTGCGGGGAAAAGCTTTGAGGCCTGGGTGAAGAAGTACTGGGAGAAGAAGGCTGCGGGGGAGAAGAATATTCAGATTGAGCCGGAGAGGCTGGACTGATTTCTTTGTTGGGACGGTACGGGCAGCAACGGCCAAGGGCAACGGCAAAAGCGAAACGCAGGTCCTTCGACTTCGCTGCGCTTCGCTCAGGATGACATTTTTTTTGTGGTCCATGAATTAGGCTTCGCTCAGGATGACAAATTTTTTGTAGCCCATGAATTACGCTTCGCTCGGGCTGGCAATTTTTTGTCGTCCATGAGCTGCGCTTCGCTCGGGCTGGTACGACATGGTGGCGGGCAACGGCAAAGCGAAATGCGGGGGTTCGCTTCGCTCAGAATGACAATGGTTTGTGGCGGAGTTCAAGGGAGATGCATTGTTTCCGTCTGCCTACCCTTTGTGCCTGTTTCGCGTCTTATGGGCTATGGCGCACGATGGCCCTGGAGACGATGATGAACGCTCAGGAACAGCAGATGTTGCAGGGGTTGGTGGAACGGGTGAATGGGACTTCGGTGACGGATAAGGATCCGGACGCGGAGCAGATGATTCAACAGACGCTGGGGCGGAATCCAGATGCGCTGTATGTGCTGGCGCAGACGGTGCTGGTGCAGGGGTATGCGCTGAAGCAGGCGCAGGGACAGATCGCGGAGCTGCGGGGGCAGCTGGATCAGGCGCGGGGGCAGGGTCAGGAGACGAAGCACGGGAGTTTTCTGGGGAATTTGTTGGGGCGGCATGACGAGCCTCAGCGGGCGGCTGCGCCTCCGCCTGCTGCGGGGCCGGGGCCTTATGCTGGGACGGGATATGGGCCGGGGCTAGCTTATCCGGCAGGTGGATATCCGATCCCGAATGCGCCGAGTGCTGGTGGCGGTTTTTTGCAGTCGGCGATGCAGACGGCGGCGGGCGTGGCAGCGGGAGCGTTTGCGTTTGAGGGGATTGAGAGCCTGATGCATGGGTTTGGGCATGGCGGCGGGTTCGGCGGTGAGTATGGCGGGGGAAGGCCGGAGGAGGTTATCAATAATTACTACGGGGATAGCTCGCCGCGAGAGCATCGGGAGGGATTTGCAGATGGTGGCGCTTCGGAGTTCGGCGGGGATCGCCATGAGAGCGGGCTGCAGGATGCGAGCTTTTTGAACGACGGTACGGATGACCAGATTACGAATGCGGATGATTTGAGCGGGACGGCGAATACGGACTATTCGTCGCAGCAGGATGACTCGATGCTGTCGGATAGTGTGGGTGATTCGGGCGGGGATTTTGGGGGTGGGGATCCGTTTTAAGGGAGCAAGGGCGAGGCGGATGCCGGGTTGTTCCCTTTGCTCAATAATCCTGCCGGCGAGGTTTCATGCGAAAGGGCCTATGCGGCTGGACGTCGGAGATTCTGCGTGCGGTTTTGATTGAGGCTGTCGCTGGGACCGATGGGCTTGGAGGGCATGCCCCAGGGGCTAAAGCCCCGCTTGGTTGAGCTGTGGATGAGGCCCAAGGCTAAAGCCTTGGGTTACCTAGCGGCAAAGGCGAGTTGAGTGGTGATGGCGCCAAGGCTAATGAGGCCCAAGGGGTGAAGCCTTGGGTCACCTAGGGGCAAAGGCGCGTGGAGTTGTGGATGAGCTAAGGCTAGAGCCTTCGGTTGCCTCGAAGCAAAGGCGGGATGGAGGGTTCGTTTCGCTCAAAGTGACGCCCTACTTTGTGGGCGTGGGGAGCGGATGGGAGGGCATGTAGCGGCTGGCGAAGGTTAGGAAGGTGGGGAAGTTGGGGAGCGAGGTGTGGCCGCCAGGGTGTTGGCGGTAGCCGAGGTCTCCGGTGATGAGAGAGACGTTGGGGGCGGGGAAGGCGTCGAGGACGAGGCCGCGGTGGCCGAGGAGTTGGTAGACGGGAGTGGCGGCTGCGGTGGCGAGGAAGGAGCCGTTGGAGTCGGCCCAGCCGTCTCCGCCTTCGGTGGTTCCGGCGCCCAGGAAGACGGGGCGGGGGGCGCACAGGGCGATGAGCTCGTGGGTGTCGATGGGAAGGTCGGCGGGGGTGATGAGTTTGGGTGAGAGCGCGGCGTACTTGAGGTAGTTTCCGGCCATCCAGTAGTATTCGCGGGTGTCGGCTATGTTTTCGAGCTGCTCGCCGAAGCGGCGGCGGGCGAGTGAGGCTCCGCCTGCTCCTGAGGAGCTGACGTACGCTACGGCGAAGCGGGGTTCGTAGGCCATGGCTACGAGTGCGGTTTTCCCGTAGCGGGAGTGGCCTTCGATGGCGACGTGGTGGGCGTCGATGTCGTGGTCCGATTCGAAGTAGTCGAGGAGGCGTGAGCTGCCCCAGGCCCAGGCGCGGAGTGTGCCCCAGTCGTCGAGCTTGCGGGGCTGGCCGTGATTGGCGAGGCCGATGATTCCTTGCTGGAGGCCGGCGGCGTTGTCGGCTTGGAGGGTGGAGGCGTAGAAGTTGGCGTAGCCCCAGCCTTTTTCGAGGACCTGATGCTGCCAGGTGGGGGCGGGATCGGTGGAGGGCTTGGCGTTGGGGTTGGCGGGCCAGCTGAATTCGACGACTACGGGGACGGGGTGGGGGGCGTTGGCGGGGAGGGTGAGGGTGACTTCGATATTGACGGTGATGGCGGGGTAGGCGGAGTTGTCGGCGTGGCCTATGAGATGTTTGGTGAGCGTAGGGATGCCGGCGTCGGTGCCGGTGGAGGTGGAGGCTACCTCCCAGTGGATGGCGGGGGCGTTGGCGGGGACGCGGCCAAGGTACTCGCGGTCGAAGAGTTCGACGATCTCGGGGCGGCGTTTGGTCTGCCATTCTTTGGCGGAGGTGACGGGTTTGCCGTTGTTGAAGGTGAGTGGGTTGGGGAGCGTGGGCCAGGGGTTGGCTTTCGTCTCGTCGTAGTTGGAGGGGTTGGCTTTGGGGCCGTTGGGGCTGACGGGTGGGCGCAGGGCGGTGATGTGGAGGAGGTCGAGCATGCGCTGGTGGTCCTGCTCTGGGGTGAGCTGGGCTGGGGCGGGTGTTGGCGTCTGCGCGGGAGGCTGGGCGAAGAGGGGAGAGAGCAGGAGGGCGAGGGCGGGGGTGAGGATGTGGGCGCGCATGTGTGTGTCAGAACGATACCAAAAGAGTGAAGAGTGTGGGTGTTGTCGATGGAGTTAGTAACCGGGGTAGTTGTTACCTTTGTGCGATATTGCAGTGCAAGGATTTTCACAAAAACTGCAATTGAGACGTGAATGGTAATACGCAGCGTAATTTTGTTTCCTTGCGCGCGTGAGCTTGGTTAGGCTGTTCTAATCCATGCGCAACGAATTGAAAATGGTGGGTTTGTGGCTGGGGCTAGCAGGTGCGGCGGTGTCGGCGCAGGCGGCATCGCCAGCGGGGTGGGTGGAGGCGCGGAGTGCGCACTTCGTCGTGGTATCGGATGGGAGCGCGAAGGATGCGGCGCGGGTGGCGGAACAGTTTGAACGGATGCGGATGGTTTTTCGGGCTTTGTTGCCTACGCCGGAGGCTGAATCTGCGCTGCCTGTGACGGTGCTGGCGGTAAAGGACCGGCAGGGGATGCGGGCGGTTGAGCCGGCGGCGTATCTGGCTGGCAGTCAGATCAATGTGGCTGGATTGTTTTTGCGCGCGCCGGATCGGAATTACATCCTGGTTCGGCTGGATGCGCAGCAGGCGTATGCGTATGGGACGGTGTATCACGAGTACACGCATTACATGCTGCGCAAGGCGGATACGTGGCTTCCGCTGTGGCTGAATGAAGGGCTGGCGCAGTTTTATGAGAACACGGAGATTGACGGCAAGCGGGCGTGGGTGGGGGAGAGCGACGCTGCGGCGGTGAGTTTATTGCGGCGGAGTGATCTGATTCCGGTTGAGACGCTGCTGCGGGTGGATGCGGGGTCGGCTTATTACCACGACGAAGCGAAGGGATCGGTTTTTTATGCGGAGTCGTGGGCGCTGACGCATTTCCTGATGGTGAGTGATCGGCTGGAGGGGACGCATCGGGTGCGCGAGTACGTGCGCCGGATCGAAGAGGGTGAAGATGCGGTGGCCGCGGCGGGGCATGCGTTTGGGGATTTGAGGAAGCTGCAGGCGGGGTTGGAGGATTACATTCTGCAGCGGAGGTTCATGTACTTCATGATGCCGGCGCAACTGGATGCGAAGGATGCAGAGGTTGAAGTGCGGGTGTTGAATGCGGCGGATGCGGATGCGTTGCGCGCGGACGTGATGATGCATACGGGCAGGACGAGCGAGGCGAAGGCGCTGGTGGATGAGGTGCTGAAGGCGGAGCCGGGAAATGCGCTGGCCCATGAGACGATGGGCGCGCTTCGGCACCGCGATGGCGATATGGCTGGGGCGAAGAAGTGGTACGGGGATGCGGTGGCGCTCGATCCGGCGAGTTATGTGGCGCAGTTTTATTATTCGGTGGCAACGCTGCGGGTGAGTGGCAAGGATGATGTTGGCATCGAAAGCGGACTGCGGACGACGATGCGGCTGAATCCGGAGTTTGCCGCGGCCTATGATGCGTTGGCGATGGTGTATGCGATGCGGCACCAGAGGCTGGATGAGGCGCATGCGCTGGATGTGCGGGCGATTGAGCTGGAGCCGGGAAGGTTGAGCTTCCGGCTGGATTGCGCGGATGTGCTGGCGGAGCAGAGGCAGTATACCGATGCGCTGGCAGTGCTGGAGGCGGCGGCGCATCTGGCTCGGACTCCGGAGGAGAAAGAGGCGACGCGCAGCAGGATGGCGTGGGTGGAGCAGACGCAGATGACGGCAGCGGTGGCGGGAGAGAACAGGCAGCGCTTCGGGCAGTAGCGCCGGTATACTGCTGGAGATGTCAGAAAAAATTGTTGCGATCCTTGTGAGCCTGATTGCGGGCGGCGGCTATGCGGCTGTGGTGGTGCTGATGGCCATCCAGTCGGCGTGTATTCCTATTCCTTCCGAGGTGATTCTGCCGCTGGCGGGGTATGCGCTGGCGCATACGCAGATGCAGCTGGTGCTGCTGGCGACGGTGGCTTCGCTGGCTTCGAACCTGGGGTCGATTCCGGCTTACTGGGTGGGAGCGAAGGGCGGGCGGCCTATGGTGGAGCGGTATGGACGGTGGATGCTGTTGAGCCGGCATGACCTGGACCGCGTGGATCACTTCTTTTTGAAGTACGGGTCGATCACGGTGCTGGTGGGACGGATGCTGCCGATCGTGCGGACGTTTATTGCGTTTCCGGCGGGCGTGGCGAAGATGAACCAGGTGCGGTTTCATATCTACACGTTTGTGGGGTCGTGGCCGTGGTGCTATGCGCTGGCATATATCGGAATGCGGCTGGGTGCGTCGTGGAATAACGATCCGCGTTTGAAGCAGATCTTTGGGCGATTCCACGTGGGCGTGGAGCTGGTGCTGGTGGCGGGGTTTGTGTGGTTTGTAGCGTCGCACTGGAAAAATCGGATTCAGGTTTCAGACGATGGCGCGGCTTGAGGAATTGATTGCTGCGGCGATGAGGTTGGTGGGATGAGGCGATCTGGCGTGGCGGTGCTTGGCTTTGCGGCTGGGGTGGTGGCTGTGCCGGTGTTGGTGCTGTTGTATATCGCTTATGGGAGGCCGCCGGTGGCGGCTGGGGATCGGCCATTCCCGCTGGAATCGAGGATTGTGGGGATTCCGCTGGAGGCGCGGATTCATCGGGAGATGCCGAAGGATGCGGCGATTGCGGCGAGCGATGAGAATTTGAATGCGGGTGCCGGGATTTATGAGGATAAGTGCGCAGAGTGTCATGGGACGGCGGATGCGCAGTCGGCGATCGGGAAGGCGATGTTTCCGGGGGCTCCGCAGCTTTGGGTGAAGAAGAAGAGCGGGGCGGTGGGGGTGAGCGACGATCCGGTGGGCGCGACGTATTGGAAGGTGAAGAACGGGATTCGGCTGACGGGGATGCCGGCGTATGGGAAGGCGCTGACGGAGAAGGAGCTTTGGCAGGTGAGCTTGCTGCTCTCGAGGGCGGATAAGCCGCTGCCTGCGGAGGCGGGGAAGACGGTCGGGCAGTAGAGGCTTCGCGTCTACGGCGTTACCTGGGTGTCATGGGAGCGGATCGGCGGGGCGTGGTTTCGACGATGATGCGGGTGTCCTTGGCGAAGGTGATTTTCTGGCCTCGGCCGAGCCAGCGGCTGTAGAAGGCGCGTGCAGCACCCCAGTAGCCTATGCCTGCGGCAGCGTAGGGTGAGCCGCCGGCTAGCCCGACGATGGTGCCAACGAGGCCCAGACCCGCGGCTCCGCCAGTGGCGTTCTTGGCGGCCATGTGGTGTTCGTGGCCTCCGTCCTGGTCGAGCGGACGCGCGGCCAGCAGTGCGAGGAAGAGTGGGACGGCGAGTTTATCCTGCGTTTTGGATTGGGCGCGGCCTTCGGAGTTGAGGGCTATATTGGCGGCGGAGTCGGCTCCGGTGAGGCGCGTCTCGACGGCCTGTGGGCTGGCGTTGGGGAGCTGGAGCTGGTTGAAGCGGAAGCTCAGGGTTCCGGTGCGGCCGAAGCGGCGGGCAGGCTTTGCCCGGGTGACGACGCCGGTGAGGACTGCGCCCTGGGGTACGGCGATGGTGTGGTCGGGGTTGAAGATGGGTTCGGCTACGGTTGCCTGAATGGGTTGGGCGCTGGAGGATGTCTCAGAGCTGAGAGCTTCGGAGAGATTGGCGTGGATCATCCAGGAGCCGGTGTTGTTTGCGAGCGGCTCAGGGGGCGGGGCGGGCTGCTGCCAGAAGTGAGTTTTGTGTGCCGGGGCTGGCGGCTGAGGAGGCAGAGCGGGTTGGGCAGGGAGGTTGAGGGATGCGGTGGTTTCGACGGTCCATGAGGTGCCTTTGGAAATCCGCTGGGGATGGTAGGGAAGTTCGCCGTAGATGAACTGGATCAGGCGATCGGCTTTGCCCGGGGCGGTGAAGTTGGCGATGTCGCTGCGGACTACGGTGACGCCGGAGGCTATTTCGCGATGAAGGAAACCGCCCGTGGTTGGCGGCGGGGCTACGGCGCGGTAGATTTGGGTGCCGGAGGCGGATGGTCCGCAGAGGATGGGGATGCTGGTTCCGTCGGGGAGCTGGATGGCTGTGAAGGTGACTTCGGGAGTGCGGAAGGGGGTGAAGTCGCCGCCGAGGATGGCGTGAAGGCGGCGAGTGTGGTCGGGATGGAGAGTAAGGACGCGGCCGGTGATGATTGTGCCCGCAGGCAGTGCCAGCACGCTTTGGGCGTAGATGGGGTAGATGAGTTGGGCGCTGATGGGCTCGTTCGCGCGCATGGGGTAGTTGCGGTCGAGGGTGAGGGCGAGCGGAGTGCCTGTGGGGATGGAAGCGGCGGGGATCTGGCAAATACAGGCGGCTGGGAGCAACAGCAGGACGGAGGTCAGACCGCGGGCGAAGGGCATGTGAGTTGGATGTAAGACGCGGGCGGTGGGTTCACGTAAGCGATGTGAGATTTTGAAACAGCAACGCCGTGGCTTGGGGCCACGGCGTTTGGTGTTGTTGACGGTGATGTTTAGTTGAGTTCGTCCATGCTTTTGACGCCGTACTTGAGGAACCAGGGGCTGGCGGACTGGAGGCCCTTGTTGACGTTGTCGATGTTCTCGACGCCGGTGGACTCGAGCCAGTCGCGGAAGGCCTGCTCGCCCTTCTGGGCGTAGACGGCGATGCCGTCTTTCCAGGTGGCGCGGCCGCAGAGGACGCCGTTGTACTTGGTTCCGGACTCGCCTGCGAGTTCGAGGGTCTCGATGAAGACGGGGTTGGAGACGCCGGCGGAGAGATAGATGAAGGGCAGGTTGGTCGCGGTCTCGGCATCGCGGAAGTGCTGGAGAGCTTCGGCGCGGGTGTAGGCCTTTTCGCCCTTGAAGGCCTTGGTGCCTTCGACGAACTCCATGACGATGGGGACTTCGACCTTGAGGACGTCTACGTTGTAGCGGGGCTTGGAGAATTCCTTCATGGCGCCGGCTACGATGGAGGGCTTCTTTGTCGCGTAGGCTGCGGACTTTTCGTCGCCGCCTTCGGCGTCGTAGCCGACGAACTCGAGGAAGAAGGCGATGTCGTTGGCGACGCACTCATCGCCGATGCGCTCGATCCATGCCTGCTTGAGGTCGTTGATGGGCTGCTTCTCGAAGGGGGTGTAGTAGAGGAGGATCTTGATGCAGTCTGCTCCGGCCTCCTTGAGACGGCGGACGGACCATACATCGAGCAGGTCGGGCAGGCGGCCGGGGGTGTTGGAGTCGTAGCCAGTCTTCTCGTAGGCGAGCAGAAGGCCTTTGCCGTGGCGCTGCTTGGAGGCGGGCAGGCCGAATTCGGGATCGAGCAGGATGGCGGAGGCGTGCTGACAGAGGACGTCGGTGACGAGGGTCTTGAAGACTTCAAGGTCGTGGCCTGTGACCTCTGCTCCGCGGGCGGTGGCGAGCGACTTCTGCAGCGATCCGCGCTGATCCATGGCGGCTGCGGCGATGACACCGCGCGAGTCGGAGACGGACTTCATACCTGCTAATTTTCCGGGGGTCAACTTCATTGTTCGTGGTTCTCCCTGTACGGCTTTTTGGTTTTTTGGATTCAAGATCAATTCTACACAGGGGAAGGGTGACGTTGCGGGGAATTGCGTGGGGATACGGGCGGGTATGCGCGAGTCATGCGGAGGAGGAGGGAAGGCAAGCGACAAGCAGATCCCCTTGCGGGGATGACAACAAGAAAAGCGGAGAGGCAGATGTTTTGCGGGGATGACAACAGGAAGAGCGGAAGCAGATCCCCTGCGGGGATGACAACAAGAAAAGCGAAAGCAGATCCCTTGCGGGGATGACGAGCAGGGCAGCGGATTCCCACGGCATTCCCGAATTGGGATAGGAACCTTTGGAGTTGTACAGATTTATGCGCTGGCGGGGGCGAGTTGGAGTTGTACTAAAGGTGTAGCCGGAATGGCCGATAGAGGACGTAAGGCTCTCTCTCGGTGGTTCGGTTGAATCAGGTCTGGACGACGATTGCCTGGGCAGTGCAGAGAAGTAACTCAGAGAGGCGTGTCATGATTCCTTTGATTGTATTTGGGACTGTCGGTGTAACGGGGCTGGGGTGGTTTGGATACAAGGCGAGCAAGCGGATTGCTTTGTGGGGCCACAATATGAACGATATCGACCAGATCTTCCAGGCGACGAACGCGGAGGAAGAAGAGGCGCAGATGCAGGCGGTGCGCAGCCGCATGGCGGAGGATGCGCGGGCGAAGGGTCCGTTTGTCGGTCAGCATCTTCCTGCGGGACGGGCTGCTTCGAGGTAGGCCTTGGGGCGGCTGCGTGGTGCTGCGGGAGACGGTGCGGGGCGTTGTGTGGAACGGCTTACACTGAGTGGGCAGAAACGTGTAAACTTCTAACAGAATCCTGCTGCGATTCTTTCCCTTCGATTCATCTTTGGGATGTGATGGCTGCTGCGGGCGGTCCTTGTATGAGGGCGCGTTCGGCTGGCGGTGCGCGGGCGGGAGACACGAGATCAAGAGTATTGGGAGATTGTGAACCATGGCGAAGATTGCCAAGACCGGCGACCGCAAGAAGATGATGGACACCAACAAGAGCACGGACTGTCCGAAGTGCTCTAAACCGACACGGATTGTGAAGCGGGTGAAGGATCGCGAGCGCGGGATTCCGGGCGGCGTTTATATCTCCTGCTCGGCTTGCGAGTTTTTCGAGAAGCTGTAGTCGCTCGAGTTACTTCATCAACATTTATCTGCGGGCTGCGAAAGCTGCGGCCAGCTTGTCTTCGTAGACCAGGCGAAAGCGTGGGTCTGTGCGGAGAAGCTGGGTGAGTGGCGATTTGGCGGGTCCGATGACCAGGCCTGCGGATTTCAGGCTTTGGTCGGAGGCCCAGTCCGGTTCGCCGCTCCAGGTGGCGATGGAGCGGTCGATGAGCTTGTCGCCGTAGAAGGCGGCGCGGCCATCGAGCGAGACGGGCATGCGCAGCGACCAGATGAGATACCCACCCCAGGTGAAGTCGTTATACAACGGACCGGCGAAATGGCCGGTCTGAATTTTTTTAATTGCGTCGACGGGGAGGTCCTGGGCGAGGCGGGCTTCGAGCCTGTGCTGATTGACGTGGAAGATGGGGAAGCCGGCGGCGATGAGTGGGAGGGCGAGGGCTGAGGCGAGCCATGGGGTGAGCCTGGGCATCGATACGACCGGACGGCGGAGTGGCGTGGGGCTCGATGCTAGGATGGCTGCCGCTGCGGTGACGATGACCCAGACGTCGCGCTGGGAGCGAAAGGATACGACGGCTCCGAAGAGGAGCAGGGCGAGTTCGAAGAGTGGGAGCGGGCGTTTGCGAGCGAGGGCGGCGGTGGCGGCGAGGGTGAGCAGCAGGATGGTGAAGTCGGCGGGGGTGCGGAAGGGAATGGCCTGGAGCTCGGAGATCTTGTTGAGTACGCCGGGCTGCGAGGCGAGGTCGTAGGCGGTGCGGTAGATGTGCCAGATGTAGGGATTGGCGAAGGTGGCGAGGATGCTGGCGGCGAGGGCTGCGGCGGCGGGGAGTGGCTTGAGTCTGGTTTGCGCGGTGGGTCGCAGATGGGTGATGAAGGATTCGGCGAGGGCGAGGGCGAGGACGAGCAGGCCGTCGATGAACTGGATGTGGAGATTGCTCCAGAGGGCGAAGAGGAGCGGGAGCAGGAGCAGCTCGCGGGTGCGTCCGGTGAGACGGGCCTGCATGAGGATGTCGACTTCGAAGACGAAGAAGAGGATGGTGAACATCCAGGGGCGGGGCGTATCGAGGTGGGTGAGGCTGAAGCAGGCGACGAAGGTGAGCAGGACGACGATGGAGAAGTCGCGCTGAAGGCGGTGGATCATGTGTCGGAAGGCGCAGGTGACGGCGAAGACCATGGCGGCGGAGTAGGCGACGATGCCGGGCAGGCCGAAGCGCTGGAAGAGGTGGATGGTGAGGAGCTCGAAGAGCCAGCTGTAGGCTTGCCAGGGTTTTCCGGCGTTGACGGAGGAGAAGGGGTCGGCGTGGGGGATGTGATGGTGCTCGAGGATCCATTGGCCGGTGCGGAGATGCCACCAGATGTCGGGATCGGCTACGACGGCGAGGTGGAGGCAGATGAGCGCGGGGACGGCCAGGGCAAAGGCCAGGACGAGGGTGTTCGCGAGCTGGTTCGCGCGGCGCGGGAGTGCGCCGGGCGGAGGTGGGCCTGGGTGGATGTGCTCGGCCATATCCTGTTCATCGTCCGAGCGACCGGGATGCGAGAGGCGGGCTAGGGCTAGAGGACCGAGGCTATTTCCGTGAGGATCGCGGCTGCTGCGGCGGCTGGATCGGGGGCCTGGGTGATGGGGCGGCCGACGACGAGCATGGAGGCTCCGCGGGCGATGGCCTGCGCGGGGGTGGCGATGCGGCGCTGGTCGTCGGGTGTGTCCGGTGTGCTGGAGGCGGGCGAGGCGGCAGGGCGGATTCCGGGGACTACGAGACGTGCATTGGGTCCCATGGCTTCGCGTACGGTGGCGACCTCTTCGGCGGAACAGACGAGGCCGTTGATGCCGGAGGTGCGGGCGAGATGAGCGAGCCGAAGGACTTGGCTCTGGACCATGACGGCGGGGTCTTCGGTGGGGACGACTCCGGCTGCGCTGAGCTGGGCGGAGTCCATGCTGGTGAGGACAGTGACGGCGAGGAGCTCTGGCGCGCCGGGGGAACTGGCGGCCTGGGCTGCGGCGCGCATCATCTGTTCGCCGCCGCCGGCGTGGAGGGTGAGCAGGGAAGCGCCGGCTCCGGCGACGGAGCGGATGGCGCCGGCCACGGTGTTGGGGATGTCGTGGAGTTTGAGGTCAAGGAAGACTTTTAGGTCGCGCTGGAGGAGGCGATCGATGATCTCATTTCCGGCGGCGTAGTAGAGCTCCATGCCGACCTTGAACCAGCGGCAGGTGTGCTGGAGCTGGTCGACGAGGCGGAGGGCTTCGTCGGCGGAGGAGAAGTCGAGGGCTACGATGAGGCGGTCTGCTGCATGAGACGCAATGGGTGTGGGGTGTGCGTCGGGTTGAGTTGCGGCTTCCATGGGTCAAGTCTAACTTGAGCCGGTGTGGGATTCAGAGGTTAGAAGCCGACGAGTGGGTTGCTGACCAGGGGCATGCGTACCTGGGAGAGCATGGCCTTGGCGAGAACGGGGTCGCCGCTGCGAACGGCATCGAGGCGGACGCGGCCTACGCCGGTAAGGCCGAGAGACTGGGCTGCGGCGAAGGAGAGATCGACGATGCGGCTGTCGAGGACGGGGCCGCGGTCGTTGACTCGGACGAAGGCGGTCCGGTGGTTCTTCATGTTCATGACGCGTAGCCAGGTTCCCATGGGGAGGGTGGGGTGCGCGCAGGTCATCTGGTTCATGTCGAAGCGCTCGCCTGTGGCTGTCTTGCGGCCCTGGAAGTGTGGACCGTACCAGGAGGCGAGGCCGACCTCGAACCAGCGCCTGGTGCGGGCGGTGAGCCGGGCGACCTTCGGACGAACGGTCGCAGGGGCCGGAGTTGCGTCAACCTTGGGAGTGGCGGCGAGGTCGTTCGCCGATGCAACGAAGGACACGCCTGCCATGAGGAGTCCGATGCCCAGGTTGCGGACGGCTGCGGGGGTGACTTTTCGTGCTCGCTTAAAGAAGTTCCTTTTCATTGGCACGCTCCATCTCTTATTGTCTTTAAGCCTGTGGCTCAAGTCAAACATCTATAAGTAGTTATTGCGGACTTTGGCTTGCTTTTCAGGGGGAATTTGTGGTATAGAAAGTAAGTAGGGAATCGTTGCCGGAACAGGTCAAATAACGGCTTTTTTGATTGCTATTGGGCGGCACGGGTGTGGAAGCCGCGGATTGCAGAAAAATGATGTTTTTTTCATAAATACTGACTTTGCTGTCCCGGTCTGAGGCCCATCCTCTGAAAACGGTTCTGACCATCGCGGGGTACGATCCATCTTCGGGTGCTGGGGTGACGGCAGACCTGATGGTGTTTGCGGCGCATGGGCTGTTTGGGACCAGCTGTATTACAGCGCTGACGGTGCAATCGACTCTGGGGGTGCGGTCGATCCATCCGGTTGATGCGGGGATCGTGGCGGAGACGCTTGCTTGCCTGGACGATGATCTTCGCCCGCAGGGGATTAAAATTGGCATGGTTCCTGATGAGCTAAGTATCGAAAAATTAGTTGGATACATAGGAAATGTCTATGGAATAGATTCAGGCGGCGATGGGGCGGGTAGGGTTCCGGTCGTGCTCGATCCTGTGCTTCGATCTACATCGGGACATGACCTTATTTACGAACGGGGCATAGGTGCGTTGAGAGGTGATCTGCTGCGGCTGGTTAGTTGGATTACTCCTAATGTTTCGGAGTTGGCTCTCCTGGCTGGCAAAGTTGTGGAGAGGGCTGGCGACATTCCGGCGGCTTGTCATGTGCTACAGGATATGGCACAAACTAAAGGACGTAGGGCGAAGCTCGGCGTTTTTGCAAAGGGTGGCCACCTTGATAAGCCGGACGATTATCTTTTGACTCCAGACGGCGAGGGTCATTGGCTGCCGGGGGAGCGGGTTGAGACGCAGGCCGGCCATGGGACTGGCTGTGCGCTCTCGAGCGCGTTTTTGTGTCAACTGGTGCTTGGTCAGGATACGCTGACGGCTGCTACGAGAGCGAAGGCCTATGTTGCGGGGGCGCTTCGGAACTCGGGTCGGGTCGGTAGAGGCAGGGGACCTATCAATCACTTATGGACTATAGATAAAGTTATTCATTAGCAAGAGCGTCCGATAATAGTGCGGTGGGTGGGTGAGAGTCCATCGACGATTTGGTCTGCTGACGGATGGCGCTGTTGATCTGATACGGTACTGCCATGGCTCTTTTTGTGATTCTCAATGGTCAGGATCGGACGTTTGAAGATCTTGCAGCGACGGCGCAGCTGGACGAGGTGATTCAGTGCATGGAGCTGAAGGCGGACAGGGTGGCGGTGGAGCATAACGGCGTGATCGCGCCTCGGACCAGTTGGGCGGAGGTTCAGGTGAAGACCGGGGACCGGCTGGAGATTGTGCACTTTGTTGGGGGAGGGCTGGGAAAAAATGTTTGAGGCGCGACTCGTGGGCTCGCTCGGTGTGTAAGTGAGGCTGTCGGGTGCGGCGTATAAAGCTTGGCTTAGTTTGGCGAATGGTCTGCGCTGTTATGGCTCGCGTCATGGGGTGTTACCGTAGACCATGCTTTAGTGTAGGGAGCCGGGGAGGCGGAAGCGCGAGGTCGTGGTGGTGCGAGATTGGCTCGTTGGGGAGGTTCCGGCGGGATATGCTTGGCTCCAGGCGCTCAGTATACATAATATCTGTTATCGGACATTCACTATTTGAGGCACAGGGCGCAACTCATGATCCGGCCCGCGCGGTCTGCCTGCTCGATAGATAGATTACGGGGTGGTGTTGGTGATCCACTTAGAGCTGGCTCAGTTTGTTCGCCGTCAGCCGGAAGTTCAGGGGGCGTGAATTTTGCTCGGTGGTGTGTGATAGATTCAAACAGTCGTTCCAGTGCGGAGAGATGGCCGAGTGGCTGAAGGCGCACGCTTGGAAAGCGTGTATACCGCAAGGTATCCAGGGTTCGAATCCCTGTCTCTCCGCCATACTCAGCCTTGTGCTTTTGGCTTGCGGCGGGTTTCGCCGTGAATGGCAGAGTGCCAGAGCGGCGCGGTCAGTGTTGAAGCCTAGCCATGGTTAAATGAGTAAGATGTTTGGATGAAACAGGTTGCGGGAGTAGTTCAGTGGTAGAACGTCAGCTTCCCAAGCTGAATGTCGCCGGTTCGATCCCGGTCTCCCGCTCCATGAGTTGATTCGTCCGCACCGATCGCCAAATATCACGTCTCGGGGCTGAAGCCCGCATCGATTGCAGGCCGTTGTTGCCGGGATTAGAGTTAGCCCATCTCAGAGCAGGCTTTTAGCAGGTCCTGAGCGCTGTCTGGGGTATCTCAGAAGCAGGTTTTTCGGCTGTCTCTGAAATCCAGGCGCCTTCCCGAACCAGTGTTTCCAGCGACCTTTGAAGCCGTGGCCTAATTCAGGCGCGGCTCTTAAGCACCTACTGCAGCATGAGGTCACTCAATTCCCTACTTGATGTTTGTAGACTTCGCCGGGCCGGATTAGTGGGCGAGGCTGGCGGTCTTCTGCTGCGACCGGTCACGGTCTTCGAGGGCCATGGCTTCGGGCAGGAAGGTCATGGCCTTGGTGATCTCGGGATCTGCCTGGGCACGGACCTTGAGACCTTCGAGCTGGCCGAACTGCGACGTAAAGAGCTCGGCCTTGATGTTGGCCTTGATCCAGTCCTGAACCTTGGCGATGTCGGAATCCTTGTACTCGACCTGTTGGGACTTGAGGAAGTCCTTGAACTGCTGCATCATGGCGTCGTCGACGACGAAGTCTTTGGGGACGGTGTGGGTGGCGAGATAGTGCCTGGTGAAGGATCCTACGCCGCCGTAGACGAAGATCCGGCTGTGGAGCAGCAGGGAGACTTGAAATGGGTTGAGGTCAGGAACTTCGATCTTCTCGTCCGGAGTGATGCCGCCGCCGCCGTAGACGGTGCGTCCTGAGTCGGTGAGCTTGACCTCGAGATTCGACTTGTCGGCCTTCTTGGCACCTTCGCGCACATAGTAGTAGTCATAGAGCGAGACGCCGTCGTAGGAGCGCTGGATGAGGCGTCCGGAGGGGGTGTAGTAGTGGTAAGTGGTGAGGGCGAGGCCAGTGTTGTCGGAGACCTGGAAGACGGTCTGGACGAGGCCTTTGCCGAATGTGGTTTCGCCTACGATGAGGGCGCGGTCGTGATCCTGGAGGGCGCCGGAGACGATTTCGGCTGCCGAGGCGGTGCCGCGGTTCACGAGGACGACGATGGGAAACTTGTCGGTGCCTCCCTCGCCGTGGGCGGCGCGGTAGACCTGGTCGGGGAAGGCGCGGCCGTGCTGGGAGACGACGATCTGGCCCTTCTGCAGGAACTTGTCGGACATGTTGACGGCCTCGTTGAGCAGGCCGCCGGGGTTGTCGCGGAGGTCAAGGATCAAGCCGTGCAGGGGGCCGTCGGTGGCCTGGAGGCGGTCGAGCGCCTCGCCTACTTCGCGGCTGGTTGTCTCCATAAAGCCGGTGACGCGGATGTAGCCGATGCCGGGTTTGAGCAGGAATGCGAGATCGACGGAGTTCCGCGGAATCTCGTCGCGGACCAGGTCGAAGGTAAGCGGACCGGGCTTGCCCTCGCGCGACATTACCACCTTGACGTGGGTGCCTTTGGGGCCCTTCAACATGTTCGCTACGGCAGTCGAGATGTTCTCTGCAGGATCGGCGTCTGTCCCTGCAGCGGACTTGCCGTCAACCGAGATGATCTCGTCGCCGGGGCGGATGCCGGCTTTGAAGGCCGGGGTGCCTTCGAACGGGGCGAGGACGAAGACGTGGGTGATGTTGTCTTTACCTACCTGCGGCTGGATGGACATGCCTACGCCGTAGTATTTGCCGTGCTGCTCTTCGCGCATCTGGGCGAAGGCCTTGGGGTCGTAGAAGTTTGAGTGGGGGTCGAGGACGTGGAGCATGCCGGGGATTGCGCCGTCGTAGATGGCCTTGTCGGTCTTGCCCTGGTCGAGCGGCTCGGCGTAATTCTGTTCGACGATGGAGTAGACATTCGTGAATTCGTGGAGCGAATCGCGCAGGGTGGATTCGTCGGTGGCCGATTGTGCAGCAACCTTCTGGTCGATGAGGGATCCGGCGACGGCGCAGGAGGCCAGGAACAGGGTGGCTACGACGAAAGAGCGGCGGGTACGTGGGGCCATTGCGTGAATCACCTCAAGAATGGGAGTGCGAACCGGCGCGCTTTCATAGGAGCGAAAGCAGGCTCAAAAGACGAATGGCTCCACTCCAGCCTTGGACGAGTATAGCACTGGTTCTGTGAGCAGATAGAGCCATTGGGTGCGAGTGAAAAGGGTTCCTGACGTGGTGCGGAATTGGTGCGCACGGCGCTCGGCAGATAGAATAGGACTCGCCTGATATCGAGTGGATAGATGAGTGAGTCCAACGTTGGCGGGAATATCCGCGGGCGAATCGGGTGCAGGTTTTGGACCGTGTTCTGAACCATGGAAGTGAGAGAAAACTTTTGCGATTTGAATTGAGCTTTGTAGAGACGGTGTTGAGCAGCGCGATGGTGCGCGTGGGATTGCGGCGTGGGCGCCGGCCGTTGCTTGTGTTTGCGGCGGCAGCAGTTCTGGTTGGATCAGCGGTGGCGCAGGTGGCGGTGCCACGGTATCAGAGTCCTCTCGATGCTCCGCAAGCGGCGACGATTCCGGCACTGCCAGCGCCTGAGGCGCATACGCCGGACGCTACGGTGGTGGAGTACCAGGTGGCGCGCGTGAACAGCCAGATTATTGACTCAAGTGACTACCTGCGCTCGCAGCAGCAGATGCTGGAGGATACGCAGCGCAGCAATGCCAGCCCGGCGGAAGTGGCACAGCAGCAGAAGGATCTGCTGCGGGACCTGATCGACCAGCAGCTGCTGATCTCGCGCGGCAAAGAGCTGGACATCAATGGCGATTCAGAGTTGATCCGCGAGCTGGATGATATTCGCAAGAACAACCACCTGGACACGATGGAGGACCTGGAGAAGGCGGTACGGCAGCAGGGTCTGTCGTATGAAGACTTCAAGGCCAACATCAAGAATCGCATCATCACGCAGGAGGTGGTGCGCGAAGAGGTAGGCCGCAAGCTGGCGCTAACGATGAAGCAGGAGCAGGCTTACTACGACCTGCACAAGGAACAATTCGCGCAGCCAGAGCAGGAACAGTTGAGCGAGATCCTGATCCCCACGCCGGAGAATGCGACCGATGCGCAGATTGCACAGGCCAAGTCGAAGGCCGATATGGTGGCGGATAAATTGAAGGCTGGGACGACGTTTGAGGAGCTGGCAAAGCAGTACTCCGGCGGGCCTACGGCAGCACTGGGTGGAGCGCTGGGAGAGCCTTTCAAGCGTGGTGAAGGCAAGCTGGCAAAGGTGATCGAGGACCAGGTTTTTGCGCTGAATACAGGTGAGGTGACACCGCCGATCCGTACGCGTCAGGGCTTCATTCTGCTGAAGGTGACGGACCATACGCAGGCGGGAGTGCAGCCGCTGAAGGCTGTGGAGCCGCAGGTGCAGCAGGCGATCTATGAAGAGGCGATCAAGCCTGCGCTGCGTACGTATCTCACGAATCTGCGGGACAGTGCTTTTATCGAGATTCAGCCAGGCTTTGTGGATACGGGCGCGAGCCCCAAGCAGGTGAAGGCGTTGTTTGCTGCGTCCACGCCGCCGCCGTTGAAAAAGAAGGCTGCGAAGAAGGCACGGCTGGAGGAGGCCAAGAAGGCAGCTCCGAAGCCGCAGTCCTCGGCGATTGTGGTGACGAGCTCGAAGAAGCCCGGGAAGATCCGGCGGGAGAAGATTCGCTTTGGGCAGCCGCCGCCGGAGTCGCTGCCGTCTTCTCCGAATGAGACGGTAATGGTGGGTTCGGACCAGGGCGCGGGTGCAGCACCAAGTGCTTTGAGTGGTACAGCAGCAGCACCCGCGGCACCTGCAGCCACGACGGACCAGGCATCGGTGACGCCGTCCGACGACGATCCGTTCGCACCGAAGGCAGCGCCGCAAGGCAAGAGGCGCTATAGCGACCGCGCACCGTACGAGGCCAAGGCCAAAGCTGCTGTGAAGGCAGCGAAGGCGAGGCAGAAGGTTGCGGCGGCGCCAGACCCGATGACGGCAGAGGAGAAGGCGACGCAGCAGACGGATCGGTCTGCGCTGGGACTTGGGCAGGACACGGCCACGAAAAAGAAGAAGGCAAAGGTGAAGGGCACGCCGAAGGAACGGCTGCAGGATAAAGCACCTGCACCACCTGCTCCGAAGCCGGATGCTACGCCGATTCCTCCAAGGAGCGTGCGTCAGAATGGCGAGCCTGCAGTAAAGCCTGCGCCTGATCCGTCGACGCTTCCCGTGGTGACTCCGGCTGATCCGGCGAGCATGGCTCCATCCAGCTCTGCACCTGCGCAGTAGCTTGCTGAGGAGGCGGCGTTCGCGCTTCCCTGCTGCTTTGCGGGTTCACTCACGCTGAAGCGTTCGGCGGAGGTATGCTTGGCTGCATGAAAGATTTTTTTATTGCGGACGCAGCGAAGTTCGATGGCGCAGCGGTGACTACATACTTCGCTATCTCGTCGATCTCGGTGCGGGAGAAGAAGACGGGTGGAGGCCAGTACCTCGCACTTACCCTGAGCGACAAGACGGGCACCATGGAAGCGCGGATGTGGGAGGACTTTGCCGACGCCATCCTGAACTGCACGGAAGGCTGCTATGTGAAGGTGCAGGGGCAGATCTCTAAATACCAGGGGAAGTTTCAAATTACGCTGACAAAGCTGCGGGCGGCGGCCTGCTCCGAGGTGGAGACGGCGGACTTCGTTCCGACGACCGCCTTCGACGTAGGCGAGATGTGGGCCGAGCTGCGCGGTTATGTGGATGCGTTTCAGAATGCGGAGCTGCGACGGCTGGTATTTGCGTTCCTGGATGACGAGCGGATTGGGCCGGCGTATCGCGAGGCTCCTGCGGCGAAGGTGCTGCATCATGCATGGATCGGCGGACTGTTGGAGCATGTGCTTACGCTGGTGCGTGTGTGCCGGGCCGCAGCGCCTTTTTATCCTGAAGTCGATGCGGATCTGCTTGTAACAGGCGCGATCCTGCATGACATTGGGAAGATTCGGGAACTGGGCTGGGGGACTACTTTCAGCTATACGCTGGAGGGTCAGCTGATTGGGCATATCTCGATCGCGCAGGGGATGCTGCGGGAGAAGACTGCTGCTCTGCCTGGATTCCCCGATAAGCTGCGGGTGCTGGTGGAGCATATGATCCTGAGTCATCACGGTAAGTATGAGTTTGGGTCGCCGAAGCTGCCGATGACGCCTGAGGCGATTTTGCTGAGCGCTCTGGATGACGTGGAAGCGAAGATGCAGGCTATGCGGAACGAGTTTCAGCGTGACGCGACTGCTGGAAAGAGCGGCGGTGAGATGACGGAGTGGGTTCGCAGTATGGAGCGGCCGTTGCTCAACACCAAGGCTTATCTGGCGGAATAACTGCGATTACTCAGTGAAAAACCTGATCTTGAGGGTCGATGTCTTGACTTCGAGACGATCTACGACTAATTTAGTCCTATAAGACTAAATTTGTCCGATATTGAGGTCTGCTCGTGGACTTGGAGAGTAAGTGACTCGATCCGAACGTCGATCTGAAGCGCGTTGTGCTGCAAAACTGGCAAGGCAATCAGGGGAAAAAAGGAATCAGCCGAAGGGGTTTCAGGGCTCGCGGGCCTGGGTTGCGGCCGGTGCGCTGGCGGCGTACTCGGTCACGGGATTCCATTCTGTAGCCCTTGCAGCGGGTATGCGGGGAGGGCCTGCGGGGGACGAAAAGCCGATCGCAACGCTGCCGCTCAAGCGATTCGATATTCCTGCGGGGCCTCTCGACCAGGCGCTGCGTCTGTTTGAGCAGGCTTCGGGCATACAGATTCGACTGAATCTGCCGTCAGCGGACGTTGACGGGATGAACTCGAAGGCAATCTCCGGGCTTTATCGCCCAGTCGATGCTCTGGCGCTTCTGCTGACTGGGACTGGACTCTCGTCGCGTACCGAGCCGGGGAATGTCATCAGCGTGGGGATTCGCCATGCCGAACAGGTTGATGTGTCGACGTCGGTGGCTTCGGTGAATCTGCAGCAGTTCACACAGCCCCTGGTGGATACGGCGCAGACGATAACAGCGGTGCCGGAGTTTGTGCTGTCGGATGAAGCGGCCACCACGCTGCGAGATGGGCTGCGCAATGTTCCGGGCATCAGCATGGCGGCTGGTGAGGGCGGTGCGCAGGGCGATACGCTGACGATCCGCGGCTTCAACGCACGCAATGATATTTTTCTCGATGGCATTCGCGACTTCGGCAGCTACTATCGCGACGCGTTCAATTACGACGCGATCGACGTGCTGGAAGGACCGGCGGGGGTGGAGTTCGGGCGCGGAGCGACGGGCGGGGTGGTGAACCAGGAGAGCAAGCAGCCGCAGCTCTCGGAGTTTGTGCGGGGGACGGCGCAGTTTGGCACCAACGAAATGCGGCGAATTACGGTGGATGTGAATGAGCCGCTGAAAGCACTCGGTACGGGGGTGGCGTTTCGCGTCAATGCGGTAGGCACGCAGACGATGGTGGCCGAGCGGGATGTGGCCGAGGTGCGACGCTTCGGCATTGCGCCTTCGGTCGAGTTCGGGCTGAATACAGCGACGCGCGCCGAGATCCAATACCTTTACGAGAGTGAGAATACTACGCCTGATTATGGCTTGCCTTACTTCGGAGCGGCGTTGATCCAGGGGGCAGGCCGGCGGACTTATTACGGCTTTGCGGCGGACAATTATCTGCGGACGAATCCCGACATTGTGACCGGCAAGATCGAACACGATCTCGGTGTCCATGCGACGGTGCGAGATCTGTTGCGGTGGGCGAACTATCCTCGCGATATTCGGATCACGGAGCCACAAATTAATACGGTGCCGGTGCTGAAGTACAACGGGATCGGGGCGGCGGCAACGGCTGTATGCGACCCTACGATTGCCAATACTGCGTCCACGTCTGCTTGCTATCCGATTTCGACGCCAGTCTCGCAAGTGCAGGTGAAGCGGAACCAGCTTACTTCGCAGAGTACGGAAGATATGCTGTGGGACCAGGTGTCCGGCGAGGCGCACTTCGCCGTTGCACACGTGGGCAACGACGCGCAGGTGATGGTCGAAGGTGGACGGGAGCGATCCGACCCGAAGCGCAACGGCTACACTGTGCCCTTCGTCTCGGCCACTAACCCTAATCCGTATGACGCGTTTGTACCGCTGGCTGCGTTTACGAACCTGCGCACGCATGTCGCTTCGGAGTCCTTCGGCGTAGGCTTCAACGATACAGTCAGGTTGCGTGCGTGGCTGCTGGTGGCCGGGGGCGTGCGCTTTGACTACTTCAGTACGCAGGCTTCGAATGCGGTGAGTGGCACTGCAACGGTGCCGAGCTATCTCTCGCCGACGGTGGAACGCGTGGACAAACAGCCTACTTACCGGGCTTCGGTGGTGGTGAAGCCCGGCAATGACGGCAGCCTGTACTTTGACTGGGGCACGAGCTTCAACCCTTCGGCAGAGTCGCTTTCGCTGAGCGGCAACAACGCCGTCGCTGCTCCGGAAGAGAATGAGACCTACGAGCTTGGTGCGAAGTGGAACTTCCTCCGCGAGCGCTTGAACCTGAACGCCAGCGTCTTTCGCACGGAGAAGGACAATGCGCACGAGACCTCGCCAAACGACTCAACTACCGTGGACACGGTTGGAAGCTACCTGATTCGTGGATTCCAAGTGGGCGCGCTCGGGCATCTGCCGCATCGTCTGGACCTGGTGCTGGGCTACGCGTTTCTCGATTCGCGCCTTGAAAATTCGGCGCTGAACGCTTCGCCCTTCACCACCATTTACCAGGCGATGCTGAAGGCAAATGATGCACGCGCTCAGCTCGCGCCTTTCTACATCAACCCGAATGGCTTCCCCGTGGCGAATGTTCCACGCAATAGCGGCAACGTCTTGCTGACGCACAGCCTGTGGCGTGGTTTCGTCGGCGGCTTTGGTGCCAACTATACGGCGGCACGGCGGGCGAGTTCCGGTGCGCTGGTTGCATTGCCAACGATGGTTGGTCCGGTTGACGTGACGACAATCCGTGTCGCGCCGAAGGCGATCCAGGGGTACTGGATCTTCAGCGCCATGCTCAAGCGGCAGATTACCGAGCGGCTCGACTTCCAGATCAATGTCGATAACCTTGCGAACAAGTTTTATATCGACGAGCCGCACCCGAATCACCTGGTCCCAGGCGAAGGCGCCAACGCCCAGTTCGGCTTCAACTACAAGTGGTAGCTGCTGTATGAGGTGACGCATTATGCTTCTTACGATTCCGCAGGTCTTCAACAGGCACGCTGTGCGCGAGATTCGCACGGCTCTCGATGGGGCTGAGTGGGTGGACGGCAAGGTTACGGCGGGGCATCAGTCCGCGCAGAACAAGTTCAACTCGCAGATCCCCGAGTCCTCGCCTTTGGCGCAGCAGGTTGGTGACCTTATCCTGAAGACTCTGGGCACAAATGCGCTGTTTCGTTCGGCTGCGCTTCCGTTGAAGGTATTTCCGCCGCTCTTCAACCGGTACGCCGGCGGCCAAACCTTTGGGACGCATGTTGATAACGCTATTCGCACCCACGCGGCTACCGGTGGGCGGATTCGCACCGACCTTAGCTGCACGCTGTTTCTCTCGGAGCCGGAGGAATACGAAGGCGGCGAGCTTGTGATCGAGGATACGTATGGATCGAAGTCTGTGAAGCTTGGGGCAGGCGACATGATCCTCTACCCTTCCACCAGTCTGCACCATGTGACGCCGGTGACGCGCGGCGTGCGGGTTTCGAGTTTTTTCTGGTTGCAAAGCATGATTCGCCAGGACGCGCACCGATCGCTGCTGTTCGATCTGGATACAGCGATCCAGCGCATGGTTGCGAGCGAGAGTGCGCAGTCGCCAGGGATCAAGGAATCGAGCGTACAGCTTACCGGGGTGTATCACAACCTGCTGCGCCAATGGGCAGAGATGTAGCTCAGGCCGGTTTCTGCTGGCGCAGTGTTGTTACAATTTTGCTAGTGCCAGACGGCGCGGAGTGAAGCGAGAGACAAGCAAGCATGCTGCGATTTTCAACTGCGGGAGAGAGCCACGGCGAGAGCCTGGTGGCGTTAGTGAGCGGACTGCCCGCGGGAGTGCCCGTCGACCAGGCGATTCTGGATCGCGAACTGTGGCGTCGCCAGAAGGGTTATGGACGCGGCGGACGGATGCGTATTGAGCGCGACACGGCGCACATCCTGAGCGGCGTGCGGCATGGCAAGACGATCGGGTCGCCGATTGCGATGACGATTGCCAACAATGACTGGAAGAACTGGGAAGAGATTCTGCCGGTGGAGACGGGCGATGCGTCGAAGCACAAGGCCGTGGCGAGCCCGCGTCCCGGGCATGCTGATCTTGCCGGGAGTCTGAAGTACGATTTTCCGGATGCGCGATACATCCTGGAACGTGCGAGCGCTCGAGAGACGGCGGCGCGCGTGGCTTGCGGAGCGCTTGCGAAGATGCTGCTGCATGAACTTGGTGTTGAGGTGGCGAGCCATGTGATCCGCGTGGGCAAGGCGGAACTCTCGCGGCCTGCGACCTGGGATGAGATCGCAGCGTTGCAGGCGAAGGATGAAGTTCTGCTGAACTGCGTCGATGCGGACGATGAGCAACGCATGAAGGGCGAGGTGGACATCGCGCTGCGCACCGGCGATACGGTGGGCGGTGTGTTCGAGGTCGTCGTGCATGGGCTGGTGCCCGGAGTAGGCACGCATGCGAACTGGGATGAGCGGATGGATGGAGTGCTGGCGCAATCCGTGATGAGCCTGCAGGCGGTGAAGGCGGTTGAGATTGGACGGGGCGTCACGGCGGCGGAATCATTGGGATCGACGGTGCACGATGCCATCGGCTACGAAGGCGCAGGGGATGGAAGCGATGGGGAGTTTACGAAGTTTTCGCGTGAGCAGAACAATGCCGGCGGGATAGAGGGCGGGATTTCGAACGGAGAAGATGTTGTTGTACGCGGATATTTGAAGCCGATCTCGACGCTGCGGCGTCCGCTGGCTTCGGTGAGTTATGCGACTCGCGAGCCGGTGAAGGCAGCCTACGAACGAAGCGATGTATGCGTGGTTCCGGCGGCCGGAGTCGCTGCCGAGGCGATGGTTGCGCTGACGATTGCGCGGCTGGTAGTCGACAAATTTGGCGGGGATTCTCTGCGCGAGATGCGGCGGAATTACTCCGCGTATTGCGAACAGATTCGAACTTTTTAGTAGCGAGCATCAGCAACGATAAGTATTTGAAGGAAACAGCCGGTGGCAAAAGAAGCTTTGAAGATTCACAAAGTAGTGAAGTATCCCGACCCGGTTCTTGCGCAGCGGGCTGCGCCGGTAAACGTGTTTGACAACGCTCTGAAGACCTTCGTGGCGGAGATGTTCGAGAGTATGTACGCGGCCGAGGGGATTGGGCTGGCTGCTCCGCAGATCGCTGTGTCGCAGCGCATCACGGTAATCGACGTAAGCTTTCGAAAAGATCCGAAGGACAAGCTCGTGCTGATCAATCCTGAGGTGATCGAGACGCGGGGCAAGCAGACGGAGGAAGAAGGCTGCCTTAGCCTTCCGGATATCCGCGAGAAGGTGAACCGCGCGGCATGGGTGAAGGTAAAGGCGCAGGATGAGCATGGCAAATGGTTTGAGGTGGAAGGCGAGGAGTTGCTGGCGCGCGCGCTGCTGCACGAGATCGACCATCTTGATGGTGTGCTGTTCATCGATCGGATCAGCCGCCTGAAGCGGGAGCTGGCTCTGCGAAAGATCCGCAAGATGCAGAAGAATGGCGAGTGGTGAGCGGCGGCCCCCACGTGGTCGCTAAAGGCCAACCGAAGACGGGCGCTGCCTGCCTCAAGCTGGTCTTCTGTGGAACGCCGGAGTTCGCGGTGCCCACGCTCGAGGCTCTTATCGGCTGCGGGCATCATGTTGCGCTCGTCGTTACACAGCCGGATCGGGCAGCGGGACGTGGAATGGAGATGCATGCCACGCCGGTAAAGCAGGCGGCAATGAGCCATGGCATTCCGGTGGCGCAGCCGGAGAAAATTAAGACGAACGCGGAATTTCAGGCGCAGCTCGAGAGTATTCGGCCGGACGCGATTATCGTGGTTGCCTATGGGCGCATCATTCCGCGGTGGATGCTTGACCTGCCTCCGCTGGGAAACATCAATCTGCATGGGTCACTGCTGCCGAAGTACCGTGGGGCTGCACCGATTCAATGGGCGGTGGCCAACGGAGAGACGATAACGGGTGTCACGACGATGCGCATCGACGAAGGGCTTGATACGGGCGACATGCTGCTCGCGCACGCCGTGCCGATCGCACCGCACGAGACTGCAGCGGACCTTTTCACTTCCCTCTCCGCAACAGGCGCGCAGCTGATGGTGCAGACGCTGAACCGGCTCGTCTCCGGAAACCTGGATCCGCAGCCGCAGAACCATGCGCAGGCCACGCTCGCGCCCATACTGACCCGCGAAGACGCGGCTATCGACTTCACTCGCAGCGCGCAGCAGATCTACGATCGCTGGCGCGGCTTTCAACCCTGGCCCAGCGCGTACACGAGGTTGCGCGGAAAGAAGCTGATCGCGCACCGTGTCTCTTTGTCTACGCACACGGACGTCGAACCCGGGTTGCTGCACGTTCACAATGACCAGCTTGTGGCAGGGTGCGGCGAGGGTACATCTATTCAGCTCGATGAAGTGCAGCTCGAAGGCAAACGGCGCATGGCGGCATCTGAATTCCTGCGTGGATTTCAGGTTCGTAGCGGCGAGAGGCTTGGCGCGTGATGAAAAATTCTCCCACGCAACACGGCCAGAAGACAGCGAGGCCCGGCGTTGCGCGTGCTCGACCTGCGTCCGCCGGGCCCACCGCCTCTGCTGCTGAAGCTGCGGGCAAGATTACTCCGGCGCGAGTAGCGGCGTTCGAGATATTGACCCTGGTGGGCAGCAATAAAGGGCATAGCGATGAGTTGCTGCATTCGGCGCAGACAGATGGGCTGTCGCCGGATGATCGAAACCTGGCGACTGCGCTCGTGATGGGTGTACTGCGGTGGCAGATCGCGCTCGATGCACGAATCGCGAAGTTGCTGGCGCGTCCGGATCAGCGGCTCGCCGATCCGGTGGCGTTGGTGCTGCGCATGGGCGCGTTTCAGTTGCTCCACATGGATCGGATTCCGGCGCATGCTGTGCTCAACGAGAGCGTGGAACTCTGCCGGGCTGCGGGCGAGCCGCACGCTACGGGCATGGTGAACGCGGTGCTGCGCAAGCTGGCTGCAGCACAAAAGCCGGGTACTCGGATCTTTGAATCGCCCGCTGCATTCGCGGAACGGCTGGGCCATCCACGGTGGCTGGTGGAACGCTGGGTGGCGCACTATGGTCGCGATGCTGCGCTGGCTCTCTGCGAGTACGATCAGCGTGAGCCGCAGGCTGGGTCTCTCTTCTCTGCTGGGCCGTCCGACGTCGATGCTGGAGATTCCGTAGCGAACAGCTCATCCGGCGAGCCGCCGCAGATGGACGATGGGTCACGGCTTGTTGCGGAGCTGGCTGTAGCGGCGCTTCCCTGCTCCGCCCTGCAGGCACCGCGAGTATGGGACTGCTGCGCGGCCCCCGGTGGCAAGACGCTGATGCTTGCGCTCCGGCTGCCTGCGGCGGAGATACTGGCGACGGACGTGAGCAGCAAGCGGCTTGCAAATACGGCGGCTCGGCTGCGCCGGTTCAGCTATGCGAAGCATGTGCGGTGCGAAGTGGCGGATGCGTCCGCTGCTGCGAACGAGGATTCGGGAGCTGCGTTCGACTTGATACTTTGCGATGTTCCCTGTACAGGCACGGGGACGCTGGCGCGCAATCCGGAGATACGCCACCGGCTGCGGCCCGAAGAACTTGCGCGTCAGGCTGCTCGCCAACGCGAGATCCTGGCCCATGCGGCACGGCGCCTGGCACCGGGGGGACGCATCGTTTATTCCACGTGCTCTCTGGAGCCGGAGGAGAATGAAGCGGTCGTTAACGCTGTTCTATCGAGCGGAGAGCTGAGGCCTATTCGCATCGAGCCTATGCTTGAAGGACTCGTCTCCGCCGGCATTTTGAGCGCGGCCAGCGGTTCCAGCCTTCTTTCGTCGGCCATCAGCGACGGAGCACTTCGTACGCTTCCGGGCATGCATCCCTGCGATGGGTTTTTTGCGACCGTACTAGAGCGCCCGTTGGGTTGAAGGCGGGAATTAAGGTTGCTAAAAATGATTGCGCTTTATGCCGTCACCGCCCAAATTTCTGGCGGCCCTGCATCTGGCTCATCATTCTTTGTTGAGCCTTCATCCCTCCTCCGCCACCCATGCTCTTGAACATCTTTCGCATCTGGGCGTACTGCCGCAGCAGGTTGTTTACCTCCTGCACGCTGGTTCCGGAGCCGGTGGCGATGCGCTTTCTGCGACTGCCATTGATGATTTCGTGGTCGTGACGCTCTTTCGCGGTCATTGAATTGATGATGTTTTCAACGCGATTGAACTGAGTTTCGTCGACATTCTCCGCGGCCTGCGCCATGCCGGCGAATGGGCCGACTGACGGCAGCATCTTCAAGATCGACTTCATCGATCCCATCTTTTTGATCTGCCGGAGCTGTTCGCGAAAATCTTCGAGTGTGAATCCATCGCCGGAGAGAGCCTTCTTTGCAAACTGCTCTGCCTTGCCGCGGTCGAGCTTCTCTTCCGCGCGTTCGAGCAGAGAGGCGATGTCGCCCATGCCCATGATGCGGCTGACGATGCGGTCGGGGTGAAAAGCTTCGAATGCATCGGGCTTCTCACCGGTCGCTAAGAATTTGATTGGCGCGCCAGTTACGTGGCGGATCGACAACGCTGCGCCGCCGCGCGCGTCTCCATCCATCTTGGTGAGGACGACGCCGGTGATGCTGAGGAGATCGTGAAATGCCTTCGCGGATTTGACTGCGTCCTGACCCGTCATGGCGTCGGCGACGAAGAGAATCTCACTGGGGTTCAGCAGTTTTTTCAGCGCTGCCATCTCGTCCATCAGGTCAGCGGCGATCTGGTTGCGGCCGGCCGTGTCGACGATGAGGATGTCGCAGCCGAAGCTTGCTGCCTCGCGCTTCGCTTCCTTCGCCAGGCGCAGCACGTCGTCGGTGCCGTGGGTGGCGCCGGCGTCGAGCTTGCCCTCGTAGATCTGTGCGCCGATCATCCCGCCAACCAGACGCAACTGTTCCCGGGCCGCGGGGCGGTAGACGTCGACGGACACAAGCATGGGGCGATGACCTGCCTTCTTCAGCCAGCCGGCGAGTTTGGCCGAGGTGGTGGTCTTACCGCCGCCCTGCAGGCCAGCCATGAGGATGACGCTGGGCGGCTGAGAGGAGGTTTTGAACCGCGCGGTGTCCTTGCCGAGAATGTTGATGAGTTCGTCGTGAACGATCTTCACGATCTGCTCGGACGGGGAGAGCGCGGTCGTGACCTGCGTGCCCATCGCGCGCTCGCGGATGTGGTCGACCACCTCGGTGACTACCGAAAGACTTACGTCGGATTCGATCAGCGCGAGGCGGATCTCGCGCATCGCCTCGCCGATGTTCTCGTCGGTGATGGTGCCCTGGCCGCGCAGCGTCTTGAAAGAGCGCTGCAGTTTGTCGCTTAGATTCTCAAACATATATCTTCAAGTTTAGTGCATTTTGCGTCCTTACTCCGCGTCTCTTGACGGACGAAGGTCAATCGCTTGTGAAGACGCTAACATGGGTGTAGCAAGCAAGCCTGGCATGCGCCGGGGCAGACGGAGCAATACTCGTTGGCTACATTCGCCATACCCATCGACCGTGCGGCCACCGAGCCAAAGGCAGTTCGACGGTTCCTGAACACCGACGGCCGCTTTGCTGCAACGCTGGTTACGGCGCTAACGTTTTTTGCAATTCTGGTCCATGGCTATCACCCGTACGCGGAAGACGGCGGCCTCTATCTTGCAGGGGTGGAACGGCTGCTTGATCCAGCGCTGTTTCCCCATGGCACCGCTTTTGTGCTCGAGCCCACACGTTTGTCGGTCTTCGCGCCGGCCATCGCTGCGTTGGTGCGAGCTACCCATCTTGGATTGGCTGTTGTGGTGTTCGGCGTTCATGTCGTCAGCGTCTGGGTAACACTGTTCGCCGCATGGATGCTCGCCTGCCGCTGCTGGGCCTCTCGTCCGGCGCGTGCCGGGGCCGTTGTGTTGCTTGCCTGCTGGCTTTCGCTGCCTGTCGCGGGGACCGCTCTTGTCTGGATGGATCCGTACCTCACTGCGCGGAGTTTCTCCACTCCGTGCATGGTGCTCGCGCTTGTGTGGTTACTGGATGTCACGAGTGCGGCAGGCAGATCCGCGAGGCGGAACTTACTCCTGCGCTGCATTGCTGCGCTGGTGGTCGCCGCTGCTATGCATCCGCTTATGGGTGGCTATGCTATTTTTGCGGCCGCCATCCTTGGGTGCGTGCGTTCTGCCAGCCGTGGCGTGCGCCTGGGTGGCATCGGTTTGATCGTGGCATCTGCCATAGGGGCCGCTGCCATCCTGCAAGCGACCGGAAGGCCGGAGAGCGCAGAGTATGCGCGCGTCGCGCTCACGCGCACCTACTGGTTCCCTGCGGCGTGGAGTTGGTATGAGTGGATCGGTCTCATCGCGCCGCTCGCAATCCTTGGGTTCTTCGCGATGCGGCAAAGCGATACGCAATCTGTACGGCCAGCCACTTGCCCACTTGCGCGGATGGCTTTTGTCTCAGGCGTAACTGGTAGTGTCGTCGCAATTCTCTTTGCACATGCCGGTTCGTCGTCGCACCTCGTCGCACGGCTGCAGCCTTTGCGCGTCTTCCATATTGTTTATCTGGTCATGGTGCTGCTGCTCGGCGCAAAGCTTGGTGAAGCGCTGAAATGCAGATTGTGGCGCTGGTCGGGAGCAACCGCGCTGCTTGCTGGAATCATGTTCTTCGGTGCGCGCAACTCTTTCCCGGACTCACCTCATCTGGAGTTGCCGGGCACCGTGGCGCGCAATCCGTGGGTCGAGGCGTTTGTCTGGATCCGCGTCCATACCCCGCGGGATGCATTCTTTGCGCTCGATCCCGACTACATCAACTCGCCGCAGGAAGATGCGCAATGCTTCCGCGCGATTGCGGAGCGGAGCGCTCTGGCGGACTACTCGAAGGACGGCGGCGAAGCGTCCATCGCACCTGACCTGACGGAGGAATGGGTTGCAGGACAGAGGGGACAGCAAGGGCTGAATGCCGCTGGCACCACGGACGACTCGCGCCTGGCCGCTCTCACCCCGCTCGGCGTCACGTGGGTCGTACTCAATGCGGCGACGCCGACCGACCTCGATTGTCCTTATAGCAATTCGGTGGTCAAGGTCTGCCGGCTTCGATAGCGAGTCCGTTCCAAAAGAAACCGCCGCCGAATCGGACTCGGCGGCGGCTGGTTGTTTCGTTCTCTAGTAGCGGTAGTGTTCGGCTTTGTACGGGCCCTCTACCGGTACGCTCAGATAGTCTGCCTGCTTCTTCGAGAGAGTCGTGAGCTTTACGCCGATCTTCTCGAGATGGAGCCGGGCGACTTCTTCGTCCAGTTTTTTTGGCAGGATGTAGATGCCGACCTTGTACGTGTCCTTATTCTTCCAGAGGTCCAACTGTGCGAGGGTCTGGTTCGCAAAGCTGTTCGACATCACGAAGCTGGGGTGTCCGGTAGCGCAACCGAGGTTGACCAGACGGCCTTCGGCCAGGATGAAGATGCTGTTGCCATTCTCGAAGGTGTACTTGTCTACCTGTGGCTTGATGTTGAGCTTCTTCACGCCTTTGAGCGCGTTCAGCGGTTCCATCTGGATTTCATTGTCGAAGTGTCCAATGTTGCAGACGATGGCCTGATCCTTCATCAGCTTCATGTGCTCGACGGTGATGATATCCACGTTGCCCGTGCAGGTGACGTAGATGTCTCCGCGTCCGAGCGTCTCTTCGATGGTCGTGACTTCGTAACCTTCCATCGCAGCCTGCAGCGCATTGATCGGATCGATCTCGGTGACGATGACCCGTGCGCCGAGTCCGCGCAATGAGGCCGCTGAGCCCTTGCCCACATCGCCATATCCGCAAACGACCGCGACCTTGCCCGCAATCATCACGTCGGTGCCGCGCTTGATGCCATCGACCAGTGACTCACGGCAGCCGTACAGGTTGTCGAACTTCGACTTGGTTACGGAGTCGTTTACGTTGATGGCCGGCACAAGCAGCGTGCCCTTCTCGAACATCTTGTACAGCCGATGCACACCGGTCGTCGTCTCCTCCGACACGCCGCGCCACTCCTTGGCCACATCGTGCCACCGCGTGGGATGCTCCTTGTGTACCTTCTTCAGCAGCGTCTTGATCACATCCTCTTCGGTCGAGCCGGAAGGCGAATCGATCCACTTGTCGCCCTTCTCCAGCTCATATCCCTTGTGGATCAGCAGCGTTACATCGCCGCCATCATCAATTACCAGCTGTGGCCCCAGGAATCCACCTTTGCCATCCGGGAAGTTCAGCGACTCATTCGTACACCACCAGAATTCCTCGAGCGTCTCACCCTTCCAGGCAAAGACCGGCACGCCGGCGGCTGCGATGGCTGCTGCTGCGTGATCCTGCGTCGAGAAGATGTTGCAGCTCGCCCAGCGAACGTCAGCGCCGAGAGCGACCATGGTCTCGATCAGCACCGCCGTCTGAATCGTCATGTGCAGCGATCCGGTTACGCGGACGCCCTGCAGCGGCTTGGCTGCGGCATATTTGTTGCGGATCGCCATCAGGCCCGGCATCTCCTGCTCGGCGATGTCGATCTCCTTGCGGCCGAAGTCCGCGAGGCCAATATCCGCTACCTTGTACTCTGTTGCGCCCAATACTGCTGTCGCAGTCGCCATGCAATACACCTCATCATCTCTTCAGAATTGCGGCTCAGAACCGACATGCAGCCGCCAGCCGTCGTCTGGCTATCCACTCTAGGATACCATTGCCACGCAGACTCGGATGGCTATTGGAGCAGACTCTCTTCGCTGGAACGCAGACGCACGATGCGGTCGACGGCATACGGAGCGCGATGGCTGGGCGTATGGAAGTGCCGCACTTGCAGCTCTCCCAGGAGGCCTATTCCGAGCATCTGGATTCCGGCGAGGATCAGCACGCCGGCAATGACAAAGAGTGGCCCGTGCTCATGCATGACATGCTGCCCCGTCATGATCTTCAGCGCCAGCAGCCAGACCGCAAGCGCACTTCCTCCCAGCATGCCAAGGGCCCCCACAGACCCGAAAAAATGCAGAGGCCGCGTCATGTATCGCAGCAGAAAGCGGATGGTGAGCAGGTCGAAGAAGACGCGCACGGTGCGGGAGATTCCGTAGTGGCTCTGGCCAAACTGCCTTCGCGGATTCGTGATTGGAATCTCGCAGATGCTTGCGCCATACCAGCTTGCAAGCGCAGGAATAAAGCGGTGCATCTCGCCATACAGAGGAATGTTGTTGATGACCTCGCGGCGATAGGCTTTGAAGGTGGTCCCGAAATCGTGGATGTCGACGCCAGAGATCCGCGCCATGATCCAGTTGGCGCAGCGTGATGGAATTCGCCGCAGGATCAGGTTGTCAGCCCGCTGGGAACGCCACCCACTGACCACGTCGTAGCCTTCTTCGAGCCGTGCCAGAAAGTTCGGAATCTGCTCGGGGTCATGCTGCAGATCGCCGTCCATCGAGATGAGCATCTCGCCTTGCGCGTGATCAAAGCCGGCGGCGAGGGCGGATGTCTGCCCGAAGTTTCTACGCAGCTTGATCACCAGTACGCGGCTGTCGACGGCTGCAATCTCTTCGAGCAGGCGGTAGGTGCGGTCGCGCGACCCGTCGTCGACAAACACCATTTCGAAGGAGTCGCCCACGTGCTCCATGACATGCTTGACCCGGTCATAGAGCGTGGTGACATTTTCCTCCTCATTGTGAAACGGCACGACGATGGAGTACTTTGGCACACTTAAATCATACGCTCGGCCTCTGCACTTGTCGCTGGAGCCGCGTCCTGGAGCAATACCTGGATCAATGCGTCGCAGGGCTCTCTTCCTGCTGGACTTCTCTTCCCTCGCCCTCGAATGGCCACGTATGCTCCAGCGGTTGTTGCGCCTCGCGCACCCGCTTTGGCACCTTCACAATCTGGAGGTTCTCAAGAAAGTGCACGCCGAGCTTACCCGCGGTTGCGAGGTCGACGTCGCCGTCGTGGTCGAAATCCGCTGCAAGTATCTGCGTGCCTGCACTTGCAGTCCCGTTGTAGGAGAGCGTGTACCGCACAAATTTCGTTGTTGCGGCTTTTCCTCCGCTACCCGGCTCATTCACCATCTTGTAGGCGTACAGGACGATCGGGTCGTACGAACCTGGATCTTCTCCTGAGTGGCCCCGATAGCGCTTTCCTGTAATCAACTCAGGGTGGCCGTCGCCGTCGATATCCGCAAGGAGCAGCGCATGGGACTGCGAAAAGGACGCGTCGATCGTATGCTTCACCCAGCTGCGGCTGGCGCCCTGGCCAGTCTGCTCGAGCCAGAACAACCCATAGCCATGCCCCTGGCCATAGATCAGATCCATCTTGCCGTCGTGATTTACGTCATAGCCAAGGATGGGAAATCCGGCATCGCCCAGCCGCCAGTCCCCGTGCCAGATCCACTTATCGCTGTCCGCATCGACGTTTTGATACCAGCCGTATGGCGTCAGGATATCCGCTTTGCCATCGCCATCGATGTCCGCGATGCCGGTGCCGTGGCCATCCTGTAGATCGCCACCTACATGATGCACGCGCGGCTTCGGGCCGGAAAAATCTACCCAGAGGATTCCGGATTTATTGTAGTGCGCCAGCACCAGATCCGGCTTGCCGTCGCCATTGATATCGGCGAACGCACCGCCCTCGGTGTCATAGCTATCGGTAATCTTCTCGCGTTTCCACATCGCGCCTTTTGCAACCGCTGCGGGGCCGGGATTTTTGAACCACCAGAGTCCATTGGTAATCCATCCGGTCGTCACCAGGTCGGGCAGTCCGTCGTGGTCGACATCGACGATCCACTCACCGCAGTCGGAGACAAACTCATTGTGCGTTTCTACGGTACGGAACTGATGCCGCTTCCATTCTCCACCCGCAGCGCCAGGATTCTCATACCAATAGGCGCCGCTCAGCAGATCAAGATAGCCATCTCCATTCATGTCCAGCATGGAGATGCCCTCCGCGTGATCGTTGCCCAGCCGATGCGCCAGGAAACTGATGCGTGGCGATCCATCGGGATCAGCGCCGGCCGTCGCGATCCGCACTTCCGTTGTCTTGCCCGGCTCCTGCGCAGAGACAACACCCACCATAAACGCAGCCACCAGGAAGCAACCTGCAATACGGAACAACGAGCAATTTGTAGAACTCATAAACATAGCCTCTCTTGATTCGGGCAACAGGCATTTACTGCGGCTGTTGTGTCAATACGATCGTTTTTCCAGTCTTAACCGAGTCTCGCGCAGCTTCAAGAATTCGCATCACCACTATATTCGTGTCCAGTGCAGAGAGATCGCCGTCCGGTTTGACTTCGCCGCGCAGCACCGCTGCAAGATAATCGAGCGAGCCAGCGCGCTCCGGAGGGAGAGCGGGTGCGCCCTTTGCAAGCTCCACCTTGTCGCCCTTGTACCGCACACGAAGATCGTTCGCGCCTACGGTGATCACGTAGCCGGTCGCTCCATACACTTCCATATCTTTGCGCGAAAACGGCCAGTTCCACGAAGGCATCAGCACGGCCTGCGTCCCGGAGTAGCGCAGGATGATGGTTGCCTCGTCATCCACTTTTGGGTAGACGTCGGGCTTGTCGGTCTGCGCCACAGCCGTCACACTTATTGGCGTTTGCCCGTGCATCAACATGGTCATCAGGTCTGCGCCATAGCATCCAAAGTCGAACAGTGCGCCTGCGCCATTCTTCACCGGGTCGGTCAGCCACGGCAGCCACTCCGGCCCAACGCCGATCTCCTTCGGCCCTTCGTGTCCGTCGTGCACTACCACCCTGCGCAGCACGCCGAGCTGGCCCTGCTGCACCTCGTCGTAGGCCTCCTGGTTGCTTGGATACCAGGTCGTCTCGTAGTTGGTCAGCACCTGGATGTGGTGCGTTTGCGCTGTCGTGCGAATCGCAATCGCATCGGCGAGTGTCGTAGCCAGCGGCTTCTCCACCATTGAGTTGACGCCATGCCGTGCGGCCTCCTCGATCACCTTGCGATGATCGGCGATCGTGGTGTAAACGAGCACAGCATCCGGATGCTCTTTATCGAGCATGGTCTCAAGGCTGGTATAAAACAGCTTTCCATCCAGGTGATACTGCTCCGCATACCGCTTCGCCAGCTTCGTATCCGGCTCAACGATTGCGACCAGATGCGCATTTGCATTGCCCGGCAGCGCGCGCAGAAATCCGCCCACATGCCCATGCACGAGCCCTACAATTGCTACCCGGATCGGCGGTTTAGCCTGGACCGGCGATTCAGCACCATGCGTACAAAGAGGTACACATACAGCGATGAGTAAGGTGACGCAGACAGCGATACGGCTCAGACGAATTGCCAACATAGGCCTTCCCAATCATGAATCGGACTAAACGATCTGCATCGTCTCCGGGTTCCAATGGATTACAGCGTCCTTCTGAACGCTCAGGTTGCTCAGTAAGGCCGCCCCGGCAGCGCGAAATCCAAAGACAGCGTCTTCCACCACAGGCGTGCGCGTCCGAACCGAGTTAAAGAAATTATGAAAGTGGTCATAGCTATCCGAGTAGCCCACGGGTGCAGACCAGGTCTCCGCAGATGAACTCGTCTTCCCCGTAGGTGCGGCCACAGGATATTTTTTTCTGTACTCCGCCACCGTACTCTTCTGAATCGCCTCCGCAAACGTGCTCACCGTATATCCCGGCTCGGTCGCATGTGGACTGCGCGATATTGTGACTGTGTTGCCGGCAATCTCCATCGTCCCTTCGTCGCCGGTGAAGAGGAAGCCTTCGCTCTCTGCACCGCCATCCACCTGGTTCACTCGCAGCGAGAGCTTGAATCCCTCCGGATAGTCGAACAGCGCGAGCATCAAATCGTTAACATCGCGGCCATCCTTCCAATAGACCAGGCCGCCTGTGGCCATCGCCTGCGTAGGCCCGTGCGATCCTGTAATGAAGTGCGTCCCGCTGAAGAGATGCACGAACAGATCTCCCGCCACGCCGGAGCCGTAGTCCTTCCACTTTCGCCACTGGAAGAAGCGCTCGCCAGAGAAAGGAACCTTGGGCGCGGTCCCTTCAAAGCGAGGCCAGTCGCAGGTCGCCTCGCTGGCATCGCTTGGCACGGAATAGTTCCAGGCCCCGAGGGAAGAGTTGCGATCCCAGCGCGCACTCACCATGTTCAGCTTCCCGATTGCACCTGAAGCGAGCAGCTCCTTTGCCTTGGCATACACGACCGAACTTACTCGCTGGCTGCCGACCTGCAGAATTCGATTTGTCTCACGCTCCGTGCGAATGATCTCCGGTCCATCGGAGTAGAGATGGATCATTGGCTTTTCAAGGTACACGTCCTTGCCGGCCTTCATCGCATCGACCGCGGCCTGCTTGTGCCAGTGGTCCGGCGTCGCGATGAGCACTGCATCCACATCGGGCCGCGCGAGAATCTCCCGGTAATCTCGCGTGGTGAAAAGATCGTTGCCCCACAACTCCCTGGCATGCGCCAGCCGGCCGTCGTAGCAGTCCGCCACTGCCACCAGCTTTACGCCCGGAACCAGCAACGCATTCCGCGTATCGTTCTGCCCCTGGATCCCAGCGCCGATCAGGCCCAGGTGGATGCGGTCGTTCGCCGACCGCGGTGAAGTCCCCTCCAACGACGAAGCAAGCATTCTTGCAGCAGGGCTTGCACAGGCGGCCGCCACACCTACAGACTTCAGAAATTTACGTCGATTCACACTCATCATCAGTCTTCGGCCTTCATCCTCGAGAGTATGCGGCCTGGGCGAACCAGTCCGCCAGAGAACGATAAGCCAACGATCTTCCTCTGTCCAGAGTCGGCCACATCGTAGCGGGAGGCATCAGCAGCCTTCCGCAATACGAATCCACCCATCGGTCAACGCAAACTCGGACGACATGCGTGGCACAAAAAAATGCAGCGGAGCCATGGCAGGCTCCGCTGCACGCTAAAAACTACAAGTTCTGACAGGCCACGCGGTAGAGGCCGCTGACGACTCAGTGTCATCAACGCCTTCGCACGGGTGACTAGAGAGCGATCTCACCTCGCTGGCGATTGCGGATTCGAATCGCGTCCTCTGCCTTGTAGAGGAAGATCTTGCCGTCGCCGATCTCTCCCGTGAAGGCGCTCTGGGAGATAGCGTCAATGGCGGCTTCCACGCGATCGTCTGCGATCACCATCTCCATTTTCAGCTTCGGCAGCAGTTGGATGTCGTACTCGCGTCCTCTATATGTTTCGGTCTGACCCTTCTGCCGGCCGTGGCCTCGTACCTCGGATACAGTCATTCCCTCGACGCCCAATGCGGCGAGCGCTTCCCTCACCTGGTCAAAACGGTTTGGCCGGATAATCGCTTCCAATTTGGTCATGGAACTCTCCTTATGTTCGTTTCGCTGATGGCGAATTCTAATACTTCGCGAGTGCGATGCGTACCTGCAGATGACGCCACAGAGCAGCGCCATCTGCATCCGGTTTACTTGTCGATCGGCGTCCCAGCCGGCGAACCGAGCGAGGTGATGACGTACTCGGGGTAAGCCGAGATGCCATGCTCGTGCAGATCGAGGCCATGCAGCTCACCCTCTCGCGAGACACGCAGGATACCCATCGCGTTGACGCCATACATCAGCACCAGCGAGACGACGAAGGTAGCCACGGTGATAATTCCGCTCCCGATCAGCTGCGCCTTCAGCAAGGTCATTCCGCCATGGTAGAAGAGGCCGGCAAGAGGAGCACTATTGTCCGGAGCGAACGGTCCGGTAGCGCCAAACTGCCCCGAGGCGAACAGGCCAAGCGACAACGTACCCCAGATTCCGCAGATACCATGAACCGGGACAGCACCAATTGGATCATCAATGCGAAGCCACTCGAGCAATTCCACACCGAAGACGACGATTACACCGGCCACGCCGCCCAGGATGATTGCGCCCGTCGGGCTGACCCAGTAGCAAGGGCAGGTGATGGCGACGAGACCAGCGAGGAAGCCGTTTACCGTGAAGCTGACGTCCCACTTCTTCGTCATGAACCACGCCGTGAACATGGCGGTCAAACCAGCCGCGCAGGCAGCCAGCGTAGTGTTGGCGGAGACCCGTCCGATGCCGACAAAGTCCATCGCCGAGAGCGTCGAGCCAGGATTGAATCCGTACCATCCGAACCAGAGCAGCAAGCCGCCAGAGGCTGCAATTGTCAGATCGTGGGGAAGCATCGGTCCGCCGCCATCGCGCTTGAACTTGCGTCCAAGCCGTGGGCCGAGCACGATCGCGCCAGCCAGCGCTACCATGCCGCCAATGGTGTGAACGACGGTCGAACCGGCGAAGTCATGGAAGGGCTGACCAAGGGTTGGCAGGAAGAATCCTGTGCTGCCCATCGTCGCGAGGAAGCCATCCGGACCCCATGCCCAGTGGCCGATGATCGGATAGATGAAGCCGGAGACGCCAAGCGAGTAAACCAGATCGCCTTCGAATGCAGTACGGCCAATCATGGCGCCAGAGGTGATCGTCGAGCAGGTATCGGCGAAGGCAAACTGGAAGATCCAGAACGCCAGGAACGCAACGCCTGTGGACTCATAGGTTGCGGGCGCGCCCTGCAGGAAGAACCAGTGATAGCCGATGAAGCCGTTGCCGTGGCTGAACATGAACGAGAAGCCGATGGCATAAAACAGCAGGCCGCAAAGACAGGTGTCGACGATACATTCCATCAGCACGTTCACAGTTTCACGCGAGCGGCAGAAGCCAGCTTCGAGCATCGTAAAGCCGACCTGCATACCGAACACGAGGAACGCCGCAACCAGCGTCCACATGGTGTTCACGGGGTTCACAATGTCGTTGCCCTTCAGCAATGGATCGGCGGCAAAGACCTTGTGGCCAAACAGCCCAGGGTTGAAGTAGTAAACAGCGACGCCAACCAGTGCGATACCGGCCATCTTGCCCGCGAAGAGTACCCCGCCGTATTTGCGCCACTGCGGATCGCTCATCCGTTCGCGGAGCCGCGCCCACTTGCCGGGCACGTACGCTACCCGTTGACGCTTGGAGGCAAAGTATCGCTTCATCGTGAACATGATGAAGGTCATGCCGACCATAGTGAGGAATAAGGTTGCAGTGGGACTTAGGCTCATTCGGTGTTCTCCTTGTGGTCTAGGCTTCAGCTTCTGGTTAGGTCAACGTAAATACATGCTTGAAAATCCGTGCATGAGCCTATCTCAATCCTGTGCTTCGCCACTGCCTGAAAGCGAAAACCGCCTATGTCGACATGCCAAAACCAAGAGCAAACGTTTCAGCCTGAATCCACAGGCAGCTTCACGGAAACGCCCTGTGAGCGGCACAGATGCACGTGAAATTCATATGTATGGCGTGATCCTACGGAAGGGCTAATGCGAAAACAATTTATACCTTGATATAAGCGTCGGCACTCTTGAAATCCCAGACGACTTGTGCTCTATCGGTTACGCAGGTTGTACGGAGCGGATCTTCTCGAGCATCCTGACCAGGTCTGCAAGCGACTCTGCGTGCATCTTTTCGAGCACATGACGCCGGTGCAGCTTCACACTGATCTCGCTCAGGTTCAGCTCAGAAGCTGTCTGCTTATTCAGCAGGCCTGAAGTAACAAGATACATTACTTCACGCTCCCGCGGTGTAAGCGAATTCAACCGCGTTCGGATCGCATCCAGCTCGCGTAGTTCTCTGCGCAGTGCGCTGTCCACAGCAAACCCCTGCTCGATCGCGGTCAGGATCTCTCCCTTCTCAAGGGGCTTGGTAAGAAAATCGACTGCGCCGGCCTTCATCACTTTTCGCACCATGGGTACGTCGGCATGTGCCGTCATAAAAATGAGCGGCACCCGTATGCCGCGCCGCAGCAGATAATCCTGCAATTCCACCCCGGACATGCCCGGCAGCTGCGCATTCAATACGACGCATCCGGGCGAATCGTCCCAGCCTGCAATGAACTCCTCGGCGGAGGCAAAACACATTGTGCCGAATCCCGCCGACTCCACCAGATCGCACAGCCCTTCACGAGCGGCTGCCTCATCCTCAATCAGGAACACCGTTCCCGTCGCAGCGCCTTCCTCATTCATGGCCGCGCCAGGCTGAATCCCATACTCCATCACGCGTTCCAGCAGGCGCTTCGTCGCAGCGGTTTCGATCATAGCGGCCTCGCGCGTCAACATCCTTACGCCAGATATTCCTTGATCCAGGGATCGGTCGACTTAACCAACTCCTGGGTCGTTCCATGAAACACCACGCCGCCTTCATTCAACAGCAAAAACTTCGTACCCGGGTCTGTAGTCTGATGGCCGTTTTCCTTGGGCAGTTCCACCATCCCAGCCTTCTCGTCATACTTGTGCGTCGCCAGCACGAATGCGTCCTGCAGCCGGTGTGTCACCACGATGGAGGTCGTATGCGAGACATCTCTCTGCTTCATTACAAGCTGAATAATTGTGGTCGAAGTGATCGGGTCCAGCCCCCCGGTAGGCGAATCGTACAAGATCAGATCCGGCCCGGAGATAATAGCGCGCGCAATCGAAACCCTTCGCCGCATTCCGCCCGAAAGCTCCGAGGGAAATTTAGCAATTGCGTGTTCCAGTTCCACAAACTTCAACGCTTCCTGCACCCGTTTATGCGCCTCGTCCTCTGCGACGCGCTCCTCATGCAGCCGATACGCTACGTTGTCTTCAACCGTCATGGAATCAAACAGGGCAGATTCCTGGAACACCATTCCAATGTGCGCGCGTAGTTTGAAGATGTCTTCTTCCGGCATCGTCGTGATCTCCTGCCCGAAGATTTTGATCGAGCCGGAGTCCGGCTTCAGCAACCCGTTTGCAAGCTTTAGCAGTACGGATTTGCCGCAACCTGCGGGGCCTAACAGGATCAGCGTCTGGCCGTGTTCTACCGTGAACGAGATGTCCTTCAATACGGGCTTCACGTCGAACGTAATGCTTACGTTCTTGAACTCCACGACCGGGCCATCGTTCTCTAGAACGTCATCCTTCGCCGCTTCGCCACTGGTCGTCGCCTCACTCATGCCCAGACTCAACTTCCAAAGATGCCGATCATCGCCCGCGTCACCAACAGGTCCATGATGATGATGAATACCGAAGAGACGACTACGGCCTGCGTGGTTGCTTTACCTACGCCCTGCGTTCCGCCCGAGGTCTTCATTCCGAAGTAGCAACCCACCGTGGCGATAATGAACCCCGAAAACAGCGGTTTGGTCAGGCCCTGCACCACATCGCCATAGACAAGGCTGCGGTACGAGCTATGCAGGTAGGCGCTTCCATTCAGCCCAAGAAGGTATACCGCCACCAGCGATCCGCCCAGAATTCCAAATGCATCGGCCACGATCGTCAAGAAAAAAAGCATGAAGACGGTTGCGATCAATCGCGGAGCTACCAGTTTGCGCACAGGGTCGGTACCCAAAGCGCGCATCGCATCGATCTGCTCGGTCACCTTCATCGACCCGATCTCGGATGCCATTCCAGCCGCGTTTCGCCCTGAGACCATCAGCCCGGTAAGCACCGGCCCCAACTCCTTCACCATGGACAAGGAGACCAGGGATCCGGTCATCGACACCGCACCAAACTCCTGCAGCGCCGTTACCGACTGCAGCGCCAGCACGCACCCGGTGAAGAATCCCGTCAGCACGATGATCGGCATGGACCCCACACCGATGGAGTCCATCTGCGTGTAGATGTCCGCCCAGTATCGCGGTCGCGTAAACAGACCTTTAATCGCCGCACCGGACAGGATCGAGTACTCCTGCACAGCCGCGACCTGCTTTTTAATAAAGTTCTCTGGAGACAATAACGCCATAGTTTGCTTTAAGGCTAAGACTTATTTCGCTGAGGCCCAGACTATCAGATGCAGAAACTTGCGAAGCTGCACTTGGCACCATTGATTCGTGCCCGTGCACTTGCTCGACTCACCGCTCTGTGTTGACAAGGATGTATCCGGCGATTTGCGGAACGTGTAAATTGGAAACAGCTTCATACACACGAGGAGTTTCACATGAAGTTTCGCCTCTCAGCCGTAGGCCTCGCAGTAGCGTTGCTCTCCAGCAGCCTCTCGGCACATGCCCACCCCATCTACACCGTGTTCGATCTTAGCAATGTGGGCCTGACTCTGGGCGTCGGTGGCCCAGCCGACGGCACTCTCAATGGCACGCTATACATCAATACTCCCAACAACCTGCTTGATTTCGCCGATGTCACCACGTCTCCGGGAACCGTGGACCCCTTCAACGGAGCCGGTGGCTTTGAGTTCGTCAGAGGGGGATACCACCCTGGCTGGCAGGTCGGAACCACCCCCAACTCGACCGTCGTCAGTGAAACCTCCACAACTCTGGAGCTGACTTCGAACGATGGCAACGACCTGCTAATGCTCATCTTCGAGTCGCCACTTGACGGCACGGGGCCCGCCGCTCTTTCGCCGGAAAGCTATGAAGATGAGGTTGGCGGAATTGGCCGCCGATACGTCGCGGCCGGCTCCTATGCGAACGTAACGCCTGAGCCATCCAGCGTCGCACTGCTCGGCACCGGACTGCTCTCCCTCGGCGGCCTGGTTCGCCGCCGCCGCCGCTCCTTCGGCACATCGGCATAGGCATTGGGGGCTGGCCCTCACTCTCCTTCGATACCGCTGACGGCAGCGGGTCATGGAGCGCTCGGCTTTCGGGTTCGCCACCTCCTCTGCCTTCCAATCCGCGAGATGAGAAAATAGAGTCATGCCCTCAGCCAACACTATGCTGGCCGCCGTGCTCCACGGCAAAGAAGACCTCCGCATGGAGCAGATCGCCATCCCGGTGGCCGGGCCTGGCGAGATCGTCGTCCGCGTAAATGCAGCGCTCACCTGCGGCACTGATCTCAAGGTCTACCGCCGCGGCTATCACGCCATGATGCTGAAGCCGCCCATCGTCTTCGGACACGAGCTAGCTGGAACGGTCGTCGACATCGGACAGAACGTCACCAGATTCTCGCTAGGCGACCGCGTCCTCCCCATGAACTCCGCTCCCTGCGATGCTTGCTTCTTCTGCCGCCACCACCAGGAGAACCTGTGCGAAGATCTCCTGTTCAACAACGGCGCCTACGCCGAATACATGCGCATCCCGGCCCGCATCGTCGAGAAGAATACCTTCGCAATACCGCCCTCACTTGCTTTCGAGCACGCAGCCCTCACCGAGCCGCTGGCTTGCGTAGTCCACGGCCTGAACCAAACCAACCCTCAGCCCGGCGACACCATCGCCGTCCTCGGGGCCGGCCCTATCGGCCTGATGTTCATGCGCGTTGCCGCCCAGCGCGGCCTGCGCGTCATCGCCCTCGTCAAGCGCGATGACCAGGTGGCCGCCGCTCGCCGCTTCGGTGCCGCTGAAGTAGTTCAGCTTAGGCCTGATTCCGACCCCGTAGCCGAACTTCGCGCCCTCACCCCCGAATCTCGCGGCGCAGACATCGTCATCGAAGCCGTAGCCACCCCAGCCACTTGGGAGCAGGCCGTAGCCATCGTGCGCAAAGGCGGCACCGTCAACTTTTTCGGCGGACCGCCCTCCGGCACCGTCGTCGGCCTCGACACCAACCGACTCCACTACGGCGACATCACACTGCGCGCCAGCTTCCACCACACCCCCGCCGCATGCGCCGCAGCCTTCGAGCTCATCCAGCAGCCTGACTTCCGCCCCTCCGACTTCATCACCCGCACCGCTTCGCTCGCAGAGGTTCCCGCAGTCTTCCATCGCATGATGACGCGCAGTGCCGATAACCAGGCGGATATAAAGACCGCCATCCACCCCAACGCGGGTCGCTGAGTAGAATTACAATTCCCTCTTCAATGAGCGCCAAAATTCCCACGCACGAGTCAATCCCTCCACTGTACGGCGATATTGCGTCGGACAGCCTCAGCGGCGCGCCCGAAGCGTACCTGACTCCTGCGGAACGACCCACCCTGGCCGAGGCCCGCGTCTGGTGCCACTCGCTCGCCACCACCCACTACGAGAATTTCCACGTCGCAACCTTCTTCCTGCCCAAACGAGTCCGCCCTCATTTCGACAGCCTGTACGCCTTCTGCCGCGTCTCCGACGATCTTGGTGACGAAGTAGCGGACCCCACAACCGCACTCCGCCTGCTGGCGACCTGGGGACGCATGCTCGATCAGTGCTACGACGCGCCCGCAGAATCCCGCCACCCCGTCTTTGTAGCCCTGCGCCCCACCATCGAAGCCTGCAACCTGCCTCGCGAACTGTTCCACGATCTCCTCCGCGCCTTCGCGCAGGATCAAGTCAAAACCCACTACGACACCTGGGACGAAGCCGTCGACTACTCCCGCCTCTCCGCCAACCCCGTCGGCCGCCTCGTCCTGATGATCTGCGGCTATCGAGACGAACACCTCTATCAACTCTCCGACAAGATCTGCACCGCCCTCCAGCTCGCTAACTTCTGGCAGGATTGCGTCCGCGACTCCGACATCCCGCGCCGCTACATCCCATTTGAGTACATGCTTTTGTACGGCGTAGCAGAAGGCCAGATTGAAGGCCGCGTCTTCACCCCCGAGTTCCGCACAATGATGCAGGCTCTCGTCGCGCGCACCCGCACCATGCTCAACGAAGGCGCGTCGATCAGCACTCTCGTCGACGCCGACTTACGCACCACCCTGGACCTCTTCCGCAAAGGCGGCGAAGCCATCCTCGACGGCATCGCCGCGCAAGACTACGATGTCCTCCGCGGACGCCCCATAGTAACCCGCCGCAAAAAACTTGCTCTAGTCCTCCGTGCGCTCCTAACCAAACTCCTCCCCCGATCCACCACAACCACTGTGTCATTCTGACCGAAGCGAAGAACCCCCGTATTTCGTCTTTGCTATTGCCGTTGCTTGTCTTACTCCCCGCCCGTCCTCAATACCGTAAACTTCTAGAACAACCAGAGGTCACCAGTAAGTGGAAACACCGCCCCCGAACATCACCGAAGCCTACGCCACGTGCCGCGCCATAGCCCGCCGCGAGGCCAAAAACTTCTACTGGTCCTTCCGCGTCCTTCCCCGCCACAAATCCGACGCCATGTGCGCCGTCTACGCCTTCATGCGCCGCGCCGACGACATCGCCGACGACGAATCGCATCCCATCCCCACCCGCCGCACACAGATGTCCCAATGGCTCGAATCCTGGCGCGCCTCCCGCACGTCGCCCTCCACAGACCCCGTTTTCACAGCCCTAGCCGACACCCAACGCCGCTTCAACATCCCCGACTCCCTCCTCGAAGAGCTGGTAGCCGGCACCACCATGGACCTCGAACCCCAAGCAATCGAAGGCCCCCAGACCTATCCCACCTTCGAAGATCTCTACCGCTACTGCTACCTCGTAGCCTCCGTCGTAGGCCTGGTCTGCATTCGCATCTTCGGCTACACCGACCCCCGCGCCGAGCAATTCGCCGAAGAGACCGGCATAGCCTTCCAGCTCACCAATATCCTCCGCGACGTCAAGGAAGACGTCGAGCGCGGCCGCATCTATCTCCCCCTCGACCTCCTCGACGAGTTCGGAGAGGCCCCCGCTGAACTGGCCGAGCTAGCCGCCCCCAACCCCCGCGCCATGACCGAACGCGAGCGCGCCATGCTGGCCACCCTCGCCATCCGCGCCGAAAAATACTACCTCGCCGCGAACAAGCTGATGCCCCTGCTCGATCGCGACAGCCGCGCCGCCATGTGGGTCCTCGTCACCATCTACCATCGCTTGCTCACCCGCATTGCCGACCACAAGATGGAAGTCTTTCGCACCCGCGTCACCCTCTCCACCACTGAAAAACTATCTGTCTTCGCCCGCGGAGCCGCCAAAGCCGCACTCAATCGAGTCCTCGGATGAGCGACACCGGACCACCAAACATAGCCGACGAATTCGCCGCCGCGGCCCAGCGCGAAGCCGCAGCGCAACCAGCCGCCGCAACGCACTACGACGTAGCCATCGTAGGCGCAGGCGTAGCCGGACTAGCCGCCGCCGTAGCCCTCGCGGCCGATGGTAAGTCCGTAGTCCTGCTCGAACGCCGCCCCTTCGTAGGAGGCCGCGCCTACTCGTACCCCCACCCCGCCCTCAACGAAGTCATCGACTCCCAGCACGTAGTCCTCGGCTGCTGCACTAACTTCATCGACCTCATCACCCAATCCGGCGCAGCCCATACCATCCGCTGGTACGACACCCTGACCTTCCTCGAACCCGGCTCACACCCAACTGAAAAATATTGTCATCCTGAGCCAGCGAAGCGAGCCGAAGGACCTGCGTCGTCCTCCTCTCCGGACGCCCCTTCCTGCCCGCCCACCGCCTCTACCCTCAAGCCCTCGTCGCTACTCCCCGCCCCGCTCCACCAATCCCTAAGCTTCCTCCGCGCCCCCATGCTCTCTCTCCGCGACAAGCTCGGCATAGCGTACGGCCTGGCCCACTTCCTGCGCGGCTACCCCGCAACCGACGAAGAGTCCTTCGCCGCCTGGCTCCAGCGCACCCACCAGACCGACCGCGCCATCCGCCACTTCTGGGAGCCCGTCATCGTCGCCGCCCTCAACGACACCTTCGCCAACTGCTCCACCCGCTACGCCGGCAAGGTCTTCCACGAGTCGTTCCTCCGCTCGCCCGCCGCAGGCCGCCTCGGCATCCCCACCGCCCCACTCTCGGACTTCTTCGCGCCCGTAGCCGCCCACGCCACCGCCCTCGGCGTAGACCTCCGCCTCAACACCCCCGCCGACCACATCATCCCCCTCCCCAACCACCGCTACCGCATCGCCACCGGCACCACCCACATCGAAGCCAACGCCCTAATCCTGGCCACCGACCTACGCCAAGCCCACCGCCTCCAAGCGGAGCTTTCCGGAGGGAGCAGCGGGCTTCAGCCCGCGGTAGAGCCAACCTCGCAAGAAGGGGCTCTAGCCCCGGAAATTACGGCCTCTAGGTACCCCGAGGCTTCATCCCTTCCCGCCTTTGCCTCTAGGTACCCCGAGGCTTCAGACCTTCCCCCCTTTGCCTCTAGGCACCCCGAGGCTTCAGCCCTTCCCCCCTTTGCCTCTAGGCACCCCGAGGCTTCAGCCCTTCCCGCCTTTGCCTCTAGGTACCCCGAGGCTTCAGCCTCGGGTCTCTCTCCCACCCAAAAAGAAAAAGGGGCTTTAGCCCCTGGGGTATGCCTCTTAGACCCCACCCAATTCACCCTCGCCCCCATCACCACCATCCATCTCTGGTACGACCGCGAGATCACCCCGCTCGACCACGCCGTCCTGCTCGACACCCGCATCCAGTGGCTCTTCCACAAATCACGCATCCGCAACTGGCCCGCCTCTCACGGAACTTACCTCGAGCTAGTGATCTCCGCCTCCCACGCCGAGCTGAAACTCTCCCGCGAACAAATCCTTGCGGACGCCCTCCAAGAACTCGCCCTCTTCTTCCCCCAGATCCGCGAGGCCAAGCTCCTCAAATCCGCCGTCCTCAAAGAAGCCCGCGCCACCTTCTCCGTCACTCCAAATCTCGACAGCCACCGCCCACCCCAAACCACCGAACACCCCAACCTTTACCTCGCTGGCGACTACACCGCCACCGACTGGCCCTCCACCATGGAATCGGCCGTCCGCAGTGGTCGCCTCGCCGCCGCTCTCGCCGCCAACCATCCCCGCACCCACTTTCTCTCCCCCGAACTCCCCCCCGCCGGCCTCATGCGCCTCCTCTCCCGTAAAAAATAAACCCACGCAAACCCGTGGCGAGTCTCGAAATCACCCAACCAACAATCCTGTCCCTCGAAGCCCCTCGCCTCCTTCTCCCAAAGCCATTTTTTGCTGAACCCACAAATCATGGAAATGTCATTCTGAAACGCAAAGCCAGAATCTCCGCGGTGCGATCCCACCGGCTCGAATGGATGGGGTCTCTCCGTCGACGATCCGCCGGCGCCGATTCTTGTCAACCCCCAAAACCTCTTCCAGTATCCGCAACTGGTTACATATCATAAATTTATGGAGTAACCGGCAGTTGGCGTGGAGTTATGGTCAATCCGATACAATAGAATTAGTAGAAAAATAAAAAATATCCCTGCATTCGCTCGTCGAGCGCTCTATTTTTTGCTCCACCGACTAAGTTCTTTAGAAGTGGTACTTTGCAAGCAATGCCAAGTAGAATGAATAACTTAGAGGGGTATCCAGCTCCCACAGAATCCATAACTCTTTTGAATTGGATACTTTGCGGCCGAAGTACCCCCTCAAAATTACGCACGCACGATGCCAAACTTGAGCGAAAAGGCCTCAGCCGCTGCAAAACCTGCTGCAGGATGCGTCCTAAAGCGATCAATAGATCGGAGGCTGTTAGAGAATGGGTGATCGCGTCTTCCCGATCCTGCTGCTGATCGGTTCAAACATCTTCATGACCTTCGCCTGGTACGGCCACTTGAAGTACAAAAATGTGCCGCTGTGGAAGGTCATTTTAGTCAGCTGGGGCATCGCCCTGTTTGAGTATTGTCTTCAAGTCCCGGCCAACCGCCTCGGCTCGAAGACCTACTCCCCGGACCAACTCAAGGTTATCCAGGAGGTCATCACCCTGACCGTCTTCGGAGTATTCAGTGTCTTCTACTTCGGCGACACGCTACGCTGGAACCACGGCGTAGCCTTCTGCTGCCTCATCGCCGGAGCCTTCTTCATGTTCCACAAATTCTAAGAACCGTAGTTACGCGCTCCGCCCCTCAACCGAAGCGATCTTCTCCTCGGCCTCGCGCATCTCGGCGTTGGCGTACTCGTACTTCGCCGCATCGTCGCCGGCTTCGTTCCAGGCCTTTTGTCCGGCCTGGAGCTCCGCCTGCGCATCAGCCTTGTCGATCTCTTCCGGCTTCAACGCAGTCTCGGCCAGGATGGTCACACGATCCGGCAGCACCTCGACGAAACCCCAGGCGACAAAGAACTTTTGTTCGCCCGCGGAACCGCCATGCAGCCGCACCTCGCCCGCACCGAGCTCAGCAAGCAAAGGAGCAGCGCCATACAGCGCCTCCATGTAGCCCGAAGCCGACGGCAGCTCTACCGCCGCCGCCGTCTCCTCGACCAGCAGCCGGTCGGGAGTCACCAACCGCACCGTCAACAACCCCGAATTGCTCGCCGTCTCTGCCATGCTTGCTGTTCCCTGTTCCCTGACTATGATTCCCTGCTTTACGCCGTCGCCTGCATCTTCTCTGCAGCCTTCAGCACGTCCTCAATACCGCCCTTCAGGTAGAAGGCCTGCTCCGGAATCGCATCGTGCTTGCCTTCGATGATCTCCTTGAAGCTGCGTACTGTATCTTCGACCTTCACATAAGCGCCCGGAATTCCGGTAAAGATTTCCGCCACGTGGAAGGGCTGCGAAAGGAACCGCTGCACCTTGCGAGCACGCGCAACAGTGGTCTTATCCTCTTCCGAGAGTTCGTCGATACCGAGAATAGCGATGATGTCCTGAAGATCCTTGTACCGCTGCAAAATCTTCTTCACGCCCTGCGCCACATCGTAGTGTTCCTGCCCAACGATGCGCGGCGAAAGAATACGCGAAGTCGAAGCCAGCGGATCGACTGCGGGATAGATACCCAGCTCAGAGAGAGGACGTGACAACACCGTCGTCGCATCAAGATGCGCAAACGTAGTCGCCGGAGCCGGATCGGTAAGATCGTCGGCAGGCACGTACACCGCCTGAACCGAAGTTACCGAACCCTTCTTCGTCGAAGTGATGCGCTCCTGCAACTCGCCCATCTCGGTCGCGAGATTCGGCTGGTAGCCCACGGCGGAAGGCATGCGCCCCAGCAGCGTCGAAACCTCAGACCCCGCCTGTGTAAACCGGAAGATGTTGTCGATGAACAGCAGCGTATCCGCGCCCTCGCTGTCGCGGAAGTGCTCGGCGACAGTAAGTCCGGTCAACGCAACTCGCAACCGAGCTCCCGGCGGCTCGGTCATCTGGCCGTAAATCAAAGTCGCTTTGCTCTTTGAAAAATCCTTCAGGTCGATGACGCCCGACTCTTGGAACTCCATCCAAAGATCGTTGCCCTCGCGCGTACGCTCGCCCACACCGGCGAAGACCGAGAAACCGCCGTGGTTGGTCGCAACGTTATTGATCAGTTCCTGGATGATGACCGTCTTGCCCACGCCCGCGCCGCCGAACAGGCCGATCTTTCCGCCCTTCAAAAATGGCTGGATCAGGTCAATGACCTTGATGCCGGTCTCGAACATCTCCTCCGACGTCGACTGTTCGTCGAACGCCGGCGCCTGGCGATGGATCGGCATATGCTCAGTGGAGTTCACCGGCCCAAGCTCATCCACAGGCTCGCCCAGCACGTTCAGCACGCGGCCCAGCGTAGCGCGACCCACTGGTACCGTGATGACAGCGCCGGTATCGATCGCCTTCATGCCGCGAACCATGCCCTCGGTCGCCACCATGGCGATGCAGCGCACCCGGCCCTCGCCGAGATGTTGCTGCACTTCAACGATCACCGACAAAGGCTGCGGCACGTCGAACCCATCGCTGACAATGCGCAGCGCCTGGTAGATCGGCGGCATCGTCTTCTCGTCGAACTGCACATCAACGGCCGGACCGCTGATCGAAATCACTCTTCCAATATTCTCAGCCATAATCTCTCTCGTCGCTTCCTTCTTAGAGCGCCGCAGCGCCGCTTACAATCTCGATAATTTCCTTGGTGATTGCCGCCTGCCGCAGACGATTCATCGTCAGACTCAACGAATCGATCAGGTCGCCTGCGTTCTTGCTCGCCGCGTCGGTCGCCGTCATACGAGCCGCGTGCTCCGCTGCAGCCGACTCCAGCAGCGCGTGAAAGATCTGCGTCGTCACATACCGCGGCAGCAGATCGCGGAACAATTGTTCGGGCGACTGATCGAATATGTAGTCCACATTGGCCGTACCGAACTTCTTGTTTTCCTCTTCTGCTTCCTTGTCGTCCGACTCCTCCACCGACACGCCCGAAGATCCCGCCGCACGAATCGCCGCTTCCCTTTGCTCCGCGGTCATCTCTTCGGAGGCAGTAATCTCATGCGATCCCAGCTTTCGAATCGGCAGCAGTTTTTCCACCACTACGCGCTGCGAGATCACCGATTTGAACTCGTTGTAGACGATATAAACTGAGTCGATCTCCGCCCGCTCATACCGCGCAATGATTCCGCGCGCCATCTCGGACACGTCCTTGAAGTCCACCTTCAGCAGCATCCCCATATGTTCCGCAGCCACCTCAATCGGCTGCGCTCGATGCCGCTCACTGTCGTAATGCACCGACAGATCATTGTCGTAATGCTGTTCTGTCTTTTCGTAGTTCGCCGCCGGAAACTTCTTCTTGTACAGCCCGATCGCCTTCTTGCCCACAGGCTCAAGATCGATCATCTGCCCCGCCGCACGCCGCTCATCGATAAACCTCTGTGCCGCCTTGCCGATGTTCGAGTTGAAGGCGCCCGCGAAGCCCTTATCGCCTGCGATTACGATCACCAGCACGTTTTTCTCTTCGCGTTCCACGAGCAGTGGATTCAGAATTTCGCCCGTCTCCTCGTTGTAGAGATCAGTCCTGCGCACCATCGACTCAAGCACGCTCGTCAGCATGCGCGCGTAGGGTCTGGCGCGCATCGCACGATCCTGCGCGCGCCGCAGCTTCGCCGCCGAGACCATCTTCATGGCCTTGGTGATCTGCCGCGTGTTCTTCACACTGCGGATGCGTCGCCGAAGATCGAGTACATTCGCCATAGATTTACTTGCTGCCCGCCGTTGCTTTCTTGTCCTTCAGGCTCGCTAGAAACGATCCCTTGTAATCCTTGATCGCATCGGTCAAACGCTTCTTCAAGTCATCATCCAGCGCCTTCTTCGTAGCGATGTCCGTCAGAATCGCAGGGGCGGAAGTTTCGAGATACGGATAGAATCCGTCCTCGAACGCCCGCAGATCGGCGACTTCAACATCATCGAGCAAACCCTGCGTTCCCGCAAAGAGGATCGCCACCTGCTTCTCCGCCGAGAGCGGCTGGAACTGCGGCTGCTTCAACAGTTCGGTCAATCGCTGCCCGCGATTCAACTGCTGCAATGTAACCTTATCCAGATCTGACCCGAATTGCGAGAACGCCGCCAGTTCGCGATACTGCGCAAGGTCCAGCTTCAACGTCGAACCCACCTGCTTGGTCGCCTTGATCGCCGCTGCAAATCCAACACGCGAGACTGAAAGTCCTACGTTGACCGCAGGCCGCACGCCGGAGTTGAACAGGTCCGTTTCAAGGAAGATCTGTCCGTCAGTGATCGAGATCACGTTAGTCGGAATATAAGCCGACACGTCGCCCGCCTGCGTCTCGATGATCGGCAGCGCGGTCAAGCTACCGCCGCCTAGCTTGTCTGAAACTTTGGACGAACGCTCGAGCAGACGCGAGTGCAAGTAAAACACATCACCCGGATACGCCTCACGCCCGGGAGGACGCCGCAGCAGAAGCGAGATCTCGCGATAGCTCACCGCGTGCTTTGAAAGATCGTCGTAAATCACCAACGCATGACGACCCGAGTCGCGGAAATACTCGCCCATTGCAGTCGCCGCAAACGGTGCGAGATATTGCATCGGAGCAGGCTCTGAAGCAGTCGCCGCGACGATAATCGTATACGCCATCGCACCCTGCTCCTCGAGCGTCTTCACGATCTGGGCTACCGAAGAGCGCTTCTGCCCAATCGCGCAATAGATGCAGATCAGGTTGTTCTTCGCAGAGTTGATAATCGTGTCGAGCGCAATGGCCGTCTTACCGGTCTGCCGGTCGCCGATCAGCAGCTCACGCTGCCCGCGGCCAATCGGAATCATGGTATCGATTGCCTTGATGCCCGTCGCCATGGGCTCGCGCACGCTCTGCCGATCGACCACGCCCGGCGCCAGCCGCTCGACCGGCAGCCTCTGCTCAGTCGCGATGGGTCCCTTGTCGTCGATCGGCTCGCCCAGCGCATTCACTACGCGGCCGATCAGTGCCTCGCCCACGGGCACAGACATAATGGTCCGCGTGCGCTTCACCTCGTCGCCCTCGCGAATCTCGGTGTAGTCGCCCAGCAGCACGGCGCCAACCTCGGACTCATCCAGGTTCATCGCGAGGCCCGAGATGCCGTGCGGAAACTCGAGCATCTCGCCCGCCATCACCTTATCCAGCCCATGAATGCGCGCTATACCGTCGCCGAGCGAGATCACCGTCCCGACCTCGTCCACCTGGATGCGCTGCTCGTAGTTCTCAATCTGCTGGCGGAGCAGCTCGGTTATCTCATCCGCATTGATCTTTGCCATGTCTTCCTCTAATTCCTGTACTCTTGCAATCTCAAAACAATCTGCGCAGCGCTTTGTGTCGCCGCTTTTTGCTTCAAATCCTAAGCATTTACCAACGTCTGTTTCAATCTCTCTAACTGCGCCTTGACGGATCCGTCATAGATGGTCGAACCAATCTCAACCACTGCTCCGCCGATCAGACTTGCATCCTCGGTATAACTCGCGCGCACCTTGGCCCCGGCGAGCTTCGCAACCTGCGCTTCCAGCTGCGCGCGGTCCGCATCGTTCAACACTCGCGAACTGGTAATCCTCGCTTCGACCGCCCCTGAGTCTGCATCCACAATCTCGCGGTAGCCGAGCAGAATTGCATCCAGCTCATCCAACCGATGATGCTCCAGAATGACCGCAACAAAATTCCTCACCTGCGCAAACATCCCGAGGCGCGCTGCAATCGCATCGAGGACCTTCAGCTTCTGCGGCAGACCAATCGAAGGATTGCCAAGGAACTCACGTAGGTCGTGGCTCCCTGCCAATGTCTCGGCAAAGTCGTTCATCTGCAGCTGCGCGGCCGTCGCATCCAGCTTTGCGCTTTCTGCAACCTCGGCAAACGCGCGAGCATACCTTGGAGCCGAACTCGCCATCAGTTCTGCCCCTTCTTTGCATCGTCCCTGGTCAGCCGCTCGGCAAACCCCTGCACCAGCAGCCGATCCGTCTCGGCGGAAACCACGAGCTTGCGCGCCGCCTGCTCAATTGCCAACTCTGCCGCATGTTGCTGCAGCTGCTTCTGCGCATGCAGGGTCGCCGCAGCAATCTCCTGCTCGGCTGCAGCCAGAATCTTCTTTGTCTCTTCTTCAACCGAGGCCTTGATGCGGACCTCGTCGCGCGCCGAATCCGTTTCGGACTGTGCGCGCATCGCAGCGATCTCGCCATCCAGTCGCGCCAGGCGGTCCTCTACGGCACCCAGCCGCCCACGCGCCTCTTCGGTCGCTGTACGCGCATCAGCCAGGTGCTTCTGGATCTTCTCGGTACGCCCACGCAGCGTCTTCGGCAGCACCTTCGCCAGACCCCAAAGCACAAACACAGCGAGCACGGCGAAGTTCAGCCACTCAAACACATCCGCCGAACGATTCGCGTCCCAACCCAGCTTCGCGCCGATCCAACGCACCGAAGCGGAGTGCCGATACGCATCGGTCTCATCCACTTCCTTGTCGTTTTCCTGCGCCTGCGCCGCACCTGCTGTGTCGCTGCTGTGCGCGACCGCCGTTGTCTCCGCGGCCCGCACTGGCGTCTCGACGACACGCAGACCTAGCCCGAGAACGAGCGCCAACATCAACCCGCCAAGCAGATTTTTCTTCGCAATCGTCACTGTGCCGCCTCCGGCCTGGTTCCGCCAGGCAGCACAGCCCGCATGATCTGCTCGCTCAATTCCGCACTCATCCCTTCGATCTGCCGCCGCGCAGCCACGACGCTCTGCTCAATCTCGTTCTTCGCCGCCTGGACCTTCGCCGTGGTGGCAACTCGCGCCTCTCCGAGCGACTTATCCCGCTCCGCCGCCCACTGCTTCAGCCGAGCCTCGCGTGCTGCATAGATTTCTGCCTTGGCGTGCCGCATCCGGTCTTCATACTCCGCAGTCTTCGCCTCAGCCTGGGCAATCGCGCCGCGAGCGTGGTCCACCGCACCGGATGTCCGTGTGCGCCGCTGCGCAAGCACCTTATCCAGGGGCCCACGCACCAGCAATCCGTATGCAACTACGAGGATTAGAAACAGCACCATCGTCGGCACAGAGCCGAGCACAAGTCCACCGAGTTGGTTGAGTATTTGATCCATTTTTTCGAGAATGCCGCGGGACGTTCAGACACACAGAGATCGCTGACTTCACACACGATCTTGCTATCTTGGGTACATCTAGTTCTAGCAAACGATTTGCGGGAGTGTCAAACTCACGGTTGTCGAATATCGCACAATCGTACCTGATATTCGCACACACTTTGGTAACCCGAAACTGATTCTGAAATCCTTTGACAAATCCGCCCTGAGGGATAGAATTTATCTATACCAAAGACCCTGAGTCCTGGGTCGCACAGGCCGCGTGTTCCGGGGACACCACCTCCGCTCCCCGACAGGCGGCCTGTTCTATTTAATCCTCCACCACCCTCGTCAATAAAGGCCCAGGCTCCAGATCTCCACGGGACTCTGCCTTTACCTCGACAGGCGCACTGAACTTCCGCACGTCAAACAGTCTCAGCTCTTCGCCCGGCGGCTCGACGGCCAGGATCAGACCCGAATGCTTCATCTGCTGGAAATATGGCACATGGATCGTATGCATGCCGCTCTTCAGCTTTATCGACCCCTGGGCCATCTTCAGAGTATGCACACCATCGATGGCGACCACACGTTGATCGTCGATGTACACCTCCGCACCATCATCCGAGAACATCTTGAACCGATACTTCCCAGGAGTCTGGACCCAGAATTCCCCGTGATAATCGATGCCGAACCATTCGACCCTCGAAGTCAGTCCGGGAATGCCAGTCGGAAATGCGTAGGGCACCTTCAGCGAGTCGGTATAGACCGCGCCCACAGGATCACCTGTCATCGGATGATCCCAGTAGTCCGGCAGCCTCCTTGTTCCTTCCTTCAACTCATACACGTCGCCGCACATCCTGCCGGCACCAGGCACAATCGACCCGAAAGTGCCCGGGGCCTCTCCACGCAGCATCTCCTCCATGCCGCCACTCTGGAGCAGTTCCGTCGCCGCATTCTGGAATTGCTGATTGAGCTGCGCAGTTTGATCCGCGCCCGTCGCACCGTCCTGTCCCGCGCTCTCTTCCTGCGCAGACGGTGCAGTCGTCACCACGTCTACCGAACCAAGGTTCCCCGTCCCCCGGTCGAGCACCACAAAACGCACCATCGCAGTCCCGGCCATCCTGGGCAGCTCCACAAGGTTAGTAAAGGCTGACACCATCGCGTGCGCATAATCGTTCGCGGGCAACACTCGCTCCAGTCGTTGATTCACAAACGTCAATGCCTTGCCCGCAGCATCGAACTCACACGCCCCATAGTCAAGATGCACCTGCTTGGTTCCGTTCGCCATGGAAAGAAACGGCAACGAATCCGGCTGCACCGCAACCGAGATGCGGAAAGGATCGCTATCCGCGGTTCGGATTAAATGTGCATTGAGTGCAATTGAGGGCGGGACCTCCAAATGCCCTTCACACGCTGCCTGATGCAACGCCTCGTCCGCCGTATCGTTCCGGAGCGTCTGCCGTGCTTGCGCCCCCACAACCCCGACGTAGTACTCGGGATGGTAAGAGAGGATCACATGAGGACGGCCTGTCGTAACTGCGAATTCAGGCGTCCCGCTCGTTGAACCCTCCGCCGTGGGATTGAACGCGAGCCTGTAATGGCGCGTGAAGGTCATCGCACATCCCCCGGTGGCTTTCACCCCAAAACCGTCGGACTCCGTGCCCTCGCTACCCTGCTCCAACGCCGGATCGACAGCGCGAAAGGACACAACGTTCCGCAGCGGCCCCTTCGGCCCCGTCCCCAGCTCAAATACCTGAAAGTCTTCCTTCTTCAAATCGCCGATGGGGCGGTTATGCGGCCCTAGCGCAACCACGTCGACGATCACCTCGTGGGTTGACACTCGCATCGTATACGTCCTGCCTGGACCATCCCCAGCACTCTCGATCTGCGAAATATTCGACGTAGCCCCATCCTGAGGCGCGACCGCAGCCTGACCATGGGCTCTAAACCGTCCTGACGCAAATAACAAGGCCACGCACACCACCCACCTGCACCCGGCTTCAAACGACCGCGATTCCACCAACTCAGAGAACATGGACTCGAACCTCACCCAACACTCTACACGCCAGTTTTTATCTCTAACGCCGAAATTTGCGATACCGCTCCAGCAGCGATTCGGGGCCACGTGCGCTCAGATAAACGAGATTCCCCTCAAAAGTCTTCTCACCCACCATGGCACCCGCCTCGAGAGCCGCCAGCGCCGCGCCCTCCGATTGCGGAATCTTGAAGCGCATCTCCACCAGCGGATCTACCACCAGCGCCTCATCGATCGCCGCCATCAGTTCCTCCAGCCCAATCTTGCCCAGCCCCGAGACCGCAACCGACACCGCGCCTCCACTACGCCGACCAGCCAGCCGTGCGCGTTCCTCGCCCGCCACCAGGTCGATCTTGTTCATCACCTCGATCACCGGCTTACCGCTCACCTCAAGCTCAGCCAGAACCTTCTCCACCTGCATCTTCTGCTCGTCTGCCATGGGCGACGACGCATCACGCACATGCAGCAACACCTCCGCGCGCTCCACCTCCTCGAGCGTTGCCCGAAAGCTGGTGACCAGCGTATGCGGCAGATTGCGAATAAAACCCACCGTGTCGGAGAGCAGAATCTTTCGCCTGCTTGGGAGTTGCAGCTGCTTCAGCTTCGGGTCAAGCGTCGCAAACATCTTCGACGACTCGAGAACACCAGCATCTGTCAGCGCGTTGAACAAAGTACTTTTGCCTGCATTGGTATAGCCCACCAACGCCACCACCGGAACCGGCACAGCCTCGCGTCTCTGCCTCTGCTGGCGCCGAATCCGCCGCACGGACTCCAGTTGTTCCTTCACATGATCGATCCGCAGATTGATCTTGCGGCGGTCGGTCTCGAGTTGTGTCTCGCCCGGACCGCGTGTTCCAATGCCGCCACCCAGCTGCGACATCGCCTTGCCTCGGCCAGCCAGCCGGGGTAGCTGATACTCCAACTGCGCCAGCTCAACCTGCAGCTGGCCCTCTCGCGTTCGCGCATGACGCGCAAAGATATCCAGAATCAGCTGCGTTCGATCAATGACGCGGCAGGGCAGCTTGGCCTCGAGATTTCTCAGTTGCGAAGGCGTCAGGTCATGGTCGAACAGCACCACATCTGCGCCGGTTGAAGCTGCAATCCCCGCTACCTCGTCGATCTTGCCCTGCCCCACCAGCGTAGCTGCGTCGGGCCGGGCTCTCCGCTGGATCACGGTTGCTGCAATCTCCGCCCCCGCACTGCGCGCCAGCTCCTGAAATTCCGCGAGTCCGGCCTCAAAGTCCAGATCCAAACTGCAAGCCGAATCGGCACTACTCTCAGCTGCACCGTCCTCTTCGTGACGCAACACCGCCGCAGCCGTGCGCGCCAGCTTGGCCGCAGCGGTCAGCTTTCTCCGCTGTCCAGTGAACTCCACGGCGACAAGCACAGCAAGGTCGTGGCCTGGGTTCGTCCGCTTCGCGGGATGCGAGGCCGCCTGCGCCTCCACAAGACTCATCGGAGTCATCTTTGTACCGGCATTGCCATCCACAGCCGACACGGTGTCATCCTTGGAGTTTCGTATGACGTCTTCTCGAAAATAGCGAACTAGGCGCCAGCGACGCCTGCCGTTTCAGGATGGGCCGGGCCACCGTGAGGGCGGGCCTCGGTCTTTGACTCGCGAACTTCCGGGTGTGGGCCCACGCGCCCGCTCACCACAGTCGAGATCGCATGCTTGAAGATCAGCTGTTCCTGCGCGTTATTTTCGAGCAGGACGGAGTACTTGTCGAACGATCGGATCTTACCCGTCAGCTTCACGCCGCTCACTAGGTAAATCGTAATAGGACTTTTATCTTTCCTCACCGTGTTGAGAAATGTGTCCTGAATATTCTGTGCCGGCTTTGATTCCATGATTGCCGATCTCCTTCAAATGTCTCGTCGCCGAGAAAAATTCATGCAAGGGCCCTCATACAACACCCGCGCCCAAACTCACGCCTCGTTGTTCGGACGAGACAAAAACGCATCTTGCAAGCCTGTTCACCATACGGGTATTCCGTCTGTTTTTCAACCTGAGCGTTTTGGCCAAGTGCCCATACCTTCCCTCGGCAGCCCGCAGCCCGGGATCAAAGCAACGCTCCTCACCCATTCCAATAGATGCAATCTGCAAGCAAAGAGTCTTCCGGAGCCTCCCCTCGCTCTACGCGCCGGAGTTGCTTTCCACCGTCTCACGCCGTCAGTCAGTTCGTAGTAGAGCCGATATGCCCGTTGGTGGTGTCAAAGTCGAGCGTTGGTCCGCCTCGTTCAACGCTGGTATCCAGCGAATTAGGAGACTGGCCGTATCGCCGATTGGGAAAGTCACCCGAGACATCGCCGTTCGTAGTCCTTGTAATAACGTCGGCGGAGTAACCAAAGGGCATCTGTACACGCATACTGCCATTGGTAGAACGCACCGCAAGCTCTCCGCCGCGCCACGTCCCTCCGTCAAGCACCCCCGAAGCGCTGCCATTGGTCGTCGTCAGGTGAACATTCCCCGAAAGGTTACTCACCGAAAGGGATCCATTGCTCGTCTGGGCGCGAATATCTCCTTCGAGCGATGCCAACTTCATGCTGCCATTGGAGGTTTCAATGTTTACAGCGAGCCACCGCGGCTTCGGTTCCAAGCAGAGCAGACCTGTCGCGATTCCAATTCGCCTCTACTTCATTAGCCGCAGACCATACCTCGCCGCTGACACGTCAAAGGTCATAGTTGCCCCATTGAAACCCCGCCGCCGAAGCAAATAAACCCATACCTACGTCCCTCTCGCCCACCCGTTGTACCATTGCATCCGTGCCCGCCTCTTCGCCTCCACCTATCCCCATGCTCGACTTCTCCCGCCAATACGCCGGATTGCGGCAGGAGCTGCTCGATGCCATCGCCCAGGCCTGCGACTCCCAGCACTTCATCCTCGGCCCCATCGTCGAGACCTTCGAAATCGCCGCAGCCCAGGCCACCGCCTCCACGCATGCCATCGGCTGTGCCAGCGGTACGGATGCGCTCTGGCTGGCCCTCGCCGCCGCCGGCATAGGCGATAGCACCTTCGCCACACACGCCTCTTCCCGGCCCGACGCCGTCATCACCACGCCCTTCACCTTCTTCGCTACGGCCAGCTCCATCCTCCGCGCAGGCGCCCGTCCCCTCTTCGCAGACATCGACCCCCGCACCTTCAACCTCTGCCCCGCCGCCGTCGCCGAACTCCTCCGCACTTCCGCCGCCGCCGATGTCAGAGCCATCCTCCCCGTCCACCTCTACGGCCAGTGCGCCGATTGGGACGCCTTCGAATCCCTCATCCAGTCGCATCCCAACATTGCGCTCATCGAAGACGCCGCCCAGGCCTTCGGCGCCCTCTGGTCTTCCCCGGGCAAGCCCAACCGCGCCGCCGGCTCGCTCGGCCTCGCCGCGGCCTTCAGCTTCTACCCCACAAAAAATCTAGCCGCCATGGGCGACGCCGGCCTGGTCACTACCTCGGATGCTGCAGTCGCTACACGTCTGCAATCCATCCGGGCGCACGGCAGCACCCGCCGCTATTACCACGACGAAGTCGGCTGGAACTCACGCCTCGACGCCATCCAGGCCGCCATCCTCACCGTCAAGCTTGGCCACCTTCCACAGTGGAACCAACAGCGCCGCACACTAGCCGCCCGCTACGACCGGCTCTTCCGCGAAGCCAAACTCGCGCCCACATCACAGCCGTCCTCCACCGCGGTCGCGACAATTCAAGACGGCATAGTCCTCCCGTACACCGACCCCCGAGCCACCCCCGTCTTCCACCAGTACGTCATCCGCGCCCCCCGCCGCGACGCCCTCCGCGCCCACCTCACTGCCCACAACATTGGCAGCGAAATCTACTACCCCGTCCCACTCCACCTGCAAGCCGTCCTCAAAGACCTCGGCTACAAACCCGGCGACTTTCCCCAGGCCGAGCGCGCCGCCGCCGAAGTCCTCGCCCTGCCCCTCTACCCCGAACTCCGCGAAGACGAGCAACAACGCATAGTCCAGACCATCCGCACTTTCTACGCCTAACATCCGCGCGCGCCCTTCCATCGTGTCATTTTGACCGCAAGCAAAGAACCACCGTATTTCGCATTTGCTCTTGCTCCTGCATCCGCTTTAGCTTCAGCCCTTGCGTATTTCCCCACACCCGTTCACACGCGGTACCATTGCCGCGTCCAAACCGGAGCCAGAATTGACACCCATCCCAGCCCATTACAAGGTACGCATTGCCGCAAAACTTCTCCTCACCTTCGCTCTTACCCCACTAGCGGCACATTCCCAAAGCCTCAGTGCCTCCGACGACCGTCCCCGCTTCGAAGTCGCCACGATCAAGGCGATCGACACTACCCACGGCCAAGCCGAAGTGCACCCGCCCAAAATTGATTACAACGGTCGAATTGTCATCTCAGGCTATGCGCTCAGAGGACTCGTCTGTATCGCTTTCAACGTGAACTACTCCCAAGTTTCGTGGGGCAAGACCTCCACCAACGACGTGCAGTACGTCGTCGAAGCAAGGCCCCCGCAAACCGCGCCGCCGACGGTATACGATAACAGCCGTTCCAACTCGGTCGTCTCTGACCCACGCCTGCGCCAGATGCTGCAAGCGCTCCTTATCGACCGCTTCCAACTCAAGTTCCACCGCGAGACCAAACCAGGCACGGTCTACCTGCTCCAACTCAGCGGCAAGCCACTGCTGCTCCACCCAGCCAAGGTGGACCCAGATAAGCAGTCCCTTGAAGAGGAAAATGGACACTCTTCTGCACGGTTCACCGTTGGGCCAGATCATATCTGGCGCATCTACAACACCTCGATGGCGCACTTCGCAGGTTTCATTCAGGACTTCGATGTGCACCACCCGGTCATCGACAAGACGGGCTTATCCGGATACTACGACGCGGAGTGGCCGCAAACTCTCACCGACCCTTCCGTCTACGATGGCTTCGCGTCCTTACCCCTCTTCGTCAAAGCCCTCGGGCTCAAGCTCACAAAGTCCACCGGCCCGGTTGAGACCCTCGTCATCGACCACGCCGATCTGCCCTCGCCAAACTAGCCGTCCAGCCCATCACCGCTTCTTCTTCCCAGCCTTCCCCTTTTTCTCCACCGCCACCGGATGCGCTTCCTCCTCATCCTTCACCCCAGGCGCGGCCACCCGACGCACCAGGTTTCCCTCCAGCCGATACGTTTTAGCAATCGTCCGCCCCGGCTTCACCATTCCGGTCGCCGCGTCCGGCACCACAGATGCCGCACTCGCGGCCAGCACCTTGTATGTAAACGTCGGCACCTCCATCCCAGCCATCGCCGATCTGCCGTACGGATCTTTCCCTGTACCGATCTTCACCGGCAGATACCCTTCCACATTCTTCTCGCGGAAGGCCGTCTCATACCGATGCATCTTCACGTTCCACGTAAACACTCGCACCTGGTCAAAGTCATACGGCAGGCCCGCGAGGTATGGCGCAAGCACGGTCAGATACTCCGGAATATCCTTCACATCTCCCGGCGCCCCATCGTCATGCACCGTCGCCAGCACATACGCTCCGACAAACTTCTGTCCCTCCGCATATCGCGTCAGCGTGTCCGGAGCGTCCACATCCAGCATCCGCGAGAGCAGCCATCCGGTGCGCCCCTTCGCGTCACGGCCAAGCCACCAATCTTCCATCGCAATAGGCGCAGGCACTGCCGCATCACCTCCCGCGCTGGCCTTCACAGCGACAGCCCCACCACCCGGCACTGGCTTGGGTAGCGTCGCCCTCTCCAGCAGTTGCAGCTTATCGCCCTCGGCCAGCCGATAGAATCGCTCCGTCTGCCGCCCCGGCTTCAAATGGAGATTCACCTCATCCCGCACCACCGCCCAAGCGACCGCGGGATCGCCTTTATGTGTCTCTCCCAAACCTTCGAACTGGTCATACACATCCTGCGTAGCTACGGCCTTCTCGTCGATCCAGCCGGTCTCGCCCTTCTCCGTCTTCACCCGATAGAAGCGCCGCCCATGTTCCAGCACCTCGAGCCTGTCGCCGTTGCCCACTGTGCCCGTGCGGTTCGAGACCGCCGCCACCCGGTCGCGCAGCATCGTCTGCTTCGCCGTCACGTACACATACTGCGCTGCCGGCTTAGGCCGAAAATGCGAACAGCCCGCAAGCAACGTCAGGCCCACGGACAACGTCAGCACACAGCTCAGGGCCGCAGATCGTAAAGCCTGCTGAATCTCGGCCCAAAACTTCATCCGGAATGCACTCGACAACGACGAAATCAACTTCATAGTCCGCACTGTTCCCAGCATACAGTTCACCCGCACCATCTTCGATACCCGAACCACATCCGCCACCCATCCCACTGTATGCGACACTAGTCCGCGATGTCCGATCTTCACGCCCTCCTCCACAGCACCTTCGGCCACACCAACTTCCGCGCCAATCAGGAAGCCGTCTGCCACGCCGCCACCTCCGGCAAGGACGTCCTGCTCGTCATGCCCACCGGAGCAGGAAAATCTCTCTGCTACCAGCTCCCCGCTCTCGCCCGCGGCGGCACCGCCCTCGTCATCTCCCCGCTCATAGCCCTGATGGACGACCAGGCCGCCAAGCTCTCCTCGCACGGCCTCAAGGTAGCCCGCATCCACTCCGGCCTCTCCCGCGACGAGACACGCCAGGCCTGCCGCGACTACCTGGACGGCAGCCTCAACTTCCTCTTCATCGCACCCGAACGCATGCGCGTCCCCAACTTCCCCGAGATGCTAGCCCGCCGCAAACCCTCCCTCATCGCCATCGACGAGGCGCACTGCATCTCTGCCTGGGGCCACGATTTTCGCCCCGACTACCGCACCCTCGGCGAACACCTGCCCGCCCTTCGCCCCTCGCCCATCATCGCCCTCACCGCCACCGCCACGCCCACCGTCCAGCGTGATATCGTCGCGCAGCTCCAACTCGGCGATCCCGCACTCTTCATCCACGGATTCCGCCGCGACAACCTCGCCATCGAAGTCGTCGAGATGTCCAAGCCGCGCCGCCACCAGTTCGCCGCCACCCTCCTCGCCGACCCCGCCTCGCGCCCCGCCATCGTCTACGCCCCCTCCCGCAAAGCCGCCGAAGAGCTAGCCGCCGAACTTAATACAGCCATTAAATCCGGCTCTACAAAAAAGATCGCCGCAGCCTACCACGCCGGCCTCGAACCCTCGACCCGCGAACGCGTCCAATCCGCCTTCCAATCCGGCTCACTCGAAGTAGTAGTCGCCACCATCGCCTTCGGCATGGGCATCGACAAGGCCGACGTCCGCACCGTCATCCACACCGCACTCCCCGGCTCGGTCGAAGCCTTCTACCAGGAGATAGGCCGCGCCGGCCGCGATGGCCTCCCCTCCCGCACCGTCCTGCTCCACTCCTACGCCGACCGCAAGATGCACGAATTCTTCCTCGAGCGCGACTACCCACCAGCAACTGATCTCGCCCGCGTAGCCTCCGTCCTCACCGACGAAGATCTCATGCCCGAGCCCCTGGCCCGGCGTCTCAAGATGGATCTCGACACCTTCAACAAGGCCGTCCTTAAACTCATCGGACAAAATGCAGCTACTGTGGACATGGCAGGAAACGTCCGCCGCTTAGGAGACGTCACCCAAGCTGGATCCTGGCGCACCGGCTACGAGTCCCAGATCGCCTTCCGCCGCGCCCAGCTCGACCGCATGGCCGCCTTCGCCGACACCCAGCAATGCCGCATGACCGCCCTCATCCGTCACTTCGGCGACACCGCCGACGCCCACCGCCCATGCGGCCACTGCGACTTCTGCTCCCCCCACACCACGTCCGCCCAGACCTTCGCCCCACCCACCACCGAGCAGTCCCGACACCTCCGCAGCATCCTCCGCACACTCGATGCCCGCTCCACCTCCACCGGCAAACTCCACACCGACCTCGCCCTCCGCGAAGCCTCCGGCCGCGCCCTCGACCGCCGCACCTTCGACGTCCTCCTCGACGCCCTGGCCCGCGCCGGCTTCCTCACCCTAACCTCCGAGACCTTCACCAGCAAAGAAGACGACCGCGAGATCACCTACAAAAAAGCCGCCCTCACCCACGAAGGCCGTCAGGACAACGCCCACGACCTTACCGGCGTCCTCCTCCCCACCACCCCCGAATCGCCCAACTCCGCCGCTAAATCTCGCAAGCCTTCAGGCTCGCGTCCCTCCAAAGCCTCTCTCAAGCTCGAGCGAGAGCAGACGACGGCCGCCTACACCCCCGCCCAGCGCGATCTCGAAGACCGCCTGCGCGTCTGGCGCAAAGCCGAAGCCGCCAAAACCGGCAAACCCGCCTTCATGGTCTTCTCCGACGCCGTAATGCACTCCATCGTCCGCACCGCGCCAACCACGCTCCCAGCCCTGCTCGAAATATCCGGCATCGGCCCGCGCATCGCTGACATCCACGGCGCAGACATCATCGCCCTCTGCCGCGAACAGCACCACATCCCTATTCTCAGCCCATCTGCACCCGCGCCCATTACGAAGACCGACCGCACAACAAAAGGGCCAACGGCCCGCCCTATACCAGCCCATGGCAAAGTCCTGGGTGCCCCCGCAAATAATCCCTCAAGCCCTGCAGGCGCGCCCTATACTCCACCCGCTGAAACCTTCCACCGCACCCGCCCCACCCAACCCGACCCCACCGAATCCCTGACCCCCGACCAGCTCCTCCTCGACGAAAAGCTCCGCACCTGGCGCAAGTCCGAGTCCGAACGTCTGGGCCTCCCTCAATTCTTCCTCCTCTCCTCCTCCACCCTGCGCGCCATCGTCCTCCTCCGTCCTACCACTACAGCCCAGCTCCAAACCATCCCCGGCATAGGCCCCGACAAGATAGAAAAATTCGGCCCCGACATCCTCGCCCTCTGCAACGCCTAACCTCTTCGCTCGCCGCCGCCTTCTGTGTTCTCTCTCCCGCTCCATGTTGTTTGTGATTCGCTTTTCGTCACAGAACCCACCCCGCCAAAGCTGCTAAAATAGCCTCTGGCAGCCCTTCTCCGCAGCATTCCACATCGTGGAGACACCCGCCAAAAGGACACCTCATGGCAGACCAGAACAGCACCACCCCTTCCACTCTCCGCCTCAAGCTCGGCCTCGCTGAGATGCTCAAAGGCGGCGTCATCATGGACGTCATGAACGTCGAGCAGGCTCGCATCGCCGAGGAGGCCGGCGCCATCTCCGTCATGGCGCTCGAGCGCGTCCCTGCCATGATCCGCGCCGAAGGCGGCGTAGCCCGCATGGCCAGCCCGGTCCTCATCAAAAAGATCATCGCCGCCGTCTCCATCCCCGTCATGGCCAAGGCCCGCATCGGCCACTTCGCCGAAGCCCAGGTGCTCCAGTCCCTCGGCGTCGACTTCATCGACGAGTCCGAAGTCCTCACCCCCGCCGACGAAGTCCACCACATCGACAAGCACGCCTTCACCACTCCCTTCGTCTGCGGCGCGCGCAACTTGGGTGAAGCATTACGCCGCATCGCCGAAGGCGCCGCCATGATTCGCACCAAAGGCGAGCCCGGCACCGGCGACGTAGTCCACGCCGTCCAGCACATGCGCCAGATCGTCCGCGAGATCAAGGCTCTCACCGTCCTCGACGACCAGGAACTCTACAACGCAGCCAAGCTCCATGGCGCGCCCTACGAACTCATCCGCATGGTCGCGAAGTCAGGCAAGCTCCCCGTGCCCAACTTCTCCGCCGGCGGCATCGCCACCCCCGCCGACGCCGCCCTCATGATGCAGCTCGGCGCCGAGACCATCTTCGTAGGCTCCGGCATCTTCATGAAGGAGCGCGCCACCCCGCTCGACGTCGAGCTCTGGTCCGAGCAGGAGTCCGCCATCGGCCTCTGCACCGCCAAGGATGTGGGCCAACCGCGCAATCCGGAGGAGCGGGCCGAAGCCGTCTCCCGCGCCAAGGCCATCGTCCTCGCCACCGCCCACTTCAACGATCCCAAGGTAGTAGCCGAAGCCTCCGAAGCCGTCACCGGCACCATGAAGGGCCTCGCCGCAGCCGCGATCGAAGAACAAGACCTGATGCAAACCCGCGGCTGGTAATCACCTCCATATACACCCAAGGCTCGGCGACCCGTTCGCCGAGCCTTTCCATTTCCATAGCTATCCCCACAAAATTGTCCTCCTGAGCGGGGTGCAGCGAAGTCGAAGGACCTGCGGTTTGCCCTGCCATCGCGCAACCTCGTCTGCGTCCCGCAACTCACCTCATTCGTCTACCGAACAAACGCCTAAAATGCCTTGACAAATCGAAGCCTATAATCGGCCTCGGCGAATTCCGCGCTCCAAACCGCCTCGCAATTTCAAAGTTGATTCGACCCCAAAGGAAGCACACCGCATGAACCGTCGCAACCTCATCCAGCTCCTCGGCACGGCCGGAATCGCCCCCGCTTCCCTCGTTCTTGCGCAGTCCGCGCCTCAATCCTCCGAGGCCTTCCAACACCTCCTCCGCCCCCAATCCTTCGGAGCAAAAGTCGACGGCGTCACCCTCGACTCCCCCGCCATCAACGCCGCCATCGATCGCGCCAACGCCCAGGGCGGCGGCATCGTCTATCTCTCCCCTGGCGTCTATCTCTGCGGCACTGTCGTCCTCAAAAGCAACGTCACCCTCCACCTCGAAGCCGGAGCCGTGATCCTGGGCACCACCGACCTAAGCAAATATGTAAATCAAATCTCCACCCCGACCAATCCCGGCAATCAGCCCGTCAACCAGGGACATCACCTCATCTATGCCAGCGACGCCGACAACGTAACCATCTCCGGCCCAGGTCTCATCGACGGCCAGGGCCCCAAGCTCTGGGTCAAGTCCACCACCGACATCCCCGCCGCTCCTGACAAACACTGGGCCGACGTAGTCTCCGTCCACTACCACCACGTCCCCGGTGAAGTCTCCCCCCTCCTCGAGTTCGACAACTGCAAGCACCTCCGCATCGAACAGGTCCGCATCGAGAACGCCTCCGGCTGGACCCTCCGCACCCTCTCCTGCACCTACGTCGTCATCGACGGTGTCTTCATCAAAAATCCCGTCATCGGTCCCAACACGGACGGCATGGACATCACCAGTTCCTCCGACGTCCACATCTCCAACTGCTCCATCGATACCGGCGACGATGCCATCTGCCTCAAATCCGAAAATCCCTACGGTGGCGAAGTCTCCGTCATGCGCAACGTCACCGTCACCAACTGCACCCTCGCCACCTGCTGCAACGGCTTCAAGTTCGGCACCGCCACCAAGGGCGGCTACGAGAACATCATGTTCACCAACTCCACCATCTGGAATCCCGCCGACTCCGACCTCGCCGCCCGCGTCATCTCCGGCATCGGCATCGAGATGGTCGACGGCGGCTACGTCGATGGAGTCGTCATCTCCAACATCCGCATGCAACGTACCCGCACTCCTATCTTCGTCCGTCTCGGCGCGCGCAAAGCCCCACTCCCCGGCGCAAAAACCTTCCTCCGCGGTGTCATGATCTCCGACATCCACGCCACCGAGGCCGTCCTCACCAACTCCATCACCGGCCTCCCCGGCCTCGAAGTCGAAGACGTCACCCTCTCCAACATCCACATCGAAACCCAGGAGCCCGGCCTCCGCTCCATGACCGACCGCGAGATCCCCGACAAGCCCAACGCTTACCCCGAGGCCCGCATGTTCGGCACCCTGCCCGCCTACGGCATGTACATTCGCCACGCCCGCGGCGTCCGCATGCACAACGCCGTCTTCACCACCCTCGCCACCGAGCAGCGCCCTGCCATAGTAGCCGACGATGTATCCAACCTCGAGATCTCCGCCCTCCGTGTCCCGCTCCAGGGCAACCAATCCCCCGTCATCGACCTGCGCAACACCCGCGGCGCCTGGCTCCGCGACTGCACCACCGGCACCGACGCCCCCAGCCTCTTGCAAGTCTCCGGCGCCGAGTCAGCCCGCATACTCATCTCCGGGAGCAACCTCCTCAACGCCAAACAACCTGTAACCCTCACCGCCGGAGCCACCGCATCGTCCGTCTCCTTAGCCAACAACATCACCCGCGAAACCACCACCCACCCCACACCTTAAATCGCCCTCACCCCTCGCCACCCTCAGCCAACCACCGTGTCATTCTGAGCGAAGCGAAGAACCCCGCATTTCGCCGTTGCTTTTGCCGTTGCCCGCTTTTCTGCTAGTCATCCCCGAAGGGGATCTGCTTCTGCCGTGTTGTTGCTCTTGCCCTTGCCGTTGTTGTTGCCCTTGCCGTTGCACCCAGGTACCCCCAAGGCTTTAGCCTTGGGTCTCTCAACCACCCCAGCAAAAGGGGCTTTAGCCCCTGGGGTGTGCCCTTGCTTTTGCCTTTACTCATTCGCACCACCCGAGGTCCGCTCATGCAACGCCGCGACATCCTGAAATATTCCTTCCTCGCCATCGCCTCCACCGCCATCGGCTACGCCGCCCCCACCCACAATCACCACCCACACCACCCTGCCACCGCAGCCACCACCCCCGAAGCCTTCTTCAACGTCCGCACCTACGGAGCCACCGGCGACGGCAAAACCGTCGACACCCCCGCCATCAACAAGGCCATCGAAGCCGCATCCGCCGCCGGCGGAGGCACAGTCTTCTTCCCCGCCGGAACCTACGTCTGCTTCACCATCCGCCTCAAGTCCTACGTCGATCTCCTCTTCTCCCGCGGCACCACCATCCTCGCCGCAGACTCACCCAAACCCGGCGAGACAACCGGCTACATGGGCGGCACCTACGACCCCGCCGGCCCCGCCCAGCCATGGGAGGACTACCAGGACTACGGCCACAACCACTGGGCCAACTCCCTCTTCTACGGCGAAGGCATCCACGACTTCTCCGTCACCGGCCCCGGCTGCATCCACGGCAAGGGCCTCTCGCACGGCACCACCTCGCTCCACCTCGGCTACGACACCTTCGTCGCCGAGCAGCCCGGCGTAGGCAACAAAACCTTCGGCCTCAAGAACTGCTACAACGTCCTCCTCCGCGACTTCGCCGTCCTCCACGGCGGCCACTTCGCCGTCCTCGCCACCGGCGTCGACACCCTCACTCTCGACAACCTGCTCATCGACACCGAGCGCGACGGCTTCGACATCGATTGCTGCCACAACGTCCGCGTCTCCAACTGCACCGTCAACTCGCCCAACGACGACGCCATCTGCCCCAAATCCAGCTACGCCCTGGGCTACGTCCGCACCACCGAAAACGTAACCATCGCAAATTGTTTCGTCACCGGAGCCTACCTCAACGGCACGCTCATCGACGGCACCTGGAAGAAGTCCGAACGCGCCCGCGGCAACGGACGCATCAAGTGCGGCACGGAGTCGAACGGCGGCTTCCGCAACATCGCCATCTCCAACTGCGTTCTCGAGGGCTCCGAGGGCATCGCGCTCGAGACCGCCGACGGCGCCTACATCGAAGACATCGCCATCTCGAACATCACCCTGCGCGACACCCTCGACGCCCCCATCTTCCTGCGCCTCAACCGCCGCAACCGCGGCCCCAAAGAGGCCATGCGCCCCGGCCACCTGCAGCGCGTGCTCATCTCGAACGTGGTTAGCTACAACTCCAACGCCACAGCCGCCCCCATTCTCTCTGGTGTCCCCAACAACCTCATCGAAGACGTCAAGATCAACAACTGCTACTTCGCCACCTCCGGCCTCCCTTCCACCCTCGGCTCCGGCGCGAATGCCAAACCCTTCCCCGACTGGCAATCCATCAAGACCCCCGAGAACGAAGACGGCTACCCCGACCCCCGCCGCTTCGGTCCCACCCCCTCAAAGGGCCTCTTCGTCCGCCACCTCAAAAACCTCGAGCTCTCCCACGTAGAGTTCGCCTCTTCTAAACCCGACCCCCGCCCCGCCCTCTGGCTCGAAGACGTCCATCGCGCCGACCTCTTCGCCGTCACGGCGCCGTCGCAACCCAACGTCGTCCTCCGCGGCGTCACCGACCTCCGCATCCACTGGTCCCGCGCCGCCGCTGACGCCACCCTCGCCACCCCGCCCGACCAGATCCTCTAACCCAACAAACAGCCGCAACGGACCACTGCCGGTACGCCAACCCACCGCATCGAGCTAGGCAACCAGCTGCATCTAGCTACCAACCAGCCGCATCTAGGTACGCCAAGCCTTCAGGCTTGGCTCTCTCCCCTCCCAGGCACGAAGAGGCTTTAGGCTCTGGGGTATGCCTTCCTCCCCAACCCAGCGATCCATCTCACCCCCATGATATTTTTGAACCAGCCATCATTCACACCATCCACTCCCCAAGGACATCATGAAACGCATCCTCACCGCCCTCATCCTCCTCGCCTTCGCTCTTCCTCTCGCCGCGCGCGCCGACGACGCATCCCACCGCGCCAAGGCCGAGGAACTGATGACCCTGCTCAACACCAAAGCCAACGTAGAGCAGGTAGCCAACAGCCTGAAGACTCAAGCCGCAGGCCTGGCAGCCAGCATCGTCGGCACAAGCCCTACAGCCGAGCAGCACGCCCAGCTCGACGAGGTGCTCAAGCAGGCCGATACCATGATCGACGCCCAGCTTAGCTGGTCGACCCTCCAGCCCGGCTTCACCGACATCTTCGTCAAGAACTTCACGGAAGACCAGCTCGCCGCCATCACCGCCTTCTACAAAACCCCGGCCGGAGCAGCCATGCTCAGCACCATGCCTACCGTCAACAAACAGATCTCCGAATACGGCAGTTCGCACCTCTCCGAGAAACTTCAGCCACAGCTGCGTCAGCTCTTCACCGCCTTCCGCGAGAAGCAATCCGCAGCCCCGGCACCCGCTCCCACCTCTGAACCCGCAAAGCCTGCCAGCCATACTGCTGCGCCTGCGAAGCCCGCCGCCCCCACTCCCCACACCACGGCCCCGGCAAAGTGATTGCATCCCAACCAGTCATAGGCGTACTTGCGCTGCAGGGCGCCTATGACGCGCACGCTAAAATCCTCACCGCTCTCGGCGCCACGCCGCGCCTCGTCCGCACTCCCAAAGACCTTGAAGGCGTCGCCGGCCTCATCATGCCTGGCGGCGAATCGACCACCATGCTCAAGTTTCTTGAGCGCAACAACTTCTTCGCTGCCCTCCAGAGCTGGACCCGCACCCACCCCACCTTCGGCACCTGCGCCGGAGCCATCCTGCTCGCCACCCACGTCGAAAACCCGCCTCAACCCTCGCTCGCCGCGCTCGACATCACCATCGAACGCAACGCCTACGGTCGCCAGCTCGACTCCTCCATCCTGACCGCTGAAACCTCCATCCCCGGCGGCCCGCTCGAGATGGTCTTCATCCGCGCCCCCCGCATCACCACCACGGGCCCCAGCGTCGAAACATTGGCAACCCGCAACGACGACCCAACCCTCGTCCGCTCCGGTCACATCCTGGCCGCCACCTTCCACCCCGAGCTCTCCGCCGACCCTCGAGTCCATCAACTCTTCCTCGAGATCGTCCGCGACCACATCAAATAGTACGGCCCAATCTCTGTGATCTCCGCCTTTCTCCGTGCTCTCCGTGGTTAGCTTTGCCTTATCCGCGCCGCAAGACCCCCCGGCCCCTGGTCTACATTCCAGCCATCACTTAAGTACCGTGGCAAAAGTGTCTTCGTCCTCAACTTCCGCCTCCGCCCGGCGTACACTCACATTTCAAGGAGAGGTCGCCATGGACGATAATCAGGAACGCCAGTTCAATCTTCCCGCCCCCCGCTCAACCCCGCGCCGCTTCGTCTACCGCAACGCAGAGCGCGAAGACTACGTCGACACGCACCCCCTCCGTCGCGCCACCGACACGCCCCGGGCCTTCCGCAGTTACGCCGGCGAGCTCTGCCCCAACACCACCCTGCTCAAGTTCCGTGTCTACATGAAGGTCAACTAGCCGGTTCCTTCACAAAACTCCGCACCACCACACCGGATGTCTCGAAATGCGTCACCCGGTGCCCTCCCCCATGCCCCATCTGGATCGCTTTGGTCAGCATCCGGATGGGGCCTCTCGCCTCCTCCTCAAAAAACTTCGACGTAGCCCTCTCCCAATCCACCACCAGGTTGTAGCTCACATCGCACTTCATGCACCCTATCTGGGTCTCCAGAGTACGATGAAATGCCGCCTCCGGCAGCTCCCCCACCGGGTCCGTCCCACTCCGAATCGCCGCAATCGTCAATCGCCCACTCATTCCCCCAGCATATCCGACGCAACACTAGCGGTTGTCCTTTGGCCAGCATTCCTAGTAAGCTCATCTCCTAAAGCGCGCCTATCCGAGGTCACTCGTGCCCGCCATCATCACTCCCCCCGACGTCGAACGCCGTCCCCGCCGCTCCGAAGAGCACGACGGCAATAACCACGGACGACGTCCGCCCAACAATCGCGACCTCAAGCGCACCGGCGGCGGCGGAGACAACGACAGCAACGATCCCACCCCACGCCAGCGCCGCCCCGGGGCGCGCCTCGCCGCCTTCCGCATCGGCCTCTTCTGCGCCCTGGCAGCCGTCTTCATGTTCTTCGCCGGCATGGTCTTCATGTTCTTCCACGCTCAGTCCTCCACCCACATCGACGCCTACAACCGCGTCATCCAGAACTGGCGCCCCATCACCCTTCCCCGCATCCTCTGGCTTAACACCGCCGTCCTTCTCCTCAGTTCCCTCACCATCGAGATAGCCCGCCGCCGCATGTTCCACCCCATCGACGCCATGGAAGAGTGGTTCGGCCTCGGCAAACCCACCTCTCGCCGCACCCTCCCCTGGCTCCTCGCGACGCTCGTTCTCGGCGGCCTCTTCCTCACCGGCCAGAGCATCGCCTGGCACCAGCTCGCCGCGGGCGGCATACCCTTCCGCTCCGGCTCCCCCAGCAGCCATTCGTTCTACATCATCACCTACGCCCACGCCGCCCATCTGGCCGCCGGAATCGCCGCCCTCATAGCCGCCATCCTCGGCCTCTACACCTTCCGCACCATCGAAAACCGCCAGATCCTCGTCGACTGCGTAGCCTGGTACTGGCACTCGATGGGAGCCCTCTGGCTCGCCCTCTTCCTCCTGCTCACCTTCTGCCAATAGCCCAAACAGTAAGTCGAAGCATTTAAGCACTCTCAGAAGCATTTGAGCGCCGGATAAACCCATCGTTACCCAGGCGTGCATCACACAGCGATTTACTTGAAGAATCGCCGGTCGAAAGCGTGGGAATAGCGGGCGGCAATGCGCAGATTCTTCATCTCCGAATGCAATGGATTGATGAGGAAGTTGCGCCGTTCTGGAACGAGGACGCTTGGAACCTCAAGGAGGAGGCTTTTCCCAGACCGAAGCCAATCGTCACCCGCTGCTCTCGTATGAGTCCTGTTGCTGGGCCAATCAGGACTCAATTTCTTCACGTTCACTCGCTCTATGGAGAGTAGCTGGGAGGATCGAATCTTGAGTACCTGAAAGATCTGCGGTCGGTCTTCCGCATCGATCTCGATGTGAACCAGAGTCTCAAGAAGTGCCGTCGAAGGATCTTCGCTGCAATAGAGGACGGGGTGTCCCTTTGTATGCCAACGTCCGGAGACATACATCCCACCAATGCCGTCCAAAGTGGCGTAGTTGCTCACGCGCCAAAGGGTGACTCCGTCACTCATGCAAAGATGCCGTAATCCAGTTGCAACAGCATCTCTTCCACAAGCCGCGCTCCCGCTTCCGTCCGTGATACTTCCATAGGCGTTCGACCGGCAAAACGTTCTTTCACCTTGCGCAGCCAGCGACCTGCTTTCGCATCGTCGCCAAATACTTCTTCGGCGAGAGAGGTAATCCTGGCGATGCGCACGGCCCGATCCGATTCATCATGGGTGAGCGGTTGGTGCTTTGACTTCCGATGCACCAGCGTTCTGCGCGGAAGAATATAGGTATAAATCTCCTCATCGGTTAGGCCACTGGAACTCAAGGACTCCACCGAGGTTAGAGGCAATCGATCTTCGACCAGACGCGCGAGATCGCTGTCGGAATTCAATTCTTGGGTCCCAAGTTTGCGTTCCATGCGGCGATAGAAAACGGACGGCTCCCGTCTGCGATCTGGTGCCGTGGAACGAGGTTTCGGGCTAACAGCAAGCTGGGGCATCGTGGACCTCCGCGCAACCTGCTCCTATTATAGCGGCAGATTGCTCACTTCGCCACTCCGACACCTCGCCGCGCTATCCCGGGTTGAAAACCGTCATAGCGTTTTTGAAGGGTAGGTCCGGGCCACTGCTGCGTCGGCAGCTCGGTGCGCCTTACATCGCATATCGGCTGACGCGGCAGCAGCCGTCCGCCCTGCGCGCTCCTCATGCCCGCCCCGGTCGCCTCGAGCCAGGACCCATACCTCAAAAAATGCTCGAACCACCAACGGTTCCCTCCGCCTCCGCAGAGCACGCAGCATCTTACAATCGTGCTAATGATGCCTGCTCTCACTCCCCTCGCTGCCCTGCTGACCTTCCTGCAAGACGACGTCTCCACTCCCGCCGCACCGAGCAGCTCTCCGGTCACCGCCCTGGTCGACATGGTCCGCAATTCTGGCCCCATCGCGCTCGCTGTACTCATCTCGCTGGTCGTGTGCAGCGTCTTCTCCTGGGCCATCATCATCTCCAAGGCGCGCCTCTTCAGCCGCGCCCGCAAGCAGAGCCTCGGCTTCCTACGCGCCTTCCGCAAATCCGGCCGCCTCTCGGAGATCTCCTCCGTTGCCGACCAGTTCCAGCCCAGTCCGCTCGTCTCGGTCTTCACCGAGATCAACGACGAGTATCAGCGCCAGACTGGCGGACGCGGCCTGCCCCGCAATCCAGCCGCACTCGAGCGCTCCGCCCAGACCGCCTCCTCCGAAGCCCTCACCTCCATGGAAAGCCGCATGACGTGGCTTGCCACCATCGCCAATGGCGCCACCTTCATCGGCCTCTTCGGAACCGTCATGGGCATCATCGACGCCTTCCACTCGCTCAACCTAGCCGGCGCCGGAACCCTCCGCGCCGTGGCCCCCGGCATCTCCGCCGCACTTATCACCACCGCGGCCGGCCTGCTGGTCGCTATCCCCGCCCTCTTCGGCTACAACCTGCTCACCGGACAGCTGCGCGAGTTCGCAGGCCGCATGGACGACTTCGGCCGCGAGCTGCTCAACGCCATCGAGAACGCAGCCCTCGTAACCCTGCCCACCGCACCCCCCACAGCGCCGCCAATCGAAGAAGCTCAGCCCCGCCGGAGGACATTCTAGCCATGGCCGTCTCCATCCGCAGCGGAGGCCAGACCCGCACCCAGACCGCCCTGGCCGAGATCAACATCACGCCCCTCGTAGACGTAGTCCTCGTCCTCCTGCTCATCTTCATGCTCACGGCGCCCGTTCTGCAATCCGGCATCAACGTAGCCGTACCCCACACCCGCTCCGTCAATCAGCTCACCGAGCAGCGAACCGTAGTCACCATTGATAAGAACCAGGACGTCTTCCTGCAGGACGGCAGCAGAAACGGAGGAGCCGACAGCCGCATCGCCATCGACGAACTCACAACCCGTCTCCGGAGCAGCACAAGCGCCGACCCATCCAAGCGCATCATCTACGTCCGTGCCGATGAAAAGGTGCCCTTCGGCGCTTTCGCCTCCGTCATGGACGCCGTAAAACGAGCCGGCATCACCAACATCAGCATCGTCACCCAACCCCTGGAATCCAAACCCGCCGAATGACCGGCCCTATCCCTCGGCCATTCTCAATCTGGCTATGAATTATTGTCATTCTGAGCGAAGTGCGGACCCCCCACATTTCGCTTCTGTTCTTGCCGTTGCCGTTGTCTCACAAACCGAATGCCAACCCAAACCACAATCCGCACCCCCAATCGCTTCGGCGGTGACATCGCAGGCTCCCTCTTCCTGCATGCCTCGCTCGTAGGCCTCGCAGCCCTCGCAGGCTGGTGGTATCACGCTCACTCCGGCCAGAACTGGGGCGACAATGTCTCCACCGCCGGAGCCATCTCCGCCACCATGGTCAACTCGCTGCCCCTTCCCCCCAAGCCGCCGAGCGAACAAAAAAGCATCCTGGCCACCGACACCTCCTCCCCCGCACCCGTAGCTCCCACACCCAAAACCGTCGAAGCCCCCAGGCCCAACGACATCCCCATCCCCGTCAAGCCCACCAAGCCCGTAAAGGTAGCCGACAAAACCACCGTCGCTCCTCCACTCCACCCGCAACCCATCAAGGTCGATCCCACGAAAGCCCAGACCGGCGAGGCCGCCTCTCTCTCGGTCCCCATGAGCAGCACCAAAACCCAGGCCGGCACCATCAGCGTAGCCGTCCCCGAGGCCGGCTTCGGCTCTCGCTTCGCCTACTACGTTCAACAGATCACCCAGAAAGTCGCCTCGCAATGGATCACCGGAATGCTCGATCCCCAGGCCAAAGGCCACCGCGTCTACATCACCTTCCAGGTTGAACGCGACGGCTCGCTCACCCACGTGCAGATCGCGCAACGCAGTGGCGACTCCACGCTCGACCAGACCGCTCTCTCCGCCGTCCAGCACATCGACACCTTCCCGCCCCTCCCCGATGCCTACGCCGGAAGCCACATCAACGTGACGTACTACTTTGATCCTCCCACCGCGCATTGAAGCAATCCACAACCAAACCTTCCGCCTACGCGTCTACCATAGAGAGCATGAAGAGCACGATAAGCAGCCACCGCCCCCCCTCCCCACGGTTCACGCTCGCAGCTCTGAGTTTTATGCTGACCGCATTGCTCACAGCAACCACGGCCCACGCGCAGGACAACATCTTCACCGGCACCAACTCCGGCGCCACAAAGATCCGCATCGCCGTACCCGACTTCAAGGCCTCCGCCGCGGATGCAAATACCGCCGAGTTTCGCCAGATCTATAACGTCACCCTTTACGCCGACCTGGCCACCGCAGGCATCTTCGACATCGTGTCAAAGAGCCTCCTGCCCTCCGCCACACCCGGTGCGCCCGCCGAGATGCACGCCCTCACCTACGCCAATTCACCCGTCGGTGCATCGTTCGTGGCCTTCGGCTCCTTTGGCGTCGAGGGCGGAAGGCTCGTGGTCTACGGCTATCTCTTCGACACCAAAAACGCGCAGTACCCGCAGGTCCTGGCCAAGAAGTACAGCGAGCTGCCCAACGACGACTCCGCCCGCGAGATCGCCCACCGCTTCGCCAACGAGATCATCCTTCGCCTCGGCGGCGGTACTCCCGGCATCGCCGAGACCAAGATCTACTACGTCAAAAAAGCCGGAGCCGACAAAGACATCTGGGTGATGGACTACGATGGCGCCAACCAGCATCAGCTCACCCGCCTCGGCACCGACGTCATGAGCCCGCGCATCTCGCCCGACAACTCGCGCATCGCCTTCGCTTCGCTCGGCAAATACGGCTTCCAGCTGAAGATGTACTCGCTGCTGCTCAGCCGCTACGTCAACTTCCCCGCCGGTACCGGCAACGCAGCCGCTCCAGCCTGGGCGCCCAACGGCAAAGAGATCGCTTACGCCTCTGCTCCCAACGGCGCGTTCGACATCTGGATCTCCGACTCGAACGGCAACCTCGCCCGCAAAGTCACAGCCTTTCGCGGCGGCAACATCTCGCCCGTCTTCAACCCGCGCACAGGCGACCAGATCGCCCTCATCAGCGGACGCACCGGCCTGCCGCAGCTCTACATCATGAACGCCGATGGCTCAAGCGTCCAGCAGATGACCGACGGCGGTTACGCCTCCTCGCCCTCGTGGTCGCCCAACGGACAGTTCATCGCCTTCGCCTGGGATCGCAAGTACGGCCCCGGAGCACCCGGAGGCCAGGACATCTACATCATGGAGGTCGCCACCAAGAAGTGGTGGCAGCTCACCCACGAAGGCGGACGCTGCGACTTCCCCACCTGGTCGCCCGATGGACGCCACATCGCCTACGCCAACTCCTCCGATGGACGCGCCGAACACACACGCGTATGGACCATGCTCTCCGACGGCAGTCAGCAACGCCCACTCACCGGTGCCGGCAGTGATATGCCCAACTGGAGCTGGAAATAATGCACCCCTAGTTGCGACACGGGTACGTTTGCCCGCAACCTGCACGCCCACAAGAAGGATTTTCAGTAACATCAGAGATGACGCAGTTTCACAAGATCGCAGGAGAAGCCAATGTTTGAAGCAAACTCCCTCAAGTCACGTTCCATCCGAACCGCCTCGTCTTCCTCGGCGCTGCTGCTCGCCTTCGCGGCCTTCGCCATCGCCGGATGCGGTGGCAAGAAAACCAACAGCGTGAATCCCGCGAGCCTCGGTCCGGCCGCGCCCACCGTCTCCGCGCCCACGGCAAATCTTACCGCCGACCCGCTCGCCATCGATCTCGGCCAGTCGGTCGTGCTGAACTGGCGCACCACCAACGCCACTGATGTCTCCATCGACGGCGTCGGCAAGGTCAACTCGAACGGAACCCAGACCGTCTCGCCGTCCACATCGACCAACTTCCACCTCACCGCCACCGGCGATGGCGGCACCGCGGAAGCCAACGTCCGCGTTACGGTCCGCGTCCCCGTAGCTCCAGCCGCTCCCGCAGATACTGCCTCAGCCACCGTGACTGCGCCCGACATGGGCTCCGACGAAGTCTTCCACCAGAACGTAGCCGACATCTTCTTCGACTACGACAGCGACACGCTCCGGCCAGATGCCCAGGCATCCGCCTCCAAGGCCGCATCCTATCTCTCCGCTCACCCGGACATCCACATCATCGTCGGCGGCTACTGCGACGATCGCGGTTCAGCCGAATACAATCTCGCCCTCGGCGAGAACCGCGCCAACGCCGCCAAGACCGCACTGGTCAACGCCGGCGTCGCAGCCTCGCGCATCCGCGTCGTCAGCTATGGGAAAGAGAAACAATTCTGCACTGACGAAACCGAAGCCTGCTGGCAGCAGAACCGGCGCGCCCAGTTCACGCTCGACCGCTAAACGAGCCGGACGCGGAACCGCGAGACAACCGGCGGATCCGCTCCAGCCAGGAGTTCCATGATCGAACCACGCACCCGCAAGCTGAAGCCTCTCGCCTTCGCCCTCATCGCCTGCACCTTTGCCGCGACTCCGGCCTTCGCCGTCAACAAGGACATGGTCCAGCTCCAGACCGAAGTCCAGGACCTGCAGGAGGCCGTCGCCCACCTGCAGCAATCCAACGACGAGCGCATGGGCGTCCTCCGCGACCTGGTCCAGCAGACCGCAGACTCCGTCAATAAGCTCTCTTTGTCCGTCGGCGACATACAGAAGCAGGCGCGCGCGCAACAGGAGGCCTCAGGCAGCAAGCTCGATCAGGTCTCCGGCCAGGTGCAATCGCTCAACGATTCACTCGACGAAGTCAAAGCACACCTCAACACGCTTGAAAAATCGCTCCAGTCCGTCGGAAATCAACAGCAGTCCATCAACGCCGCGCTGCAGAATATCGCTCCTCCCACCGGCTCCACTCCCGCGCCTGCAACCGCCCCTTCCTCAGACGCAAATTCCCCATCCCCCGACGCTGACGGCAAGCCCGCAGCTGGCACCCCTCTCACCTCAGCACAACCCGCTGCGCCCACCACCGCAGCGTCGGCACAATCCGTAATCGCCGCATACAACGCAGCGCTCAACGACTACATGGCCGCAAAGTATCCCCTCGCAACCAGCGAGTTCACCCAGGTCATCAAGACCAGTCCCAGCGACCCACGCGCCGGAAACGCCTACTACTACCTCGGCGAGATCGATTATCGAGCCGGCAAATATTCCGCCGCCATCAAGGACTACGACCACGTTCTCAGCCAGTACCCCGCCAGCCCCAAGATCCCCGTTTCGCATCTCCACAAGGGCCAGGCGCTCCTCCAGATCAAGGAACGCGAGGCCGCCATCGCCGAGTTTCGCAGCCTTATTCAACGTTTCCCCAACTCCCAGGAAGCCATCCAGGCGCGCAGCAAGCTCAGCGGCATGGGTGTCCGTCCTGCGGCGCCGCGCAATGAATAAACGCCTCACCAACACGCACAAAGGCCCCTCGCACGTCTAAGCTGGACAAGCCAGGGTGCATCGCATACACCAGGCTGGAGAGAACGACGCCGAGTGAAAGAGCGCATTCGCAAGCTGGATGGAAACGGAAGCGCGAACGGCAAGCCAGTACGGCTGGTCGTCGCAGCGCTCATCCTGCGACCCGCAGCCGATGACGCCACATCAGGCCCCGAAGTCCTCGTCTGCCAGCGCCGTCCCGACCAGCCCATGAGCCTCAAGTGGGAGTTTCCCGGCGGCAAGATCGAGCCCGGCGAAACAGCCGAACAAGCCCTCGCCCGCGAACTCGAAGAAGAGCTGGGAATCGCCGCCACCATCGGCCCGCGCATCGCCCAGATCCGTCACCGCTACCGCAACGGCGGCACCATCGACCTGCAATTCTTCACCGTGAAACAATTCACCGGCGAGCTCTCCAACCGCATCTTCAACGCCATGCAGTGGGCTACCCTCAGCACTCTGCCTACCTTCGATTTCCTCGCCGCAGACCTCGGTCTTATCCGCGATCTATCCGAAGGCAAGCTACTCTAGCCGCCACTGGCTTTCCGCTGTGCTTGTCCTTCCAGGCATCGTGTATCTGCGTCCCCATATAGATCACCGAGACGATAATCACAACCGTAGCCGTGATCCACGCAGCCCAGTTGAACCAGGTCGAGTTCGTATGTTTGCCCATCAGTTCATGCTTGTTGATGAGCCGCAACATGAAGATCATCACCACCGGCAGCAGCAGCCCATTCAGCACCTGCGAAAACAAAATCGCCTGCATGAACGGGAAGTTCGGCCACAACACCACACCCGCACCCAGCACGATCAGCGCCGTATAAAACCAGAAAAAGAACGGCGCCTCCTTAAAGCTCTTGTCCAGCCCGCTCTCAAATCCCATACCCTCACAAACCGTATACGCCGTCGACAATGGCAGAATACAAGCCGAAAATACCGATGCATTGAACAGTCCAGCCGCAAACAGGATGAATGCAAACTCTCCTGCCAGCGGCTTCATAGCACCGGCCGCATCCGCCGCAGAATTGATATCGCGGACTCCGTGGACATAGAGCGTCGCCGCGCAGGAAACGATAATGAACCACGCCACGATGTCGGTGAAAAAGCAGCCCACAATCACATCCAGCCGGGAAGCCTTGTAATCGCGTACCGTAATTCCTTTGTCCACCACCGAAGACTGCAGGTAGAACTGCATCCACGGGGCAATTGTCGTCCCGATCAATCCGATAATCAGCGCAACATATCCCTTCTCTTTCCACACCGAACGAGGAGGCAGCCTCACCGTCGCCTGCAAAGCCGTATGCCAGTCAGGATGGCTCACCACCCCAGCCGCGATGTAAGAGAGGTACAGAACGCTCGCCACAAGAAATACCTTCTCGATACTCTTGTAGTCCCCCTTCACCACCAGCAGCCACACCACCGCCGCACAGATCGGCACGCTCAGAAACCTGCTTACGTGGAAGAGCTGCATCGATTCGGCAATACCCGAAAACTCCGCAACCACGTTTCCGTAGTTCACAATCACCAGCAGGATCATGACCACAAACGTGGTCCGCAGCCCAAACTCCTCGCGGATCAGGTCGCTCAGGCCCTTGCCCGTCACCACGCCCATCCGCGCGCTCATCTCCTGCACCACGATCAGCGCCAGCGTAATCGGCACAATCGTCCACAGCAGATGAAGCCCAAACTTGGCGCCCGCCTGCGAATAAGTAAGAATCCCGCCAGTATCGTTGTCCACGTTGGCCGTAATAATCCCCGGCCCCAGCACCGCCAGGAACAACAGGATTCGGACTTTCCATTGCTTCCAGAAGCTTCGCATTCCACTCATGATCGGGAACTCCACACCCTTTCGCGGAATGCCTCCGCACCGGACGCTGACGTTGTAACAACTACCACATCTCAATTAACCTTCAGCCAAAAAGCCTCGATGGGACCTTATCCAGGCCGCCGGCACTCCACTCCAAGGCAGTTCTCCCACCGCCCCGGATCCTCCACCTCCAGAAAACGCGCATCCTCAGCATCATGGAAAGTCGCCCTGCGGATCCCGGTGAATCCCGCCGCCTCCAGCTCCGCCGCCATCCCTTTGTAGTCCCACATCGTCAGGTGCTGACTCCGCCCAAACAGCGACTTCGCCTTGTCCGCCCAACCACGAGACTTATGCGCCTCACCGAGGTGCGCATCCCGCATAAATGTGAGCACCGCATCCGCCCGCTCAGACGCCACATAAGCCTTGGCGATATATTCCATGTCCGGAACCACCAGCCGAAAGATCCCTCCCGGCTTCAGATAACTGAACACATGCAGCAGCGTAGTCCGAAACTCATTCAGCGCCAGGTGCTCCAGCACGTGCGAGCAATAAACCCCCTGCGCCGATCTTTCCTCCACTGGAAGCCCACGCACCACGTCGCCATATTCAATATTCACCGGATAGCTGGGAAACCCGCGCCGCACCAGAGTTTCCTTCAAAAACGGCAGATTCTTCTCAATCCAGAACGCCGGTCCCGCATCGAAATTCTGCCACGTAGCAGGCGCGCAAAGGCCGCACCCAAACTGAATGTAACCTTTGCTCATCCCAAAATTATACCCCGCAAAAAACTCTCGCCTAAGGCCGCTCGACGATGCTGCGCAACCGGTCCACAATCAGTTCTACCTGCCTGTCATTGTGGTATCCATCGCGGGCTGCACGTTCACATCCTGCCGCTGCCACCCGCGCCCGCCCCGCTTCATCCGGCAACCATCGCTTGATCTTCTCCGCGCACTCTTCCAGTGTTGAAAAGAAGACAGCCTCCTGATCTTCCTCAAACCGCGCACTATGTCCCGCAGTCCGTTCCGCAAGCAGGAAAGAACCGCATCCCGCAATCTCAAAACTCTTGTGAACGAACTCGTCCTCGTTCGCATGAGTCACGAAGCTCAGGTTGATCTTCGATCTCCATATTGCCTCGCGATAGTCCGCTACAAACAGCTCTCCCGCACGAAACATCGCGGCAAACGCATCCGGTGCCAACGCTTTCTTCCACAGCCGCTCGCTCCCCGAGATCGCCACAGAAACCCCGTACCTGCGCCACAACTCTGTCAGAAACTCCGCGCGATTGTCATACGGTGTGCCCACAAACGAAACCTCACGGTCGCGCTGTGCATCGCTCCATCCCACCGGCGGCGCAAAGTGGATCGTAGGCTCATACGCCGTCTGAATCTTAATCACATCGCGAGCCCCGCGCGCCTTGTAGTCCACGATGTTTGCATCCCGCTGTACCACATGCAGATCGTAGTAAGAAATGTCCTTCATATACAGCCGCCATCCCGGATCGCGCCGCGTGCCGAACGGATTGTCAATCATGTAACTCACCGTCGTTACGCCCATTGCCCGCAGCTTTTTCAGCGTCGCCGGCTGCATGCCCAGCATCTTATCCGTCCACACCACGTCCGGTTTCTCGCGCTCCACCATACGTAGCAGATCGCGGTTCAACCGATTCACCGCAGGCCCCGCCGCCAGCCGAAACGCAATCTTTTCCATCACCGTTTCGCATCGGGTGTATGCATAGGTGTTCAGTGTCACCACCGTATGTCCAAGCCGCTCCAGCGCCCATACCCGATACTGCGCGAAATCATTCGGAGTCAACCCCGCGGCATACACAATCTTCAACCGCCCCGCACCGCTCTGCTGCGACTTCACCCCATCCCCTGCATTCAAATCGTAAGCATCTCCCACCTTCATCAGCTCTTCATCCGCAGCTGCGCAATCACCTGCTCCGCATAGATCACACCCGCCAGCTTCTTCTCCGTATCCACCACCGGCAGCGCGCGCAGGTTGTACTTGTCGAACAGCTCCGCCACCTTCTTCCCGCTCGCATGGATATCGCACGACACCACATGATGGTCCTTCAACCCTTCCAGTGCGCCGTCATGCGGCGCAAGCAGCACCTTCACCAGAGGCACAGCCCCATGCAGCACCTCATCCTCATCGATCAGGAAGATGTGCGTCACCGTCTCAATATCGCCGTCAAAATCCTCCAGCGCCGCAACCGCATCCTTCACCGTCGCCGCCTGCCCCAGCGCGATGTAGTCCGTCGTCATCTCGCTCGCAGCCGAATCGCCCGAGAACTCCAGCAGCTCCTCAACATCCTGCCGCTCCTCCGGATCCATCTCCTCCAGAATCGCGTCCGATCGCTCCTCCGGCAGCTGCGACAGAAAGTCCGCAGCCGCAGCCGGGTCCATCTCTTCTACGATCCCCGCCACGTCCTCGGTATCCATGGCATCGGTCAACGCCTGCTGCATCTTCGGCTCAACTTCTTCCAGCGCCTCAGCCGCCGTCTCTTCATCCAGCGATGTAAACAGCGCCTGGCGCTCTGCCGGAGCAAGCTCCTCCAGAATGTCTGCCAGGTCCGAAGGATGCATCTTCGCCAGCCTGTCCTGCTCGATCTTCAGCCGCACCCGTCGCGAAGGATCGCGATCGATCAAATCCACAAAGTCCCACGGAATCACCGTAGTCTTAAACCGCCCCGCAGCCCCTTCCACCGCATTCGCAGGCAGACCCTTCAGCAGCCGCCGCACCGCGCCGCGCGTACCCACCTCCACTTCCGCAATCCGGAGCGTCAGCCGACAGCCATCCGCCAGCTCCTTCACGCTGCTGCCCAGGCCATCCGGCCCATCGCCCACCGCCTCCCACACCAACTCCACGTCGTTTACACGCACCACCTTGTGCCCATGCACGTCGATAATCTGCTGATCCAGAAGATCCCTCTCCAGCATCAGAAAGGAGTCTTCCCCCTGCATCGGCTCTGGCCTGGCATCTCCGCGCATCCGCAGCCCGCCGCTGGCCGTTAACTCCAGATCGCCCACCGCCGCCAAACGGTGCTTTGCCCCTCGCCCTGCACCGGCAGGCTTCACCACCAGCCCCTGCACGTGGTTCGCATCCTCCGTCGGACGCACCGCGAACTCGCGCACATGCCCCAGCACGTGCCCCCGCCCATCCTCAACCGGCACGCCCATCAGCGCGGAGACGCTCGTACTTTGATTTGCATGTTTGGTCATACGATTTCACTCACCGGCTCGCCACAGCAGCCCTCTTTCGAATCCTACCGCAGTCCCATGAATCCCCGCCTCCACCACCCAAATCTCAGCCCTGCGGCATCCGCCTCGCCAACCTCCCCCTGCCCATCCCACCTCCGTTCCTTGACTTTCGCGAATTCCACAAGCAAACTGCCATCATCGCCCGACTGCGCGCACCCCTGAGTCCCGACCGCCGCGAAGGAATAGATTGCCCGACTCCACCACAAGCCGCACTTCGCTGACCCTCGCCTCTACCATCGAGAGCGTCAACACCGTCGAGCACACCGCGGAAGACTTCGCCGCACGTGCCGGCTTCGATTCCGACACCGTTCCCAACATCGCCATGGCCGTCCGCGAAGCCGCCGTCAACGCCATCCTCCACGGCAACGCCTACGACATCTCCAAGCGCATCACCGCCTCCTTCGAGGCCAACTCCGACGCCCTCGTAGTACGCATCTCAGATCAAGGACCCGGACTCGACCCCGGAACCATCCCCGACCCCCTCGCGCCCGAGAACATCCTCCGCGGCTCAGGCCGGGGAATCTTCCTCATCCGCGCCTTCATGGATGAGGTACACTTTCGCCAGTTGCATCCCGGCACCGAGCTGACGCTCATCAAACACAGAGCGCCCGCACAACCGCCGGCCTAGCTAAAAGGAGAAATACGCATGAGCATGAAAGTAGCAACCCGCCAGGTGGATGGCGTCACCATACTCGATCTCAGTGGCCGCATCACCCTCGGCGAAGGCAGCATCACGCTGCGCGATACCGTACACGACATCGCCGCCAAGGGATCGAAACACATCCTGCTCAACCTCGGCGAGGTCAGCTATATCGACAGCTCCGGCATCGGCGAACTCGTCAGCGCCTTCACCTCCGTCAAGAACGCCGGCGGCGAGCTCAAGCTCCTCAACCTGACCAAGAAGGTCCACGACCTCCTCCAGATCACCAAGCTCTACACCGTCTTCGACATCTGGGACAACGAAGCCTCCGCCATCAGCGCCTTCAAGCAATAACTTAGCACCGCAAGCAAAATGGCCGTCCAAACTTCGGGCGGCCATTGTCTTTCACAGAGCTATCTGGAGCAAGTTTACATAGCTGTCAGATGACTCTCAGGGCCGAAGGTCCGGTCCATAACAGCCTGGGCCGTAGGCCTAGGTACAGATAGCCAAATGGGTCGAGCGCTGAAGGCACGGCATATAGGATGCCTGCTACACACTCACATGGCACCGGCTCTAATTCGCGCTCGGCTTCTCGATGTGGTCGATGACAAGCACATCAAGGGGTGCCCTGCTCGGCTCTAATTTAAGCCCCAGCTGCTCCTCAACCGCTGTGAAGATCGAAGCTGCATCCGAGTCTTCCTGTGCGCTCGGTCCCGGCGCAAAGCGAAGCGTGAAATCATACCTGCCAGTGAGGCCCGTTCTGTCCACAACTGGGCGATCCAGCTCCCGCGTCAAGAACATCGGCAAAGCCTCCAACGAACTAGCGACGGCATCTACCTCCCCTTGCCCCTTCGAAAACATCGCACCTTTGGCAGTCTCCTCAGGCTGTGATTCCTTCAGTTTCGAGCCGCCTTTCGCAATCACTAGCGCATAGACAGGAAGGTCTCTGGTCTCGCGGTGCCACTTCATCGCAAAACGGTCCGCTAACAGATCTTGCAGCATCAAGCTGCGCTCCTTCCTGCTGAGTTTCGAGTACGCTGCTACCTCTGTGCCACCAACCTTCGCCTCGATGCCGTAAGAGGCCTGTTTTAGCCAGCTCGGCCCTCCTAATATGCGGCTGTCTTCGTTAATTCCAAAGATGAATTTCAAGAGGGCCTGCGGTGGCAAGCATTCAATTTCTATTCCGGCTCGAGTCGGCATAAGCGAACTTGGGCCGCCGCAAGGCATCTGTGCCGGTTTCACCGAGACGACATCCCACTTAGGCAACTCGGCGGGCGCGGCTTGGACCACCGCGCCCGTAGGAACTGGCTGCGAGAATCCCTTGAGAGAGACCATCGCCATTGCCACGGCTCCCGCCACAGCCCATTTTCTCGTAGCTTCATACTTCTCATCTCCGCAATACTCTATTTCGAGAAATCCACCACAGGCGCGGTCGCATTCGCCGGATTTCCCTTGAAGTATTCATCGCGATAGTGAAACCCAGCCATCCCCGCCCAGATACTGTTAGGGAACTGCCGCACATACACGTTGTAGTCCTCCAGTGTCTTGTCATACCGCTGCCGTTCGACTGAAATCCGATTCTCCGTCCCCGCCAGCTCATCCGTCAGCCGCGTGAACTGCTCGTTCCCCTTCAAATTCGGATAAGCCTCCTGCAGCCGGAACAACGGCACGATCGCCGCACTCAACTGCTGATTCGCCTGGATGCTTCCGGGCCGATTCCCAGCCGCAGCCAGCACCCCCGCCCGCGCATTCGCAATGTTCGTCAGCACCGTCGTCTCCTCACCCACGTAACCCTTCACGCTGGCCACCAGGTTTGGAATCAGGTCCAGCCGCCTCTGCTGCTGTACATCCACCTGTGCATACGCCTGGTCCACAGCTTCGTTCTTTTGCACCAGCGTATTCTTCGTCCCAACGTAGCTGTTACCAACCAGAAACAACGCCACAACCATCACGCCTAACGCAATCCAAAGACCTTTCATAATCCCTCTACTTTCCTTTGCCATCAACTACGCATTCCTACGTTCAATAGTTCTTATCTGGCAATCTCTATCTTCTCAGAAGTCTGCCCCGCCGCCCCCAGAACTTCCCCCACCGAACCCTCCGAACCCTCCACCGTCATTCCCACCTCCCCCTCCGCCGAACCCGCCGCCACCATCTCCTCCGCCGCCGCGCCCTCCACCCAGCATGTTGAACAGGAAGAAAAACAGCCATCCGATGTGCCCGGTTCGGATCAAAACTCCGACCACCACGATGATCAAACCACCAAGCAGCAGCACGGATGTATTGCTCATCTGCGTCTGCGGTTGCCACTTATATTGCATAGCCGGCACACCGCCATTCGCCGGTTGAGCCAGCGTCACACCGGCGTCCGCCGCAATATCCTGCGCAACCTCATGCACACCAAGCGTAACTCCCTGGTTATAGTCACCGCCCTCGAGCAGAGGGCGCATCTCCCGCCCAATATCTCCTACCTTGGCGTCGTTCAGCAGCCCTTCAAGCCCATACCCCACCTCGATTCGACCGTGCCCCGTGCTTGAAATAAAGATCAGCAGCACACCGCGATCCGTCCCCTTCGCGCCCACCTTCCACTTATCTTCAAGCGCTGTCGCAAACTCCTCGACCGTCGGCACAGCGCCCGATTTATCCGCGTCCAGCGTCTTCACCGTCACCACGGCGATCTGCGCATGGGCCTTTTGATCGACCTCCGTGCACAGCTCTTCCAGACTCTGCCGCGTCTCCGCCGACAGCACCCCCGCAAAGTCATTCACATAGCCAGCAGGAGCCGGCAGCCCCGCCACCGTCTCCCCGAACACCACCCGTCCCGGAACGACCACAAGAACCGCAAGCATCAACCAGCGCAACGAACGAAGCATGGCCCTCATTCTACGCCGCCCCTCCTGCCGCAAAAGAAAAGAGGCCCGCAGGCCCCTTCCCGTCACACCTCTCCATCCCCTACCGCGAAGCAGTAGCAGCCCCGGCAGGCCGCTGCGGCCGAGGAGGCAGCGCAATTCCCTGCTCCTTCGCCACATTCACAATCAGCCCCACATGCCGATGCATCGGCCCCATCTCCTTCACTACCTCAGCCGCCAGCTCATTATTCGCAGCCACCGCAGCCTCCATGTGGAAGCTATGCAACTCCGCAAAATGCGTCTTCGCCGTATACGTCACGTACTCCGTATCGAAGTCCTTACCCGACAGCGCATTCAGCGTCTCATATTCCTTCTGCGCATCCTTGCTCATCTTCTTCGGCAGCATCACGCCCATCGCATCGGCCACCGTCTCCATCTCCTTGCTCATCGCCGTATGCTCATCCACCAACTTCTGCGCCAGATCCTTCACCGCATCGCCGCCCTTCACCGTGGCCAGTTTTCCCAGCTCGACCGCAGCGATATCGCCCTCCGCCGCCGCACGCACAAACTGCTTGTCCAGCATCTGCTGCCCCGTCTCCCCAGGAGCGCCCAGCGAATCCCGCATCGACCCACCCTGATTCCTCTGCGCCGCACTCGAACCCGGCATCCCCGTCTGCCCATTTTGATTCGGGCCCGACCCACTCGTCCCATTCAAGCTCTGCGTAGGCTGCTGCGGATACAAAGTACTCCCGCCATTCCCGTTCTGATCCACCTGGCCCACCATCGCCATCGGCAGCAACATCGCCGCACCCAACACTGCAAGATTCCTGCACGTCATCTTCATCTTCATGGCACTACTCCTCCCGAATCGAACTTCCACGCGGACAAGGCAGCCACACAGCAAAACAATCCAACCAACAACCTCCCACGAAGAACCCGTCGGTAACCGCAAAGCGCGCGTCCCAAACATATCCTCTTCGCTGGAGCGTTATCCTATCTCTATACACTAAGAAGTAGCAACGTCCCCCGCAGTTGCACCTCCACACCGTCAGGAGCCTTCCCCTCGTAATGCCTCAAATCCTCTCGTCCGCCACATCCATTCAACCTCCCGTAGCCCGCCGCGAACCTACACCCACCACGCTGCACGGCATCACCCTCCAGGACGACTTCCGCTGGATGCGCGACAAAGAATCCCCAGAAGTCCTCGCCTACCTCGAGGCCGAGAACGCCTACACCGCTTCCGTCATGGCTCCCACCACCGACCTCCAGGCGAAGCTCTACGCCGAGATGCTCTCCCACATCAAGGAGACCGACGAGTCCGTCCCCTACCGCCTCGGCGCCTGGTTCTACTCCACACGCACCCTCGAGGGCAGCCAGTACGCCATCCACTGCCGACGCCCCGCCGCCAATCCAGATCTCAACTCCCCCTTCGACCCCACCCAGCCCGAACAGATCATCCTCGACGTCAACCAGCTCTCCGAAGGCCACCCCTTCATGTCCCTCGGCTCCCTCGCGGTCAGCCCCGACGGCAACCTCCTCGCCTACTCCACCGACTCCACCGGCTTCCGCCAGTACACCCTCCACATCCGCCGTTATGATCCAGCCCTTCGCACCTGGACCGACCTCCCCGACACCGCCGAGCGCACCGGCTCCCTCGCCTGGGCCGCCGACTCCCGCACCCTCTTCTACTCCACCGAAGACGAGACCACCAAGCGCCAGGACAAAATCTTCCGCCATACACTAGGCGCACCCACATCCGAAGACACCCTCGTCCTCCACGAGGAAGACGAGCGCTTCAACGTAGGCATAGGCCGCACCCGCGACGGCCGCTTCCTCATGATCGAAGCCGGCAGCCACACCACCAACGAGTACCGCTTCCTCGACTCCTCCACTCCCACCGCCGCCTTCGCCCTCATCGCCGAACGGCAGGACGAGCAGGAGTACTACCCCGAACACCGCTGGTCCGAAGACACCGGCAGCCTCTTCTACATCCGCACCAACGACACCGGCAAAAACTTCCGCGTAGTCACCGCCCCCGTCGTCTCCCCCAGCCGCGACCACTGGCGCGAACTTATCCCCCTCGACCCCAGCCACCCCCTCGAAGACTTCGACCTCTTCGCCACCTTCGCCGTAACCACCCGCCGCAAGCTAGGCCTCCCCACCCTCGAAGTCCTCCGCTTCACCGATCCGTCCAATGCAATCCCCACCCTCACCCCACCCACCCCCATCACCTTCCCCGAACCCACCTACTCCGCCGCCCCCCACGTCAACCGCATCTTCACCACCTCCACCTTCCGCTACAGCTACCAATCCCTCGTCTCCCCACCCTCCGTCTACGAGTACAACGTAGCCCAGCCAGACTTCACCACCCCCATCGGCCAATCCAAACTCCTCAAGCAGCAGGAAGTTCCCGGCGGTTTCGACCCCGCCCTATACGCCTCCGAACGCCTTTGGATCGAAGCCCCCGCCGGCGACCAACCCGAAGTCCCAGCCTCCCATGAAACACCGCATCACTACGACACAACCCGCCCCCAGACAGTCCCCGTCCCGGTCTCCATCGTCTACCGCCGAGACCTCTTCCACCGCGACGGCACCAACCCTCTCTACATCTACGGCTACGGCTCCTACGGCTACCCTCTCCCCGTAGGCTTCTCCCCCTCGCGCCTCTCCCTCCTCGACCGCGGCGTCGTCATGGTCTACGCCCACATCCGTGGCGGCGGCGAGCTGGGCGACGCCTGGCACGACGCGGGCAAGATGCAGCTCAAGCGCAACACCTTCACCGACTTCATCGCAGCCACCGAACACCTCACCGCAAAAAAATACGGCGACCCCACCCGCGTAGCCATCGAAGGCGGCTCCGCCGGAGGCCTGCTCATGGGTGCAGTCACCAACATGCGCCCCGACCTCTTCCGCGTCGTCCTCTCCCACGTCCCCTTCGTCGACATCATGAACACCATGCTCGACGCCACCCTCCCCCTAACCGTCGCCGAATACGAAGAGTGGGGCAATCCCAACGAACCCGAAGCCTTCCGCACCATGCTCGCCTACTCCCCCTACGACAATGTAGACAACCTCGAGTCCCTCGCCAACGCACCCATCCCCGCCATCCTCGTAAAGACCAGCCTCAACGACTCACAGGTCATGTACTGGGAACCCGCAAAATACGTAGCCCGCCTCCGCACCATCAAGCAAAACTCCACCCCACTCCTACTCCACATCAACATGGACGCCGGCCACGGCGGAGCCTCCGGCCGCTACGACTACCTAAAAGAAATAGCCTTCGACTACGCCTTCCTCCTAACCCAACTCGGCATCGTCACGTCTCTCTAATTACCAGTTACCAGCGCTGCCCAAACGGAGACCTTTGCCGATGCAACGTACCGCTTCCCGCGTCACCTTAGCATTCGCGATCCTCACCGCCTCCGCAGCGGTGGGTGCTCAGTCGCCTGCCCGCGCGCCCGCGCCGCCGCACAAGCTCATCGCCTTCGACGTCGCCTCGATTCGCCTGCAGAAGGAACACAGCGGCGGCCCAATCCGCTTCACCGAGGACGGATTTTCCGCGGACGCCGGCCCTCTCGAATATCTGATCCGCAACGCATACAACATCACACGCGACCACTCCATCCGCGGACTGCCCGCCTGGGGAGCAGCCGACTATTACGTCGTCTCCGCCAAGGTAGCCGACTCCGACCTGCCCGAGTGGAAGACCTACACCATCGGCCAGCGCAGGCAGGTGCTACAGCAGCTCCTCGCCGACCGCTTCCACCTCATCCTCCATCCGGAGACGGTCCAGATACCGATCTACTCACTCATCGTCGCCAAAGGCGGCCCGAAGATGCAGCAAGTCACACCCCCAGTACCTGGTAGTAGAGGAGGTATCGAGGCAAGGTCCCCAGGCGTGTTTGTCGGACGTTACGTCATCCTTGACCGCTTAGTGACCCTCCTCTCGTCCTCGGCTGGTCTAGACCGTCAAGTCTTCGATAACACCGGCCTCACCGGAAACTACGACTTCACCCTCACATACGAACCGATGGGCCACGCCAGCGCAAGCCTTGACTCCGCATCAGAGGCTCAAGCCCGTCCATCCATCTTCACAGCGCTCCAGGAGCAGCTCGGCCTCAAACTTCAACCCACCACCGGTCCACTTGACACGCTCGTCATCGACCACGTCGAACGGCCTTCCGACAACTAGCGACTGAAATGAAGATCGAAAACATCCCCTTCACCAACATTGACTGGACCACGCTACCCGCCACGGAATCCCGCGGCGAATCAGGCACCGCCACATCCAAAGAGATGACCCTCGGCAACATCCGCCTCCGCCGAATCCGGTTCAGCCCTAACTACACCGCAGACCACTGGTGCACAAAAGGCCACATCGTCACAGTCCTGGAAGGCTCTCTCACCGCCACCCTGCAAACCGGCGAAACCCACATCACCACCGCAGGAAACACCTTCGTAGTCAGCGACAACCTAGCCCCTCACCGCGCCCAAACGACAACCGGAGCCAAAGTCCTCATCATCGACTAGTAAACGCCGTTATGCCACCCCAACATCCGTCTTGACAGGAGTCTCACCCTTCACTTCCCATGCGAGTATCTCCGTCGGAACCCAGCCGCCCATCTGAACCATCACCCGCTCGACTGCCAAAGAAGCCGGAATGTTAAACCGCTCCATCAGCTCCTCGATCTCAGCAATTGCTTCCGGATTTGTGATCTCGATGGTCATGGCGAAATTTTACCCTCAGCAGCCGTCCTTTACCTTTATCCTCATCCAGTCGCAGAAATAGTGGCGGCCACCCCGTCACGCCAACGACATCTCAAAATTCTAGCGACCGATACCTTCTACTCCGCCACCTGAGCCGAATTGACCGCAATCCTAACCAACGCCGGCCTCAGCAGCTTCTCCCGAATCTTGTACCCCTTCCGAATCTCCTCCAACACCTGATGATCCGGAAACTCTGCAGTTTCAACACTTCCCAGCGCTTCATGAAATCGCGGGTCGAACTGCGTCCCCACCGTCTCCACTGCCTGCACATTCAACCCGCGCAGCGCCTCCTCCATCTGCTTCAGGATCAGCTCCACCCCAGCCCGCAGCTGCTCGGCCGTTCCATCCGCCTTCAGCGCCAGCTGAAAATTATCCATCACCCCAAGAAAAGGCTCCACCGCTCCCTGCACCGCATAGTCCCGCAGGTCAGCTCGCTCCTTCGTCTCGCGCCGCCGAGCATTCTCAAACTCCGCCTGCAGCCGCGCCAGCCGATCCACTAACTGGTCCCGTTCCCCGCGCACCTGCTCCAACTCAGCGCGCACTCCCGCGTCGCCGCTCTCCTCCGCCGCTCCAGCCTGCACCGCATCTACCTCATCCGCTGCCTGAACCATCGTCTCTTCCGTCATCGTCTCGTCTCCCTCATTCTCATTATTGCCAATCCCTGCCCAACGCGCGACCTTGCCCCACTGCTCCGCAATCGGTGTTCCCTTATCTCTACTCACAACTCACCCTCTCAATCTCTTCCACCGCTCCGCACCTGCTGTCATTCTGAGCGTAGCGAAGGATCCCGATACAGCTCGCCTAACCTCAACCGCTCGAACCTTTCCCCCACAACATCAGTCCCCACCTTCCCTCCAGCCTATGCCTCCGGCCGCAGCATCCGCTCAAACACCTGCGCAATATAGCTCACCGCATTCATCGTATTCTCATACTGCATCCTCTTCGGCCCAATCACTCCCACCGCCCCGCGCCCATCCCCCGCCATCCTCGCCGGAGCCGCAATCAACACCAGCCCCGCCATCTCCGGCGCCTGCTCTTCCAGGTCGAAGATCACCCGCACACTCTCCTGCCTCGCATCAACATAAGCATCCAGCAGCACCGCCAGCCTTTGCTTCGCCTCCAGCGCAGCCAAAACCTCCCGCAGCCGAGCCATGTCCTCAGCCGTCCCCACACCACGCCCACCCAGCAGGTTCGCCACGCCCTCCACATACACCGTCTGCGCCGCAGCCTCACCCTGAGCCACCGCCCCAGCCCACAACTCCTCCACCGAACTCAGCAGCCTCTGGTACTCACTCCGCTCCCGCTCCACCAGCCGCCCAATCTCCGCCCTCACCCGCTCGATTGACCAACCGCGAAAATTCTCATTCAGAAAATTCGCCGCAACCTCCAGCTCCCCGGCCGTCACATCGTCTTCCATCGTCAACAACCGGTCCCGCACCAGCCCCGAACTCGTCACCACCACCGCCAGCACCCGCCCCTTCGCCAGCCGCGAAAAGTGCACATGCTCCAGCGTATCTCCGCCCGCCACCAGCGCCATCGCCACACCCACACCGCTTGAAACCGTGGCCAGCACATGGCTCGTCCGCTCCAGCATAGCCTGCGTCCCATTCACCCCCGCAAAGCTCGAATCGATCTTCGATTCCAGTTGCGACCGCAGCTGCATCTGCGAGGCCCCACGCAAACTCAACCCATTCCCAACCCCACCGCCCGCACCCACTCCCGCCCCACTCAACTGCTCCACATACATCCGAAACGCCCTTGCCGTAGGCACCCGTCCCGCCGAAGTATGCGGCTGCTCCAGCAACCCCTCGTTCGCCAACTCCGCCATTTCATTCCGCACCGTAGCCGAGCTCAACCCCGCACCCAGCCCACCTCCCGCCTGCACCCGCGCAATCGTACCCGCAATCGTACCCGACCCCACCGGCTCACCCGTCTCAATATAGCTCTCGACGATAGCCGTCAGGATCGCCCGTTGCCGCGCCGAAATCCGCTCCGCCTCCGCCATAGACCCACACCACCTCAAACCCATTTTATTCCATCCGCCAACCACCCGCGCAGCAACCCTCCTGCCACGCAACCCGCCGCCTCTTTCCTCGATCTTACCCACCCAGAACGACCAGAACGACAACTCCTCTCCCAGGGACCTCGTCGCGCCATGGCTACCTTCATCCTCTTCCGCGCCGTCTTCGGCTATCTCTTCCTCGTCCTCATCGTTCGCATCGTCGGACGCCGACCAGGCAAGCAGCTAACCCCATTCGAATTCGTCCTCATCTTCTATCTCGGCGGCCTAACCCTAACCGGCATCGTCGGCACCGAAGCATCCCTCACCAACGCCATCACCCAGATCCTCACCATCGCCTCCTGCCACTACGTCCTCTCCCGCCTCCGAGCCAGGTCCACGCGCGTCACCCGCATCCTCTGCGGCGTCCCCGTAACCCTCTTCCAGCAAGGCGCATGGCACACCGAGACACTTTCCAAAATGCGCATCCAGGATGACGACGTTATGGACATTGCTCGCGAATCCGGCATCAAGTCCCCCTCCGGCATCGGCACCGCCGTGCTAGAAACCTTCGGCGAAATCTCCATCCTTCCCACCCCATCCAAAAAGGACGAGCCCAATGCCTGAGCCAACCGTCATCGACTCCGCCACCGATTCCATCCCCAAGGTCCACGACGAAGTCTCCGTAGGCGCCAACTTGGAATTCCAGCGCAAATGGTGGCGTTTCGAACACATCGTCTGGTCCGTATTCTTCCTCATCCTCCTGGCCGATCTTCTCGGCGCCTTTGGCCGCGGCTGGCTCGCCAAAGCCCATCGCTCCACTCCAGACCAGGCCCTCACCGTCGACTACGAGCGAATCGCCCGCGCCAGCACACCCTCCATCCTGTCGCTCCACTTCAGCCCTCCGGCCATCCGCGACAACCACATCCAGGTCTTCCTCTCCGACTCCATCATCCAGCAACTCGGAGCCCAGCGCATCTCCCCGCAACCCGTCGTCTCAGCCGCAGGCGAAGGAGGCATCACCTATACCTTCGCCGCCACCCGCGCGCCAGCCATCGTCCAGATCTCTCTCCAGCCCCAGTTCCCCGGAAGCCACGCCTTCCGCATTCAGCTCGCCAACGAACCCGCAATTCAGGCCTCCACCTTCGTACTACCCTGAGTCCCCTATGCCCACAATCCTTCGCGCCATCATCGGCTACTTCGTCCTGCTCCTCGTCGTGCGCGTCCTCAAGCGCCGCGCCGGAGCACAGATGACCCTCTTCGAATTCGTCCTCATCTTTCTCATCGGGGGCGTCGTCATTCTCTCCACCGTCGGCGAGGACAGATCCGTAACCAACTGCACCTGCGCCGTAATCGCCGTCGCCCTCATCCACCGCACCCTGGCCTGGGCCAAAAGCAAGAACCCTCGCCTGGGAGCCCTGCTCGACGGAACCCCGCTCATAATCATCAACAAAGGAGAGTGGCAGCAGGAGGTAGCCGAAGGCATGTACCTCCGCCACGAAGATCTCGAAGCCGCTGCACGCTCCGCCAACATCCCGCGCGTAGAAGACATCGACTACGCCATCCTCGAACGCAACGGCTCCATCAGCGTCTTCCCCAAGGAACAGTAGCCGCAACGTGCATCAGAGGATCTCCAGCACCGTCTCATCCGCTCCGGCGATCTCCCGCGCCCGCGCCGCCACCTTCTTCGCGATCTCAAAGAAAGGTCCCGCCAGCGGACTCCCCTCACCAGCCAGCGTCACCGGCATCCCCCGGTCCCCGCCTTGCCTTACCAACGGATCGAGATCCATAGCCCCCAGGAACTCCAGCCCGAACTGCTGCGCCGTCCGCTCCGTCTCTCCCGCGCCAAACACGTCGATCACCTCGCCATCCGGCAGCGTCATCTGGCTCATATTCTCCACAAGCCCAATCACCTCCACCTTCACCTGGTGGAACATCTCCAACGCCTTCCGCGCATCCTGCAACGCGACCGACGAACCCGTAGACACCACCACCGCCCCAGTCAACGGAACCGTCTGCACCAGCGAGATCACCACATCGCCCGTACCCGGCGGCAGATCCACGATCAAAAAGTCCAGCTCACCCCACTCCACCTGTTGCAAAAACTGCCGAATGATCTGGTGCAGCATAGGCCCACGCATCACCATCGGCTTGTCGCCCGGGGAGATCAGCCCCACCGAAATAAACTTCACCCCATGCGACATCAGCGGCTCAATCCTGTCCGCGCCCACAATGTTCGGCTGCCGCGTCTGCCCCATCATCGTCGGCACATTCGGCCCATAGATATCCGCATCGATCAGCCCCACCCGATGCCCCAGCTTCGCCAGCGCCACGGCCAGGTTCACCGCAACGGTAGTTTTACCCACACCACCCTTACCCGAACCAACCGCCACCACATGCGCCACACCCGGCAAAGGCTGTGGCCCCTGCCCCGGCTGTCCCGCTCCCGCTCCCATATGTCCCATTCCACTCTCCTCTGCCGCACCAATATCAAACCGCACTATCACTTATCACTGACCACTTATCACTGTCCTTCAAACATGCCAACCAGCGGCAACAGCCGCCCGAATCTCACGCTTCCGCTGTATCTCCACCCCACGCATCTCACGCCGCCGCAGAGCATCCTCGTACCGCCTCCTCTGATGCTCCGTCTCCGGCACCACAGCCGGCACCGGCAGCCGGTTGCCCTCCCGATCCACCGCCACATAAGTCAGGTAAGCCGAAGACACATGCCGGAGCGTCTGCCCGCGCACATCCTCCACCATAGCCTTCACACCCACTTCCATGCTGGTCCGGTAAGCCCGGTTCACACTAGCCTTCAGGATCAGCAGATCGCCCACATGCACCGGCGCCACAAAGTCCAGATGATCCATCGAAGCCGTAACTGTAATCGCCCTAGCATGCCGTACCGCAGCCACCGCCCCCACCAGATCGATAAACTGCATCAGCCGCCCGCCAAACAAATTCCCCAGCGCATTCGTATCCGCCGGAAAAATAATCTCGCTCCGCTCCGCCTGCGACTCCAGCACCCGCCGCGCCTCACCCATCCCATCACTCATCCCACCATTCTAAATCCACAACCAAAATCAAAGGCTTAACACCGATGCACACCGATAAGTCACCGATCAAAGACCATCGCAACCTCTCGCGCTTCACCCAAGCGTCCCTCAAATAGATTGTCTTAAATCGGTTTCATCGGTGTGCATCGGTGTTAAGCCTTCACTCCACCACCGCTACAATCACCCTATGGACAAGCTAGCCGCCCTCAACGAAATCCTCTCCGCCGATCCCAACAACGCCTTCGCCCGCTACGCCCTCGCGATGGAACACATCGCCCAGAGCAATCCCGAAGCCGCTCTAGCCGAGTTCGCCACCTGCATCGCTAACAATCCCGACTACGTCCCCGCCTATCAAATGTCCGCGCAAACCCTAGCCAAACTCAACCAAACCCCCGAAGCCCTCGAACGCCTGCACCAGGGCATATCCGCCGCCAACCGCACCAGCAACCAGCACGCCCTAGCCGAGATGGAAGCCCTCCGCGAAGACCTCACCACCCGCTAGTCTCCCGAGTCTAAAGTCCATATCCCATATCAATTGTCATCCTGAGCGAAGCACCAATCCCCACCAAAACATTGTCATCTTGAGCGAAGCACCAATCCCCGCCAAAACATTGTCATCCTGAGCGAAGCGCAGCGAAGTCGAAGGACCTGCGGTTCGCTCTCCAACTTCTGCACCGCACATCTGATTCACCACCCGCGAATCTACAACCCACGAATCGCCGCCAGCCACTCCCCAGGCGCATCCACCAAAACATCCGGCCCAGCCGCCCGAAGCCGCTCCGGAGCCAACCCATACGTACAACCCACCGCCCACGCCCCGCAGTTCCGAGCCGTCAGCACATCCACATCCGAGTCCCCCACCATCACCACCTCACCCGCCCCAATCACCCCACCACCAAGCGCCGAAGCCTCCGCAATCAAAGCCAGCAACCCCGCCCCATCCGGCTTCTTCGTATGAAAACTGTTCCCCCCATAGTTCTGGAAGAAGAACCGCTCCAACCCAAAGTGCGCACAAATATCCCGCGAAGGCCACACCGGCTTATTCGTCAACACCGCCATCGCCACCCCAGGCCATTCCGCCCGAATCGCCTCCAGCGCCCCAATCACCCCTTCATACACAAACGTAAAGTCCAGCTTGTGCTCGCGGTAGTAATCCATAAAGAACCGCAACGCCCCATCCACTACCTCTACATCATGCGCATCGCCCTCAGGATCACCCAACGCCCGCCGCACCAGCATGCTAGCCCCATCACCGATATAGCTAGCAATCACCGCATGCGGCAGCGGCGGCTTCCCCAGGTGCCCCAGCATCACATTCACTGAGTTCGCCAGATCCACCTGCGAATCGATCAACGTCCCATCCAAATCAAACACAATCAGCCGCGGAACCATCCCTCAATCCAATCCGAGCAGCCACCCTCACGCTCATAGCTCAAAGCCCATACCTCATAACTGAATCCAAAAAGCACTTCGCACACTCGCCGCGCCTCGACAAAACTTACTCAAACGTCCGATTCCACCGCAACACCACACGCGTCTCCCGCTCCATCCCCAGCACGCTCACACTAGCCGTACTCAGCGCAAACAAGCTCCCCGCCCGCGCCTCCAACCCCACCCAACGCGCCGCCAATATCCGCAAGATATGCGCATGAGCAAACATCACAACCCGCACCGTACCCGAACTCTCAGCCGCACCCCCAGCCAACTCCACCGCCCGCGCAATCACCCCATCCGCCCGCGCCCCCACCTGCTCACAAGTCTCCCCGCCAACAATCTCATCCCGCCAAACCGACCACCCCGCAATCTCCTCCCGAATCTCCTTCGAAGTTCTGCCCTCATACACCCCATAGTCCCACTCGCGCAGCCCATCCTCCACCTCTGCGCGATCCCCCAACCCCGCAATCTCGCAAGTCTCCTTAGCCCGCAACATCGGGCTCCGCAGCACCGCAGCAAACTCCACGCCCGCCAGAAACTCACCCAACCGCCCCGCCATCTCCCGCCCATGCTCCGTCAGCGAAACATCCGTCCGGCTCGTATGCTTCCCCGCCGCACTCCACTCCGTCTCCCCATGCCGCACCAGCCAAAGTTCTATCAAGCCACTCCTCCGCGTCCTTCTCTAACGATAAAACATCTATACTTCACGCATCCGCAACGAGGTGAAATGCCCGAACCCCTCCAGCCCACCACCGAAACCACCTGCTGCATCATCGGCGGCGGCCCAGCCGGAATCATGCTTGGCTTCCTCCTCGCCCGCTCCGGCGTCGAAGTCACCGTCCTCGAGAAACACCTCGACTTCTTCCGCGACTTCCGCGGCGACACCATCCACCCCTCCACCCTCCAGCTCCTCCACGAGCTAGGCCTTCTCGAACGCTTCCTCTCCACCGTCCCTCACTCCGTCATCCACCGCATCGCAGCCAACATCGGCGGCCGCGAGTTCCCCATCGCCGACTGCTCCCACCTCCCCACCGTCTGCAAATACGTCGCCCTCGCCCCCCAGTGGGACTTCCTCAACTTCCTCTCCGCCGAAGCCGCCAAGCTCCCCAACTTCACCCTCCGCATGGGCTGGCAAGCCACCAGCCTCCTCCAAGACGAACGCACCAACCGCATCACCGGAGTCACAGCCCAAACCCCCGAAGGCCCCCACCAGATCACCGCCGACCTGGTAGTAGGCTGCGACGGCCGCCACGCCACCTCCGTAGCCTCCGCGCACCTCAACGTCATCGAACAAGGCGTCCCCATCGACGTCCTCTGGCTCCGCATCCCCCGCCTCCCCACCGACTCCGAGAGCGGCCTCGGCTACATCAACTACGGCCGCCTCCTCGTCCTCATCAACCGCAACGACTACTACCAGGCCGCCTACATCATCCGCAAAGGCACCTTCCCCGAAGTCCAGCAGGCCGGCCTCCCCGCCTTCCGCGCCAGCATCGAGCGCATCGCCCCCTTCCTCGCCGGCCGCACCTCCGAGCTCGATTCCTGGGACAAGATCAAGCTCCTTACCGTCCAGATCAACCACCTCGAACAATGGTCCATCCCCGGCCTCCTCTGCATCGGCGACGCCGCCCACGCCATGTCCCCCGTAGGCGGCATCGGCATCAACATCGCCCTACAGGACGCCGTAGCTGCCGCCAACATCCTCGCCGAACCGCTCCGCACCCACACCCTCACCGACTGGCACCTACGCCACGTCCAGACCTACCGCCAAACCGCCGTCCGCCGCACCCAGCGCCTGCAAATCACCGCCCACAAATTCCTCAACCGCATCCTGCAAAACCCCGGCCCCGTCACCCCACCCCTGGCCCTCCGCATCGCCACCCGCATCCCCGGCTTCCAACACCTGGCCGCCCGCATAGTAGGCCTAGGCTTCCAACCCGAACACATCTGCACCACCCCACACCCATGCCCTATCCCTAAAACCAATCCCTGACACAGCAGTTTGGTGTTTGAAACAAGCTTGGCGAACGCCAATGAGGTCCACGCCTGGCGCCTAATTCTTTGGCAATCCAATTTTGATCCGAATCCCAGTTTGAACCTTGCAATCGGTGAGTGCGTAGTGCCATATCTCTGGGGCAGCAGGCTTGATCGTTACTGATGAAGGAAGTTCAAAGCCTTGTACCGACTGATACATATAACTGAACGAGGCGTCACGTGTTGCAGTGCCGTCGGTCGTGTCACCCGTAGTTATCGAATTGAGAAGGAACCCATTTGGACCCTGTCCAAACTTTGTGGTGAATCTCATCGATTGGGGCAGCTGGCTGACTCCACTCGTAAGGCGTAAATCGGGCGCGAGCAGCAGAGTGGCAGCTACTCCGGGGTCATCCAATGTCAATCGATACCCTGCATCAATCGTCTCGAAGTTGAATTTGATTGGCCCAACGGGCAGAATCACATTCGTGGCCGATGGCAGCCATGCATTTAGGCCCGCTGCAACGAGGGCCTTAAATCCGCCCTCAAGCTCAGTTGCGTGAGCTACGCTGGACAGCTCCGGAGCCGCTGGAACGTCTGACAGCACCGCACCTGAGTGATCGACGAACACGCGGTGCTTAATCGGTTGAAGCCGTTCGACGATCGGAGCGGCTGCTGGCGGGAGAATATGTAGGAGATCGACAAAGTGCTGCTTCCAATCAAATTGCACGGCACAGTCAAATGAAACTAGATCACGAGTAAACGGAGCATCATAAAGCCCACGTGTTCTAGCCAACAGTGCATCATCCTGTGCAGCGGTTTGGGGAAATGCTGCAACGGGAAACAGCCACGTGGAAAATACGACAAACCCAATAAAGAAGCGCATGCTTTGACTATTGCATAAGCAGTAGTCTTCTCGTTACAAGAACTCTCCGCTTCCCCGGGCTTGAGCGCATCGCTACCTCCGCGTCATTTTTCTAACCGCAACTCATCATGCTTAACAGCCACGCGCTCATCGAAGATATAGCACTCACCATCCCACCGGCTCTCCCCCACCGGAGTCTCCTCCAGGTACCGCAGAATCCTCCCACGCAGGTGGTAAACCTCCGGAAACCCCAACTGCATCATGTAAGCCGAAGCCTTCTCATACCGAATCCCACCCGTACAAAACATCGCCACCTTCGTATGCTGTGCGGATCAAGATTCTCCGCCACCCACCCAGCAAAATCCGAAAACTTCTCCAGCGGAGGCTTCACCGCACCAGCAAAACTCCCCATCTCCGTCTCATACATATTGCGCTATCCAGCACCAGTGATGTTCGAAGCTGGTGGTCTTTTGTTCGGCTGCGCGCTCGGAATGGAATGTCGCTTTCCAAAAATATTTACTGAGTACGAACGTATTGGCATCGACGGCGTATTGTTTTCTACCACTGCAGGTCAATCTTCCGACGGCCCCATCTTCGCCACGCAGAACCCAGCGGCATCCGGCTGTGAATGCCTATTGGGTGAGTTTTCGGTTCATGCACAACACAGCAGCATTACACCGTACGGCATCATCACCCCCCCGTGGTCCTGCTGTCGAGACAGGTCTTCCGGCAAAGCCTCATGGCGTGGGAGCAACAGGCAATGAGGATGCACGCCACAAACATTGGTGGCCGAGACTCGGCGAGGCTTCCGGCTCCTCAAACCGGCAAGTTGTTATCGTCAACTCCAGCCGCGAAAAAATAAGGAAACCCTGCTTGCCGAAATTGCGCTTTCCAATGCCAGGATCCAGATCCAGCGTGGGGTCATCCGCCTTCCCATGAAACAATTTCCAGTTCAAATCGCGCTGCGAACTCCGGCCCCGTACATGACGACAGACTCAGACGCAAGATCGCTTGGGACGGATATTATTGCGCTGCTGGTGACGAAGGGAGCTGGCCCCGCTTGTCGGGCTCGCCAAGAGCTTCCCGAAGCTTCAAGGATGCGGTATCCATCGCATCAAGCATCTGCTCCTTGTTTGCCACCTTTGTCTTGGTGCTTGCGAGCAAACGGCCGGATTCGCAATCGTTCGCCTCGATGGACAGCAAATAGACCTGTGCTACGGTCTCCACGGATCCTGTAATCAGCACTTGTCGATTGCTGCGCTGGCATAACTCTCTTGCAGCGGACGCGCTGAGGGCGGTGGGTAACGCCGGCTGCATATCTGGCTCGCTGACTACGTCCAGATAAGCAGACTGACTGAGATCTATTTCGAGCGCTTTACGCAAAGCCACGTTGAACTCGGGATCTGACGTGTGATTCTCAAACTCGGCAATGACCACGCGGCGGGTCGCGTGCGGGGTTGGCGCATCGCGCCGCGCGACGAATCGGCCAGCCAGCAACATGAGGATTGCGGCGACGGCGACGATCCCGATGGTGACGCCGCTCGGACGGCGAGGCGCGGGAGGGTCCGGGACGGCAGGGAGCCGGCGATCGATCCAGTCAGCTTGCGCCGGGCTGGATGCGCTTTCCGACGTAACGTACTGCACGATCGCCTGGAAGGCAGCCGATGGTTCGGGCGCCGTCCTGCTGTGCGTCCGCAGGGCCTCGAGCGCGCTTGGTAGGGAGCTCATGCCCGCGACGAGCGTGCTGGTCTCGGTGGTGTCCTCGATCACGATCCGGGTGCGCTCGGTGGTTCGCTGCAACACGACGGGGCCTTGGTCGGCGGGCGGCAGTTCGCGCAGCTCGCGCACCTGCTCGGTGAACTGGTAGCCGCGACCGGGCACGGTGACTATATAAGAGGCGCGGTCGCCGAAGGCTTTGCGGAGGGCGAAGATTTGTTGCGCGAGGTTGGCCTCCGTGACAAAGGCCTCAGGCCATACCGTCTTCAGGAGTGTGTCCTTGGTCACCACCTGGCCTGCATCCATGACCAGGCAGGTAAGGACCTCGAAAGCTTTCGCTCCCAGCGGAACACGGGCTCCGTCGCGCTCCAAAATACGGGCGTTGACCTGAAGCCGGAACTCCGCGAAGCCGTAGATCCTGTTGTGATTGAGCGACATAGAGGTTATTAAGAATAATTAATGAGTTTTGATCTAGATTGATTCGACTTTTGACCTGAGCTGTTGCCTACTCGACGGGCTGAACTTCATTTCCCGCGGAGCCCGATGAAGCCTTTGTCTCAAACTCTACCACCAGGTGGTGCCTATCCCGCTCCAAAGCCAGTGATGCGTCGCCGGGTGGGAATCACGGTCGAACGCGACGTGCTCACCGCGCTTTCGCAGCCGGCAGCCGGGATCGCCGGACGGTGCGAGCAATGCGGGCGGAACGTGTGGATGCTGAGCCCAGAGGCCGCCGCGGCGAGGTACGGTGTTTCGATCCACGAGATCTACCGGCGGCTGGAGCAGAAGCACCTTCATTTTCAGGAACACGAAAGCGGGACGATCTCCCTTTGTTCGGAGTCGTTGAAGTCGTCCACGATCAAGGAATTGCCATGAGATTCGGGAACACACACTCAAAGCTTCATTCTCTCTGCTGCGGGTTTTTGCACATGCCTAAGTATTTCTCTACTCCCCGCACTATCTGCCTCGAGACCACACCGAAGGAATATCCCATGATTCGCAAGCAATGGATCTTTTCACTATGTGCCGCCGTCATTCTTATCTCTTCCCAGCGTTCCGCGGTGGCTCAATATGGTCCTCCCAAGACTGGCTCCTCGGCGGCCATCGAGTTCACTCCCGCTACAGTGAACCTGGTTGCGGGGCTGAACGGTGCGGGCGCGACGGGGAACGGAGGTCTGGCGACGGCGGCTCAGCTCAACTATCCGGTGGGCATCGCCTATGACTCCAGCGGCAATCTCTTTGTCGCGGATGCACAAAACTATGTTGTGCGCAGGATCGATCACACGACCGGGAACATCACTGTCTTCGCGGGGACCAGTGGGACCTCTGGCAATTCGCTGGGTGGAGGCGTGGCCACCAGTGCTCAATTTGGCCTGGTTGCAGGTCTGGCGATCGATAGCAGCAATAACGTGTACGTCTCCGACCGGACTAACAATCTGGTCTGGAAGATCACCTCGGCTGGTGCCATCTCCGTCTATGCCGGGGGCGGCAGCGGGGGCCTGGGCGATGGCGGCCTGGCCACAGCGGGAACGCTCAACAATCCGTGGGCGCTCAGCACTGATGCGAGCAACAACATCTATATCTCCGACAGCGGAAACAACCTTGTCCGCGTGGTCGATCACTCGACCAATATCATTACGACGTTTGCGGGCGTAGCCGCTGATGCAACTGGCGGCTGCGTGGGCGCGGGGACACTGTATTCCACGAGCACGCCGCCCTACACCCCAACTCAGGCGCACCTGTGCTTTCCCCAGGGCGTAGCGTTTGACTCCTCAGGCAATGCCTATATCGTGGACACCTCGAACCACATCGTGCGGGTGGTCAACAAGGCTACCGGCTTCATCTCAACCTTCGCCGGCGGCGGCGTGCAGGCGGCAACGGTCAATGGCATCCCTGCCACCAGTGAAGCCATGAGTCCTTCTGGCGTCTTTGTGGATCCCGGCAACCGCGTCTACATCGCCGACTACGGCGGCAGTCTGGTACGGGTGGTCGATTCGACGGGGAACATCAATACCGTCTTCGGCAACTCCTTGACTGACTTGACCTCGGCCGCCATCGGAACGCCCGATACCCAATACATTGTCAATAACGTCGGACCGGCGGACGGGATCGACGACATGGCGATGGACACCTTCGGCAACCTGATTGGGGCCAGCAGCTCCGGCGCCACCATCACATCCGCGGGAACCACCGGCCAATATCACTTCCCCAACACTCCGATATTGACCACGGAGACGACTACAGCAGCGAACGGGACGTCCACCTTCTATCCTCCGTACATCATCATCTCGAACCCGAGTGGCGTCGCATTGAACTTCACAGCAGCTCCTGTGGTTACAGGGCCGTTTGCAGTTGTCACGGGCACGGGCGCGGGGACCTGCATCTTTCCGGGCTCGCTAGCGGCGGGCCAAAGCTGCACGGTTGTGGTCAGCTTCACGCCTACGTTGGGAGGTTCCCCTGGAACCCTTCAGACCGGCACCATCGTGCTCGCCAGCAATGCCAATAGCTCACCTTCGACGATCAACCTCGATGGCACGGGCACGGGCACAGCGACTACCTCGGCGACGGTCACACCTTCGCTTTTGACTTTTACCAGCCCGGTGAACTTCGCCAGCGCGGCACAGACGGCGACGCTGACCAACACCGGGCAGACAGCGATCACCATTGGGAGCTATGCAAGCACCGGATCGAGCTTCAGCAACTTCCTGGTGACCTCGACAACCTGCCCATCTGGCTCGACGACGCTGGCAGCGGGAGCGAGTTGCACCTATAGCATCGCCTTTACGCCCACCTCGATGACGACCTACACGTCCGGCTTCCAGGTATGCATTACAACGGCGAGCTATGGATGCATTAACTCAGAGGTATTGACAGGCACCGGCACCGCGGCTCCCACTGTTACGTTCCTGCCGGGGACGCTGGCATTTGGCAGTCAAACCGTCAATCAGGCCAGTGCGCCGATGACTGCGACGCTGACCAACACCAGCAGCCTGCCCGTGGCTATCAGCGGCGAAACGACTACGGGAACGGCATTCACTGTAGTCTCTGGCACTAACTCCTGCGGGTCCACGCTGGCTGGGAACTCCTCCTGCAAGATCTACGTTGTCTTCGATCCCACAACTACGGGAAGCTTTTCGTCGCAGCTCTCGGTAGCGGATAACGCAGCGGGTACGCCGCAAAGCATGCTTCTCACCGGCCTCTCGGTTCCGGGCGTCACTCCTCCGAATCCATTGGTCTTCAATCCTGCACCGGTGGGAGTCTCACTCGCATCCGCGCAGACTCTGACAGCGACCTTCCAGGTGACGGGCTTTTCGACGGGATTTACGCCGACGGCAAAGTTGCATTATGGCTTGAGCTACAGCATCGGCGCGGTAACCTGCACGGGGCCGACCGGCGCGCTGAGCTGCTCTGTGCCGGTGACGTTCCAGCCGCAGTATCCGGGCGGGCGGCGTGAGGCGCTATTCCTGATGGTTGGAAGTACGCGGCTTGCCACAGTACTGATCTATGGTGTTGGGCAATCGCCCTTCGCACTGGTGCAGCCGGGATTGCTCACAACACCGATCCTCAATTCCTCCGGCTACAACTACAGCTCCATCGTCGATGAAAACGGAACAGCATACGTGATCCAGTCGGCCGGGAACGCCGTCGTCTCGGTCACCAAGGCCGGAGTGGTCACGACGCTGCCCCTTACCGGCATCAACGTGGCGAACGAGCTTGGCATCGATGGAGCCGGAGTCCTTTACATCGCCGGTGGCAGCGCGCTGAATCAGATCACTACCTACGACACTGTTCAGGGCGTCCAGGGCAGTATTCCCTATGGCTCCGGCATCTCCTCTGTGGAAGGCCTCGCCGTTGGCAACACGGGCAATCTCTACGAGACCGACGGGAGTAACGTGTATACAGTACCGGTCAGCGGTACAGGTACTGCGGCAACGGTAGCAATCCATCCGACGATCACGCAGGGCTACATTCTAGCCAGCGATAGCAACGAAGACATCTTCATCAGCGGCTATACGATCAACGAGATTCCATTTGGCGGTACACAGGTACAGGTCAACACTGTCGGCGCAGGCGATGGTCTAGGTGTGGATGCAGCCAATACGCTGTACGCCACCCGCTATGCACCAACCGGCGGAGTCGCCGAGCTTCCGGCCAGCGGTTATGGTACGGCCGAAGGTTCCTTCGACTCCAGTTCACAACCGCTGGGAACCTCGGTTGGCCCGGACGGTACGGTTTACGTCGGCAATTACAACAATCTGGACAAGGTGGACCGGTCGCAGGGCGTGATCGCGTTTGGCCAGGTTGGTGCGGTTGCGAATCAGAACGCAATTATCTATAACGGTGGCAACCAGCCGCTGACGATTACCAATATCGTCGCAGCAGGTGCCGGGTTCAGCTACGCGGCGGCCGCCACCAATCCATGTGTGCTGAATACGCCAATCGCTCCTGGAGCGGTTTGCCAGGTCACGGTAACCCTTACGGCAATCCATGCCGGCTTCTATTCCGGCACGCTCACCTACACCGATAACTCGCTCAACGGCAGCAGCTCGACGCAGACGGTTGCGCTATCGGGAATGTCGTTTGGCAACTACATCGTCCCGTCGCCTGCTTCGCTGAACTTTGGCAACCAGGCTATCGGCACTACAAGCGGAACTCAGCTGATCACGCTGACCAACTATGGCGAGGGCTACACCGCCACCATCGGTCCCATCTCAGGTGGCGGCCCCTTCACCTTCGCCCCCGGCAGCTGCACCACGCCCCTGCCTCCAGCTTCTTCTGCAACCTCGCCGGGAGGAAGCTGCCAGCTCGTAGTTACCTTCGCACCCACTACAACCACGGTGTACAACAACACGCAGATTGGTATCACCGCGAGCGGCCCCGGCATTCCCACTGTGGCCTTCTTTGTCTCGGTCAGCGGGACCGGCACCACCGGCACCACCCCGCTTGCGTCGCTCTCGCCTTCTTCAATCACCTTCCCCGCCACCACAGTGGGCGTTGCCGCGACTCCGCTGCCGGTCACGCTTTCCAATCCCGGCACCGGGCCGCTCACGATCAGTAACATCGCCATCACAGGCCTGGGCGTAGGTGTCTTCGGACAGACGAATACCTGCGGTAATTCGCTGGCCGCCGGAGCCTCCTGCACCATCAATGTAAGCTTCACCCCTACGGGTCCAAGCCTCTTTGCCGGCACACTCACGGTCGGCGACAATGCCGCAGTCTCAATCCAAACCATTCCAATCGGCGGCAGCGGAACGGCTGCGCTGGTCCCTCAGGCGACGCTCTCACCTTCTTCGCTCACCTTTCCCAGCACTACGGTCGGGGTTGCCGCGACTCCGCTACCCGTAACGCTTTCCAATCCTGGCACCGGCCCACTCAGTATCAGTAACATCGGCATCACAGGCCTGGGCGTGGGCATCTTCGGAGAGACGAATACTTGCGGGAATTCGCTGGCCGCCGGTGCCTCCTGCACCATCAATGTGAGCTTCACGCCTACGGGTCCAAACCTTTTCGCCGGGACACTCACAGTCAGCGACAATGCGGCCGTCTCAATTCAAACCATTCCAATCGGCGGAAGCGGAGCGGCTGCGCTTGTTCCCCAGGCGACGCTGAATCCAAGCTCGCTGACATTCGCTAGCACAACGGTTGGCGTTACGGCGACGACCCAGCCCATAACGCTGTCGAATCCCGGCACGGGCGCGCTTGCGATCACTGGGATCACGGTCACCGGTGCGAACGCGAGCAGCTTCGGGCAAACGAATAATTGCGGCTCATCGGTTGCAGCCGGTGGCTCGTGCACCATCACGGTGAGCTTTACACCAGGCACTGCGGGTGCACTGGCCGCCGCCCTCTCGGTGGCCGACAACGCCAGTGGCTCGCCGCAGTCCATCGCTATAGGCGGAACCGGCGTCGCCGGCACTGCAACCTTCACCGTCCGTTCATCTACGCCTTCGTCGAGCATACAGCCGGGCGGAGTCGCGCAGTTCAACCTGGTGATTGCACCGGTTGGCGGGAGCTACAGCAACGTGGTTACGCTAACGGCTACGGGTCTTCCGGCAGGTGCACAGGCATCGTTCGCACCTGTGTCGGTGACGCCTGGCACTGCTGGTGCGCCCAGTGTCTTGTCGATTCAGACCGTCACAGGTCTGGCTAGTCTGGCCGCACCGGGGCGGCCGGGGCAGAGTAGAGTTCCGCTGATGGCTCTGCTCGCTGGCTTGCCGCTGCTTGGGTTTGCCGGCGCATCTCGTAGGCTGCGCAAATCGGCTGGACGATGGATGGTGCTCGGCATCGCCGTGTTGAGCGTACTTCCGTTGCTCGCGCTCAGCGGTTGCGGCGGCGGCTACTTCGGACCCGCGCCACAGACCTATACGGTCACCGTCGTCGGAACCAGCGGCGCACTTCAGCAAACCACCACCGTCAGCCTCACCGTGCAGTAGGAGAAGATAGATGCGATTCGATACGAAAGTTCTGCTTACCGCGATACTCGCACTCTCGACCGGCCTTGCCGCACCCGGCCGCGCTGATGCGCAGACGATCTTCGGTACTGCGCCCGGGCAGGTGCCAGCGCTCGAAACCAGCGTGGGCTATACCTTCATCCACGCCAATGCGCCTCCCGGCCAGTGCGGCTGCTTCTCCGCCAGCGGTGGCTTCGGCTCAGCCGTCGTCAACATGCCGCGTGGCTTCAGCGTCGTTGCAGACCTGAACGTGGTTCACGCGAACAGCATCGGCGGCGCAACGCAATCACTCACAGTATTCAACTACCTGTTCGGGCCGCGCTACTCCTTGCGCACGCTCTCGAAGCGTTTCACGTTTTATGGCCAGGCGCTGGGCGGTCGATCCCAGGCGTTGTCGAGCTATGCGACCGTGGGAACCGTTACGGGGTCGGCGTTCAGCATTGGCGGTGGTGTAACCACCGTGCTTAAACCTCATCTCGGATGGACGATCGTCGAGGCGGACTGGGTGCAATCGCGGCTGCCCAACGCGCACAACAATCTGCAGAACGATGTTCGTGTGAGCACGGCCCTGACCTTCCGCCTCGGACCGCGCTGAACGCACGGATACCATACGACGCGAACTCCGTGATTCGCTTTCCTGGATTGGAGAAATACAGCCCTGATTGCCAGCGCTTCGGGCCTCGGCGTTCGCCTGCTGCAGTAAGTCGCGCATGATGCACGCATTCGTCCGTCAGCATCACTCGGTCGCTACGCAAATCGCCCTCTTGGCCTGTTCATAATTCTGATCTCTAAGGATAGAGCAAGGCCCCCCGCAGTCACGCTGTCAATCGAGTGTCTACCGCTCTCATTTGATGCGAAAATCCCCAACGCACATTTCGAAGTCGCTGAGAGCTGCATGAGTGACTCGGTCTGTTCTCGCAATGACTGGTGGGGATGGCCTCTCCGAAGGTAGTTGCCGAAACATTAGAACCAATGCTCGCTGCTCGATGTCATCGAAGTCAGACCGAATCGCTTCACGGGAGTGAGGACAGTTTCATCACAAGCAAGGTCATATCATCGTGCTGCGGGGCGTTTCCGGTGAAGGTATCGGCGGCTTCGAAAATGTCCTTTACGATATCCTCCGCAGTTTTGCTGACTGCGTGCTGGGCGGCAAGGATCATGGCCTCTTCACCCCATTCTTCGTCAGCAGCAGTCATCGCTTCACTGATGCCATCCGTATAGGCGAGAAGCAGGTCGCCGGGATGAAGCAGGAGCGAATCCTCTTCGTAGCGAACGTCGGGGAGCAAGCCGACCACGGGGCCGCCGGTCCCGAGAGGCAGGTGCTGGCAGCTGCCGTCTGGCAAGGGGCGGATCAGTGCGGGAGGGTTGTGGCCGGCGTTCACATACTGCAGCCGAAAGGTGGACGGATCATAGATTCCGACAAAGAATGTGGCGTAACGATGAACAGCGGAAGCTTCGTAAATGAGGCTATTTATGTTGCGCATGAGCGTCGTCAGATCTCCCGACGAATTGAGCGTCAGGGTGCGCAAACAGGCGCGCAGGCTCGACATCAGCAGGGCAGCTGAAATGCCTTTGCCTGAGACGTCACCGATCGCGAGCCCAATGCGACCGTTAGCGGTATCGAACGCATCGTAGTAGTCGCCTCCGACGCCGAATACAGTGCGGCATGTGCCGGCCAGAGTCACGCCGGGGACGACGGGGAAGTGCTGTGGGAACAGTCGTTCCTGAACTTCGCGGGCAATCTCCATTTCGCGGGCGGCGCTAGCGCGTTCGATAGCCGCCTGCGCTAACGAGAGCGCAGTTTCGCTGAGTTCAAGGCCTAAGCCCGTTTGCACGCCCACCGATTCGAGGAGGCGCAGATCGGATGGAGTGTAAGGCGCTTCCGAGCGTTTTGCGCCGAGCGCCATGACTCCGAGCAATTGGGTGCGTCCGGGGAGCGGCAGGAGCAATTCGGCTGTGTGTGGATCGTGTGTTTGTTCGTCCTTGGCGCTGTTGAAAACGGGGGTGGACGAGTTGGATTTGTCGAGCATGCGCAGCGATTCGTTTTCAAAAGAAGGTTGGCCGATGACGTAGGCAGGTTCGAAGATGCCATTACGCCGCAGCAAAACGGAAATGTGATCGATGTGCAGCACGTCGGAGATCTGGTGAGAGACCGTTTTGATGAGAGCGGCGGGATCGGAGATGGTGCGGGCAGTCTTCGCGAGATTGGCGAGAGTGATTTCGGCATCGTAGGCTTCGCGGAAGAATTTGCGGTCGATCCATTGACCTATGAGGTCGGTGGGTGATTTCTTTTTGAAAAACAGAAAGGCGAAGGCCAGGAGGACGGTACTCCACAGCAGCGTGGTGGAGAAGGAGTGACGGTGAACGAGGAGAGGTACAGCGATGAACCAGACTAAGGCAAGGATTCCGCCGATACGCAGGATGACCAGAGTGGTCCGGGCGAGCAGGTATTTGGTGCCCATTCGGAGCAGGATGTTAACATCCATGGCTCGCTGGACGATCAGAACATATGCGAGGGTGACCGGAAAAAGAGCCACAAATGGAATAAGGGCGAAGGTCCACTTCCCGTTTCGCGGGTTGATCCCGAACAGTGGACCCACGGAGAAGATAAAGAGAAGTGGGCCGAGGGATAAGCAGCTTCCGATGGCGAGGACCCGCAGGCGGCGGCGTGCATCCGCACTGGATGCTGAACGCAACTTATCCAAAATGGCGACGAGAAACAGGATGATACAGATTGCCGCTATCCATTGCGAGGCCCTAGCTATCCAGATCTGTAGGGGGAGCAGGGGGTGTAGGTCATGGATAGAAAGAAACCACGCTGCCAAGAATGCCGTTTCAAAAACAAGGATGAAGCAGACTGCCGCTGCAATGGCGTACTTGAACCAGGGCAAGCGAAGATCTAGTCTCCAGCGCTCTGGAAACAGGAAGCCGAACCAGAGAAGCGCCGGAAAGACGAAGATCTGAATGACCAAATGCCACGTGCCGAGCAACAGGTTCCAGGGCGCTGTCCAAAAGGTGAAGTCAAGATATGCTGTCGCCGGAAAGGCAAGCAAGACAAGGACCAACCAAGCATTCAAATCTCTTGGGCGGGCGGCAACAACCCAATAGCCAACGATGAGGCCGAGGAGGGGGACACCCAGAATTAGGGTGAGATTTGCAATGAATTGGCCCCCCAAAGAATCTGGCGACTTGCGGGGTTCGATCCGAACCCGCACCTGCCGTGTCGCCCCAGAGGGCGAGCGGACGCTAAACCCGACGGTATCGCCAGGGGAAATTTTCCGGAACAGATCGTGTATTTGAGCATAGCCCGTATATGGAACCCCGTTGACAGACAGCAGCAGGTCTCCGTTCGAAAGACCGACGGCTATGGCTTCTTTGCTAGGATTTTTGATGGTTTGCCCGTCGTCCTGAAAGGCAAAGGGCTCGCTGGCGTAGCGGGCTGCGTGGAAGAATTCTTGCCGCAGCGCGGCGGCTCCAGCGATGTAGTACACCATGCTGATCGCTGCGAAAACTAGCAACAGGAGGTACAAACTAACGGCGGACGTTCTCTTCTTTGAAAAACTATCCAATTCTCGCACCAACCTCAGTCTTCTCAGTTTGTCCGATTTTATGCTAGCCAACGATCATGAACGTCTCAGCCCGCCGAGGACCCAGGTCGATCTAGTTGAAGGGGGTCCACTTTATCGCGCTCCGCGACATACTTACCTACTGTCAAGCAGCGCGAAATCGCCAATACGTGCTTACAGGAAATGCGCTTCTGAAGATTGGGAATTCGGCTTCAATCGACCTATATTTGCTACTCCCTCTTCGAGGGAGCGCAGAAATTAAGTCTTGACTATCGAGGCGATTTGAAATCGTGACACTTGTCATCGGACGGGCGTCCTTTTGGGGATAGGGTGGTATTATCCGTTGAACTCAAAAAGACCCTATGGCTTCCTCTGAATTTTTCCCCTATCGCTCTGCGTCAAACCGGGATATGGCAATATCTTCTAAAGATGCTCAGCTGTCCCTTGGTACATCTGGGTTGGCCTCATTGGAGTAACGTGTTCGGCCGTCGGTGGGGCCTGGGATGTCGCCTGGCATCGCTCTATCGGGCGGGACACTTTCTGGACGCCAGCCCACATAATGATTCAAGCATGCGCAGTCCTGGCTGCAATCGTCGGAGTCACGCTCGTGATTCAGGCCACACTGCCAAAGGCGACGAGTCCTTGTAGCACGCTTCCCGTCAGAAACTGACACTGGATTGACGCTAAATCGCCAATGCGTGTTTCCAGGGCTAGAAACGCGCGTTGATCTGTTCGCATCAATCGAGAAACCTGGAGATAGGCTTGGTAGCCTCAAGCCGGTTCTCGGTTTAATCGAGGATTTATCGAAATGATATGCAAAATTCGGTGGTGGTGTCACAAAGTCCGCTGTTCGCGTTGCGATACAATGGAATCTGTGTGGGGTTTTTATAAGGCGGATGGCCAAAACAGGCTGCGGTTCCTGTATGGCGTCTTGCTATGTTCGCTGGCGTTCCTGTTTTTAACAAGCGCGAAGGTCGCGGCATACCACCATGCCCCTGCAGCAAACCAGATCAGTTCGATGAAGATGGCGGCGGAGGCCGGGAGTTCATCAGCGGAAGCTACCGCTCAGTTGCCAGCGATTGTTATGGGCTCGCTTTTGCTAGCTTTGATCGTCCACGGAGCTTTGTCCGTGACTCTCGTGGCTTGCCGAGACGAAGCGTTGCCGACGACTGATCGCTGGGCCTCACCGGCTCTGGCTGTTCGACCTCCTCCCTCGATCTAACACTCAGCTCAAAGCCAGACTGCTGTCTGCGTCTGGAATTGTGCCTTTTGTGGCACGGTCGTTAACCCGACTAGCGAGTGATCATCATGACTATGTTTCAAGCTACGCGCCCTAGCTTCCTTAGAAGCTTCGTGCCTTTTCTCTTGTTTTCTCTTGCGGTTACAGGTTGCCATCGACCCAACGGTGATGAGAACATTGCGCCCGCGGGTCCTCCGCCCGCTGCTGTTGCTGCCGTTGTCCGCGCTCCTCTGAGCAACACGCTAGTTGTAGCGGGCGAATTCCTTCCCTTTCAGGAGGTTGAACTTCACGCAAAGGTCGCGGGATATGTAAAGCGCATCAACGTGGACATCGGCGACAAGGTGAGGTCTGGGCAGGTCCTCGCCACGTTGGATATTCCCGAGATCACTGCGCAGGTCCAGGGCGCTGACGCGGGAGTGCGCCAAACGCAGGAGCAGATCACGCGAGCTAAAAGTGAGGTGCTGCAAACCCAGGCGAACTATGAAGCACTCCACTCGGCGGCGCAGCGTTTGCAGCAAGCGTCGGATGCGAGGCCCGGATTAATCGCGCAGCAGGAGCTTGACGATGCGCTTGCAAGAGATCGGGCGGGCGCAGCACAGGTGGATGCAGCGAAGTCTGCGTACTCGGCAATGCAGGAGCAACTGGGCGTGTCGAAAGCGGATCGTCAGCACTATTCGTCGATGGCTGATTACTCGCGCATCATCGCGCCGTTTAGCGGGATCGTGACGTGGCGATACGCGGATACGGGTTCGCTGATCCAGGCTGGAACTTCGAACGCGGGTTCGGCACCTGTCGTCAAGATAGCGCAGGTGGACGTGCTTCGACTGCGTCTGCCGGTGCCGGAATCTCTAGCGTCCTTCGTGAAAATCGGCGATACGGCATCGGTACATGTAGGAGCCACTGGACAGACATTTGCAGGAAAAGTGGCTCGGAACACAGGGGAGCTCGATTCGACGACGCGCTCGATGCAGGTCGAAATTGATGTCGCAAATCGTGAAGGAAAGATGACGCCGGATATGTATGCGGACGTGACGCTCAACATTCAGCGCACGGGCGCTGCGCTGGTGGTTCCTGTACAGGCGGTGGACCGAAGCGGAGAGCAGCCGTTCGTGATGTTGGTTGACCAGTCGAAGCAAGTACAGAAAAGGCTCGTAAAGATCGGTGTTTCAACCGCAAACAATGTCGAGATACTTGAAGGATTGCGGCAAGGCGACCTTGTTATCGTCGCAAACCTCTCGAGCTTCCAGCAAGGAGAAGTGGTCGAGCCGAAGCGATCTTCGCTGAATATGGCGAACTCAGGGAACGGGGAGGAACAGTAATGTCAGGTTTCTCTATCAAGTATCCCTTCTTTATCATCATGCTCTGCATGGTAGTCGCCGTGGTTGGTGTAACGACAGTTGCGAGAATGCCAGTCGATCTCTTTCCTGACATCAACATTCCGGTTGTCGTTGTCGCAACGTTCTACAACGGTATGCCGCCTGAGCAGATCGAGTCGAACATCACAAATCCGTTCGAGCGTTTTTTCACGCTGGGCAGTGGTATCGACCATATTGAGTCTCGCTCGCTTACCGGCGTTAGCCTGATCCGGATCTACTTTCAACCAGGGACGAATGCCGATGCGGCTGTCACGACTATCTCCAACCTCGCACTGGCGCAGTTGAGGAGACTGCCGCCGGGCACACTGCCGCCCGTTGTGCTGAAGTTCGACGCATCGAGTCTGCCTGTTTGCTTGATTACGCTGAAGGGCCAAGGACTGGACGAGACGCAGCTTCATGATCTTGCGCAATTCAATGTTCGCAACCAGCTTGCCAGCGTGGCCGGAGCATCGGTGCCACAGCCGTTCGGTGGTAAGTACCGGCAGATCCAGATCTACGTGGATCCGATAAAACTTCAGGCGAATGAGTTGAGCCCGATGGACGTGGTGCGATCGGTGAACCAGGCAAACGCAATTCTCCCGGCTGGTGATGTGCGTATCGGCCCTAAGGATTTCAACATCTATACAAACTCACAGTTTCCGACTACGGAAGAGATAGATCGCTTGCCACTGAAGAGTACAGCCAACGGTGAGCTTTTGGTGGGTGATGTGGGACACGCGCAAGACGCTTCTGCAATTCAGACGAACATCGTTCGGGTGGACGGCCAACACTCGGTTTACCTGCCAATCCTGAAGCAAGGCGGCGGCAGCAACACAATTGCAGTCGTTAACGGGATTCGCGATGGCATCCAGCATCTGTTGGATGTGCCGAAGAGCCTGGTGACGAAGGTGGTGTTCGATCAGTCGGTGTTTGTGAAGACTGCCATCTCGAACCTGGGCAGCGAGGGTGGGATCGGGCTGGTACTGACCGCCGTGATGATTCTGATCTTCCTCGGCAGCATGCGAGCCACAGTCGGAGTGATGCTTTCGATTCCACTCTCGGCGCTGGCCGCTTTCCTGATTCTCAACTTGATGGGGCAAACGATTAATTCGATGGTGCTCGGCGGACTTGCCCTGGCATTCTCTCGATTGATCGACAACTCCGTTGTTGTACTGGAGAACATCTTCCGCCATCTGGAGATGGGAGCGTCGCCGGAAGAGGCGGCGGAGAAAGGTGGAAGCGAAGTCGCCCTGCCAGTATTGGCTGCGACATTCACTACGGCCATCGTTTTCTTTCCGGTCGTCTTCCTCTATGGGGTCAGCAGATTCTTGTTTTCAGCGCTCGCTCTTTCGGTAGTGCTGTCATTGTTTGCTTCCTATGTTGTGGCGCTGACGGTCGTTCCCTTGTTCTGTGCGAGGTTTATTCGTAACGCACACAACGAAGCAGCGCACCACACGGGCGGCAACTTCTTTGAGAAGTTTGTGCGGTGGTTCAATCGCCGCTACGACCAGATGCTGATGCATTACGACATCTCAGTGCGCAAAAGTCTACTGCGGCCGATCTCCGTCGTGCTCGGTGTGCTGGGGGTTTTCCTTTTGAGCTTGGGCCTCTTTCCGTTCATGGGACTTTCGTTTTTTCCGAGGTCCGATCCAGGCCAATTTGTGATCAACGTCAAAGCGCCAAGCGGTACGCGCATTGAGCTGACGGACGAGTACATCGCTCGTGTCGAGCAGGATATTCGTTCGGTCGTTCCTTCTAGCGATCTTGGGATGATTGTCTCGAACATCGGCATCACGCCGGATTTTTCCGCGATTTACACCAGCAACTCCGGACAGCATACGGCATTTGTGCAGGTCAGCTTGAAGGAGGGCCACAGGAAGAGCAGCTTTGCCTACATGAATCTCGTGCGGAGCAAGTTGCGTGACGACGTGCCGCAACTCTCGACCTACTTCCAGACCGGTGGACTGGTAGACGCGGTCGTGAACCTCGGACTTCCAGCTCCGATCGATATCCAGGTAGGCGGAAACAACATGAAGGAGGCGTTTTCGGCCGCAACGCAACTAGCGAACAAGATCCGCAAGCTGAAGGGTGTTAGCGATGTTCTTATTCCGCAAGACCTCGACTATCCCGGCCTGCGCCTGAACGTAAATCGTGAGATGGCGGGCAGGTTAGGTCTTAACTCCAGCGAAATCGTGGACAACGTCATCACGGCTCTCACCAGTAACGGCATGATCGCGCCTAGCTACTACGTCGACCCGAAGAGCGGAAATAACTATTTGCTGACAGTCCAATTCAAGGAGGGTGGCGTCAAGTCGATCACCGATCTACAGCAGATACCCATCAAATCAAAGGACGGAACTCAGACGACGAATCTGGGAGCAGTAACCGACATACAGAGGATCAACACGCCGACCGAAGTGGACCATTACCAGCTGCGCCGCGTAATCGATGTCTATGTTTCGCCTTCAGGTCAAGATCTTGGAGGGTTGGCGAAGCAAGTCGATGGCGTCATCAAAGATACCGATGTTCCGTCCGGCGTGAAGGTGACGATGCACGGCTCTGTAGAAGGCATGCGAAGATCTTTCTCTAGCTTCAGCATCGGATTGATCCTGTCGATCATCCTCGTCTATCTCGTCCTGATGGCGCAGTTCGCGTCGTTTGTCGATCCTCTTATCATTCTGCTGGCGATTCCTCCGGGCATCACCGGCGTTATCGTTTTCCTTCTGCTTACAGGCACGACGTTGAACGTGATGTCGCTGATGGGCGTGGTGATGATGACGGGCATCGTTGTGTCTAACTCCATCTTGATCGTCGAGTTCACAAGGAGTCTGCGAAGGCAAGGGATGCCTATACAAGAGGCGGTAGCGATGGCTTGCCGTGTGCGGCTCCGACCCGTGCTGATGACATCCCTCGCCACGATCCTCGGCATGATTCCGATGGCGCTGGCATTGGAGGCGGGAAGTGAACAATACGCTCCACTGGCTCGCGCCATCATTGGGGGCTTACCGTATCGGTGCTGGTTACTGTGTATGTTGTTCCGGCAGCGTACCTATGGGTCCATCGGCGTGAAGAAACCGGGTTGCCGCTTGTCGCAATCAAGGAAGGTGTCTAAGTGAAGACTATTATTGCTACAACAATTGCTCTGGTACTCTCCTTTGCTTTTTCTTTGGGTGCTCAGTCTACGGTCGCCGAAAGTTCTGCTCCGGAAAGCCAATCTCTAACGCTGGCGCAGGCGGAACAACTGGCGATCAAAAACAATCCCAGGGTGGCCGTTAGCCGGCTACTCGCACTGGCCCAGGGGCAGGTTACGCGCGAGACAAGAGCGGCTGAATTCCCAACGGTGACGGGAAATCTTACCGCCGTCGATTCGCACGAAGGAAGCAGAATTACCGCGGGTGCTTTGAACAATCCTGTCGTGTACGAGCGTGCGGCAGGCGGTGTGAGCGTAGGCCAGTTGATCACTGACTTCGGTCGCACGCGCAATCTTGTCAGTAGTGCAGCGCTGCACGCACAAGCTCAGGCTAGTGCGCAGTCAGCGACGTCAGCTGACGTCATTCTCGCGGTCGACCAAACCTTCTACCGTGCACTTGGAAGTCAAGAGGTTCTAAAGGTTGCGCAGCAGACCGTCTCCGCCCGTCAAACGGTAAGCGACCAGGTTGGCGCGCTCACAGGAGCGAAGCTGAAATCGAGCCTCGACCTCAGTTTTGCTAACGTCAATTTGTCTGAAGCCAAACTGCTTCTGCTCGACGCACAGAATGCATATGCGGACGCAATGGCGGTGTTAAATGCATTGCTCGGTGATGAGCACGCCACGGGTTACGCACTTATTGATGAAACACCCACCGCACCAAGTCCACCTCCCAACGATGCGGAGCCTCTCGTTGTTCAGGCCTTTCAAAGCAGGCCGGATCTCGCCTCGCTCAATGAGGATCTAGCTGGAGCAAAGAAATTCAGTGCCGCAGAACATGATCTGAATAGGCCTACCATCGAGGCGTTGGGAACGGTGGGTGGAGCACCCGTGCGCAGCGACAAGATTACGTCATCGTGGTATGGCGCGATCGGTCTGAACCTCACTATCCCCGTCTTCAATGGCTTCCTGTATTCTGCGCGCGCAAAGGAGGCTGACCTGCGCGCGAACGCTGCTGAACAGGAGGTTCAACAGCTTCGCCAAAACATTGCAAGAGATATCCGTACTTCCGTCTTGCGAGCTCAATCTAATTTTCAGAGAATTACCGTGACGCGGGAATTGCTCGACCAAGCGAACTCCGCTTTTGATCTCGCACAGACAAGGTACAAGTTTGGCTTGTCCTCTATCGTGGAGCTTAGTCAGGCTCAACTCGCCCAGACTGAAGCACAAATCGACTATGCGACGGCGAGATATTCCTATCAAGGCTCTCTCTCAACACTTCGTTTTCAGACTGGGCAGTAGAAACTCAGTGACTTTTGGAGAATCACTGAATTGCCTCTTTTTCGTTCAGTTCAGGATGACGAGCCACGAGTGTCAGCAGCCCCCCTTTTATGTACGAATAGCTCAACCGACTCCTTTCTCCTTGGCAATGCACGTCAGGCCGTGAATTTGGATGGCGGCCACATACGAGACAACAGGAGGGTGCGATGAAAGTTCTGGTGATTGGAGCAGCGGGCAAGAGTGGAGAGGCGCTCATGCCTGGTGGTTCACGATCTTTGGCCTTGCCACGCTAATGGTCGTCCAGGGGGTTGTGCCTGACTTGCCCGATCAGGCTCTCGTGGTCGAGCAGACGATCGCGACGCTTTGGGCTGGTGTCCAGGCTGTTCCGCGATTGTCGAAGAGCGCAATCTCTAGACTATCCGCACGATCCAGTCCCTCAAAACACTAACGACTTCTGACTCTCCAGGACTTGGAAGTATGTCCGTTGAGTGCCGGGGCTCAACCAGTCTTCAAAGGGGCCGTAATCTGCTGGTGGCCGGGAGAGCTCTGGTTTTACGTCAAATTTCTAATACGTGATGTCGCGTACATGATTCAGAGTTGTAATCGCGGACAGATGAATACGAATGAACTCTCTCGGATCCCATCTGGCATTTAATCTGTGATCGTTTCACGCATCATTTGCCGCATGTCCCGAAGGTCTCGAGATCACAGAGTGCTGCGTTTTAGTAGGTAATCTAGGCCGCCTACGCGATACCACCGATATCCGTAGGGTTCCATCAGCACGGAGTGCACCCCGTTCCCATCCGCTTCGCTGTGATCATCGGAGAGTAGGTTTACCAGAATATTCGGCTCTCCATCGGTCGCGAGATGAAACCGAACCTCACGAGGCTCCGATCCAAGATTATGGATGCACACTACCGAGTTTTTCCGCCAGTCATATCGCATGGCTAGCACACGCGGAGTGCGAGTCGCGATAAATGAGAAGTCACCCCATCCGATCTCTGGCACCTCCTTCCGCATGCGAATGATCCGCTCCATCCAGTTCAGAAGTGAATTGGGATCGCGCCTCTGCGCAGCCACGTTCACATGTGGATACCCGTACACCCCATCTTCAATTACAGGCATCACGGGTTTGTCGCACTTTGTAAAGCCGCCGTTTGGCTCGCGCGACCACTGCATCGGCGTACGGGCGCAGTTCCGCTCTGGCAGCTTTAGATTGTCCCCCATACCAATCTCGTCGCCATAGCGGATTACAGGCGTTCCCGGGAGCGTCATCATCAGGCTGTAGGCAAGTTCCAACCGCCTGCGATCACCTTGCAGCATAGGCGCCAACCGCCGACGAATCCCGCGGTCATACAATTGCATGTTCTTGTCCGGACCGAACGCATCGAAGACACATTGCCGCTGCTTTGGTAGTAATCTCCCCAGATCGAGTTCATCGTGATTGCGCAGAAACTGGCCCCACTGAGCAGTTGCCGGCCGGTTCTTCGTCGCCTTCATCGCCTTCACCAGAGGGCGCGCGTCCTCACTGGCCATCGCATAGAACAGATGCTGATTCACGTCGAAGTTGAACATCATCTGTATCCGTTCACCCGCACTGCCGAAGTACTTCATGTCTGTTCCGGGCAGCACATTCGCCTCCCCGAGGATGACGGCGTCTCCTTGCCGCCAATTGAGAAACTGGCTGAAGGTCCGCAACATGTCGTACTGCTCCTTCGGCTTGCGAACCGCAGCTCCCTTTTCCGCAATCACAAATGGAACCGCGTCCATGCGAAACCCTGAAACTCCGAGTTGCAGCCAGAATCCCATGATCTTAAGAATCTCCGCCTGCACATCAGGGTTCGATGTGTTCAGATCAGGTTGAAATTCGTAGAAACGGTGAAAGTAGTAAGCCCGGGCGACCTCGTCGTAGTCCCACGTCGATTTCTGTACTCCCGGAAACACCACGCCCGCATCAGCGTCCTTCGGCTTCTTCTTCGACCACACATACCAGTCCCGGTATGGCGATTCTGGATCGCGACGGGCCTGCTGAAACCACGCATGCTCATTCGACGTATGATTGACCACCAGGTCGATCAACACGCGCATGCCTCGCTGTCGACAGCCATGCGTGAACTCTACAAAGTCGCCGATGGTCCCATACCGCGGATCGACCCCGTAGTAGTCGCTCACATCGTATCCGTCATCCTTACATGGAGAGGGCTGAAAGGGCATCAGCCAAATCGCCGTCACACCCATACCCTGCAAATAGTCCAGCCGACGAATTAAACCTTGAAAATCGCCAATGCCGTCCCCGTTCGCATCCATATAGGTAGCAACGGATAGACAATAAATAACCGCGTTCTTGTACCAAAGGTCATTGATCAATTTCGCGTCTCTTTCATAGCTTCTGCTTTACAGATATAAATCTACTTTTACCAAAGGACACTTGTGGGATGCACAAACTAACCTGGTGGCAACGCGGAGTAATTTACGAGGTCTATCCACGCTCCTTCCAGGACAGCAATGGCGACGGCGTCGGCGATCTTGCCGGCATCCGACAGCGCCTGGATTATCTCGTTAATCTCGGTGTCAATTCCCTCTGGCTCTCGCCCATCTATCCCTCGCCCATGGCCGATTTCGGCTACGATATCGCGGATTATTGCGACATCGATCCTATCTTCGGGACCCTCGGCGAGTTCGATGCCCTACTCGAAGAAGCTCATGGCCGAGGCCTCAAGATCATCCTTGACTTCGTCCCCAACCACACCTCCGACCAGCATCCGTGGTTTCTTGAGAGCCGCTCCTCGCGTACCAACCCCAAACGCGACTGGTATCTCTGGCGCGACGAGCCCAACAACTGGCTCAGTAACTTCGGCGGCTCCGGCTGGGAGTATGACGAAACTACCGGCCAGTATTACTACCACTCATTTCTGAAACAGCAGCCCGACCTCAACTGGCGCAATCCTGCAGTCCGCACCGCCATGTTCGAGGTTCTCCGCTTCTGGCTCGAGCGCGGTGTAGACGGCTTCCGCGTCGACGTGATGTGGCTGATGATTAAAGACGACGAGTTCCGTGACAACCCCCCTAATCCCACTTACCTGCCCGGTGCACCCTCCAGTCACCGCTTGCTGCCGCTTTACAACGCAAACCGGACAGAAGTGCATGAGTTAGTTGCGGCTATGCGTGCTCTGGTCGACAGCTATCCCGACCGCGTCCTCATTGGAGAAATCTATCTTCCGATCCAGCAGTTGATGACCTACTATGGGAACGACCTTACCGGAGTCAATCTCCCATTCAATTTTCAGCTGCTGCAGTGTGCGTGGAGCGCTCAAGCGATCGCGCAAATACTCCGCGACTACAACGAAGCGCTACCTGCCGGAGCATGGCCGAACTGGGTGCTCGGGAATCACGATCAGCCACGCATTGCCTCCCGCATCGGTGCACAACAGGCACGGATCGCAGCCATGCTGCTCTTCACCCTCTCGGGGACACTCACCATGTACTACGGCGAAGAGATCTGCATGACGAATGTACCCATAGCGCCTGAAGATGTGCAGGATCCCGCGGAAAAAAATGAGCCTGGTATCGGTGCTGGCCGCGACCCCGAGCGGACTCCAATGCAATGGGACTCTACTCCACTCGCCGGATTCACGACGGGCCACCCGTGGCTGCCCATCGCAGGCGACCACGCTGCTACCAATGTAGCGACACAGAATCACGATGCTACGTCGATGCTCAGCCTCTACCGTGAGCTAATCAGCTTTCGTGCCGCTCAACCCGCGCTCATCGACGGCGAACTGCAATCCGTTGCGGCCCACGACAACATCCTCAGCTATCGGCGCGTCGGTGAAAGCGAAACGCTGCTCATCCTACTCAACCTCGGTCACGAGGCCGTCGAAGTTGGCGCGAGCGGCACTATTCTCAAGTCAACTCACGGCGACCGCGAAGGCCAACATCTCGCCGAGTCAACCACTCTACGCCCAGCAGAAGGCTTAATTCTGGAAACATAAGCTCCACGCGCCTGAATCCGCTAACTGAGCCACTTCTACCATCGGTCATCAAATTGCTCTCAATATGACCCCGACTATAAACTGCACGTAATGCAGAATCATCCAGGTGAATCTGGGTTCGAAAGAGGACATGCCGATGACACTTGCACGGCGGAGCATGGTCAAAGGGATGATTCTGGCGGCTGGCGTTGCACTCGCCAAATCAGTTAGAGCGTTCACGATGGCTCCGAATCCTGCATGGATCGCAGTTCTTCCGAAATCTTCCTCCGCCTCACGTGCGCCGAATCCTGTTCAGTCGATACCGGCCAAGCTGGGGCTGTTTTCCAATAACATCTTGCCGGAGTTGCGCATGCTTAGCGACATGCCCCTCCGCGACACCTCCGTCTGCCGCGGGCCCGATGGCACCTGGTACCTGACAGGAACCATACCGCCCTTCTGGTCTTACAACGAGGGCATCAAGGTCTGGCAGTCTAAAGACATGAAGCTCTGGGAGCCGCTTGGTATGGTATGGCGGTATGGCGAAAGTGCCTGGCACAAAAAATATCTTGAAGCGAAGAGACCCCTCTGGGCACCGGAGATCCACTATCTCAAAGGAACCTTCTGGCTTACCTATAGCCTCCCAGGTTTAGCCGGAGTTTCCGATAGTGCAGGCTGCGGTCTTCTGCGCAGTACCAGCGGCAAAGCCGAAGGCCCGTATGAAGACGTGCAACCCAGCGAACGCCTGGGAGACGCGATCGACGCCTCTCTCTTCCAGGATGAGGACGGCGCAGTTTATTTCCTCTGGCACAGCGGCAAGATCGCACGTATGAAGGATGACATGACCGGACTCGCTGAAACGTATAAGTGGGTCCGGACCACCACCGCCGATGCGAATCCGCAGCATCACTCCACCCTCTGCGCGAAGATCTTCGGCGGGGATTCCTTCAACCACATCGGTTTCGAAGGAGCGTATATCTTCAAAGCCAAAGGCTTCTACTATTTCTCCTGCGCAGAAACATGGGAGGGCCGATACAGCTGCGTCACAGCTCGATCGAAGAACATCTACGGCCCGTATGAAGGTCGCTACGAATCCGTCCCTCACGCCGGCCACAACGTCTTCTTTCAGGACGAAGCAAGCAATTGGTGGTCCACCTATTTCGGCAACGACAGCAACGGCGCACCGTGGCGCGAAAAGCCCGGCATCGTGCCCATCCATTTCGATCCATCCGGAAAAATCCAGGCGACCAATTCAGTATGAGGCTACATCGGCACCCCGCCGGTAAAAATGGTAGCTGGTTGATGCAGGGCCGGGAGTACTTTCGCGCTCCTCCTACCTGCCGCAGAGACTGTTCACATCGGAATTCAGGTTCCGATACGGACTGCGACGAGATCTACAGAAACTGGGGCACCCGCTACTGACCGCGCATGTACCAGGGCCTCAAAAGATGTCGGTCTTCGATTTGCATTAACCGCAGTGAGCTTCTGGCCTAACTTTGCTAATTGATCCTCGTTACGGAGCAGATCGATTGCTGCTTCGGTTCCCTCCATACGCAATCCCTGGATCAATAGGATGTTTCCGCTGCCGTTTTTTACGGGCAAAAGCGTAATTGTGGCGTAGTCCTCGCCCGATACACCCGTATGGTCGGGGACGCTGTAAGTGCTCTGCTCACCGGCTTGGGGCCTGCGGTTGAGGATGTATCGCGCACCGCCGGGTGCAGATTCTATAAATTTGAAGTTAAGCCGATCATCGAAAAGCTCGGCCCAGGGGTTTGAAGTCTTGGCACCCACGAAGATGAAATTTCCATGCGTCAGGTCATTCGGCTTGAAATCTTTTGCGGATAGGATGATCAGGTTCTGCGCAAAAGGAGCAGCGAGAGCCGACATCGCGGCAGCCGCTTGAGCATCGGCTACCGATGTAGTTCGAGAGACGTCAAGATACTGTATTAACCTCGCCTCGCCATCGGTCATATGCTTCGGCATGATGGGTTCAAGAAAATTGTGATCGGCGTATCGGTCAAGCGAAACTTCTCGATCTCCAAGCATTCGAAGGGAGTAACCGCTGTCTGCCAAAACCAATGTCGTCTGTAGCTTAGCCCCGATCACCGAGCTCACAGGCCACGGCGTTTTTGGCCGGAGACTGTTTGCTGCCCAATACCAGCCAGAAGCACAGAAAACTGCTATGGCGAGAAGTAACAAAGATACATAATGCAGAAGTCCCAGTTTATTCGGGAACGTGGCCTTTTCGACACCTGCATGGTCCTGATTGATGCTCTGTGCAGCAGAACTAAAGGTAAGGGTATAGCCCCCTTTGGGTACCGAAATAAGGAGCGGCTCGGTTGGATTCGCACTTTGATAGTATTCATGCAACCGTAGCCGCAGCTGTCGAACATAGACACGAACGCAACCATCTTCGGCGGGGGTATAGTCTTTCGACTTGCCGAAGACAGCCCTGCCGATCATTTGTTCCGTCAAACCACTGCGGTCTCCGGTGATGCTGCATCTGGCAAGATACCGAATCAGCGGCGGCAGCTTGCTCGATTTTCGAAACGCCTCGGTTTGAGCTATCCGCTCCACGAGTTCCCACCTGGGATCTTGCGTCAAATCGACAGGATTGTCGGCATCAGGGCCCATCGAAGCTGCCCGATTCCGCTCTGGTGCTGCCGTTTGCATGTGCTTCCTTTCGGACCTGGCAATGAGCGCCTGACAAAAGTTGAGCGTTTTGCCTGCGAGAGCCAAACAGTACACCAATATTGAGACTTCTGACAACTGACGCTCGGAAGGAGGCTAGCTGGCGCATGCGCGTTGGCGAAGTTACGAGCCACATCACTGATTAACAAAGCGTTAACAAAGTTAATCACTGGTCCTCCCTTGGCAATCCCGGGAGGGGCGTTCAATCTGAAGGCCTTCGGTAGGGATTAATTGACCGTGATGTTGGGATTTACCCATCGGCAGGCAAGAAACCGGTCGGAAGCCCACCCGCGAGCACCATTTCAACAAACTGAAAGCCAAGCTTATGGAGGTAGTGCGGTGAAGATGATTTTTTGTTCTCGGGATTGGTTTAGGTTGCGCGGTGCTGGTCAGCGGACAGCAATGACCGTCGTTGCACGCGTATGTATGGCGGCGCTAGTGGTCCCGATCCTGCTCGGTACCGTCGCCCAGGCGCAGAGTGGTGCGGGCGCAATTCAAGGCACGGTAACGGATTCGACGGGGGCCTCGCTGAAGTCTGCTGCGGTCCACATCGTCAATCCTGACACGGGAGTGGCCCACGACACGGTTACCAACGGCGTTGGCTTCTATTCGGTACAAGGACTCTTTGCGGGAGATTTTGACGTCACCGTCAGCCACGACGGATTCAAGCAAAGCGAGCGACACGTCACCCTGCAGGCCGCTCAGACGCTCGTGCTCAGTCCATCGCTCGAGGTGGGCGCCAAAACCGAGAAGGTTGAGGTCAAAGCAGATACGATCCAGCTCGCGACCTATGACAGCGGAGCAATCAGCTCCGATCTGGACGCCGCGCGCATCAGCCAGATTCCGGAGAACGGTCGAAGTGTAGGAAATTTGTTTTCGCAGGTGACGCCGGATGCGTTCACCAATGGTGGCCAGTTCGATCGGCCAGAGGTGAACGGAGCTGAATGGCAGGCAACGAGCCTGGTGCAGGATGGTTCCACCAACATTGACCTGAACTACGGCGGCACGCTCCTGGCGCAGCCGGACATCGACACCATGCAGGAGGTACGAATCGAGACCAGCGTTGCGGACGCCAAGTACTCCGCGCCGACGACCGCAGTGGTGACGACCAAATCTGGCACCAACGCCTTCCATGGCTCGTTCTTCGAGACGGCTGAGAACAACGCAATCGGTATTGCGCGCAATCGAGCCAATCCGGCCGGGTACGTGCAGGCCCATTATGTTCGCAATGAGTTTGGCGGCTCTATCGGCGGTCCGATCCGCATCCCCAGGATTTACAACGGAAAAGATCGCTCCTTTTTCTTCTTTGCGTACGAGCGGTTCTCTCTCCGGTCGGGCAACTATATGCAGACTAATGTGCCTACCGCTGCAATGCGGAACGGCGATTTTAGCAACTTGGCATATTCGGATGGTACTCCGGTGAGACTCTATGACCCGAGCACTACAACTCCAGGGTCATGCGGCGGTACTCCTGTTGTCTGCACCGGATGGCAGCGGCAGCCCTATATGACCAATAACGTCATCCCTTCTACCTCTGAGAGTCCCTTTGCGAAGGCGATGAATGCCATAACCCCATTGCCGACGACCGCTGGAAATCCCTATGCCGGCCAAGGATTCTACAACCTCAACTACCCGGCCTTGAACAATACGACTCTGCCGACCATCACGTTTCGACTGGACCACACTTTTAACCAGAACAATAACGCGTATCTGCGTTTTTCGAACATGCAGTACACGGTCGACCAGTACTACATGTCCCAGCCTCTGCCTGCAAGTGTTGCGGGCGCGGGCATTCCGGCGGGTGCTAGCAACCTTACCGGAACGAATCAACCGGAGTATACGGCTGCTGCTGGTTTTACCCATGTCTTCTCCCCCACGTTTGTCTCTCAGACAGTGCTGGGTGGTACATGGGAGACTGAGTTTTACAACATACCGCCAGTGGGAGCGACGACAAACTTTGAGGCCCAACTGGGACTGCCGAACAATTTCGGCGCGCTCGGTATGCCAAACACCAGCGGTACCCTCTATTCGCTTTCAGCATCGCAGAGGCAATGGGGCAGCACGGAAGACATCCTGAGCATTAACGAAGATCTGACCAAAACGTTCGGAAAGCACCAGGTCATCTTCGGGGGACGTATCGGATATCAGCAGGTGGGTGTTCTGCCAGATCGCAGTGCTGATACCGTGGCATTCAACAGCCAGGCCACGGGTCTGTATGACACCAGCACGGGAACTGGGTACGGTCAGAAATCCGATACCGGTCTGGCGGATGCGGATCTGTTCCTGGGGGCAGCGAGTTCCTATAGTCAGACCTTGCAGCCAGGGCGCGAAAACTGGCGTGCGGAGCAGTATGCTCTCTACGCACAGGACAACTTCCACATCAACGGTAAACTGACGATCAACGCAGGTCTGCGCTGGGAGGGATTGCCTGCTCCGATCGAAGTGAACAACCAGGTCAACGGTTTCGACTTGAATACCAAGGCCGTGGTGCTGGGTACTCCAATTGCACAGTTGATCTCGAGCGGGAAAACAACTCAGAGCATTATTACCAACCTGCAGAACCTGGGCGTCACGTTCGAGACGCCGCAGCAGGCCGGAATGCCAGACCACATCATGCATGGCAACTACGGGATCTTCGAACCGCGCGTCGGGTTCGCTTACTCGCTCTTTGGCAGCGGCCGGGGAACAGTGGTGCGCGGCGGAGCCGGGCTGTATACCTTCGCGATGCCAATACGGGATATCTACTCAAACACCTCCCACGATGCTCCTTACTCCCTGGGCTACAGCCAGGACTACACCAAGGGAGCGCAATCGCCGGATGGGAATGCCAATTACCAGTTGAGGGCTCCAGTGACCGTCGTCGCGGGCCAGAACAGCTCGAACGTGGTTAGCACCTCGTCGACCACGAGTATTCTGCCTGGCGTGTCGGAGACGTTTCCGAACCCGAACCAACCGCCCAACCAAATGTGGGAGGTGAACGGGACGATCGAACAGCCGATGAAGCCGGATTCTGTGCTGCGATTGAGCTACGTGTACGACTACACCAGCAACCTGGACCAGCAGTACAACGTCAATGGCGCCCCCTCGGCCTATGTGTGGGACACGAAGACAGGTACGACGCCTCCAGGCGGCACCTACTCCTCCGTGGCGACGAATCCCTATGACAACCATACCTACGGCGGGGTCGTCCAGATCAGTCCCACTGGCTGGGGAACCTACAACTCTTTTACGGCCAACTATCAGCGGCTGTACAAACACGGCTATTCGTATCAAGTCTCCTACGTCATCAGAAAGGGCTTCCGTGTCGGAGGCAATTCCAACCGCGACACCGGCCTTTCTCCTGTCGCCGATTACGCACCCGGATTTGTGCCCGGCAATGGCTCATTGCATGACATCAACCGTGCGCAGAACTACGGGATCAACACTACGTTCGGACCACAGACGATCTCCTTCAATGGCATCGTCGATCTCCCCATAGGCCGCGGCAAGAAGTTCTTCGGCCATTCGAATCGCTTGGTGGACGAGCTTATCGGCGGCTACCAGATCGCCTGGAACGGCAGCATCTTCCAGAACTGGATGGGCGTCAGCTCCAGTAACTGGGGCGGGTCCAACCCGACGGGCGGAGGCACCAAGGGGCCGATCCACATCTATAAGCACAAATACAAAGTGAACGATTGCAGCAGCGGCAAGTGCATCCCGGGTTACCTCTGGTACAACGGATACATCTCTCCTTTGCTGATCAACAACCCTTGTACCGGTGCGACGGCGATTTCGGGGCTGCCCGCTAACTACCAGGCATACCAGACCCCGATCAACATGGATCCTATGACTGTCACCTGTCCAAAGGGAGTCTTTACCTCAAGCAATGCGCACTATCTCGACAACTACGTTCCTGTAGCGATAACAGGCAGCAGCACTCCAACGTTGGTAAATTACTCACCAGGGCCCGCTACCAATCCGTTTGTCCACACGTTCCTGCATAGCCCGTGGTTCTGGTGGCCGGACGCATCGATCTTCAAGGTGTTTCCGATCAGCGACAAAACGAGCTTACGCGTGAACATGGACGCATTCAATGTGTTCAACATTCAAGGTGACCCTACACCAAACAGCAACGGCATTCAGTACTTGAACAAGTCTGCTAGCCCGAATTCGCGTCAGATACAGCTGTCCGCGCGCCTAACCTTCTGAACAACTGCACAGCGGTCGAACCGGGCATGTATCGGCCCGGTTCGACCGCTATGATTTACTAGTCCTCCGTCACGCCCTGGATTGCGGAGTTCATCCGCGCCATACCGGATGGAGCAAAAGACAAAATTCATAATGCGAAAAACATTAAGTATCCTTGGAAGGAAAGCTTTATCCCCTCTCCTCGTACTATTCTTCTTGCTCCTCTGCGCCTACGTATCCACTCGGCCCATATTTTCGCAACAACCTTTGGCAGACATGAGCACGGCAAAGCTTCAAGAGATAAGAGCAATGTTGCCAGAGCAGCCTTCCGGTTTTGGCAGCCCGTGCGCTGATCGGGATGCTTGGTCTGCTAAGTCTGGCAAACTGGATGGCGTTGCCGCCGAAGCTCAGAAGGTTCTTGAAACGCCTCTTCCATCTTTCGATGAGAAGGCGTACCACGAATTCAGCAGGACGGGCGATCGCAAGCCAATGGAGCAAAACTTACATCAACGCATGGACCAGCTTGTTCCGCTGGTGCTGGCGGAGTGCGCCGAATATGAAGGCCGCTACCTCCCGCGTATCGAAGAGTTGATGGACAGCTTGGCGGCCATGCCGTCATGGACGCTGTCAGCTCATGACCCGCGGTTGTTGAACCTGCATGGTGTGCGCTACTTCGTAGATTTGAATGCAGCTGACATGGCCGACAATCTCGCTGAGGCGCTTTATCTGCTGGGTCAGAAGATCCCGGAAGCCACCCGGCAGCATGACATAAAGGAAATGGAGCGGCACGTCTTTGGACCCATGAGGCAATCGTTCGCAACAGGAGAAGATGCCTCTGACCACAACGGCAACTGGTGGCTTTATGCCGACATGAATTGGAATGCGGTCTGCCTCAAGGGCGTAACAGGGGCGGCCCTGGCCGTATTGCCCAGGGTGGAAGATCGAGCATTGTTTGTCGCAGCTGCCGAGCACTACATCCAACACTATGACGCAGGATTCAACTCTGACGGATACGACACCGAAGGGCTCGCCTATTGGAATTACGGCTTCTCGCATTTTATGGAACTGCGCGAAAACCTCCTGCGCGCTACACACGGCAGAATCGACCTCTTGGCCAGCTCCAAAATGCAGAAGGTCGCGTTGTTCGGTATCGAATTTCCTATGATGCCAGGCAATGCGGCCGCGTTTGGCGATGCTGGAGTCATGCCTAAGCCGGACGCTCCTACGATACTGCTGATCGACCACATCTTTCATATCTCTCCATCCACTCCAGATGCGAAAGAGCATAGTTCCGTCGTCCCACACGAGGGATTGACGTCCATTGCGCTCGATCTGTTTCCTATTGCTGGTGACGAATTGCCCGCACCGCCAGAACTAAAACATCACGACATGCAAACCTACTATGCCGATTCGGGAGTACTGGTTTCCCGGCCTGCGGTCGGGCAAGACCTCGCCGTAACCATCAAAGCCGGCGGGAACACCACTCACAGCCACAATGACATCGGATCATTCGCCATCGGCCTGGACGAAGCGCAGCCAGTTGGTGATCCCGGCGGCCCCCGCTATTACTCAGCGACCACCTTCGGATCACATCGCCTGGACTCCGAACTGCTGAACTCGTTCGGCCATCCTGTCCCTGAGATTGACGGTCATCTGCAACTCGATGCAACCAGGACCAAGGTCAACGTGCTGTCGCACTCATTCACTCCTCGGGAAGATCGAATGGTCATCGATATGACATCCGCCTATGATGTCCCAGATCTGAAAAAAGTAACGCGAACGATGGTGCACAGCCGGGATGGCGACGGCAGAATCGACATCACCGACGAGTTCCATTTCACCAAACCAACTGTAGTGATAGAGTCCCTGCCGACGCACGGAAGCTGGCACAAGGTGGACGACCATACGCTGCTGTTTACGCAGGGTGGAAGGAGACTGCGCGTAAACATTCAGTGCTCTAAGCCGGTGACGTTTGCAGAAACAAAGGTGGAGGATTACGGAAATGCCTTTACGCGCGTCGCGGTTCACGTCGTAGTGGAGAGTTCAAGCAAGATCACCATGCGCTTCACACAGGAAAATCCCTAGCGAGACCGTGCGCAGACCTCTGATGCGCCTCGTGCTGTGCCAATCGGCTCTACCGGAACCGCCTACCTGAATTCGCATAACGGCCCGACCGGACTCATTCGTTGCTAAATCGCCAATGCGCTCACCGAGGCCGGAGTACTACTATATGTCGGCTTGTCGTCAGCTATCGCCCTCCGAGGCCCTCCAGCTTGGGCTCATTCCTGATTCCCCCGTCAGCTTTTCGGACCGCAGATCATCATGCTTCACAGCCACCCGCTCATCGAAGATGTAGCACTCACCATTCCACCGGCTCTCATCCACCCGCGTCTCCTCCAGGTACCGCAGAATCCCCCCACGCAGGTGATAAACCTCCGGAAACCCCAACTGCAGCATGTAAGCCGAAGCCTTCTCACATCGAATCCCACCTGTACAAAACATAGCCACCTTCGTATGCTGTGCCGGATCAAGATTCTCCGCCACCCACCCAGCAAAATCCGAAAACTTCTCCAGCGGAGGCTTCACCGCACCAGCAAAACTCCCCATCTCCGTCTCATACGTATTGCGCGTATCCAGCACCAGCACATCGGGGTCCGCAACCAGCGCATTCCAATTCGCAGCCTCCACATAAGTCCCAGGCCGCGCCGGATCGACCGGCTCCTCCGCACGAAACGTAATAATCTCCCGCTTGCACTTGAACTTCAGCCGCCGAAACGGAGCCTTCTCGCTCGTCGAAAACTTCACCTCACTGCGCTTCAACCCAGCCCGCTGCTCCAGCCATGCCAGAAACGCAGCGATCGTCTCCTCCGGCCCCGCCATCGTCCCATTGATCCCCTCCGGCGCAAGCAAAGTAGTGCCACAAAGCCCCGTACCCACAAAGGCCAAATGCAGCTCATCCCGCAACCCCTGCGGATCACCCAACGCAAAAAACCGATAAAAAGCAGCAACCGTATACATCCTGCCCTATAGTCTAGCCGCAACCCCGGCCTACCAGCATCCCGCGAATCTCGTGTTCCTACCGCTCATCCAGATGCTAGACTTGCGCCGTGATACGACGAGCCCTCCTCTCTGCAATCCTCCTGGCCACCTCAGGTCTCCCCGCGTGTGCGCAGCATCAGGTCCTTCCCGATTTCCAGGCCGACCCTTCGGCCCGCGTCTTCCACGGACGTGTCTACGTCTATCCCTCCCACGACATCGCAGGCAGCAAGGACTGGGACATGGTGGACTGGCATGTCTTCTCCACCGCCGACATGGTCCACTGGAAAGACCACGGCGTAATCTTCTCGCTCAAGGACATTACCTGGGCAAAGAAGTATGCCTGGGCGCCCGACTGTATCGAACGCAATGGCAAATACTACTTTTACTTCCCCGCCGACAGCCAGATCGGCGTTGCCATATCCAGCTCGCCCACCGGCCATTTCAAAGACGCGCTCGGTAAACCGCTCATCAGTCGCGACGAAGTCCCGGGGATACGCGTCTTCGATCCCAACATCTTCATCGACGACGACGGCCAGGCCTACCTCTACTTCGGCAACAGCCGCGACCACCTGGCCGTCGTCAAGCTTAAGAAAGATATGGTCACCCGCGACGGGCCGATCCAGGTGCTCGACGTGAAAAATTATCACGAGGGCATCTGGGTACATAAGTTCCAGGGCCTGTATTACTTCAGCTATCCGTCCTACCGCGGCGACCTGATCGCCAACCTCATGGAGTACAGCGTCGCCAGGACTCCGCTCGGCCCCTTCGAATACAAGGGCGTCATCCTCGAAAACCGCTCCCGCAACGTGCACGGTTCCATCGTGGAGTTCAAAGGCAAATGGTGGCTCTTCTACCATGTCGCCGGACCCAGCCCCTACGAGCGCCGTGTATGCCTCGCGCAGCTTCACTACAATCCTGACGGAAGCATTGCACCAGTCACAATGACGGATGAACCGATACTGAAACGTCTGCACTCGAAATAGGCATTCAGGTCGCAACCCAAAAATCCTGTCAACCCCCTCCACCCTTTCAGAACCACATCAACCTACACTGAATCAGCCACTTATCCGCCGGGCGATACGTGGCGTGGAGTTATGGTCAAACTGCTAGAATTAAAGTAGTTAGTAAAGAATCAGCAATACTCTTCTGCTGCAAACCATTCCCGGTGGAATCTCACGCCAGGAAGCGATCATTATTAGTTAGTGACCCTTTGCATTAAGTAGTCAGTGACCTTCACGTCGTCATTCCGGCCCGCTTTTGGGCGGGGATCTCGGTCGTTTAATGCCTTGGAAAGAAGCTATAAGGAACTGATAACGGAGAACCTGCCCGGCGCACTCAGCCGGGCTTTACGCTTTTAACCGCACTCTTTCAGCACTCAGTCCAGACCAGTCCAGACCCTGGTCCAGACTTAACCCACAACGCTTGAATACTTTAGGACTTTTCCCGGGGAGGGGATACACCCATGCCAGACCAAGCCGAAACCACCCTGACGCAAACCCGAACCCGCTGCCGCCACATCCACGCCACCGGCAACCAATGCGGCTCGCCCGCCCTCCGCAACGAGATCTTCTGCTACTACCACCACACCACCCGCCGTCCCAAGCCAGCCGCCGGAAAACTCCGCTACCTCGACGCGACCGAACCATTCCACCTGCCCGTCATCGAAGACCGAGCCTCCGCCCTCGCCGCCGCTTCGTCCCTCCTCTCCCGCATCGCCTCCAACGACCTCGACCTCCAGCGCGCCGGTCGCATGATCTACACCCTCCAGGTCCTCACTGCCTTCCTCCCCACCGAACCACCCGCCCCATCAACCTTCCCGGAAGCCAAACCCACCCCTAACCCCACCTCCAACCCAGACATAGATCAAGTCACCGAGATCATCGACCACGAGACCCACGGCCTCATCGCCCCCGAGTCCTCCTGCACACCAACCCACCAGCCCACCCAATCCATCACCATCCAGGCCTCCGCCTACGTTGAGCATCGTCACACCCAGCCCTCGGCACCCGCCGAGCATTGTCATCCTGAGCGAAGCGCAGCGAAGCCGAAGGACCTGCGTCTCCACACCACCACCCAACCTTGTCATCCTGAGCGAAGCGCAGCGAAGTCGAAGGACCTGCATCTCCACACCACCACCCAACATTGTCATCCTGAGCGAAGCGCAGCGAAGCCGAAGGACCTGCGTTCCAACCGCCCCAATACTCCGCCCATCCTGCCGTATCCTGTAACGATGGACTTCCAGCTAGCCACCACCTACAAACCCCAGGGCGACCAACCCCGAGCCATCGGCGAACTAGTAGCCGGCCTGGCCGCAGGCGAGAAAGATCAAGTCCTGCTCGGCGTCACCGGCTCCGGCAAAACCTTCACCATGGCCAAGATCATCGAGGAGGTCCAGCGCCCCGCCCTCATCCTCGCGCACAACAAGACCCTCGCCGCGCAGCTCTACCACGAGTTCAAAACCTTCTTCCCCAACAACGCAGTCGAGTACTTCGTCTCCTACTACGACTACTACCAGCCCGAAGCCTACATCCCCTCCGGCGACCTCTTCATCGAAAAAGAAGCCACGATAAATGAAGAATTAGACAAGCTCCGCCTCTCCGCCACGCGCTCCCTCTTCGAGCGCCGCGACTGCATCATCGTCTCCTCCGTCTCCTGCATCTACGGCCTCGGCTCGCCCGAAGCCTACTACGGCATGCTCCTGCTCCTCGAACGCGGCCAGAAGATCAAGCGCGAAGACATCACTCGCCGCCTCGTCGAAATCCTCTACGACCGCAACGACGTAGACTTCCGCCGAGGCACCTTCCGCGTCCGCGGCGACATCATCGAAGTCTTCCCCACCTACGACGAAAACGCCTACCGCATCGAGCTCTTCGGCGACGAGATCGACTCCCTCTCGCAGATCGACCCACTCTTCGGCACCGTCCGCCAGAAGTATTCGCGCCTCCCCATCTACCCCAAGTCTCACTACGTAGTCCAACCCGAACGCAAGCGAGCCGCCAGCGACTCCATCCTCGCCGAACTGGAAGTCTGGGAAAAAGAGTTAGAACAGCAAGGCCGCCTCGTCGAATCGCAGCGCATCCACCAGCGCACCCGCTTCGACCTCGAGATGATCAAGTCCGTCGGCTACTGCCACGGCATTGAGAACTACTCCCGCCACTTCTCCGGCCGCCTCCCCGGGGAGCCGCCGCCCACTCTGCTCGACTACTTCCCCCGCGACTACCTCCTCTTCATCGACGAATCCCACGTCACCGTCCCCCAGCTCCACGGCATGTGGCACGGCGACCGAAGCCGCAAACAAAACCTGGTCGACTACGGCTTCCGCCTCCCCTCCGCCATGGACAACCGCCCACTCAAATTCGACGAGTTCGAAGGCCGCACCGGCCAAATCGTCTACGTCTCCGCCACCCCCGGCCCCTACGAACTCACCAAAGCCGCCGGAGTTGTAGTCGAACAAATCATCCGTCCCACCGGCCTCATCGACCCACAAGTAGAGATCCGTCCCGTCAAAGGCCAGATCGACGACTTACTAGCCGAAATCCGCGAACGCGTCCGCCTCAACCAGCGCGTCTTAGTAACTACACTTACCAAGCGCATGTCCGAGGACTTAGCCAACTACTACACAGAAGTAGGTGTCCGCTGCCGCTACATGCACTCCGAGATAGAAACCCTAGAGCGCATCAAACTACTCCGCGACCTGCGCAAAGGTGAGTACGACGTACTTATAGGAATCAACCTACTCCGTGAAGGTCTCGACCTGCCCGAGGTCTCACTCGTAGCTATCCTCGACGCCGACAAGGAAGGCTTCCTCCGCTCCCAGGGCTCGCTCATCCAGACCATCGGCCGCGCCGCCCGCCACGTAGAAGGTCGCGCCATCCTCTACGCCGACAAGATGACCGACTCCATGCAGCGCGCAATAAACGAAACCGATCGCCGCCGCGAAAAACAAGTAGCCTACAACGAAGAACACGGCATCACCCCCATGTCCATCATCCGCCCGCTCGAGATGGGCCTCGCCGGCATCCTCAAAGCCGACTACGCCGACCTCACCGACGAAGCCGAAGGCATCCCCGACTTCTCCACCCAGCAGGAACTAGACATCTACATCAGCAAACTAGAATCCGACATGCGCGAAGCCGCCAAAAAATTCGAATTCGAAAAAGCCGTAAAACTCCGCGACACAGTAAAAGAACTCCGCACCAAAGAATTCCTCTTCAGCTAGAGTGTGCCTCTATTTTAGTTTTTTCCTTGAACCTCCAGTAGCTACAAGTTCGAAAGTTCCGTTGGCATATTTCGTTGCTACATTGTCTTTGTTGCGAAGAGCATAAAAAACTAGAAACCAATACATCAGCTTTTCAAAAGAGGATTTAAACCAGAGAGCCAAGGCCACATGAGGGAGCATCACTTAACCCCCTTCGGCTTTCTAGAAAATATTTCTCTTGCTCCAAGCTTGGGCTCAGGTTGCAAACCGGCATCTCGCAATGAAACCCGACCCTCTTCTCTAATGGGTTGCGATTTCCCGACGGCAGCCAATTTGATCCATTCACCAAAAACCGGGAGATTTGGGGGGACCGCCTTAGGATCAACAACAGCAGCCACAGCTTGTACATCTGCTAGTTTTTCTTGGATCTTCTTCGCGGTCTGCGTCCCCTCGACGCTCATTTGTTCGAGCAAGGCTGGGATGGCCTCAATTGCTTCGAGCCGAAGCGAACGAGGAGCATCGTTGAACAGCCAAGCCTCAACGCGGTCACGCTCAGGATTTCGGTGATTTCCTTCGACTCGCTTAAGGCTTATGCCCCATTTTCCGCTATTCTTTGCATAACCAAGGTGTTCGGACCAATGCTCATGATCCTCCGACTCACCGTGGTCCCAATCGCGGATTTTCACCCAAACCGTGATTCCGAGATTCAAATTCTTCAGGGCGGCGTCAATTTGAGCAACGGACTTACCCAGCTCGTCAGAGATCGCATTTAAGTTTGAGGCAACAGTCGAGAGTTGGGAAAAAGAAGTAGAAACTCTCTGGGCGAGAGATTGGTCAGGCATAGCGTTTCTCCATTCGTACGAAATGAAACCCGTGGTCAGCGGGGCTCGTGGATACCGTGATCCGCCGGTCAAGCGGAAAACTACACGTCTCCAGTGTTGATGAGTATACGCCCATTGCTATGCTGCTGACCAGTACAGTTATGACGATCTGGTCGCCGGTATCCGGATACGCAAACACAAGCGATGCTTCCAGCTAGCCGTCTGGCAATTTGCGAGTTTGCGCACCCCGCGCCTGCCGGATTGCCTCCACATCAGCCAAATCCTGAAGACGCCCAGCAGCCAGCTTATTTGTAATCAAATCGTCCGCCGAGATATACGGCGTGGCAACCTCGTCATCAACGAGATATTCGATGGTCGAATCCCAAGCATCACTAAACGTCACTCCATCGATAGTCTGAAGAATATCGACAGCCAGCGGCGGAACTCCGATGCGCACAACTGACGTAGGCTTGAGAAAGTCTTCCACGGAAATGTCACTCATCGGAGCACCAAATGAAGCAAGAGCGGAATAGACCGCAGCCGCATTTCCGTGGCTCATCTCGATGAAGATATCGAGGTCTTTCGTCACCCTGGGCTGAGCATGAACTCCGACTGCGTAACCACCCACGACCATGTACCTAACGCGGTGCGCGTTCAAAGCGGACAAGAGTTCTTTTAAGTCCCTGTCCATCGGCCACGATTCCCTTCATGCGATAAGCATCGACACTATGCTCGTAAATCGCAGCAATCCGCTCCGACGGAGAAATGCTCTGCCAGTAGCGATATTCCTCGTCTTTGACTTCCTGAAAAGATGCGAATTTGTGAACGCTCTTATTCATAGAATGGCCACTTCCAGTATATCGCCATAGCCTAACACGTCCCAAAAAACAAAAGGGCGGGACCGAAGTCCCGCCCTTCATTGCAGTCTAACGACGCTTACAGACCCTTCTTCACCAGAAACAGAATCAGGTCCTTCACGCGGTTCGAGTAGCCCCACTCATTGTCGTACCACGCGATCACCTTACCCGTATTCCCGCCAACCACCTTGGTCAGCAGCGAATCGAAGATGCTCGACAGCGGGTTACCCTTGAAGTCCGAGCTAACCAGCTCCTCGTCCGTATATCCGAGGATGCCCTTCAGCGGACCTTCAGCAGCCGTCTTGATCGCCGCATTGATCGACTCCACCGTAATCGGCTTCTCCGACACAAACGTCAGATCGACCACCGAAACATTCGGTGTCGGCACACGGATCGCAAATCCATCCAGCTTGCCCGCCATCTCCGGAATCACCAGCTTCAACGCCTTCGCCGCGCCGGTCGAGCTGGGAATCATGCTCAACGCAGCCGCACGCGCGCGCCGCAGGTCCTTATGCGGCGTATCCAGAATCACCTGGTCGTTGGTATAGCTGTGGATTGTCGTCATGATGCCGCTCGTAATCCCGAACGTATCGTTCAGCACCTTGACCACAGGCGCGAGGCAGTTCGTCGTGCAGCTCGCATTCGAGATGACGTTATGCTTCGCAGCCTCGTACTTGCCATCGTTGACGCCCAGTACAACCGTCAGGTCCTCGTTTGAAGCCGGAGCCGAGATGATCACCTTCTTCACCGTCGAACCCAGATGTGCCTTCGCCTTCTCCGCATCCGTAAAGAAGCCGGTCGACTCGACCACAACCTGCGCACCAACCGAAGCCCAATCCAGCTTCGCCGGGTCGCGCTCTGCAAATACCTTAATCTTCTTGCCGTCCACAGCGATAAAGTCCTCGCCATGCGTAATCTCGTTCTTCAAATTGCCCAGAATCGAGTCATACTTCAGCAGGTGGGCCAGCGTAGCCGGGGTCGTCAGGTCGTTGACAGCGACAAACTCGATCTCCGGATTGCCCAGAGCTGTGCGAAAAACGTTGCGTCCGATGCGGCCGAAGCCGTTGATACCAACTTTTACAGCCATGCGTGCCTGCTCCTGTAGTTCTGTCGGTTGGGGCTCGAACTCTCGTCGTACTCTGGAGATTCCGGCTTGCCTCGTTAGTGGTTAATTGAGCGTTTTGGTCGTCAATCTAATGCTAGCACCCTGATATGGCAGGCGCAATGAAAACGTCCAACGCCACCTACAAACTCCCGCAGCAGTACCCGCGCGGATGCCCCAGATTTGCGGCACCCCTTCTTGCTGTGTTACAAGCGACCTATGCGCAATGTGCGCGAATGGATAAGCGACAAAATGAGAAGACGTTCCCGACGTGGCCCGAACGAGTCGGAGTCCACGGGCAAGAGCGGCCAAGAGCTGCCCTCGAATCAGCAGGCGCCCCTGCGCCCCTCCTACCCCGATCCCGTAGCGCCAGCTCCACGCGCTGCCGAGGAAAACACAAGCGTCCCATCCGCGCCTGAGAGCGAACACGCACCGGGCTACGCACTTCCACGCAGCCGAACGCCACCAGCCGAGCAGGCACCTGCGGCTGAAACCGCGTCCGTGGCCGAAAGGCAAATTGTCGTCGAGCACCAGCCTGAATCGCTGGCCACTCCGCCGGCAGAACCCACCAGCATCTCTCCCCGCGAGCCCCGGGGCTACGTCGTCCTCACGATAGGCCTTCCCGGCTCCGGCAAGACCACCTGGTACAAGCGCCGCGGCGTGACCCCGCTCTCCAGTGACCTCCTCCGCACCCTACTCTTCGACGACATTACGGAGCAGCGCTACCAGGGCCTCGTGTTCTCTACCCTTCGCAGCCTGCTCCGCGCCCGCCTCATCGCCAAGATGCCATGGAACTACGTCGACGCCACCAACCTCTCCACCCACGAGCGCAAGCAGTGGATCAAGATGGCCAAAAGCTTCGGCTACGAGGTCCAGGCCGTCTTCTTCGACGTCCCCCTCGCCGTCTGCCTCGAACGCAACTCCAAGCGCGACCGCCAGGTCACCGACGAAGTGATGCACAAGATGGCCGAACGACTCAAGCCTCCCACCTTCAAGGAAGGCTTTGAAAAGATCACCGTAGTGCGCGTCAAAGGCCAACCCGGCACCCACCCCGTGACCACGACAGGCAGCGAAGAACCACACGCCGAGACCGCACATTCCGAGTAGTCTCATCTCTCGCCTCGAGGATTCCATGTTGCCCAATCTGAAGGCGATACTGCGGCTTTCAGCCATTCTCGCTTTTTCACTCATGGCGCATCGGGCAGCCTTCTGCGAGGACCCCGCCGACCTCATCAATCCTGACCGCCCCGGCATCGCCGACGGCAGCACCACCGTAGGCCGCGGCCACTTCGAGATCGAAACCGGCTTTCAGGAAGAGTTCCGCCGCGATGCCGCTGAACACGAACAAACTCTTTTCCTCCCCACCTTGCTGCGCTACGGATTCGCAAAACGCTGGGAAGCCCGCGCCGAAGGCAATGCCTACATATGGGACTGGCAGACTGATCCACAGCAGCCTACCACCCACTCGAACGGCTTCGCTCCCGCCTCCCTCGGCGTCAAATACAACTTCCTCACAGCCGCGGGCGCCAAACCGTCCCTCGGCACCATCCTGCGTATCTTCCCACCCAGCGGCTCCGGGAACTACCACAACACCAAAACCACCGGCGATCTACGTCTCGTAGCGGACTGGAACTTCGCCGCCAAGTGGGCTCTCAACCCCAACCTAGGTCTGGCCATTTATCAAGACAACTCCGCCCGCACCTACGCGGCGGGAGTATACGCCGCGACCCTCAACTTCAACCCCACAGCGAAATTGAACTTCTTCGCCGACACCGGCATCCAGACCCCGGAACAAAAATACGGCGCCACCTCAGCAATCATCGACGCGGGCACAGCGTATATAGTTGGCAGCAACACCCAGCTAGACCTCAGCGTCGGCAGAGGAATTGCTGGCGCAACCCCGCCCCATCCATTCCTGGCAGCCGGCTACTCCCGCCGCTTTTAATAAGCTTCCTATTGTGTGAGTCTTACGCCGGTCTAGCTCCCCGCTCTAGCCCAACGAGTCCACGTACAAGCCTGACGCTTGAGCATCTAGCTGGAATAAGTTATTTTCTGCGAACATAGACTCGATAAGCGATAGGACGCTCTGACCGTGCCCACACGCGATATTCCCGTGGCGAGTCCCACTCCTTCGCAAGAAAATAGTCTCGATCGATCCGGCTTTGCAGTTCAGGCCATTCCCGAACACGATCGAAATTCCGCTGACCATTGAAACAAAATTGGTCCGTAAGTATAAGAATACGCGGCGCAGAACTATCAAACGAACTAAGAAATCCGTTACGATAAGCATCCCGCCGCCAGCCTGGCGAAGTATAAAAATAGCAATCATACAAATAGCCAGTAGCTTGTACGAGGTTCAAGTCATAGAGCGTACGAAGACACCCACCCCACGTATCGAAACATTGAACCTCGGAAGACTGCGCACCGACCAACTGCAGATCAGCCGCGAGGGTCTTCTGAAATGCGTCGACATGGTCGTACCGCAGAACCTGCATGACTGCATGGGGAGCCAAGCATAAACAGATTCCAGCCACAGCGATAAGCGCAAGAGCGTCCACCGCTATGCCTGCCGGACCACTCTTGACCTGCGTGCGGAGAGGAAGCGCTGAAACTTCTCTAAAAATGAGAAGGAGTACAAACGCAAGAAACGTATACCGCTGATATGGATACCCTTTACTCTGCCCAATATAAGAGAGCAAGCCGCAAAAAGCACCGCATGAAAATAACCACTCGTCTAAATCGCGCGGAACCCGAGTCAGAAAGAGAAGACAAATCCACGCAATCAAAGGCACGATAATCGGCGAGGAGACATGCGCGAGCAGGTAAGCAACTGTACGACGACCGGTTTCATCATGCTGTATCTCAATCGTCTGCAGCATAGACACAAAAAAATGAAGTGAACCCTCCCTGCAAAGCCATAAAAGAACTGCTCCCACCGGCACCAACAACGATGCCGCGGCAATAGCAAACATCTTTATTATTCCCGGTCGGCTAACTTTTTTCCCTTCTCCCAGCCATACGACGAGAGGAAGGAATGCGAGAGGAAGCAACGTCGGCTTGATCGTTACGGTTGCACCGATAAGTAACTCGTAACTCGCCACAGATGCCAAGCGAGAGAGACACGGCGAACGAGCTAGAACTACATACGCCAAAAGAACGATGACGCACATCGCAAGGTCGCGCTGACCCGCCTGCGCAATCCCATCTTGCAGATGAAATAAAGAGAATGCGAAGCCAGCAGCAAGACCGGCGATGCGCCCTCGTCGCGACGGACCACCCAGAGCGGCCATACAACTACAAGCAACCAGGCACAGAATGCTGTCATAGATACGCAAACCAGCAGCGTACCCCCCGAACAACTTCATCGCCGCCGCCTCTATAAAATAGCTGCCGGGTAAGTTGATATCTAAAATCTGCGAATAAGGGGATTTGCCTGAATGGATTAGAAATACAACATACCGAATTAGCCCTGCATCCCCCATCAGAGGCCAGTGCCAACTCGGTACCCAGGCTAGAGCGAAACTAAGAGAAAGCGTGAAAAAGCAAAGCAGAGAGACTGCGTCTATAGCAACGCACCTCCCCGCTTTGATGCGATTTACACGCAATTCTTCCATGACCGGATTATAGCGAGCGGTGAATGGGCTGCCGACAACACCTCATTCGCGATTTAAGCTTCGCTCAGCTCAATGCACCGTCTTCATCCGCCGCGACATAAAATCCATCAATAAATAATTCCCCAGCGTCTGCGGCGTAGTGAAATAGGCCTTCCCCTGGCACATCTTACTCACCGTCTGCACAAACTGCATCAGCGCAAAGTCCTGCGCCAGCATGAATGTATTGATCATGATGTTCGACCGTTTGCACCGGCTCACCTCTTCGAGCGTCTCGGCGATCACCAGAGGATCCAGCCCGAAGGCATTCTTGTAGATGCGTCCATCCGGCAGCGTCAGTGCGCTTGGTTTGCCATCGGTAATCATCACAATTTGCTTCATGTCCTTCGTCTGCCGCGCCAGAATCCGCTGCGCCATCCGCAGCCCTTCCCGCGTATTCGTGTAATGCGGCCCCACCTTCACCCGCGGCAACTGGCTCAACGGAATCTCTTCCGCCGAATCATGAAACAGCACCACGTTGAGCGTATCCCCCGGAAACTGCGTCCGTATCAGATGCCCAAGCGCCATCGCCACCCGCTTCGCCGGAGTAAACCGATCCTCTCCGTAGAGAATCATCGAGTGCGAACAATCCAGCATCACCACCGTCGCGCACGACGACTGGTAGTCCGACTGATGCACATGAATATCCGAATACTCCACATTCAGCGGCGCACGTTCTTCACCCTCGACCGCGGTTCGAATTCCCTCCCGCGCAAACACAGAGCTCAACGTAGCCGTAATATCCAAATTTAGCGTATCGCCAAATTCATACAGCTTCGAGCTGCCATTCGTCTCCACACCAGCAGCCTCATGCCGCGTATCGTGCCGCCCTAAATTCGACCGCCCCAACGGCCCCATCAACTCCCGCAGAGCCTTGTACCCCAGAAAGTCCATGCTCTTATCCGTCACTTCAAAACGAGCATCGCCCTCCCCATCGCCCTGCTGCCCCTGCCCCTCCTGCGGCTGCTCAGCGTTGATGAAGTTCTGCTCCTGCATCTTCTGGATAATCTGGTCGACTAGCTCCTCAACCTGGTCCGCAGAAAGTTCATCGAACTTCGCCTGCGACTCCTCATCGAACAACTCGCCTGATTCAAGCGCCTGCTTGATCGCCTCGCGCAGGTTCTCCATCGTCTGATCGGTCTGCTCGTCGAACGGCGAGTAAGGATCCTGATAGCCCGAATCCAGGAAAAAATCTCCGAGCGCCTCCATCAAGTCTTCTAACCCGAATGAAGAAGCCAGATCCCCCGTAAACTTCGTATACCGAACCCGCTTCATCCGCCGCCCCCACTACCATCTTAGACGGAGCCATCAGTCTCAGCGATTCATTCCAATGGGATTCGGCCTTCGCATTAAAAGTGCACCACAAGCCCGGAGTTGATGGTGAACAACGAGATACCCGGCGCACTAGACAGACCCCCGAAGATGTCCGATCCCTTCCCTCCGCCAACCTCAATCAGCCGCAGATCCACAAGCTTCGCCAGCCGATAATCCACCCCGCCCACAATCTCCCACGCAGCATACCGATTCGTAAACGTCCCTCCGACCGTCGCGCTACTACTTCCTCCGCTCGATACGGTCGAAACATTCACAGTGCGCGTCCCCACATACCCGCCCGAAGCCTGGATATAAGGTTTCAGTGGAATGACCGGAGGATTGAACCCAACCTTGAAGCCTGCAAAAGCCGTATCCGCGCCAGCAGTTCCCGGCCGCGTCGAGCCACGCAGATCGATGCCCAGCTTCACCGGCCCGGAAAGGAAATTAAACGTCACGCCGCCGCCCACTCCAGATGCCCAGAAGTCCGCATACTGCTCGTGATGACTCCCGCCCGATTGTACGTCTCCGGTCTCGACCCCCGAGAGCCGGGCCGTCGAAGACGTGAGATAGACCGAAACCTGGCCCTGCGCCAGACTGGCAGATAGTGCTACAAGAGCAACAAGCAAAATAGATCGACGCATCGTCTTCCTCATTCTTCAAAATTGGAATTGAGAGAGTCACATGAAGGACTGTCTTTCAACATTCGATGCGCAAACTTCGTCTCCGAGAAATTCTTCGCAGACTATCCTTTACTACCAGCCATCACCGCGAACCGCCCCTCTTTATACCAGCAATCCGCATCTACAAAACCCACCTCCCGCATCCACGCAAGCTGGCTCTCCACCGGCGAGCAGCGATCCTGCTCCTGCCGATACAGCGACTCCGCAACCTGCTGCTCACTCGCACCCGCAGCCCGCACCTCCGTCAGCCACCATGCCTTGTACCGCGCATCCAGCTCCCCCGTGGGCCCAGCAACCTGTTCCGCATTTACGAACACACCATTCGGCTTCAATACTCCATACACCCTGCGAAAGATCTCCCGCTTGCCTTCATCCTTCAGATGATGAATCGACAACGAAGACACCACCGCACACATTTCCTGTGGCAACGCATCCACCAGATAATCCGCCTGATGAAATGTCACATTGGCATCGCCACTCATCCGCTCCCGCGCCAGATCCAGCATCGCTCCGGAGAAATCTACAAGATGAATATGCGCATGCGGAAACCGGTTCCGCACCAGAACACTCAGCAACCCCGAACCGGCACCGAGATCAAGAATCGTCTTAGCCGCTCGCGGAATCAGGTCAACAGCCCAACAATAGAACGCATCGCAGCCAGGAATCAACAACGATCGGTCGCGATCATATGTAGAAGCGGTAGCATCGAACACAGCTTTAATCTGATTTTCGCTCATACAACTACCATAAGCAAAACAAATAGACTATTCCATCAATATCAAAATTATGAATACGCCTATCGGAGCTTAGTTGAAGCCCCTACGCGTACGCGATTTCGCAAACTCATCCCGCTCACCCTCACGCTCCCGCATCTTCTCCGCATACTGGCTCGCCTGATCGTTCCGCGACTTCTTCTCACCCGCCGTAAAGCTGCGCTCCTCACTCCGACTCAACCGTTTATGCGCATACATCCCTTCCAGCAAAAACTCCGCGCCTGAAACAGCAATCTCCGCCTGCGTCTTCTCCGTAATCTTCAGCGGAGCGAGCTTCTCAATCAACCCCTGAATCTGCTCCAGCTCTTTCAACGAAGCCGCCGAAGGCTGCGCATCGTTCAACTGCACCGTCCCGCCCAGGTTGAACCACTGCTCAATCTGGTGCGTATTCGTCTTCCCAAAATAAAGATCGAACACCTGCGCCACCGCCGTACGAATAATCTCTCGCACCACCGTATCCGCGCCGCGCATCTCGCCTTCATACTCCAGCTCGATCTTGCCCGTAATCCCCGGCAGCGCCGCATAGATGTCGCCCACTCGAGCCACCACCAGCTCCTCGCCATGCAGCAGCGCCCTCCGCTCCGCGTTCGAGACCACCAGCTCCATCGTAGTAATCGGCAGCCGCTGCGACACACCCGAGCGCTTGTCCACCTTCTTATCCTCACGCGCCGAAAACGCAATCTGCTCCACAATCTGTCGCACATAGTGCGGAATCTCAATGCGTCCTTCACTCGCCCGCGCAGTCCACGCCTCCTGCGCGGTAATCGCAATTCCCTCTTCCACGCTCTCCGGATAATGCGTCCGAATCTCTGAGCCGATACGATCCTTCAGCGGCGTAACGATCTTCCCTCGCGCCGTGTAGTCCTCCGGGTTCGCCGAAAACACAATCGCTACATCCAGCGGCAGCCGCACCGGATACCCTTTGATCTGCACATCACCCTCCTGCATGATGTTGAACAGCGCGACCTGTATCTTCCCCGCAAGATCAGGAATCTCATTGATCGCGAAGATCCCGCGATTCGCCCTCGGCAGCAGCCCATAGTGCATCGTCAACTCCGACCCCAGATCCTGATTCGATCGCGCCGCCTTAATCGGATCGATATCACCCACCAAATCCGCCACCGTAACATCCGGCGTAGCCAGCTTCTCCACATAGCGATCCTCTGGCGTCATCCACGCAATCGGCGTCTCATCCCCCAGCTTCGCAATCAGGTCGCGCGAAAACTTCGAGATCGGCGCATACGGATTGTCCCGCAACTCTGACCCCGCCACATACGGCGCGTGCGCATCCAGCAGCGTAGTCAGCGCCCGCAGTATCCGTGACTTCGCCTGCCCCCGCAGCCCCAGCAGAATAAAGTTATGCTTCGACAGCAGCGCATTCACCAGCTGCGGAACCACCGTATCCTCATACCCCACAATCCCCGGAAACAAAGGCCCCGCAGCCTCACCACGCGCACCATTCGCCCGCAGCCGCGCGATCAGATTCTCTCGCAGTTCATCCTTCACCGACCGCCCGACCCGAGCCGGTGTGTATTCGCTGGCGCGCAAAGCGCCAAGTGTAGTAGGGAGCACAGTAGCCATACACAAGTATAGTTCTTCGCGCCTCCTGCCGTTCGCACCTCCTGCCCGCCCTCGTCCTCCTGTAAATCGTCATTCTGGACGCAGTCCAGAATCTCCGTCGTTAGTCCCCACTGCACAATTAACACCGCCCCATTTCCCATCCCGCCCAAAAAAACTTATCCTTACCTCATGCCAAAACTTTCGATCCGGGATCTGGACCTCGCTCACAAACGTGTGCTCATTCGCGTCGACTTCAACGTACCCCTGAAGGACGGCGTCATCACAGACGACACCCGCATCCGCGAGACGCTCCCCACCATCGAGTACGCCCTCCGCCACAAGGCCAAGGTCATCCTCTGCTCGCACCTCGGCCGCCCCAAGGGCAAGCCCGTCGAGTCCATGAGCCTCCGCCCGCTCGTCGCCCGCCTGCGCCTCCTGCTCGATCACCTCCTCGACTCCGATGAGAACGTGGCCTTCTCCCCCGACTGCATCGGCGAAGTCGCACTCGAGATGTCGCGCCAGCTCGAATCCGGCCAGACCCTCCTGCTCGAAAATCTCCGCTTCCACGCCGAAGAAGAAGCCAACGATCCAGCCTTCGCCAAACAGCTCGCCGGCCTCTGCGACATCTACGTCAACGACGCCTTCGGCAGCGCCCACCGCGCCCATGCCTCCACCGAAGGCATCACCCATCACGTCGCGCAATCCGCCGCCGGCCTGCTCATGGAAAAGGAACTAAACTTCCTCGGCAAGGTCCTCACCGAACCCGACCGCCCCTTCGTAGCCATCATCGGCGGCTCCAAGATCTCCGGCAAGATCGACGTCATCGACAACCTGCTCGACAAGGCCGACACGCTGCTCATCGGCGGCGGCATGGCCTACACCTTCCTCAACGCCCTCGGCCAGGCCACCGGCAAATCCCTCGTCGAGACCGACAAGATCGACGTAGCCAAAGCCGCGCTCGACAAAGCCAAACAGAAAAACGTAAAGCTCCTGCTACCCATCGACCACGTCCTCGCCGACAAGTTCGACGCCAAAGCCAAGACCCAGACCGTATCCGGCGACGGCGCATTTCCCGAAGACCTCATGGCTCTCGACATCGGTCCCGCCACCGTCGACCTCTTTGCCGCCGAGATCGCCGAAGCCCGCACCATCCTCTGGAACGGCCCCATGGGCGTCTTCGAGCTGGCCCCCTTCGCCCACGGCACCAATGCCATCGCCGAGCTCGTCGCAGCTAACGAAGAAGCCACCACCGTAGTCGGCGGCGGAGACTCAGTCGCCGCAGTCCACCAGGCCGGCGTCTCCTCCCGCATCTCCCACATCTCCACCGGCGGCGGCGCATCCCTCGAGTTCCTCGAAGGCAAAACCCTCCCCGGCGTAGCCGCCCTCACCGACAAGTAATCGCTACCCATCGGCTATCGCCTTTGATTTCGCCCTGCGGACCAAAGGTCCGCGCTAATCTAGCCTGGGGCAACGCCCCAGGCTAGCGACCTCCGAGCATTTTGCGGGCTGAAGGCCCGCGCTAGATTCCGCATCACCACCAAATACTCCGCTAACCGAAATCTCTACGAGGAAAGACCAACCTATGTCACGCAAGAAACTCATCGCCGCCAACTGGAAGATGTACAAGACCCCCGAAGAAGCCCTCGCCTTCACCAAGGCCTTCATCCCGCTCATCGCCAATGCGAAGCACGCCGAGATCGTCCTCTCCGCATCCCCCACGCTTCTTCCCACCGTAGTCGACGCCGCCCGCAACAACCCCATCCACGTAGCCGCGCAGAACATGCACTGGCACGATCAAGGCGCCTACACCGGCGAGACCTCGCCGCTCCAGCTCAAGGCCCTCGGCGTCACCCACGTCCTCATCGGCCACAGCGAACGCCGCCAGTACTTCAACGAGACCGACGAGAGCGTCAACCTCAAGCTCAAAGCGGCCCTCGCCCATGGCCTGATCCCCATCGTCTGCGTAGGCGAGCAGCTCGCCGAGCGCGAATCCGACCAGACCCAGGAAGTCCTCGAGCGCCAGACGTCCATCGCTCTCGAAGGAATCGACCCAGCCATCGCCACACCTCTCGTCATCGCCTATGAGCCCGTCTGGGCCATCGGCACCGGCCGCACCGCCACGCCCGAGATGGCCTCGGACGCGCACAAGATCATCCGCGCCCAGATCGCCAAATCCCTCTCCCCTGCCCTCGCTGCCAGCACCCGTATCCTCTACGGCGGCTCCGTCAAGCCCGACAACACCCAGAGCCTTTGCTGCCTCGAAGACATCGACGGCGCACTGGTCGGCGGCGCCAGCCTCGAGCCCGCCTCTTTCGCCCAGATCGTCGCGAACTCAGCAGCATAACTTACTCAACAACCGAGCGCCCATATCAACACGATGTGGGCGCTTTAATTTTCTTCCAACCGAACTGAAACTGTCTCCGACCCACAGTTCCCTACTTGCTGCCCTACCGAACCACCCCAACCTGCTCCAGCGGCCAATAAACAAACACAGCCTTTCCGTAGATCAGCCCCCGATCCACCGGCCCGAACTCCCGGCTATCGCTCGAGATCGAGCGATGGTCCCCCATCACAAAGTACTCATGCGTCGGTAGTATAATCTCTGCCTCAGACCTGTCGTCGCTGTAGCGATTCGGCACATACGGCTCCATCAGTTGAGAACCATTCACATATACGGTCCCGTCCTCGATCCTCAGCCGATCCCCAGGCAGCGCAATCACTCGCTTGATGTAGCTCTTCGTGTGGTCCCGCGGGTATTGAAACACCACCACATCGCCCCGATGAATCTCGCCCATCCGATACGCAATTTTATTGATGAAAAGCCTGTCGTCATCCTGAAGCCCCGGCTGCATACTCGGGCCTTCCACACGCACGGGCTGGTACAAAAAAAGAAATATGAATGCCGTAATCGCAATCGCCCCAACCAGGTCTCGCACCCACGAACGCACCGCGCTGCCGCGAGCAGGTGCGGCACCGCTGCCACCCTGCCCCGCCGTCTCTGTGCTCAACATGTCCTTCGCTTCCGGAGCTTCTTCCACTACCTGCTGCTCGTCCACACACCCTGCCTTCCAATTCGAAGAAGCGCCGCACCCAGCCCACAGCGTCAACCCGCCGTGTCGCCAACCCTTCCCCCGCTGCACAACTTATCTCCTTCATCGTACATCCCAACGCGCATGATTAGCATCGCGCCGGCTTTTCCGTAGAAGCCTTTACGTCTCACCGTGCCCAACACTGCTCAACTTTATTGTTTCCTTGGCAGCCCATCGGGAGTATGCTGAAAATTGCAGAGCTTTGGGCTGCTCCCACTTCAGAAAACCTGCAAAGACCCTGCAGCGTCCAACTAGGCGTCGGAACTTTATGGCCACACTCACAATGCTCGAACAGCCAGCCCCCTCTCGCTCCCGCGATGAGCAGACAAATACCGACATCAAAACTACCGAAACCTCGAACGCCGCATCGGAGGGCTTCGATACCAAGTCTGCGCTCGAGATCGCCCGCATCATCAACCATGAAGATGCAAAAATCGCCGCCGCAGTCAAGAAGGCGCTCCCTGAGATCGCAGTCGTCATCGACATCGTCGCCCGCTGCCTGCGCGATGGCGGCCGTCTCATCTACGTCGGTGCCGGATCCTCAGGTCGCATCGCCTCGCTCGACTCCTCCGAGTGCCCCCCCAGCTACTCCACCCTGCCGTCTCAGGTGCAGTACATCATGGCCGGAGGCCCCAAAGCCCTCGCTTCCGCCTCCGACGTCAACGAAGATTCTCCCGAACTAGGCCAGCGTGACATCGCCCGCCGCCGTCCCACCCGCAAAGACATCGTCATCGGCGTCTCCGCCTCAGGCTCCACGCCCTACGTAGTCGGCGCAGTCGAGTACGCCCGAGCCCGCGGAGCCATGACCGCAGCCATCACCTGCAACTACAACACTCCCCTGGCCCGCGTCGCCGACACCACCATCGTCGCCGAAGTCGGTCCTGAAGTCGTCTCCGGCTCCACCCGTATGAAGGCTGGCACGGCCCAGAAGATGATGCTTAACATGATCACCACCGGGGCCATGACTCGCCTCGGCTACGTCTACGACAATCTCATGGTCAACGTGCACATGAAGAACGCCAAGCTGGTCGAGCGCGGCATCCGCGTCCTCATGCGCGTCTGCAACATCGACCGCGATACCGCCATCCGCACCATCAAGTCAGCCGGTAAGTCCATCCCCATCGCCGTCGTCATGCTCAAGGCCAACGTCGACAAGATGGAAGCCGTCCGCCGTCTCACCAAGTCCGACGGCAATGTGCGCCTCGCGATCGACGACTCCCGCCTCGAACTCTAGCTATCTGCCTCACCTCAACTGTCGCGAATTGGCTATGATCGCCTAATGCGTTTTAGCAAACTCGTAGCAGCATTGCTTCTAGTCCTTCCTACACTTCAATCGCAACTCCCCGCGCAGGGTTGGCCCACCTACGGTGGCGACTCCGGAGGCACGCGCTACTCCACCTCCGCTCAAATAACGCGCGAGAACCTCTCTCACCTGCACCCCGCCTGGACGTTCCACACCCACGCGCTCGATCAACATCGCTCCGGCTTCAACGACGCATCCTTTGAAGCCACACCCATCCTCTCCGGCAACACACTTTACTTCACCTCGCCATTCGACGTAGTCTTCGCCATCGACGCCCGAACGGGGCAACAACGCTGGGCCTACGACCCTCACCTCAAAGAAGTCATTCTCGGAGACATCCTTACATCCCGTGGCGTTGCACTCTGGACGTCGACGGAAGGATCATCACCTTATTCGTGCGAGCAACGCATCTTCCTCGGCACAATCGATGGCCGGTTGATGGCACTCGACGCCGCCACCGGAAAACCGTGCAGCGACTTCGGAGATGCAGGGGAGGTTGACCTCACTCGTGGTGTTGCCCCCCAGGCCGTCTACCGCGTCACCTCGCCGCCCGCCGTCATCGGCAATACAGTCGTAGTCGGCTCCATGATCGGCGATGATCAGTTCGTCGATTCCGGTTCCGGAATCGTTCGCGCCTTCGACACCCGCACTGGCAAACAGCTCTGGACCTGGGATCCAATTCCGTGGGCCCGCGCCCAGGCCATCCCTACCGGCGCAGCCAACACATGGTCCACCATCTCTGCCGATCCCGCACTCAACCTCATCTATCTCCCCACCAGCAGCGCCGCACCCGACTACTACGGAGGCATGCGCCCGGGCGACAACCGCGACGCAGATTCCATCGTCGCCCTCAACGCCTCCACCGGCAAAAAAGTCTGGGCGTTTCAGGCAGTTCATCATGATCTCTGGGACTACGACATCCCTGCCCAACCTCTACTCTTCACCTTCCGAGGTAGCACACCCGCCGTCGCCATCACCACCAAGATGGGCCTGGTCTTCGTTCTGGATCGTCGCACCGGCCACCCCCTCTACCCTTTAGAAGAAGTGCCTGTACCCCAGACGGATGTTCGCGGAGAGCAGACATCCGCCACGCAACCCTTTCAACCACTCGCCGCCCTGTCATCGTTCAACCTTGCCGAACGCGATCCCGCGCAAACCTGGCAGCGTTCTTCCTCCAACAAGCAATTCTGCCAGGCCCAGATGGCCGGCCTGCGCTACGAAGGCATCTACACCCCTCCCAGCACACGCGGAAGCATACTATTCCCCGGCAACCTCGGCGGCGTCAACTGGGGTTCAGCCGCGCTCGATCCGTCCACCGGCATCCTCTACGCCAACACCAACCGCGTCGCCTTCAAAGTCCGCCTAATATCACGCTACGGCCCCGAAGGAGTCATCCGCATCCTGCGCGGCGCCTTCTTTGATTGGGCAAACTGGGGCATCGCCGCTGGCATAGTCCTTGCCTCTGGACTTATCTTCGCCGCACTTCGTCGACGCACCCTCATCCCATCGCCATTCATTCTCGCCCTCACAGCCGGCCTCATGCTCGTCATCATTCCAATCTCCCGCCACACGGACCCTCCACAACTGACCCACTTCGGATACGACATAGGCGAGCAGCGCAAAGCTCCTTACCTCGTTGAGCGATCCATCCTCGTCGATCACGACGGCAACCCCTGCGTCCCCCCGCCCTGGGGAGCCATCTCAGCCATCAACCTCAACACCGGCACTAAGCTCTGGCAGTCCCCTCTTGGCTCAAAGATTCCCGGCCAGCATACCGGCGCACTCAACTTCGGTGGACCCATCGTCACCGCATCCGGCATTGTATTCACCGCCGCCGCGGAAGATCCTTACCTGCGCGCCTTCGACGCCGCCTCTGGTGCCGAGCTCTGGCGCGCCCAGCTTCCCGTCCCCGCCCAATCCACACCCATGACCTACACCCTCGACGGCCGCCAGTACATCGTCATTGCCGCCGGCGGCCACGCTGATCACCCGGATAATCGGGGTGACTCTCTCATCGCCTTCGCCCTGGACCGCTGAGGCTCGGGTCATCACGTACCTTTGCTGGCACCCCATCTCCACCGCAATTCCCCGTAAACTGGAGCGATGGACAAGTTCGTAGTACGCGGAGGAAACCCACTCCTCGGCACCATCAAAGTCTCCGGCGCGAAAAACTCTGCGCTTCCCTGCATGGCCGCCGCCATCCTCACCGAAGATGAAGTCATCCTCGAAAACATCCCCCAGGTCCGCGACATCGAGACCGAGCGCAAACTCCTCGTCTCCATGGGCGCCGAGGTCGAACTCGGCTACGGCCGCGCCCAGCATCGCACCCGCATCAAGTGCGGCATCCTCTCCGATCCCGTCGCCAAGTACGAGATCGTCAAGACCATGCGCGCCAGCTCGCTCGTCCTTGGTCCGCTCATCGCCCGCACCGGCATCGCCCGCGTCGCCATGCCCGGCGGCTGCGCCATCGGCGGCCGTCCCATCGACCTGCACATCAAGGGCCTGGAAGCCATGGGCGCCACCATCACCCACGACCACGGCTACCTCGAAGCCCGAACTCCCAATAACGGAACGGCCCGCCTGAAAGGCGCACACATCGTCTTCGACAAGATCACCGTCACCGGGACGGAAGACCTCCTGATGGCCGCAACGCTGGCCGACGGAGAAACCATCTTCGAGAACTGCGCCCGCGAGCCCGAAGTCACCGACCTCGCCGCGCTACTCATCGCCATGGGCGCGAAGATCGAAGGCGCAGGCACCTCCACCATCAAGGTCCAGGGCGTAGCCAAACTCCACGGCGCACGCTATCGCATCAACCCCGACCGAATTGAAGCCGGAACCTTCCTCATGGCCGGAGCCATCACCGGCGGCGACCTCAACGTCGACTGCTGCAACCCAGCCCATCTCGGCGCGCTCATCGCCAAGCTCGAAGAGTGCGGCATCCGCATCGAGGTCGGCAAAGAGAACGTCCGCGTCCGCTCAGGCGGCAAGCTCAAAGCCGCGGACATCTCCACCGAAGAGTACCCCGGCTTCCCCACCGACATGCAGGCCCAGTACATGGCCCTCGCCACCCAGGCCGAAGGCACCACTACCGTCACCGAAAACATCTTCGAAAACCGCTTCATGCATGTGCAGGAACTCAATCGCATGGGCGCAAACATCACCGTCCAGGGCCGCACTGCCACTGTCCGCGGAGCCAGCAAGCTTGAGTCCGCCGCCGTCATGTGCTCCGACCTCCGCGCCTCCGCCTCGCTCGTCCTCGCTGCCCTGGTCGCCGATGGCGAAACCATCCTGGACCGCGTCTATCACCTTGACCGCGGCTACGAAAACTTCGAAGAAAAACTCCGCGGCGTAGGCGCCCAGATCCGCCGCATGGGCGACGTCTTCGGCCGCCGCGCCGCCGACACCACAACCAAAAAATAGCCGCAAACCCGCCATTCAGGAGCATACTGAAAGAGAGAGGTACATCCATGGCGACCGCACCCGCTCTCATCTCTATCGAAGAGTACCTGGCCACCAGCTATCACCCAGACTGCGACTACGTGGACGGCGACATCCAGGAGCGCAACTTGGGCGAACGAGAGCACGCACGTTTGCAGGCCATCTTGACCGGCTGGTTCGGCAATAACGAAAAAGTCTGGAATGTCTCCACGCTGGTCGAACAGAGAATCCGCGTAACTTCAGGTCGCGTGCGCATTGCCGACATCTGCCTCATCAGCCGCGATGCTCCCCGAGAGCAAGTCACGCTTACCCCACCTCTACTCTGCGTCGAAATCCTCTCCCCCGAAGACCGCCTGCCACGCGCCGCCTGCGTCATGGAAGACTACGCCCGCATGGGCGTATCCAATCTCTGGCTGCTAGACCCCAAAGACCGCGTCGCCTACATCTACGCCAGCGACGGTCTATTCAAGCTCACCACCGACCGCCTCACCATCCCCGACACCGAAATCTACGTAGACCTAACCAACCTCTTCGCCGCCCTCGACTAACAATCACATCGGCATCCCCGCCGGCATAGCCTCATGCTGCATCCCATGCTCATCGTCCATCCCTGACGCCCACACCTTCTTCGGGTCCGTCTCGTACGGATACACGTGCACCATCCACCCAAACACATGATGCATGAACTTCCCACCCGCCGCGCGGCAAGCAGTCGCCGTAGTAATCGCACCCAGCAGCCCGAACTTCGATTTGTCCTTAACCAAATCCCCCTCGTCCCCGTCGGCCCCTGGCGGCAGACAAAGATTCGTATGCAGATGCCACCGCGCAATCGACAGCGGAACCCTCCGATTCAGCTCGTCTTCTGAGACCTCATACGGCGCGGTATACATCACACCCACCAGCTTGTACCCCGCCGCCACCTTCTCATACAACAGCGACGTCGGCCTGCCCGGATCAAAGTCCATGGTATTCCGGTATGCCCGCGAGTTATTCGTGAAGTGATAGATATTCTGCTTCACCTCAGGCAGAAAAATCTCGTACCCATCGCCCAGCGCCTTTCGGTAGTCCTTATATGAATCGGCCGCCTTCCGCGCCGCAACCACAATCGCCGCCGCACGTTCCTTGTCACCCGGCTGCAACGGCCGAAGCGCCGTCATATCCATATGCCCAGCCATCGCGTCGCCATGACCGGCCGCGCTCACGCTCACCCTGGGCGACCATCCGCACACCAGCCCAACAAACAGACACACCAACACCGCATGAACTCTCGCATCAGATCGCATCACATACCTCACCTGACCGACGCGCACCAACCCGCAACGTCACCCCGCGTCGCTTAACGCCAGCTCACAGCCAGGTGCCACCGCAACCCCGCCCGCATCGTCTTTTCCAGCACCCGTGCATACTCCTCAAGCTCCGCCAGCACCTGCGGCCCTTCGGTCCCAAGCTGCTGTGGATCATCCCGTAAAGCCATGATCAACGCCTGCACCGTAGCCAGACCATCCTCGGCACCATACCACTGCGGCGGCGGCAGCCGACGCATCAACTCAGGATTGCCCGCGCCCTCTTCAATCAGCAGCGACATCGAATTCTCGTCCGCAGAAAAAAATTCGATCAACGGCTTCACGCCCAACTGCAGCGCCACTCGCTCCAGCGCATCTTCATGCCGCGCCATCGCCCGCCCATTGACGAAGATATCGAACCCAGGGTCTTCGCCCTCCACCACGATATACATTGAAGCAGCCATCTTTCCCCACAGTATATCGTCACGTACCGCGAAGTCCCAACACGGTCGCCCGTTCATCTAAGTTCCGCGCCTTTACGCCCACCCCAACCGCTGCAACAGCAATCACCGCAGCCACGTCCAACCTCCACGCGCCAAACCGCGCCCCCACCAGTCCAACCCCGAGCCCAGCCACCCACGCCGCCAGCGGGTGCATGCAAAATCCACTCAACCGCATCCGCACCAAAAGATAAATCCAAAGCCAGTACGAAGCCGCCATCAGTCCAGCCTGCACCAGTAGCAGCCCCGCAGCTTCACGCCAATACACAGGTTGCCAGCCAGCACGTTCCACCAGCAAGGAAGAGCCCGCACTCACCAACCCATTCATCAACAGAAGCGCTCCCGCAGCCGGCAACACATCAGAGACACTCAGTCTCTCCCGCGCAAACCACCACGCATACACGGTAAGAATCCCCATCAAAAGCCGTACCGCCAACATCGGCACCTGCCCCCAAACGACCGCATACGCATCCGTCGGGATCACCAGCAGCACAGCTCCGACCCCCGCAATGCTCGCCCCAACCACAACACGCGGCACCTCACCCGCTATCATCTGCAGCGCCGAGAGCAGCCCAAGCCACAGAGGAGCAGCCACAGCGATCAACAGCACCACTCCCCATCTCGTCCCTTCGAAACCCACGCGATGCCCCAGACCCGCATGAAATATCTGTTCCAAAAGCAAGGGCAGCGCCAGCAAACCCACCGCTGCGAATCTCCGCGCGTCCAGTAAGCGCCGACCACGCAGCGCCTCCACCACCAACAATCCACCCCCCGCGGCCCCAGATGCCACCGCGCCACCCGCAAGCACCTGCCACTGCACCGCCGCCGCGAATGGATCAGCCACATACGACGCAACCGGCCCAAGCAGAAGCGCCAGCGCAACGAACCCGATCGTCAGCCAAACCGAAATCCCGCGCTCTTCCACAGCTTCATTCTCCACAAGAATCACCTATACCGAGACTCGCGGCACCAAACTTCTCACCATCTCGCTTCGTCCTCCACAGACCAAGAAAAAGCCCGACGCAAGTCGCGCCGGGCCTCTTCCATTCATCCATCTCAACTAGCGATTTCCGCCCTGCGGTGCTCCACCGCCGGGACGACCCGGCCCGCCAGGACCACGTCCGCCACCGCCACCACCGCTACGACGACGTCGTCCACCAGGACGCCGATCGCCGCCCGCGCCACCAGGACCACGCGAGCCCCCAGGACCTCCAGGGCCACGTCCTCCACCTGCACCAGCCGGGACAGGTACGCCCTCTGCACGATTGAAGTTGGGCTCATCGGAATCCGAATCAGGATCGGAATCATCGGCATCAAAGTCCGCGCCGCCCTCGAGCACCACGGTCTCGTCGCCATCTTCCGCATCATCGCCGTCGCGCGGAGCAGGATAGGCCGAGCCCTGCTGCCCGCCGCCGTCGCCAGCCTCCGGCAGACCCAGCTTCGCTCTCTGCTCGCGCAGCACAGCCTTGCGCGAAAGCTTGATGCGGTTGCCTTCCATCGAGAGCACCTTCACCAGAATCTGGTCGCCCTCGCGAAGTTCGTCCTTCACATCAGCAACACGATGCTCAGCAATCTCCGATACATGCAGCAATCCATCCGTACCCGGGAATATCTCGACAAACGCGCCGAACTCCGCAATCCGAACCACCTTGCCCAGGTACGTCTTGCCGATCTCCGGCACCGCCGTAATGTCCGAGATCATCTGGATCGCGCGCGCCAGTCCATCGGCATCGCTCGAAGCCACATTCACCCGTCCCGTATCGTCCACATCGATCTTCACGCCGGTCGCGTCGATGATCCCACGGATCACCTTGCCTCCGGGGCCAATCAAGTCGCGAATCTTATCCGTCGGAATCATGATCGTATGAATGCGCGGTGCAAACTGCGACTTCTCTTCATTCGCCTTGCCGATGGTCGCATCCATAATGTCCAGCAGATGCAGCCGGCCGACCTTGGCCTGCGCCATCGCCTCGCGCATGATCTGCGGCGTTATGCCCATGATTTTGATGTCCATCTGCAGCGCCGTAATGCCCTTGCGCGTCCCGGCCACCTTGAAGTCCATGTCGCCGTAGTGATCTTCCGCACCGGCTATGTCGGAGAGAACGGCATAGTTCTCGCCTTCCTTCACCAGCCCCATCGCCACACCGGCAACCGAACCCTTCAGCGGTATACCCGCCTGCATCAGTGCCAGCGAAGCGCCGCACACCGTAGCCATCGACGACGATCCATTCGACTCGAGAATGTCCGACACAACCCGCAGCACATACGGCGAATCTTCTTCCGCCGGCAGCACCGCTTCGATAGCACGCCAAGCCAGCGCACCATGCCCAATCTCGCGCCGCCCAACGCCGCCCATGCGGCCAACTTCACCAACCGAGAACGGCGGGAAGTTATAGTGCAGCATAAAGCGCCGCTTCTGTTCGCCTTCGTAGCTCTCCATCCGCTGCGAATCATCGGTAGTCCCTAGTGTCGCAGTTACCAGCGCCTGCGTCTCACCACGCGTAAACAAGGCCGAACCATGCACACGAGGAAGCACGCCAACTTCAACCGTGACTTCGCGGATCTGATCGAACGCGCGATGATCCGGACGAATCCGCTCATTCAGCACCTGGTCGCGGAAGATCTGCTCGCGCAGCAGTTCATAGTACTTCGAGAACTTCTTCGCAGCCGCAGCATCGCCCTCAGGCAGCGTCTTCTTCTCCGCGTCCTTGATCTCCTTCACCAGCGCATAGCTCTCGAACTTCGGATGCTTCTGCGTATCGAGCGCATCCTTCAACTGCGCGCCCAGTCTGCCCGAAAGCTCGTCGAGATAAGCCTGATCGATCTCTGCCGCAGCCGGAACACGCTTCTTCTTACCCGCACGCGCAACCAGGTCGTCAATCCCCGCGACGATCTTCTTGATCTCCACATGCGCAAACTCAATCGCATCGACAACCTGCTCTTCCGAGCACTCCTTCGATCCCGACTCCACCATCACAATGCCGTCCTTCGTACCGACGACCATAATGTTGATCAGGCTGACCGCACGTTCCGCATACGTCGGATTCACGATGAAGTTGCCATCGATCAGCCCGATCCGCACCGCGCCCACCGGCCCATGGAATGGAATGTCGGACAACGCCAAAGCGCAGCTCGCACCATTCATCCCCAATACATCAGGATCATTCTCCTTATCCGCCGAATACACAAACGCAACAACCTGTGTCTCGTTGCGGAACGTCTCCGGGAACAGCGGCCGGATCGGACGATCAATCTGACGGCAGGTCAAAATCTCTTTCTCACTCGGCCGCCCTTCACGCTTGATAAAGCCGCCAGGAATTCGTCCGCCCGCGTAAGTATTCTCGCGATATTCCACGGTCAACGGAAAGAAGTCGATGCCCTCTTTCGGTTCCGGCGATGCAACAGCCGTCGCTAAAACTACGTTATCGCCGCTAGAGGTAAACGCGGCACCGGATGCCTGCTTGGCAACCCGGCCGGTCTCAAATTTGATCTGCTTGCCACCGGCAAGCTCTACTGTCACTTCCTGCTTCATATGTACCTCTTCTCTATTTTTTCTATTTATGGAAGTCGTTACCGCACGGTTCGTTCACAGCGCGCGGACACGCAGCTCCGCCGCAATGGAGTCAACTCCACCGGCGAGCTGCAAGTAAATGTTTAAAGTTGTTCTCAGCGTCATCCCACCGCCAGACATCCTGCCCCAGGCCGCTCGCGCAACCTCGCACAAGCTTCCGGACGCGACATCGCACCCCGTCAGCCAACCCAACCGCCAAGGCCCAAAGTAGCCTTGCGCGTAAGTGGAGTTGACTGTCGGGGTGGGTCGGGTCCTGCCTGAGTCCATGATGAGGGGTTGTCCCAGTCGAGGTCTACTTGCGGATGCCAAGCTTGCCGATTACCTCGCGGTAACGGTCCGAGTCGCACTTCTTCAGATAGTCCAGCAGACGGCGGCGCTTGCTTACCAGCATCAGAAGACCACGGCGGGAGCCATGATCCTTCTTGTGCGTCTTGAAGTGCTCCGTCAACTCGCCAATGCGCTCACTCAGCAGCGCAATCTGGACCTCGGGGCTGCCCGTGTCCGAGTCGTGCGTGCGAAACTTTTCGATGATGTCTGTCTTCTTTACCGATTCCAACACAGCAGTTGTTGCTCCTGATCTTCTAGTTCACTTAGGGGTCGTAGTGTCTCCATAAAGGATAGCACCGTATCGCAGAAACCAGCAATTCACACAAGCCAAAAAACATAACCATTCCGGCACGTCCAACCCACAACTCAACCCACCACCGAAGCCCCGTCGGCCAGCCATGCATCAGCCCTCATTCGCTAAGCCAGATTCAGCTTCAAAAACTGCAGCGTCCGTTCTGAGATGTTGCTATCACCAGCGGTCAGTATCGCGAGCTACATGCACCGGCCCTTTGAAGTCGGTATCGATTCCCTTCGTGTACCCGGAAAGATCCGTCTCTCCATCCCTGCCTGGAGAAAGATGGGTCAGCACCACCTCCTTGACACCAGCCCGCGCCGCCAGTTCCCCGACCTCCGTCGGCGTGAGATGATCCTCACGCATGTGCTTCATCAAAGCCGCCCTTTTCTCCGCCGGGAGTTTTCCAAGAAAAGTTTCCATGCTCGTCAGATCGATCACCTCGCTGATCAAAACATCGGCCCCCTTCGCAAGCCTTTCCACATTGGAAGATACTCCTGTGTCTCCCGTGAAAACAAAAACGCGGTGCGCGGTTTCGATGCGATAGGAATACGAGCGCGGCAGATGTCTATCGTCGCGCGCCGAGGGCAAGTGGTAATGGGTATTTATCACCGCCAGCACACGGATGTTCTCGTCCTCATACACGACCGTAGGTGTGTCCGTCTCGTATGCCATATCTTTCGCCACGACGGACAAACCCATCGGCGGTAGCTGCGCACCACCCTCCGTGGCCGACGCCCCCTCGGTCGCGCGATTGCCCACGCAGATTGCGTTAACCAGAACCACCGTACCAGGTGGGCCGATGACCGGCATCGGCTTGCCGTTATAGAGCAACCAACGCTGGACGATCACGGCCCCCAGGTCGGCGTTATGGTCATTATGCATATGGGAAAGAAAGATGGCGCGCACCTTCGCCAGCGGCAGTGACGCTCGCAACATCTGTCGCTGAACACCGTACCCAACATCGAACAAGTAGATTTGATCCCCCACCACCACGGCATTTGCCGATTCCGAGCGATCAAGCCGAATGAAAGGCCCACCGCCTGTCCCCAGTGTCACAAAGGTCGCCGGAAGGTCCCTAAGTGGCCTCGCAGGTGCAGTAATAGTTCCGTTCGGAAGCGCATCGCTGGCACTGTGCGCCTCCGTCGGCTGCACCAGGCACCCGAGTGAAACAACGGCCAAAATCACGGCACCAGAGAACCCAGCCCGGAGATTACGGAGGAGACGAAAACGCATAAGGCAAGCTCCTGGTCGCGCGACGGTCAGCATATCGCAATACCATAGTAGCGGAATGCCCTTGAAGATCAAGACAGCAACACCAACCGCTCTGATCAACAAGGAATACCTGGTGTTTCGCCCACACCCATAACGAGTTGCGTTTCTACTAAGCCAGATTCGCCCGCAAAAACTGCAGCGTCCGTTCATCCGCAAGCCTCGCAGCTCCCTCCACATAACTCGGCCGATCCGGATTCGCAAACGCATGCCCCGCACCCTCATACTCGAAGATCTCCACCTCTGGATGAGCCGATCGCACCGCATCGATCTGATCCTTCCCCACGTGATCGTCTTCCAACCCGCGATGCAGCATCACCTGGCAAGCCGGCTCTTCGGCGGAAAACCTTCCAATCCGACCAGGGTAATAACACACACAGCAATCCGGCCGCACATCCAGGCTTGCACCCCGCACGCCCGCAACCCAACTCACCAACCCGCCGTAACAGAAGCCAACCACCGCAGTTCGCTTCCCCGCGCGTTTCACATAGTGAAAAGCCGCGGCCACATCCACCAACGAAACATTCGGGTCGAGTGTCGCATAAATCCCAAAAGCCTTCTTCACATCTTCCGGCCCATATCCCAACTCAAGATTAGGCTCCAGCCGATCGAACAGGGCCGGCGCGATCGCCACAAAGCCCTCGCGCGCATACCCATCCACTACCGCGCGAATCGAGCTGTTCACCCCGAAGATCTCCTGCACCACCACGACCGCCCCAATCGCCTCTCCCTCCGGCGTAGCAACATACGCCTCCAAACGATGCCCGTCATCCGCCTTCAGATCAACCCAGCTCCCCATCGTTCTCTCCATCTAAAAAGATCGCGCAGTTGCAGCGCTTCCAACACTCGGATGCACTTTAGCCCTCACTCGGCACTGCGACCCTTTGCCAACGCCCGCATCTCACCCAGCCACCCCACAAACCGCACCATCTGGCCCCGCTCGCCCAACGCAAGCCGCCAGAAATCCCGCGCCTTCACCTCGCTCGCATGCTTCCCCGTAAATGTCTCCACGCGCCACTTCAGGTACTCACTGCGCCACGGACGCAGCCGATACCCCCGCGTCGCCGTCCACAGAAATCTCACGCCTTCCAGCATTCTGCACCCCAGTCTGATTATAGTAACCACGCGTCTCCATCCCACCCGCCCTTCCACTCAGCTTCATGCCTCCAACGATGCACCTTCTCCGTCTTCCACTTCGACACAACTGTTCTCAAGCTTTCCCTCCCCGCGCCGATACAAAACCTGTAACGGTCAAACGGAAAGTAGAGTGCATGAGAGTTCTGATCATCGATGACTCGATCGTCATGCGGAAAATCGTCGAGAGCACGCTTCGCCTCTGTGCAATCGGGGTCAGCGATGTCCTGCACGCCGCTGACGGCAAACAAGGTCTGGCCGAACTCGCAAACTCTGCCACCCTGCGTCTCACCATCGATCTCATCTTTTGCGACGTACATATGCCAGTCATGGATGGACTCAAGTTCCTCGCCGAAAAACCCGCCTACCCAGCTTTCCTGCGAACTCCCGTCATCATGATCACCTCAGACCCCACCGACCCGCATCTTCGTCGTGCCATGGCCGCCGGCGCAGACGGCTACATCGCAAAGCCGTTTACCCACGAACAGATCAAGACCGCGATCACCGCTGTCATGCGCAGCTCCGGTCGCCGCTCCACCCATCAGGCAACAAGCGCAGCTTCCATCGCGCCCAGGACCGCAGGAGGTGTGCGATAGACACCCTATCCATATCGAAAGAGCTTTGCATCCGCCACATGGACGACGCCGTAGGCGAAGTCTTTCGCGCCATGCTCGACAGAAACTGCACCGCGGTGGACGAGCCTCTCGCCATCCTCGGCGACGTCTCCGCCCGCATCAATATCTCCGGCACCTTCGACGCCAACTGCAGCCTCGAATTCCCAGCGAGCTCCGCACAGCAACTCACCGGCGCCCTGCTAGGACCCAGCGACGGAGGATACGACACCATCATGGTCATCGACGCCGTCGGAGAGCTATGCAACATGATCGCCGGAGGATGGAAACGAAGACTCGGCCCCGAAGCCGAAGGCCTTGTCCTCTCCCTTCCCTTGCCCTGCGGTGACCCCAACCAATTCGCAGCCGGAAGCGGCAACATACGCAGAGCCTACGCCTTCGATGATTCCCTGTTCGTCGTCAATCTCGACCAGTACTAGCGCCCATCCACCCACGAACGAAAGGCTTCGCGCAAGACATGCACGAAGCCATCCTTCAATATCTAACCACTAGCCGAGCAGCAGCAGCAAAGCCACCTACTTCACCACAGACTGAAAGAGCGGCGACGTCAACAAGCTGGCGAATTCGCTATCCGACGAAGAATAATCCACCGTCAGCGTCCCCGAGCTCGAATCGATCGACGTATTATCCAGCGCCGCTTTTTCCAGCGCCGTTCCCTGCTGTTTCTGCAGCAGCTTTACGCCCTTCAGCAGCGTCGCGCAGGTCGCAGCCGTCACCGTATCCGACATCGACACACCCATATCAAAGCGCACGCCATTCGTAAAATCCATCGTGTAATGCGAACCCTTCATTCGGTTCTTCACCGTATCGTAGTCCGCCAGTTGCGACGCCACGCCAAGCACGCTCTTCATCATCGTCTGCGTGCCTCTTGCATCCAGAAGGCTCCACACGGCGTGATTCTCCACCGAACCCATCTCTTCCATCAGGCTGCTGGTCATAAAATTCCGCGTCAGTCCATCACGCGAATCCAGCGCCGCATCCACCGAATTCTTGTCTCCGAACACCATCGTAGTCTGGTTCAAAAACGCCACGCTCAGCCCCGAAGCCCCCATCGGATACACGCTGTTATTGCGAAGAATCCGCGGCTTTACTTTATTCTTCAAAAAATTCGCCATGATCGCGCGCGTATGAAACTGCCCCTGCGCAATCCCCACAATATGATCCTGCTCCGCACCCTTCCCATCCGGATTCGCCGTCCGGAACGCCGCAAATGCCAGCGCATCCGCATCCGAATCCACCTTCAGCCCCGAACTCACCAGCGCAGATTCCAGCCGCTTCAGCTCCGGCGGAAGCACGCGATCCTTCAAACTCATCGCCGCCGAGGAGTTCTGCATCGCCCTGTAGTCCACCACGATAATCTGCTGCACGTTAAACGGAATCGAAGCCTTCGCATCGTTCGTCAATTGCGCCGCCTGGGCCATCGGTGCCATCCCCAGCCCTAGCGTCAACCCAGCACTCAAAGCCAGCCCAGCCTTACCCAGCTGGCCCAACCTGAAACGAACATCGGAAAACGAAACGAAGATACTCAAGATCAAACTCCAGTCCAGCATGTGTAATTCTGTGTCGGCCTGCCTGAATCGGCCCTCGCGCGGCTACCGAAAAACATCCGCCGCCCGCATCAAGTCCATTGTTCCCTGATTCCAGCCCGGAGGCAAGCAGGAACCTGCCTGTTGGACGATTCTCGTTCCTGAATGGTGCCCTCGTTCCGGACCAATTACCCCGGCGTCCCGACCCGGCTCACTTCCCCGGCCACTCCATCGGATGATCCAGCCTCCGCTCCAGCACCTTCTCTTCTGGATCGAAGTTCGCCACCTCCTTCGCCCAATCCGCATCCGGCTCATAAGCCTCCTGCGGGATCAGCCCTATAATCTCCCCCTCCGCCGCAATCGCTCCATGATTCCGTGCCAACTCCCGCACCGCCGCGTGGATCTGCCGCATCGGCGTCGCCCGGAAATCCGTAATGTTCATACTCACCTGCGCGCGCCCGTCCACACTCACGCCCATCGCCTTCACCCCGTGCATCCCGCCCGCCGAAGCCCGAATTGCCTTGGCCACAGCTCGCGCCGCCGCAATATCCGCCTGCGCCATCGCCTGCAGCCTCTGCGCGTTCTCACCGCCCTTCGGCACTACCAGGTAGATGTTGTAAGCGATCAAGAACCGCCGCGCACCCACTGCGGTCGCACCCGCCGTCCCATGAATCTCCGGCCCTCCCACATCCGGCCTCCGCATCGCATCCCGCCCCACCGAATCCCGCAGACCTTCAAACTGGCCTCTTCTTACATCCTCCAGCTTAATCCGGTCCGGCCGTGTAGCTGCCGCCTCGTAGAAATAAACCGGCACCCCGCACCGCCGCCAGATCTCCAGCCCCGCCTGCCTCGCCAGCATCGCGCACTGCGCCAGGGAAAACCCGCTCACCGGCACAAACGGCACCACATCCGCAGCCCCAATCCTCGGATGCACTCCACTCTGCCCCGTCAGGTCGATCACCTGCGCCGCCTTCGCCACCCCGCGCACAGCAGATTCCATCACCGCCGCCGGATGCCCCGCAATCGTCACCACGCTTCGATTGTGTGCCCCATCCATCGACCAATCCAGCAGCCGCACTCCTTCCACGCGCATCGCCGCCACAATGGCCGACACCTTCGCCGCGTCCACACCCTCCGAAAAATTCGGCACACACTCAATCACCGCATCTGCATTCCCAACAGAACTCATCGCGTCACTTCCACCAGCTATATCCCACCGTAAACTGCACACTTGCGTTCACCCCGGGGTTGCGATCCCCCAGCGACGCACTCGATACATGAATCGCATTCGCCCCAAAGTCCACCGACCGTTTCGGCCGCAGGAACCAGTGCATCCCTACGCCAAACTGCGGCGTAAAGTTCCACACACTCGTATCCGCACTCGCGCTGTTATAGGTGTATCCGTTTCCACTCGGATTCGCCAGGATCGTCCCCGGCGGATATCCCGGAGGCCCACCAAACCCCGGATACTTGTGATTCGTCCACACCACGCCACCCGCCCCCTGAACCCAGGGCGACACTCGCCCCCAACCCGCAAAGTTCCACCGCAAAACCGCTGGCGTAATACTCACGCCCGTATACGTCCCACCCGTATTGAAATATCCTGAGCAGCGCACCGTAGTACTCCCCGCCGCAATCGGCACACAACTCTGCCGCTGCATCACGGGCGTATACGATTGCCACAGCGGAAACACCTCCACCCCATACTCAAAGTTCCCCCGCAGCAAGCCACTTCCCGCCGTAGCCGTCAGCACCTTCCCCGCCCGCACCCCAGCCGAAAAGAACCGAAAATTCGAACGATCCTCCGTAACCCCCACGCCGCCCTGCGCCAACACCCCAAAATTCCAAGGCGTAACCCCATCCCGCACCGCATTCGATGGCATCACCGGAAGGCCGGTCCCATTGATTACCTGACTCGTTTGAGCAGCCGCCAACCCCGCACCCATAGCCACCGCAAGAACAACTCCTACTAATCCAATCGAACGACGCAAAGTGACACTCCATTTCGTAATTGCGGTCCAACTCAATTCCAACAGAACAAAACCGCCGGCGCTCCGGCGGCTTCATCCCACATTTAGAAACTCAAATCGTCGAACCTTGCTCTCTTCAAGTCTTTCACGCGCAGCGTCGAGAAAGGTGCGAAGCACCCCTAACCCGCATGCGCAGCCATCGTAGCCTCATCCATATCGAAGTTCGTATACACGTTCTGCGTGTCGTCCAGCTCCTCCAGCACATCCAGCAGCCGCAACATCGCATTTGCCTGCGCGCCTTCCAGCTTCTGGTACGTCGAAGGAATCATCGTCACCTCGGCATGCTCCGGCTTGACGCCCGCCGCCTTGATCGCGTCCAGAACCGCGTCATACTCCTTCGGTCCGGTCGTTACCTCCCACGTCTCGCCTTCATCCGACAGATCATCCGCCCCAGCCTCCAGCGCAATCTCCGTCAGCTTGTCTTCATTCACCGCAGCCTTATCGACGACGATCAAGCCCTTCTTCGCGAACATATATCCAACCGAACCCGACTCGCCCAGGTTCCCGTTATTCTTTGAGAACGCATGGCGAATCTCGCTCACTGCGCGATTCTTATTATCCGTCAACACCTGCACCATCACGGCCACGCCGCCAGGCCCATAGCCCTCGTACAAAATCTCTTCGTACGACAGTCCCTCAAGCTCACCCGTACCCCGCTGAACCGCCCGCTTGATATTATCCGCAGGCATGTTCTCAGCCTTAGCCGCCAGGATCGCCGTTCGCAGCCGCGGATTTCCATCCGGATCGCCTCCGCCGCCCTTCGCCGCAATCGTAATTTCTTTGATCAGCCGCGTAAAGATGCGCCCACGCTTGGCGTCAGTCGCGCCCTTCTTGTGCTTGATTGTTGCCCATTTTGAATGCCCGGACATGCAATTCCCTCTGACTCTGAAGTATCAAATCCCACAACTAAATCGAAACGCCGGAAGCCCTTTGCCAGCCCCGAGCAACGCTCGATTTTAGCACGATCATCGCACCCCATGAGCCCACCCATTCTGCCACCAAGTACACTGGTCCCCACCAACGGAGACACTATGGACCGACGCGAATTCATCTCCCTCACCGCCACCGCAGTCGCCACAGTCATCGTCCGCCCCGCACTCGCCCAATCGCCCGCGATCGAACTCACCCTCCCCTCCATCCCCGGCCCCACCATGCCCGCCGAATTCACCGGCCTAAGCTACGAGATGGCCCAGATCTACAACCCCAACTTCTTCTCTCCCTCGAACACCCCACTCATCACCGCCTTCCGCAATCTTTCCCCCCACGGAGTCCTCCGCCTCGGCGGCCACCTCAGCAACATCACTCCATGGGAGGGCGTGGGCCAGCAGGACGCCAAACAACTCGAGGGCGTCCGCCACGGCATCGAGGACTACTGGGAGTGGCCGCTCGTTGATCCCTCCATCCAAAAAAACAAACACGGCATCATCTCGCGCGCAGCCATCCGCAACCTCCGCGCCTTCCTCGACGCCACCAACTGGCGCCTGATCTACACCCTCAACTTCGCCTCCGGCTCGCCCGCCCGCGCCGTCGACGAAGCAGCCTTTGTCTCCCGCACCCTCGGCCCGCGCCTCATCGCCTTCGTCCTCGGCAACGAGGTCGACGGCTACGGCGACGATCCCGTCTTCCGCGCCAAAGGCTACGACTTCGACCAGTACTTCGCCGAGTACCAGCACTGGACCAAAACCATCCGCGCCGCCGTTCCCCACGCCCCGTTCGCCGGCCCCGAAACCGAACACGGCATCGACACCTGGCTCCAGCCCTTCGCTCGTCGCACCCACGGCGAAGCCGCCCTCCTCACCACCCACTACTACGGCATGGGTCCCGCCAGCGATCCCACCATGACCGCCCATCGTCTCCTCCAAAAACACAATCCCGAACTAGATAAACTCATCGCCGGAGCCCACGCCGCCACCCACGCCTCCGGAGGCACACCCTACCGCCTCGACGAAGCCATCTCCTGCTACGGCGGAGGCCGCCCTGGCGTCAGCGACACCTTCGCCTCCGCCCTCTGGGTCGCCGACTTCATGCTCGCCATCGCCTCCGCCGGCATCGTAGGAGTCAACCTCCACGGCGGCGGCACCGGCTTCTACACCCCCATCGAAACCTCCGCTCAATCCCCCGCCGCCCCACGCCCGTCCTACTTCGGCATGCAGTTCGCCCAGCGCTTCTCCGGCTTTGCCATAGCCCCCTGCCCCCTCGCCACCCAAGCCAACCTCACCGCCTACCTCGGCACCCACGGCCCACGCACCCAGCTAGCCCTCATCAACAAAGGCCCCGAACCCGTCACCCTCACCCTTCCAAACAACCTCGCAAAAAAACTAACCCACACCCTCACCCTCAAAGCATCCACCCTCGACGCAAAAACCGGCACCACCCTCTCCACCGAATCCGCCGCCAACCCCGATCCAACGAAGACCATCCCCGCCTACACCGCCCTCCTCTTCCTCGAGTCTTGACGCACCTAAGTCACCCCAAATCCTCCGGCCCCTCCCCCACCACCGGAGCCGTATCCACCCAATCCTGCCCTGCCGCCAGCAGCCGTTGCAAATCCAGCTCCAGCGTCACCATCTGCAAACTGCCATCCCTTCCACGCGGCCAATCCTCCTTCGGCCGATCCCAATACAGCTCAACCCCATTCTCGTCCGGATCGCGCAGATAGAGTGCCTCACTCACCCCATGGTCCGCCGCTCCGTCCAGCCGCACGCCATGCGCGATCAGCCCTTTCAGCGCCTTGCCCAGCTCACCGCGCGTAGGGTAAACAATCGCGAGGTGGTACAGCCCTGTCGTCCCACGCGGCGGCGGCGGCCCCCCACTGCTCTCCCATGTATTCAACCCAATATGGTGGTGATAGTCACCAGCCGCAACAAACGCCGCCGAATCCCCAAGCCGCTGCGTCAGCTCAAACCCAAGCACGCCGCAATAAAAAGCCAGTGCCCGGTCCAGGTCCGCAACCTTCAAATGCACATGCCCAATTCGCGCGCCACTCGCTATCGCCATAGCCCACCATACTACGCGTCCATCTGCGCAACGCCGCGCACCGCAAAGCCAGCGTAAAACACCCGCCGACCATCCACCCATCACCCAGAATCCTGTACGGTTGAATTGGTCGGGGCGGAGAGATTCGAACTCCCGACCCTCTGCTCCCAAAGCAGATGCGCTACCAGGCTGCGCTACGCCCCGACTTCCATCATTTTATCGCATCCGGAGTCCCGCACGCACAAGCCTCCTATTTCAACGCAAACCGCGCCGCCTCACGCAGGTCCTCAACCAGCATCTTCCTCTGCTCCGCTCGATCCTCCGGCGTAACCGCCCGCAGCACAGCCGAAGGATGCAGCGTAGCAAGAATCGGAGGCAATCCCTCCCGCTGCTGCACCCTCCCATGCTCCTTCGTCACTCGGAAACTCGTCCCCAGCAAATCCTGCGCAGCCACCGCCCCAAGGCACACGATAAGCCTCGGCCGTACCGCCTCCACCTCCGCATCCAGCCACGGCCGGCACGCACGAACCTCTTTAAGATCCGGCTTCTTGTGTATGCGAAGCTTCCCCCTCGGCTCCCATTTGAAATGCTTCACCGCGTTCGTTACATAAACCGTACTCCGATCAATCCCCGCCTCTTCTAGACACGCATCCAACAGCTTCCCCGCCGGCCCCACAAACGGCCGTCCTTCCAGATCCTCATGATCGCCCGGCTGCTCCCCAATCATCATGATCGAAACCAAGCTCTTCTTCGCCGCACGCCCAGATTCCATCTCTCCGAACACAGCCTGCGTCGCGTTCTTGTAGAGATCGCATCCTCGACAATCCTGCACCGCAGCCCGCAGCAGCGACAGCGACCTACTCGCAGGCACGAACTCCTCGCCCCCCGCACTCCCCTTCATCCGCACCCCTCCTCACCCAACCTTGGATGAGCAAGCGCCACCTCAGGAAGTCTGCCCTCCACGGGAACATCCACAATCACCGCACCCCGCCCTCACGAGCGCCCGCACACCCTGATGTAAAATTGACTCGGAACCATCCCCGCGTTTCGGCCTTTTTCTCTCCCCGTCCCTATCGTCCAGCGGCCCAGGACTCCGCCTGTTCCCGGCGGCAACACAGGTTCGAATCCTGTTGGGGACGCCACACTCTCTACGTCCCGCAAAACGTCTGCGCCACACACTCCTCCGGTCGCGCCGGCACCGCAAATCGTTCCATCCCACCCCGCTCCTCATACGGCCGCGTCACCGCATCCAGCAGCTCCTCGAACGGCGCAAAATCCTGCCTCTCATACGCCGCATCGATCGCTCCCTGCACCAGGTGATTGCGCGGAATAACTATCGGATTCACCCTCCGCATAGCCTCCGCGCGCTCTTGCCCCGTGCCGGGCTCCCGCCCCAGCCTCTGCCTCCACCCCGTAGCCCAGCCATCGTAAGCCGCAGCATCCGCAAACAGCTCCCGCACCTTCGCATCTCCCTCCACCCCAGCTGCCGCATCGCAAAGCAGTCGAAACGTCAGCGTAAAATCGGCCCCATTCGCCTCCATCCTCCGCAGCAGATCCTCAGCCATCGCCCCATCGCCCTCGCTCTGCGTCATCAGCCCCATCTTCCGCCTGAACCCCGCTTCCCGAGCCGCCTCGTACTCCACACCAAACGAGCCAAGCGCCTCCCGCGCACAATCGAGCGCCACCTCTTCACCACCCGCCTCCTCCACCAGCAGCGGAAGCAGCGCCTCAGCCAGCCGCGTTAAATTCCAGTGCGCCGCATGCGGCTGATTGCTGTACGCATACCGCCCCTGCACATCGATCGAGCTGTACACCTTGTCCGCCTCATAAGCCTCCATAAACGCGCAAGGCCCATAGTCGATCGTCTCCCCCGAGATCGACATATTATCCGTATTCATCACCCCATGAATAAATCCCAGCAGCATCCACTGCGCCACCAGCCGCGCCTGCCGCACAATCACACCACGCAGCAACTTCCCATACGGACGCGCCGCCTCCCGCACCTCCGGATAGTGCCGCGCAATCGCATAATCCGCCAGCGTCCGCAAGCCATCCACATCCCCACGCGCCGCAAAATATTGAAACGTCCCAACCCGCAGATGACTCGCCGCCACCCGCGTCAGCACCGCCCCCGGCAGCAACTCCTCGCGCACTACCTGCTCGCCCGTAGTCACCGCCGCCAGCGCGCGCGTAGTCGGCACCCCCAGCGCCGCCATCGCCTCGCTCACAACATACTCACGCAGCACCGGCCCCAGAGCCGCCCGCCCATCGCCCCTCCGCGAAAAAGGAGTAGACCCCGCGCCCTTCAGCTGAACGTCGTACCGTCGACCATCCCGTCCTACCACCTCACCCAGCAGGTTCGCCCGTCCGTCGCCCAACTGCGGCACAAAATGCCCAAACTGATGCCCCGCATAAGCCTGCGCCAAAGGCTCGGAACCCTCCGCCACCCGGTTCCCCGCCAGCACTTCAACGCCTTCAACACTCCTCAAAGCCTCAGCATCAATCCCCAGCAAACCTGCCAGCGGTACATTCAACTTCACCAGCCTCGGCCCCGCCACCCGCGTAGGATTCACCCGTGCATAAAACCGCTCCGGCATCCGCACATACGTATTATCAAACCCAAACCGAAGACTCATCCACCCACCTCATTTCATCGTTGGAGCAACAAGCCCTCCCGCCCCTCAAGGCGTGTCGTCCTGAGCGAAGCGAAGGATCTGCGTCTGCTTTCGCTATTACTGGTCCCGTCCTCTCCGCCCAGATCACGCCTCACCCCTCACTTCAAAAACTCAACTTCATGCCGCACCGTCGAACGATCCAGCACCACCGGCAGACTCACCCGCTTATGATCCACCTCCGCCCGCTTCCATCCCTTCTCGACACGCACCGACAATGTCATCCCCGCCAGCTGCACGTCATCCAGCTTGAACGCCACCGTATGAAACGGCTTCAGCGAAAGCGTCTTCTCATCCATCTGCAGCCCCACCATCCGAATCAAATACTCCCACGCCGAGCTATAGCGCGGATATGGCGCAAACCGCGGACTATCCTTCGAAGGCTCATCCGCCAGCAGCGTAGGCGTACCATCCGCATTCAGCGCCCGATCCCACTCTCCCGCAGCCAGAATATTCTCGCCCAGGCTCTTCTCCACCGACTCAAACACGTCGAGCGAAGCCGCCTCCTCACCCTCCATCCCCAGCAGCGAAGCCAGATTAATCTGCGGCCCCACCCAGAACGTCCGCGCATGCCGTCCCGACAGATCCGGCACATGCCCCCACTGCATCCCATCCACCCACCCTCGGAAGTGATGCGCCGGATCATCCACCGCATTGTTCTTGTAAAGCGCCATCACCGCACTATGAATCTTCTCCTCCGGCAACACTCCCGACGAAGCAGGATCAATCGCCGCAACCCACCGCCCGAATAGCTGATCGGTAAACAAGCTATCCGGAATACTCCCGGCATCCGCCCCCGGCGTACGGAAAAATACATCCCAATCGCCGTGCTTCGCATTCCAGAGATCTTTGTCGTACCCCGCCTGCGCCTCATGCAGCATCGCATCGACGGGCTGGCCGCCAACCTTCGGCGCCGCCTCACCCAGCGACTTCGCCATCGAGTAGACCGACTGCAGCCCATACACCCACGCCGAATTCACATAGCTCGAAATCCCCGGCATCTTCCAGACGTCGTAGCTCTGGTTCCCCTTCTTCGACACGATCAGCCCATCCTCATGGTCCAGCGCATACACGCGATTCGCCGCCAGCACCGCATCGTTATAGCCCTTCCGCGCCCACGCCGCATCGTTGTACCAGAGCGCATCCCGCCGCATCCGCACCAGGAACGTAGGCTCCTCCGCATAGTCCGCAGAATCCTTCCAGATCGAATGCAGAACCATCCCTGCATTCGGCCCCTCCTTCGGAATCGTCGGGAAGAACTGGTCCATATCCATCTTCTCCAGCTCAGGCCAATTGATCATGTACACCCAGTTCGCATACACGAACACATCCATCGTGTTGTAGAAGTTATGCGGCGTCTCCACCTCCAGAAAGAACGGATCGGCCGTCATGATCGTCGAAGTCTCCACCGCCGACAGCGACCCAAACCACAGCCGCTTCACCGAAGCCGGCACATCCAGCGACGCATGCCACGCATCGATCCCCTTCGCCCACGCATCCGCCTGCTTCTGCGCAACATCCAGCACCTCGCCCGTCCCCTTGAAGTCCAGCGTGTAGTGCCGCACAAACCTATCCACCTTCGGGTAGTACCACGCAATATAGAACCGCGTCGTCTTCTTCGCCCCCGCCGCCAGGTTCAGCTCCACGCTAACGCCATTTGCGCCGGCCTGCCCACCATTCGCCGCAAAACTCAACTCACCCGTCGCGCTCTTGAACACGATCCGTCCCGCAGCGGCCCCCACGCCCTGCCCAGCAATCGAATTCTCCAGCGACAGCGCCACCTTCCGCGTCTTGCGCTGCGTATTCTCAACCGTCACATCGAACACCTGCACCGGAATCTCCGAAGTCTTCAAATCATGCGGCAGCAGCGGAGTGAACGCATCCACATCCACCCGCAGCCCACTCTGCGCATCGCGAAACACCACCTGCCCCCGCGGCAAGAACACCTTCGTCTCCGCCCGCTCAAAAGTCGAAGCCTTCTCCAGCCAAGGCGCCGCATTCGTCTGCAGCACCTTCGTCATCTCCCCATCGCGCAACACAAACCCAAACGTCGATGGTACAAACCCCGCAGGCGAAGCCACCTTCTCCACCAGCCCCTGCGCTGCATCCACGGCGCCCTGCATCCGCGCCAGCCGCGCATCCGCCACTCCCGCCGCTTTAGCCTTACTCAATCTCTCTTGCGCACTCGCCAAATTGGCCGCCGCCGACACCTTCGCCGCGTCCGCCGTATACTCCCACTCTCCCGCGCTCTGCCCATGCACGCCATCCCGGGCGCGCCCGTCGTAGTTCACATGCACGAAACCATATTGTCCAAACGCCGAATACCCCGTCCCAATCCCACCCAGCGGAAATCCAAGCGTATTCGAGATATCCGCCCAGCCCGCGGAGCCATCCGCATCCACCACCGCACTCTTCTGCGCCATCGCACCAACAGCCACTAAACAACAAACCGCCGCACCGGCCACCGTCAAAACTTTTTTACGCAAGCAAACGAAGTTCATAGTCTCCAACTTTCTCGTTCGTCATCCTGATCAATCTTCTTGCTGCCATCCATCACATACCAGCAGGTGCCGCAATCTCTATTTCCTTCTTCTCATACCGAGCCTTGTTCGCATTCACCACGGCCGACGCCGACCCCAGCCCCACATGCACATCCGAGATCGGCCGCACTTCATTTCGCACGCAATAAATAAACGCCCGCGTAGCCGCAGTAGTCGGGTCTTCGCCCGTCGAAATCTCCACCGGCTTACCCGGCCCACGATATGGCATCTCGCCGGCGGGGTTATACGAAGCACTCGTCGTCACGCCCTTCTGCACGCCGGCCTTCACACGCACCATCCTGTGCGGCTCATAGAAAAACGTGGCGTCCTGCAGCGTCAGATTCAGCGATCCCTTCTCCCCATATAGCCAAAGCTGGTCGCCCGCCTTCGCATTATCCGTTACGGAACTGAACGTAAACCTCCGCCCCTCCGGATACCCCAGCACAACCTGCACATTGTCGTCCGTCTCACGTCCATCGTGATACCGGCAGATCGACCCCGACGCAAGCGCGCTCACCGGCCGCGCGCCAAATACCCAGTTCGCAAGATCCATGTGGTGCGATCCCAGCTCCGCAATCAAACCCAGCGACCACTCGTGATACAGCCGCCAATTAATCAGCCTTTCCAGCGATGCATCCTGCACCGGCCTCCGCCAGTCGTTATTCCTGTGCCAGTAGGCCTCCACATGCGTCACCGTACCAATCTCTCCCGCCTTCACCCTCGCCAGCGCAGCGCGGATCCACGGCGAATATCTATACTGGTGCCCCACCTGAAAGATCCTCTTCCCATCCTCCGCAACCCGAACAATCTCTTCCGCGTCCTTCACCGTGTAAGCCATCGTCTTTTCGCCATACACGTTATGCCCGGACCGCAGCGCCGCCAGCACATGTTCCGCATGCAATCCCAGCGGCGTAGCCACTACGATCGCATCCAGATCCTTGCGATCGCACAAAGCTCGATAGTCCGCAACCGCATCCACCCCATATCCGCAAACCTGGTTCAGCTCGGCAAACCGAGGCTTGTACACATCCGCCGCAGCAACGATCTTCACCCCCGGCACACGCAGGAAATTCCGCACCAGCTCCTTCCCGCGCGACCCCGGCCCAATGATCCCCAGCCGCACCGGCGTACTCTGCCGGCTCATCGCAATCTGCTTCGCAGCCGCAGCCTCAGCCTCATCCGCCGCCGGAGCCACTCCAGACCCCAGCCCCGTCATGGCCCCCAAAGCCTCACCCGAAAGCGCAGCCGCAGCCGACGCACCCTGCAAAAACATCCGCCGATCAATCACGTATCGCCTCTCCTCCAGAACGTCCTCGCCCAACCGCACACACATCATCTCGCCAATTCATCGCCAGGCATACCGGCCCCGCCTCAGCCTTCCGGAACACCACCGCCTCAGCCTCTGGAACCGACTTCATCAAACTCTCCGACGCCTTCGCGCCCAGCACAAACACCACCGTCGAAAGCGCATCGCTATCCGTAGCACTCGGATCGATCACCGTGCTCTGCAAAACCCCTTCCACCGGACGCATCGTGCGCGGATCAAAAATATGGCAGTAAACATGCCCATCCTTGATAAAAAACTTCTCCGTGCAGGCTCCCGTAGAGAGCGATGAATCCTTCAGCATCACCCTGCTCGCCACAGCACCCCGCCGAGCCGGGTCAGGCACATCCACCCGCCATCCCGTCTCTCCCGGAGGCGTCCCAATCGCATACAACGTGCTCCCACCCGCCGAAATAAATCCTGCCCGCACCCCTTGCTCCCGCAGCAACCGCGCCACACTATCCACCGCAAAACCCTTGCCAATGCTGCCCGGATCCAACTCCATCGCCCGTCCACCCGCAAAGCTCACACTGCGCGTCGGCGCGTCCAGCCTCACTCCGCCCCATCCCACCGTCGTCCGCAACCCACTCAATTCCGCATCCGAAGGCACCCGCCCTCCATGAAAGAAAAATCCCCACGTCCGCAGCAGCGGCCCCACACTCATATCGAACGCGCCGCCCGACCGTTCACTCCAGTAGGCGGCCCGCTCTAAAAAACGAAACGTCTCCGGATCGGTAGTCACCGCTCCCGTCCTCGCCTCCCGATTGATCCGCGAAAGCTCGCTCGTAGCCTTGTAATTACTCAGCAGATCGTCCACCCGATCCACCTCGTCGAACGCCAACTCCATCAACCGGTCAGCCGTTGCCGCATCGCTCGCGTAAAGATCCACCGCAAACTCTGTCCCCATCGCAGTATGCGTCCGATGAAACCGCCCGAGCCCCGGCGCCTCCACGCTCGTCCGCGGCGTACCTGGCAACGCCGGCACATGCATGTCATGCGGAGCCGTCCCACCATCCGTCCCCGTCCCCAGCACCTGATCAATCACCTTCTCCACCACCGGCCCCATCACCGCGTATCCAGCCGCCGTCGGATGCACACCCTCCTTGCTCAGCCCCGGCTTGAAAGCTCCATCCGGCCCCACCAGCGCACTGTAGTAGTCCACGTACGCCAGCCCATGCGCCGCCGCATACTCCTTCTCCCACGCACTCAACTCCAGCAGAATAGGCGCCGGCTTCATCGCCGGACTCCACGGATACATCAACGCCGGCAACTCCGAACACAGAATCATCTTGATCCCATTCGCCTGCGCCAGCTCCGCCATAGACTTGATGTTGTCCTCAATCATCGCCGGCGTCATCGGGCCCGTATTTCCCGCCACGTCATTCGTCCCCGCCAGCAGCACCACCGCCGCCGGATGCAGCGCCACCACATCCTGCTGGAACCGCAACACCATCTGCGGAGTCGTCTGTCCCGAAATCCCGCGATTCACATACGGCTTCCCCGGAAAAAATACCGACCCATTATTTCCCCGCCCCCATCCATCCGTCAGCGAGTCGCCCATAAATACCACCCGCTTCTCACCCGGTGCAGGCGGCGCCAGCGCAGCATCCTCATCGCGATACCGATGCAGGTTCGGCCAATCCGCCAACTGCGACTTCATGCGCTGTATCTGCCCCTGTGCCTTCGCCAAATCCGCCGCGGGATCAGCTACAGGAGCTGTCGAAGACGTCTGCGAACCGCTCGCCGTACTCGTCTGCGCACCCCCGACCGCGCTACTCTGCGCCCCGCCTGTCGGAGTCGTCTGCGCCCCGCCCACAGCCGACATCATCGTGGCCAAACCCACTACCAAAAGCAATTTCATCCGAGCCTCCCTTACCTTGATTGCTGGATTTTTACGTCGCACCATCTTACCCAAAACATGGCAGGCGCCACCGAAACACCAATGGGCTCAGAAGCATCTCCAAGCCCATCGATACCGAAATCCACCCGTCGCGATTTCACCTACAGATGCGGCGCCCAGCCCTTCTCATACTCCCGTCCCCAAAGCTTCATCGCCTCCGCGTCATGCTGAATCTTCCCATCCGCGGAATCCAGATGCAGCTCGCGCTTCATCTCCCACGCCACATTCGCAAGCTGCAGCATCGTCACCGCAACATTGCCAATTGCCACCGGCGCATTCAGCTTCTCGCCCTTCTGCACCGCTGCAATAAAGTTCGCGAAGTGCCGGACGGTCATCGAATCGCTTCCCGTCAGGTCCGCCGACGATGTCTCCTTACCCGTCTTGAACTCACTCGTTTTCGCACCCTTCAGGTCATAGATCTCGTACCCATCCTGGTCGATCAGCACGGACCCCGTAGTCCCAACCACCACCGATCCACGATCCCGGTTATCGAACTTCATCCCATTGCAGCTATGGTTCTCCCACGAGATCAACTTGTCGCCATAATCGAACCCGGCCACCAGCGTGTCATAGAACTGCCAGTCGTCCTTATACGCATACCGTCCACCCGAAGCCGTAACGCTCTGCGGCAGATCCACACCCAGCGCCCACCGGCACACATCGATCTCATGCGTCCCATTGTTCAGCGCCTCACCCGTACCCCAACGCCTGAACCAATGCCAGTTATAAGGCTGCACATTATCCCGGTACGCCACACGAGGCGCAGGCCCTTGCCAGAGATCCCAATCGAGCGTGGCCGGCACAGGCGCTTCCTTCCCCGTCTCAATCGACTTCCTCGTATTCGCATACCATCCCTTCGACATGTACGCCGTACCAATCAACCCATTGTGAATCTTGTCGACAATCTCAATAATGTGCGGAGACGACCGCCGCTGCGTCCCCATCTGCGCTAGCTTCCCCGTCTTCTGCGCCACCGCCACCAGCAGCGCACCTTCAGCCGGATTATGGCTGCACGGCTTCTCTACATAAACATTCTTCCCCGCCTGCAACCCCGCAATCGCCATCGGCGCATGCCAGTGATCCGGCGTAGCGATCGTGATCGCATCCACATCCTTCTGCTGCAGCACATGCCGAAAATCCTTCTCCGCCACAGGAGCCTCACCCATCTCCGTCTTCGTCTTCGCCGCAAACTTCGCCAGGATGTTGCTCTCCACGTCGCACACATACCCGATGCGCGCCTTCGCCTTGTTCGCCTTCAGCGAAGCCAGGTGCGCATAAGCCCGCGAGTTCAGCCCAATCACCGCAAAGTTCACCTTGTCGTTCGCGCCCAATATCTGCGCATAGCTCTTCGCCGTCGAACCCACCGCCAACCCCGCCGCCCCAACCGCCGCAGCATCCAGAAACTCACGTCGCGTCATCGTCATCCCATCTCCCAATCAAATCAAAATTGCGCCCGAACGCTCTCGTCGGACAATTTCATCGCACCGCCAAATCAACTCCGGCAGCCACATCCCGCAGGCCTCCGTGCTGAGCAGACTACGAGCCACCCGCCTAAAAAGTTCCCGATGCCTCCAGGCATTTCTTCATCCCCGCCCAGCTGATCCGCGTCGACTCCTCCGACGTTTGCCCCTTCGGGTGCCAATGCGTCTCCAGGCTCACCGCACCGCGATACCCCGCCGCCTTCAGCGCTTTGAACTGCGCCTTCCAGTCGATGAAGCCCACATCCACCGGCGACCACACCGTCTTCCCCTTGTCATCCTTCACCGCATTCTTGCAGTGGCAGTGCAGAATCCTATGCTTCGGCAGCGCCGCCCAGCCACCCGGAAACGCATCCATCTCTCCCCGCATCACCGCGTTCCCCGGATCCCAGTTCAGCCCGAAGTGCGGAGTCTTGACCGCCTCCAGCACCTTCGCCGATTCCCGTCCAGTAGCCGTATTGCAAGCGAACTCATTCTCCAGCACCAACTGAAGTCCCTGCTTCCCAACCAGCTCCGCCGTCGCCCGCAGCTTCTCGTCGATCGCCGCCCGGTAAGGAGTCACATCCTCCAGCCGCCAGAAATCGAAGCACCGAATCTTTTCCGTCTTGAACTGCTTCGCCAGCGAAACACATCGCTCCACCACCTCATCCTGGTGCTTGAACGCCACATCCGCAGCGCCGTGCTTGTCCCCACCCTCCGCATACGGCGACTTCGGCGCACCCGGCCAATCCACCTTGAACAGCGGACTCGCAATATCCGTCACCCGCAGCTTGTACTTCGCCAGAATCTTCTGCGCCTCCGCAATCTCCGCGTCACTCGAAGACTGCAGATTCTTCCCCCACATCCCGCGCAACTCCACCCAGTGCAGCCCAAAATCATTCGCAATCACCGAACACGCATGATCGAAGTCATCCGCGATCTCATCCGAGATCACCGCAATCCGGAACGGCGAACTCGCCGCCGTAGCTGCCAACATCGGACGCACCGCACAAGCCGCCGCCGCCATCCCCGCACCCGCAACAAAACTCCGCCGTGAAACTGATCTCATCTCGTCTCCTCAATCCGCTCGCTGCTTCGTCATAAAGCCTACCGCTAAAGCCTCACGCCTGGCCGTCATCAACAAATATGACATCGTTGTCAAACTCGACAAATGTTAACCACCCCTATCCGCCAATGTCAAACATTCCCCCGTACCAACACCGCGAACCCCGCACGGCACCCCATCCTCCATCCCAACGAATCCTCTCCTTCCGCCCTTTTTCATGTAAACTAAATCCTGCGACTCTAAGCAAGGAATTCACTTATGTCTATTCACCCCATCATGCAGAAGCTGGCCGCCAAACTCGAGCGGACCGACCACCCTTCCTTCGCCCCAGGCGACACCGTCCGCGTCCAGGTCAAGATTCGCGAAGGCGAGAAAGAACGCCTCCAGGCATTTGAAGGCATGGTCATCGCCACCAATCGCGGCCCCCAGGCGACCTTCACCGTACGCAAGATGAGCTTCGGCCAGGGCGTCGAGCGCATCTTCCCCTATAACTCCAAGGTCGTCGACAAGGTCGAGAAGCTGCGCTCCTATCAGGTCCGCCGCTCCAAGCTCTACTACCTACGCGGACTCCGCGGCAAGGCAGCCCGCCTGCAGGAAGTGGCCCGCCCCTCCTAACCGCCTCGTCATTCTGGCGAAGCCAGAATCTCCGTATTTTGCTTTGTGGTTGCACTACACCTCCAGGCGAAACGCTCCAAGCAACACCCACGCCCAGACATTGCCAATAAAAACGGCCACGATGATCAACTCATCGTGGCCGTTTTCCTGCTCTCAACTATCTCAGTGCGCCATCGCGGTCACCGCACCCACGCCACCCGCCGTGATCGGAACGCAAGGCTCATCCACCGCCTTCTGTCCCGGCAGCCGACCCGCGCCAGTAGGCCGCATCATCCCCTTCGGGCAGGCTGTCAGCGCCATGTCCGGCCGCAGGTCAACCGGCAGCGGAGGAGCAAAACGCGAGCTCTTCACCATCGACTCCTTCGAGCCCGGCCACGCATACGGAAACTTCGTCGTCGTCCCATACCCCAGCACAGGAGTCTTCACCGGCAGCGTATATTCCCGGTCCACCGCCACCCACGCCGCCTGCGGCTTCTTTCCCAGCAGTTGCTTCGTAGATGACAACTCCAGGGGATGCCCATCCACCGTCAGCTTCAGCGACTTATCGTTGAACGCTCCCGGAATCTCCTTCGATCCCGGAAACGGATCCAGCGATACGATCGTAGTCCCCACGCCGGGCGTATACAGGTACAGATACTTCAAATCCGCGATGTCGTAATTCAGCTTCGCCTTGCCCGTCCATCCATCTACCGTCAGCATGCCGTCCACAATCGACATCGGAGTCATCTTCGGCGGCTTCACCTTCTCCGCAGTCATCTTCTTCCCATGGATGTCATATCCCAGGTCCGTAGCTGTCTGGAAAACCGGCTTGCCATTGTCGTCGAATACCGGATGCCCCTTCTTGTCCCGTATCTGCTGCAGCGGTTTGTTGAACATCAGATTCCCATCCGGATCCACGCGCTGCTTCCCTTCATGATCCAGCATCGGGGTCGGAGGCAGTTCAACCACCTCCCACGTCCCCGTATAAGGCCCCTTCTTCTTCTCCTTCGTCGCCTTGCCACTCTCCGTCAACTCGTTCATCGTCGGAGGCGGCGTACCCGCCTCCACGGCGGCCGTTACCGGCGCAGCATCGCTCCCCTCGACCGGCTTAGCATCCGTTCCAGTTGCCGGCTTTGCCGCGTCGGCTGCAACAGGCTTAGCATCGCTCGCAGCAGCCGGAGCAGCAGCTGCTGCTGGCGCCGCCTCACTCGCCGCACCCGCCTGGGCCAGCACCGTCCCACTCACCGCGCCTGCCAAAAATCCCAGCGCCAGCACCTGCGTAAACATCTTCTGTCTCGTCATCGCATACCCTCGAATCGAACTCTCGCGTACCGGCATCCCCGGCTCGCCGTTGTCTATCTCTCGTCTCTCCACGCGGCAAGGCCCAGCCCAGCGTCAAAGACACATCGTTCACCCTCGACAATACTCCCCAACATTAGAAATTCCCCACCTACGAAAGTTGTAAACTCATACCCAAATGGGTACCCTCCGCATCGCGCCTGCTGCCGTCTCTGCCGCCACCGCCAAGCAGCGCATGCTCAAGCTCCTCGTCTGCTCCGACGCACCCGAGCAGGCCCTCCGCTACCGTGGCTTCCGCTCCATCGCCGGAGTCGATGAAGTAGGCCGCGGAGCCCTCTACGGCCCCGTCGTAGCCGCCGCCGTCATCCTCCCCCAACGCATGAACGCCCTCGCCCGCGCCGGTCTCAAAGACTCCAAACAACTCCCTCGCGAACACCGCGAAAAGCTAGACCGCCGCATCCGCAAATGCGCCCTCGCAATCGCAATAGCCGAAGTCGACGCCGCCACCATCGACCGCGTCAACATCTACCAGGCCACCCGCATGGCCATGCTCGCCGCCGTCCACTCCCTCTCCTGCCCCCCCGACCATCTCCTCATCGACGCCATGCGTCTCGACCACCCCTGCGCCCAGACCCGCCTCTTCTACGGCGACTCCCTCTCCCTCTCAATCGCCGCCGCCTCCGTCATCGCCAAGGTCCACCGAGACCGCCTCCTTCGTGAGCTTGACCAGGTCCACCCCGGCTACGGCCTCGCCTCCCACAAGGGCTACGGCACCCCCGAGCACCGCCGCTCGCTCGCCGCCCTCGGCCCCACCCCACTCCACCGCCAGACCTTCGCCCCCGTCCGCGCCGCCCTCAACGGCGAGCCTATCCCCGGACCCACCCTCTTCGACGATCCCGCCCTCGACGATCCCACCTACGATGACCCCCTCATCGCCTCCGCCCTCGACGACGAACTCCTCTGCCAGGCCGCACTAACCGAAAGCTCATAGCTCAAAGCTAGGAAGCTCAAAGCTCAAGATCCAACGTCCTTGCACTTGCCGACCTCCGCCACCACAAAACCTGTCAAGCGCCAAACGCGCTTATCCCACAGAAACGAAAGACCATAACCCCTGGCGAGGAGTTATGGTCAATCCCGTATAATAGAACTATAGAATCAAATCAAAAGCAGCATAGAACCATTCTGCGACGACACAGGGTGGTATCGGGGAGGTATCAAGGGGGTACCAAGGGGGGTATCTCCACCACCTAACTCTTTTAGAAGGGGTATCTTGGATATCAGATATCCCCAACGCAGTTTTCATCTCCAGACCGTTCCGCACATGCACCATACAAGAGACGACCATGACTTCAAAATCCAACCTCAAGCTCCTCTGCGTTACCGCACACCCCGACGACGAATGCTTCGCCTTTGGCGGAGCCCTCATGCTCGCCGCCGAAACAGGCATCGAGACCACAGTCCTCTGCTTCACCGACGGCCAGGCCGCCACCAACCGCGGCACCTCGGCTTCCGCCGCCGATCTCGGCCGCATGCGTCGCGAAGAGTTCGCAGCCTCCTGCAAGATCATGAACGTCGCTCACTATGAGTTGCTCGACTACCAGGACGCCCAGCTCGAATTCGCCGACTTCTCCGCCGCCGCCGCCAAACTGGTCGAGCGCATCCGGCGCGAAAAATACGACATAGTCCTCACCTTCGGCCTCGACGGCGCCCTCAACACCCACCCGGACCACACAATGGTCGCCGCCTTCACTACCGCCGCCTTCCACTGGGCCGCCTCACCCAAGCGCTTCCCCCAACTCGGCCCCACCCACACCGCCCGCCGCCTCTACTACAATACCGCCAGCTTCTTCCTCCCCAACCGCCCGGCACCGCTCCCAGCACCCTGGACCGTCACCCTCGACGTCTCCTCCGTAGTCGACCGCAAGTTCGAGGCATTCAACGCCCACACCTCGCAACTCCCCATCATGGACCAGTTCCGCGCCTCCTTCGAGAAACGCGCCCGCGAAGAGTACTACACCCTCGCCGCAACCCCCGACCCCCAACCCGCCACCCACCAGACCGACCTCTTCACCGGCCTTTAAATAAACGGCCGTCGGTCCAGTACAAGCTTTAGCGGCCAATCCGTAACCACCTCCTGAGCCCCCAGAAACATCTGGCCCTCAGCCGCGATCGCGCAAGCCACAGTGGCCGCATGAACCGCCTGCCCCTTCACGAACGACCTCTTCCGCCCCTCCGGACTCCAAGCCGCCGCCTCCACCGCCCTTAGCGCCCGCCGCACACTAGCCACCACATCTGCCCGCCGGTGCTCGCAATATCGCAGCGTCCGCGTCATCAGGTAGATCGCATCCAACGTCAGCCAAAGATAGTTCCCCTCCAGCCAGAACCCATCCTCCCGCTGCAACCCAAGCACCGTATCGATCCGCATCTCCGGATAAGGCATCCGCCGATGAAAATACTCATACAGAAACGCATAATGAAACGTCCCGCCAATCTGATCCGTGTCCCCCGTAGCCGGCTTGCCCTCGCCCATCAGCCCATTCTTGGCATCGAACTTCGCATCGCAGGCCGCAAAGTATTTCGCAAACCACTCCGGCGAACGCAGCTCCGGCTCAAACCCCGCCGCCAGCGCCCGAATCGCAGCAATCCCCGCGCCCCTATGCCCATCGCGATACACGTTCGTCTTCCAGTTCAGTGTCTCGAGAAACGCCGCCGGTTCCGCATACTCTGAACCCATCTTCACGTCATAACGCGGTCGCAGATCCAGCAGCTGCATGGCCCCCAGCGCAAACGCCGTATTGTGCTCCGCGGAAAGCCCAAAGCTCTTCTGCAGAAACCAACCAGTCTCCGGCACCTGAAACTTCTCAAACGCCTCACCCCACTCCCCGCGCTGCTTCTCCGTCGGCCGCAAAGCCCCAACCGCATACAGCACGCAAGCCATATCCGCCGCCCCATAGAGCGTCGCATCCATCCCACCCGGCGCATCCGGATACCGCCCCGCCCCACCTCCCAGCCGCACCGAAGGCTCGAACACCTCCACAACCCACCGCACAAACCCCCGCAGATCGAACACACCTGCCGTCCCATCCGTGACCGATCCGGCCTTCACCGCAACACTCTGTGCACCACTCGCCTCAGCAAGTCCGCCTACAGCCAAAGCCCCCGCACTACCCGCGCACAGCCGCAGAAACTCATTCCGCGAATACTTCGAACCACCAATGGATCGCATCAGCATCCCTCAACTCTTGTCATTCTGACCTTGTAACCCTCAACGCTTGTCATTCTGAGCGCAGCGAAGAACCCCCGCGTTTCGCCTTGGCCTTTGCCTTCCCATAGTCACTTCGGCACCTCTACTAGCGGCGAGACCACCGCCCGCACTGCCTTCCGCCGCTTGTTCCTCCAACTCCACCACACCCGCGCCACCAACAACATCGCAAGCACCACCGTAAACGGCAGCGGAGCCATCACACCCTTCTTCACCAGCCACCAGTAATGAATTACCCCAGCCGCAGCCGCCACATACACCCACCGATGCAGCCGCTGCCAGTTCTTCCCACCCATCTTCCGCATCACAAACGCCGGCGAGGTCAGCGCCAGCAGCAGCAATAAAAACCAGCCCAGCAATCCAACCTGAATAAATCGCCGTTTCAACAGATCATCCAGCATCGTAGGCCAAACCAGCTTCCACTGCTCCACCACCGCACCTACATGGCCCGACTTCAAACCCATCCACGCCGTAGGCAGATCAAACCCTGAAAATAAAAACACATACGTAGCCAGATGCAGCGTCGCATAGAAGAACGCATACAGCCCCAGCATCCGGCGAAACCGTATCAAATTCGACAGCTTTGCATGCACCCGCCGCACCGGCGTCACCGCAAGCGAAGCCACCAGCAGAAACAGCGCCCAATATCCCGTCTGGTGCGTGATCCAGTTCACCGGGTCCGCCATCAAGCCCAGCGCACCCGACCGATACATCTGCAACATCTGCAAAAACGGCAGCAGACAAACCAGATGCACCAAACCCTTCACATACGGAATCCACTTCGTCGGCATGGTCGTCCTAAAAGTACTTCTTCAAATCCATGCCAGCATACATCCCAGCCACCTGGTCCGCATATCCATTGAACATCAGCGTAGGCACCGTCTTCGGAAACGCGCTCGAGTCAATCCTCCGCTCATGCGCCTGCGACCACCGTGGATGGTCCACCTGCGGATTCACATTCGAGTAGAACCCATACTCACCCGAAGCAATCTCATTCCACAAGGTCCGCGGCTGCTTGTCCGTAAAAACGATCTTCACAATCGCCTTGCCATTCTTGAACCCATACTTCCACGGACTCACGATGCGAATCGGCGCACCATTTTGATTCGGCAGCGCCTCGCCATAGCAGCCAAACGTCAGCAGGCACAGCGGATTCATCGCCTCATCCATCCGCAGCCCCTCCGAGTAAGGCCAGTCATATCCACCCGCCTTATCCGGCATATCCGAGTTCTTATCATCCGAAATAAACTGCACATACTTCGCACTCGGCAGCGGATTCGACGCCTTAATTAACTCACTCAGCGAGTACCCGTCCCACGGAATCACCATCGACCACGCCTCGACGCACCGGTGCCGGTACACCCTGCTTTCAAGCGGCCTGTACCGCATCAGCGTATCCACATCGAACGTCAGCTTCTTTTGCACCAGCCCCGACACTTCAACCGTCCATGGTCGGGTCTTCAACGTATGCGCGTTCCTCGCCGGGTCGGACTTCTGCGTCCCAAACTCGTAGTAGTTGTTGTAAGCCGTGGCCTTCGCAAACGGAGTCTGCGCATCCGGCACCGCATACTTTGAGGCCACCGTCGTCAGCTTCTGCTGCGCCTGCACGGTCCTTGGATGCACCAGTCCCGGCACCTGGTCCAGCCCCAGCGCGCCCACTCCCAACGCCGCCGCCCCCGTCACAAAACTCCGCCTGCTGAAGAACACATTCCGCGCCGTAATCTCCGACGAAGCAATCTTCCCTTCCAGCGTCCCGCCATTCTTCATCAGCATTGTTATCTCCTTGCACAACCCCACAATCTTAGACTCTGAGTCAGACTAAATACGTTACGCATTCGAAATCGGATGCAACATATATCAACCGCACCGCATCATCGGTATCTTACAAGTGCTCAGCCCATAGCCCGACGCACCGACCACTCCCGCATCGCATACACCACCGCTCCAGCCAAAATAACCACGCCAGCACCCAACAGCTCTCGCCCAAAATTCACCCGCTCCACCAAAATATAGCCAAACCCGCAGATCGCCAGCACTGCCGGCATCGGATACAGCCACATCCGAAACGGCCTCACCATCTCCGGGCGCGTCCTCCGCAGCCAGATCACACCCACGTGCTGCATCAAAAACTGCACCAGGATCCGCAGCACCACCAGCGCCGCAATCACATCCCGTAGCGAAAAGAAGCAGCAACCCACCGCCCCCGCACCCAGCACCAGCAACGACACATGCGGAAACCCCTTTGCATGCAGCCGTCCAAACACACGAAAGAAATTCCCATCCCGCGCCGCCGCATAAGGAATCCGCGAATACCCCAGCAGCAGCGAGAACACACTCGCAAACGCCGCCACCATCACTAGCACCGCAGCAAACCTACCCGCCACCACCCCGCCATAAGCCGCATCCATAAACACCGAGATCACCGCCCGCCGCGCACTCAAATCCTGCGCCCCGAGAATCCCCTGCCACGGCAACACCGCCAGCACCGAAACATTCATCGTCAGGTACAGTCCCGCCACCAACCCAATCGAAATCAGGATCGCACGCGGCACGGTCCGCGCCGCGTCCTTCACCTCGCCCCCCAGAAACGTCACGTTGTAGTAGCCCCAATAGTCATACGTAGCAATCAGCATGGCTGAGCCCAGCCCAAGAAAAAATCCTGGCGTAAGCGAAAACGCCCCGGCAGGAAACGCAAACGCCTGCCGCAGATGCCCATGCACCACCCCCGTCACCAGTATCCACGCAATCAAACCCATCACCGCACACCACATCACCCCCGTCACCACGCGCAGACTCGCCATCCCGCGATACAGCAACACCACCGCGCCCACCACTACCGCAATCGCCACCCACGTCTCCAGCCCAGCGCTCACCCCCACGCCATATCCACCCACATGCATCACCCGCCCCACACCATTCCCCGCCAGCCGAGACCATAGATACCCCGCATACTGACTCAACCCAATGCACCCCGAAGCCACAGAAAGCGGCGCCGAAAACATCACCTGAAACACAAACAAAAATCCCAGAAACCTCCCCAGCCCGCCTCGCGTTTCGCCCTCGGACACAGCGAGTGCCGGACCTGTCCCCTCTGCGATCTGGGCATTCGGCGCAAATATCCTCCGCAGAAATGCATAGGTCCCACCCGCCTCCGGCATAGCCGCACCCAGCTCCGCCCACACCAGCCCATCGCACACCGCCAGCCCCGCGCCCAGCACCCAACCCAGCATCGCCTGCGGCCCACCCATCGCGCCAAGAATCAGCGGCAGCGTAATGAACGGCCCCACGCCGATCATATCCAGCATGTTCAGCGCCACCGCCCCCCGCAACCCCAAATTCCGCTGCAGCCCCGCCTCGTCCTCGCTCTGGCTCACCGTTACCTCTCGAAGACTTCGAGATGCATAAATACCCGCATACCAAGCGCCTCACTTTGCGTCAAATAAGTTAAACGTAGAGTAAAGGAAAAAATGGGAAATCACTTCGGCACATCTGCAATCGCACTTCTAGGCCTTAGCCTTTGTTCCTTGTTTGCTCCCGCAGCATCGGGCCAGCCCTCCAAGCCGACTTCTGACGCTTCACAAGGAAGCGCACCGCCAGCCGCACCCTATTTCGATGTCATCTCCATCCATCCGGTAGACATGACAAAAGATACAAGTGCATACGGTGCCGTCTATCATCCAGGCGTATTCCGAGGCCTCCAGCTCACCCCGGCGATGCTGGTGTGGGAGGCGACAGGAATAAGCAACCCAGCGCAGATCAAAGGCATGCCCGCGTGGGCAAACGGCGCAAAATAGAACATTGATGCCAAAGTTATAGAAGGTGACAGCTCATCCACACCTCCCATCAACGACTGGAAAGCGATGGAGCTGTCGATCCTCACCAGCCGCTTCCATTTCGTCAGCCACTATGAGACCGCCGACACTCCAGTATTTGCCTTGGTAGTGGCAAAGCATGGCATCAAGATGTCCACGCAGCCACCTCCGGACGCCCACGCACCAAACGGATTCTGTTGGCGAGCAGGCCATCCGGGCTATCTCAAATCGGACGGATGTACCATGTCAGACTTGGCCCACGCGCTGAACATCGTAGACGATCGTAAGGTCCTCGATAAGACTGGTTTAAACGGCCACTATTATTTCCAGTTAGATTTTGACGATAACGCTACTGCTTCCTTGAGTAATGGCCACAGGTTTCCCGCCAGACAAACCGACAACCCAACTTTGCCCTCTCTCTATCAAGCCCTACCAGAACAGCTCGGGTTGCAGCTGAAACCAACCAAAGCGCCGATGCCAATCCTCGTTATCGACCATATCGAGCCTCCGACAGAGAATTGATTCGCTAATGGCCGGTTTCGCTTTCGAGCGTTTCCTGAGGCATGACACAACCCGTCTCCATCGGCGACACTATCACCATGATCACCGCCGCCCGCGAACAGCAACTCATCGAAGCCGCCAACCTCCTCACCGACGCCCGCCGCACCCACACCCCCATCGCCGATCTCCCCACCGACCTCCAACCCACAGACCTCGAAGAAGCCGCCCGCATCCACTCCCAAATCGCCCTCTCCTTCGGTGAAATTGGCGGCTGGAAGATCGGAGCCACATCCCCCGAATCCACACCCTTCTTCGCTCCCATGCCCCGCGCATGGATGGCCCCCAGTCCAGCCACGCTCGTCGGCCCCACCTATCGCTACCGCGGCCTCGAAGCCGAGATAGCCTTCCTCCTCGCCAACGACCTCCCGCCGCGCGCCACGCCCTACACCCGCGCCGAGGTACTCGCCGCAGTAGCCTCCTGCCACCCCATCCTCGAAGAGCTCGAGTCCGCCCTCATCGACCCTCTCGCCGCCCATCGCCTCACCTACCTCGCCGACCTCCAGATGCACGGCGGCCTCATCCACGGCCCCTCGGTTTCCAACTGGCAATCCATCGACTTCTCACAAGAAACCGTAACCCTCACCGTAGACGGCGTCGTCCGCGTCGAGCGCACTGGCTCCAACACCTCCGGCGACCTCCTCGGCCTGCTCCCCTACCTCGCCAACCAGGGTGCCACCCGCACCGGAGGCCTCCGCGCGGGCCAGTGGATCACCACCGGCAGCTGGACCGGGAACACCCCCGCCGACTCTCAGTCCGCCGCAACCGCCGCCTTCACTCACGCCGGCTCCGCCACCCTCCGTTTCGCCTAGCCGCCAAGACTATCGCCTACCCACACCAGACTGGACGACTTCACCCTCATCGCCATCTCCCCCGCACCGACGGGCAGCGCACCTCCAAACCGCAGGTCCGCGCTGTCCTGGCTTGGGGCGTCCCCAGGAATGGGATCTACCCGGCTCTATTGCTCGCCGCGGAGGAACTAACGGACGGGACATAACGCTTCGCAACCTACTGATACGACAGCAATTGGCTAGTTATATGAAAATGGAAATAAAGTTGTCCTCCCACCCTTGCCATCTTTCTTCCCGTTCCGCTACACAGGTTGCCGCTGCGATCAAGACGGAATTCAGTCTTGACGAAACGGATTTCCCTGGCGAATTTGTCGCCGCAGATCCTCAAAGCAGTAGATCCAAGAATTAGCTGAACACCTGCAATTACTCCCCATGTCCGTCCCTCACATCGAAATCGAAAATCGGCGCCTCCAAATCTTCCCCAAGGGCGTCGGGCGAATTGCGATTTGAGGTCACGGCCATCTCGGCCTCCTTCCGAGATCGCTGAAATTGAGTTGCTGAAGTTTCGCTACGACATTGCCTGAAGCACTCCAGCGCACACTTCAGGCTTCCCAGTCACATCACCACAACCGATTGGACCCCAGATCCGGTCAACAGAGCTGAACGCGCTCACCGAGACTGATCCGGTACCAGGCAACACGGGAGAAATTCAATGACCAGTAGAATCGCACGGCTAGTAGCAGCTCTCATCTTCGTCATAGGCATCATGGGAGCCTCGCAGGCTCAGGCTGCAGCAACCTATCTCCTGCCGTACCCCATCGCACCCTACCATGGCGTGGCCGGCACCTATTCCCTCAAGGTAGACGGCACAACCATTCCCGTTGAAGGCATGTACAGCGGCCGTTACAACTATGCCCACCTGGCGTTTGAAGGCACAGCCACCTTCCAGCTCACCCTCAACTCCGGCTCCAACATCACCAGCTACAAAATCAGCCCGCATGCCTTTGGAGTGACTGGCAGCGTAAGCGGCTCGACCCTCACCTTCTCAGTCACCCAGGCAAACTCCACTTATCTGATCGTCACCTTGACCACCAGCTCAGGAACGCAGGAGCCGATGATCATCGCCGCTGATCCGCAGGAAACAAATATCCCCACCATAGGCGGCAGCGTGCACGATGTCACCGCATCGCCCTACAACTTCGACAAGACCGGGAACACGCTACTGAACACCGCGCTTCAGAACGCGATCAACTCCGTCAGTTCAGCAGGCGGCGGCACACTCTACTTCCCCGCAGGCGTGTATGAGATCTCCAACAATATCCAGCTCAAGAGCAACATCACCATCTACCTCGCCGCCGGCGCCTTCATCCACGGCTCCTCCAACCGCAGCGACTACACCTGGAACTCAGGCAATCCGCCTTCTCAGGGCCCGCAGAACTTCATTATCACCGGCGCGGTCAACAATGTTGCCTTCACCGGCAGAGGCGTAATCGACGCCAACTCAACCGTCCTTGTAACTCCCGCGAGCTCGGGCGGTACCGTTGACGGCAATGGAAACTATCGCAAGGGCATTATTCATTCCGCGGCCAGCGGCAGCAGCCGTCCGAACGGTCTCAAGCTGATCGGAATCACGGTCAGGGATGCAACCACGTGGACCCTCGATATTCAGGATGAGCAGAACGTGACCATCCAGAACGTCAAAATGGTCAACGACTTCAATTGGGTCCACAGTGATGGCTACGACATCGTCTCCACCAACGGCGCCACCATCGACAACTGCCTCGGAGTAACCGGCGACGACGTCTTCGACGCAAAGGGAAGCGATAGCAATCCTGTCACAAACATCGTCTATAGCAACAGCGTGGCGTACAGCAACAAGGGAGCCGGCACCAAGGTCGGCGACCAGGCCACAGGCTCCGCCAGCAACATCATCTTCAGCAACATCCAGGTAGTCGATGGGTATCGGGCCGTCAGCATCTCTCACGACTCCGGCACAGCCAGCTTCAGCGACATCCACTTCAACGACATCCACATGGAAAATATCATCGGATCGTCCAACTCCGGCGAGTTCCAGGTATCTCCCATCGTGATCTGGACTCTTGGCGGCGGCGAAGGCCCGGTAAGCAATATCAGCCTCTCGCGCGTCACCATTGACAACAGCCGCGGCTTCAAAGGCCAGATCGTTGGCGCCAACTCCACCGGCAGCGTCTCCAACGTCAACCTCCAGGATGTAACGATCGATGGCACCGCCATCACCAGCAGCAACGCCTCGTCCAAGATCACCGTCGGATCGAATGTCAGTGGCCTGACCTATGGCCTCGTCTCCGGCGGTATCTATACCCTGGTCAGCCAGCACAACGCCCTGGCCATGGACAGCGGAAACACAACCGCAAACAATAGCCCGGTGATCCAATGGCCCACCAGTCTTCCAGAGGGCACCACGCAGCAATGGAAGCTGTCCACGGTCAGCGGAAATACCTACATGTTGACCAACCAGCAGAGTGGAAACTCACTCAGCACCGCCGGCTCGACCACGTCAGGCTCCGGGCTCGTAGAATCCACGGGCGGCGGATCCACCAAGGGCTGGACCATCACCAGCGTCGGCGGCGGCTTCTACAAGCTGATCAGCGCTGCCAGCGCACTCGCTGTGGATGACAACAACGTCACTCCCGGAACCCAGAGCACCAACAGCCAGATAGTGCAGTTCACCCCCAACGGCGGCAGCACACAGCAATGGACCCTGACGAAGCAATAGCCTTCGCCTAAGTCCACGCAACAACTGTGGCCTCCGCGTATCCCCAGCGGAGGCCACACCCATTAAACAAGCCGCAAAAGGAACCAGAACTCCTAAAGAGAACGGTCCATACTGCGATTCATTTCCACATAAACTTCGGATATGAATTAACCCGTAGCATCTGAGCTAGCGGCAACATCTGTTCCAACGAGTACCTTCAAAGTCGCCTCTAGCTTATTGAGAGGAAATCATGTCATTTCAGGCATACATCGACAACATCAAGACAAAGACCGGCAAAACACCGGAAGACTTCAAAGAAATCGCCGAGAAGAAAGGCTTGCTCAAGCCCGGAGTGAAGGCAGGTGAAATCGTCGCCTGGCTTAAAAAAGATTTCGGTTTAGGACACGGCCACGCGATGGCGATCTACGCCACCTTCAAAGGCACGAAGGAATGGAAGTGAACGCTTCACCCACTGTCTCACCTGCGGCGTTAATCTGATAAAGCAATGTCCGCCTTCTGCGAACGCAGCCCTTCCCATCCCGCTCCACCAGCCCTCCTATTCGTACTAATGCGGGAGACCGCAATCCGGCCGCGATATGATTTCACTAAAGCAACGTCAGAGAGCGCGAGAGGTAAGACCACGAATGATCGAGGCCCCGGAAGCACCGCACCATCATAACCACGCAGGCATTCCATGGTTTGACATCATGATGGGCGTCGCCATTCTCTGCATCTCGGTGGCCTCGCTGCTCACCTCCCTGCAATCCGAAAAGTCCATGCACGCCCTGGTCGAACAAAACACCCGCCTGGTAGATGCCCAATCCACCCCTCTCCTCATGCTTGACTCAGGAAATATGGAGAATGGTAAACCCGTTCTCACTATGACGATCAGTAACGTAGGCACCGGCCCCGCCCAGATCGCCTGGTATCGCGCGACCGACGCTGAAGGCAATAGTTTCTCCGGCAGCGCCATCGAGCAGAGAGTATTCAAATTGGATCCGAAATTGCATTTTATGAGTGAGGTCATCAATTCGACCCTGATGCGGAGCGGCGATCAACGTACCGTCTTCTCATGGCCCAAACCGACCGACAATTCAGCCGCGCTCGGCGAGTGGGACAGAGTAAACCAGGCCCGCTTCCACCTCCACGCCAGCGCCTGCTACTGCTCCATCTTCGACGAATGCAAGATCACCGAATTCGGCTCCGGCAAACCAAAGCCGGTAGAATCCTGCGCGCAGGATCAAGACAAGCGAAATCCCTAATCATCTGCTCGCCCAACGGCTTACTGCTCTTGGCATTACTCTGAAGAAGCAATGCCCGCCTTCTGCGACGTAGCCCTACCCATCCCGCTCGACCAGGCCTTCACCTACGCAGTGAACGGCCTCGCCCCTACCATAGGCGCACGCGTCCTCGTTCCCTTCAGCGGCCAGCGCCTCATGGGCGTAGTCGTCCGCCTGCACGACGACCCACCCGCCGGCACGGTCGAAATCAAACCCATCCAGCAGCTCCTCGACGCAGTTCCGCTCCTCCCCGATGAACTCATGCAACTGGCCCAGTGGATCGCGCAATACTACGTCGCTCCCCTCGGCGAAGTCCTCCGTGGCATGCTCCCTCTCTCCGCCGAGGTTCGCCGCCACTTCACCTACCGCATCACCGAGCAAGGCCGCCGCGTCCTCTACGAAGGTGCGCAACGCGGCTCCTCCCGCCGTTCCCGCCTCTCCCCCGAAGACCAGAACCGCGAGTACGCCGCCCTCAACTATCTCGAAGACGGCACCCCCGCCCGCGCCTCCGCCATCCGCTCCGCCACCACTGCACGCAAAGCCCTGCTCGACGCCATGGTGCACAAGAAATGGCTAACCCGCGAAGCCGTAGCCGAAGAGCGCGACGCCCGACGCACCCAACGCATCGCCGTCCTTGTCCCCGAGGCGCGTATCCCCAAGCTCAACGACAACCAGACCGCCATCCTCGCCGAATTAGCCGCCGCCGGAGGCCGCCTCCCCGTCGCCCACCTTCGCGAGCTCCACGTCCCCGACTCCACCCTCGCCACCTTGGTCAAGCGCAATCTCGTCGCCATCGAAGATGCCCCCGAAGACTTCCACCTCGGCGGCCTCCCCGCCAACGGCAAAAAGCATGCCCACGAGCACACCCTTAACGAGTCCCAGACCGAAGCCCTAGCTTCCATCGCCGCCGCTCTCACCAAACAAACCTTTCAACCCATCCTGCTCTACGGCATCACCGGCTCCGGCAAAACCAGCGTCTACTTCGCCGCCATGCAGCGCGCCCTCGACGCAGGCAAATCTGCACTCCTCCTAGTCCCCGAGATCGGCCTCACCCCAGCCATGGCCGGCCAGATGTTCGCCGCCTTCGGCACCGAAGTAGCCCTCCTCCACTCCGCCCTCACCCCCGACGAACGCGCCGAGCAATGGCACCGCATCCATCGCGGAGAAGCCCGTATCGTCGTCGGCACCCGCTCCGCCGTCTTCGCTCCCATCGCCAACCTCGGCCTCATCCTCGTCGACGAAGAGCACGACTCCAGCTACAAGCAGGACGAGACCCCGCGCTACCACGGCCGCGACGTAGCCGTCATGCGCGCCAAGTTCAACAACGCCGTCGTCGTCCTCGGCTCCGCCACTCCCTCGCTCGAAAGCTGGTCCAACTCACTCCGTGGCCGCTACAGCCGAGTCGAGATGCTCACCCGCGTCATGGACCGTCCCCTCCCCACCGTCGAGCTCATCGACATGCGCGCCGAATTCCGCGCCACCGCCAAGGAAGATATCTTCTCCCGCCAACTCGTCACCGAGACGCAAGCCACCCTCGACCGCAACGAGCAGGTCATCATCCTGCTCAACCGCCGCGGCTACTCCTTCACCGTCCTCTGCCGCTCCTGCGGAGAAAAGATCGAGTGCGAAAACTGCGCCATCGCCCTGACCTTCCACAAGCCCGCCCTCACCACCGATCTCCACGCTCACCCAGGCGACCGCCTCGAATGCCACTACTGCGGCTTTCGCAGGTCTGTTCCTAAGACCTGCCCCAAATGCCAATCCGAACATCTCTACTATCTCGGCGCAGGCTCCCAGCAAGGCGAGGAGCGTCTCCAGGAACTCTTCCCCAACGCCCGCATAGGCCGCATGGATCGCGACACAGTCAGAGGAAGAGGCGACATGGAACGCCTGCTCACCCGCCTCCACTCCGGCGAGATCAATCTCCTAGTTGGCACCCAGATGATCGCCAAGGGCCACGACATCCACGGCGTCACCCTAGTCGGAGTAGTAGGCTGCGACGCCGCCCTCGGTCTGCCCGACTTCCGCGCCGCCGAGCGCGTCTTCCAGCTCCTCACCCAGGTCTCCGGCCGCGCAGGCCGCGGCGATCTACCCGGCCGCGTCCTGGTCCAGACCTGGCACCCTGAACACTACGCCATCCAGTTCGCCCAGACCCACGACTACACCGGTTTCGTCGCCAAAGAACTGCAGTACCGCCAGTGGATGCACTACCCACCCAACACAGTCCTAGCCAACATCCTCATCCAGGGCGAATCCCTTCCCGAGACCTCTGCCTGGGCCCAAACTTTAGGCCGCTGGTTCGCCTCTGCACGCCTGGATAAAGTCCGCGTCCTCGGCCCCGCGCCCGCACCCATATCCCGGCTCAAGCGGATCTATCGCTTCCACTTCATCCTCAAGGCCGAGCGCCGCGACACCCTCAGCCGCACCCTCCGCGCCATGCTCGCCCACGCTGAGACGCAGTCCATCCCGCGCCGCAACCTCACGGTCGACGTAGATGCCATTCATCTCATGTAATCGATTGGAAGCGTTCCGTTACGTCAGTTGATTCCAGCGACGCCAATATACGAGCAAATCTCTCAGCCAGCTCATCGGTTCTCTCTCTTCTCTGCAAGCGCCGCCCTGTCGTCGTACCCAGCCGTTCGCTCCCGGTCACCCATCATAAGCAAAAGTTAACGAATTGTGTACAACTTTTTGGTGAGATCCGCCAAACCCGACAAATCAAGGCCAATATCCCGCGGACATGGCAAACCAGAAAGCCGAGACAACTCAACCGAAGACCCCCGCCACGCCCACTGTGAACTCCCGCCAGCGTACACAAGGAGCCCTTCCCCGTCCCAAAGCCGGAACGGCGCCTCATTTTGGGAATCTTGGAATTCACTTAGGTTTCAGGGGCTTACGCCCTATCTTCGTGTTACGAGTCCCATTTTGGGACCGCGACAACGTGAGACAGCGCCGATCCGGGAGACCATTTTGGCATTGTTATCAATCGCTTAGCATTGAGGACCAGTTTGGCACTCAAATTGATTACAGAAGTGCTGTTCGGCTCTCTCGATCGCTGAAGTTCAACCGGAATCGGCAGAGAACAATTGAATCACAAGGAGTGCGCCAATGCGGGCAAAGCTGAGTACGACCGCGGACGGAACCTACAGTGCTTTCGCACCCCCGGCCCCTGTTCCATCGAATCATCGTATGCAAAACGCTGGTCTGCAGAATCAATTAGCAGATCATTTACACGACACGGTACAGCCCGCCACTCGCAGGTCGGCCACCAACCTACACCGGCAGTCGCTCCTGCGAGCCAGCCGCGTCAATCCGGCCCCCTCGGACCTGCGCGGCGAAGGTCTTCTGCACGACGCCCGCAACCTGGTCAGCGCCATCGGGCTCTACTGCGACCTGCTCTCCATGCCCGGCGTCCTCAAGCCGGAACACAAGCAGTATCCGGAAGAGCTTCGCCTCCTCGGCACGCGCAGCCGCGTCCTCATCGAACACCTCCTGCGCTCCCTGGTAGCCCAGAATCTGTCGAATCAGAACGCCGAGCAGGGCTCCAGTCTGCACGACTCGCAGCCTCCTGAACCCCAGCTTCTGCCGACGGCCACACCAGCCCGACTCACGTCGGCTGCCCCCTCGTTCCGGCGAACCGACTTCGCCGCGCGTCCCCAGCCCGTAAGCCTTCGCGCCACCGTCGAACGCTGCTCCGGCCTGCTCAGCCGCGTCGCCAGCGGACGCCCCATCGACCTCGTCTTCGGCCCGGCCGCGGACGTACCGGTAGCGATCAGTGAGGAGGCCATCGAGCGCATCCTGATCAACCTCGTGCGCAACGCCTCCCACGCACTCGACCGCCAGGAGTCGCTCTCCCCGGACAGGCCTGCAATCCGAATCCTAGTCGGTCCCCTGCTCGATCGCATCGGCGAGGCCCGCTCCTGGCCCTTCCAGCACGTCCGTCTGGTGGTTGAGGACTCCGGCTGCGGCATGTCGCAGAAGCAGCTTCACTCCCTTCTCTCCAGCCGCATCGCCGAGCCGCAGGCCGGCCACGGAATCGGTTTTCGCGTCGTGCGCGAGCTGGTAGCCACCTCACAGGGCGAACTATGCGTCGCCAGCACCCCCGGCGCCGGAACCCAGGTGCAGATCGAATGGCCTGTAGCCGCAACTCCCACAACAGAGAAAGACAGAGTCCTTATGCAGAGAAACTTCGGCCTTGACCATACCTTGCACCCCTCTCCCAGCGAACCGCGGCACCGCTCTCTCCCCGCAACCCCTCAAAGCTCAACCTCACTCGCAGGAAGGCAAGGTGTGAACTGATGGCAACCTCGACCCACTTCCCACACTCCCGTCCCGGCAATCCTTCCAACCCACCCATGCCGCCCACCCGGACACGCACCTCCGTCCGTCCCTCCCAGTCTGCGAGTTCATCCGTCGCCACTCCTTCCGCTCCGGCCACCTCGTTATTACAAAGCTGGCCAGGCTCCTCTCATGCCATCATGGAGGAGATGCAAGGTCTCCGTATCCTGGTCGTCGACGATGACATCTCCCTGCGCAAGGCGTGCTGCGAGATTGCATCCAGCATGGGACTCATCCCGTACACCGCAGGCTCCGTCGCCGAGGCGCTCTCCGTCCTCAAAGAACATCAGCCCATCGACCTTCTTCTCCTCGATCTCAAACTCCCCGGCGGCGGAGGCCTCAGCCTGCTCAGCCAGGTCAAGGTCCTCTATCCCAAGATCGGCGTAGTCGTTATGACCGCCTTCGCCACCGTCTCGTCCGCGGTCGAAGCCATGCGCATCGGCGCGGGCGACTACCTCACCAAGCCCTTCGCGCTCGACGAACTCACCACCGTACTCACCCAGTCGAGCCAGCGGCTCCACTACGACCTGCAGAGCCGCAAGCTGCGCGAGCGCCTGCGCACACCGCGCGGCATGGGCAACCTCATCGGCATCTCGCCCGGCATGGAGAAGGTCTATCGCATCCTCTCCAAGGTCGCCTTCTCCAATCACCCCGTCCTCATCCTCGGAGAGAGCGGCACCGGCAAGGAGCTTGTCGCCCGCGCCATCCACTTCGACGGCCCCAACGCCGCCAAGCCCTTCGTTCCGGTCGATTGCAGCTCCCTCGTCCCCACCCTCATCGAAAGCGAGCTCTTCGGCCACGTCAAGGGAGCCTTCACCGGAGCCAACCGCAATAAGGAAGGCCTCCTGGCCTCTGCCGACGGCGGCACCGTCTTCCTCGACGAGATCGGCGAGCTCCCCCTCGATCTCCAGGCCCGCCTTCTCCGCGCCCTCCAGGAGAAAGAAGTCCGCCCCGTAGGCGCAACCCAGGCCGTCCCCATCTCCGCCCGCATCCTCGCAGCCACCAATCGCGATCTCACGGCGATGGTAGAACAGGGCCATTTCCGCCGCGACCTCTACTTCCGACTCAACGTCGTCAACCTGCGCATCCCTCCGCTGCGCGAGCGCCGCGACGACATCCCCATCCTCGCCGACTTCTTCCTCGAGCGCATCGAGCAGGAGACCGGCCGCCCCCATCGCCTCTCCGACGATTCGCTTCGCCTGCTCGCCGATTACGACTGGCCCGGCAACGTCCGCGAACTGCAGCACGCCATCGAGCGAACCTGCGCCATGTCCTCCGGCCCCATCCTGCACACCGTCGATCTTCCCACTCAGCTGCAGGACTTCAGCGCCCATCTCCGCCAGGACGCGTTGGCCGCCAACGCCCTGCACTCCGAGACCAGCACTCACGCACCTGACGGCGTAGTCTCTATCGCCGACATGGAGCGCCAGGCCATCCTCGGCACCATCCGCCAGCTCAAAGGCGACAAGCTGATGGCCGCCCGCCTCCTTGGCATCGGCAAGACCACCCTCTACCGCAAGCTCAAAGAATACGGCGTCTCCGACTCCACCGACTCCTTCGACGAATAACCCATCCACGAACCCACATCCACTCCCTCCGGGTGCCCCATTCATGACAGACTCATCGTCATGAGTGGGGTTCTACCCTTGCCTCGCGCATCCACCTCATCCGGCTGCTATGCTGGCCTTGGACGTAGCCGTCCAATCCTCATATCTCCGGAGCAAAATCCATTCATGTCTGAACCAGTAAAGATCACAGTGAAGCCCAACGGCCCACTCCGCGTCGAAGGCCCCATCTCTCTCACCGACGCCGACGGAAAACAGTGGGACCTTACCGGCAAGCCTGCCATCTCGCTCTGCCGCTGCGGCGCCAGCGCCAACCGCCCCTTCTGCGACGGCGCCCACAATCGCATCGGCTTCCAGTGCGCCGCCACCCCCGGCAATCTCACCTAATCCAGCGTGCCTCACTCTGCGCAACTACTCCGCCGAGCCACCCTGCTCTGCCTGCTTGCCTTGCCTGCGCCCCGTTCCCGTATCGGGGCGCAGCCAACGCCTTCGTCATCCACCGAGCTTACCCCGTACGTCGGCCAATATCGCTCAGCTTCCGCACCGGACGCTTCCATTTCGGTCTACCGCGAAGACGGTAAGCTCTACGAAGAACGCGAAGGCCTCATCCGTCGCCAGCTTGTTCCCACCTCCTCGCCCGACCGATTCGACACCCCAAACCTCTCCTGGCATCTGTTATTCCTCCGCAACTCCTCGGGCCAAATCACCGGCTTTCGCGCCGCCTCCAATGCGGACAACCATACCCTCGACCAGTTGACCCGCGTCTCCTCCACTGAGGTTCGCCTCTCCCACTACCGCAACTACGCCCGCACCGAAGCGATGATCCCCATGCGCGACGGCACCCACCTCCACACCGTCATCTTCCGGCCCACACCCGATCTTTCTCCGCAACAAACGCCTCCCACGCCTCTCCCCTTCCTCATCGACCGCACCCCCTACGGCGTAGACGACAACACCTCTGAGTCCATCAACCGCACCAAGCCAGAGCTGGCCGCAAGCGGCTACCTCTTCGTCTTCCAGGACATCCGCGGACGTTACAAATCCGAGGGCAGCTTCGTCATGAACCGCCCCCTCGTCCCCCACACCACTCCATCCGCCATCGACGAGACCACCGACACCTCCGACACCGTCACCTGGCTGCTCAAAAACATATCCGGCAACAACGGCCGAGCCGGCGTCCTCGGCGTCTCCTACGACGGCTTCCTCGCCATGATGGCCGGCATCGCCCCCCACCCCGCAATCAAAGCCATCTCCCCCCAGGCCCCCATGACCGACGTCTGGCTCGGCGACGACTTCTTCCACAATGGAGCCTTCCGCCAGAGCTACGCCTTCGACTACGTTCAGCAGATGGAAGCCCAGAAGACCGACGCGGTCGTCAACATGCACTTCGGCACCGCGAAGCAGGACGCCTACGACTTCTTCCTCGAACAGACCAACTTCGCCAACTCCGCAGCCTTCGCAAAGATCGCCGACCTGCCCACCGCGAAAGCCTTCCTCACCCAACCCACCTATACCGCCTTCTGGCAGGCCATGGCCGTCCAGACCCATCTCGCACAGGTCACCGTTCCCACACTCGAAGTAGGCGGCTTCTGGGATCAGGAAGACATGTACGGCACCCAGGCAGAGTACGCCGCCATGGCCGCGCACAACCCCAATCTCTTCCTCGTCCTCGGCCCCTGGAACCACGGCGGATGGGAACACCCCGCACGTACCCTCGGCTCCAACCTCGGCTCGCTCGACTTCAACGAGCCCACCGGCACCGAGTACCGCAAGCTCTTCGAAGCTCCCTTCTTCGAAAAATACCTCAAAGACAAACCCGGCTTCGACCTCGCCCACGTAGCCACCTACCGCACCGGCATCAACCACTGGCAGCGCTACAACACCTGGCCTCCCACTCCCGCCTCGGGCTTCGTTCCCACCTCCCTCTACCTCAAACCCAACCACACACTCAGCCTCGTCGCCCCATCCCCTGCGAAAGCCGGCACACCCGAAGCCATCGCCGCCACCTACACCTCCGACCCCGCCGACCCAGTCCCCTACCGCCACCACCCCATTCAATCCACCTACGCGCCCGGCTCCCGCTGGTACACCTGGCTCGTCGAAGATCAGGCCTTCGTCACCGCCCGTCCCGATGTAGCAACCTTCATCCTCCCCCCGCTAGACCACGACCTCACCTTCACCGGCGACGTCACCGCCGACCTCTTCGCCTCCACCTCCGGCTCCGACGCCGACTGGATCGTCAAGCTCATAGACGTCTACCCTCCCGAAACCCAACCGTGTCATCCTGAACCGAGCGCAGCGAAGTCGAAGGACCTGCGGTTACCCTCATCCCAGCCGCCAACTCCACCCGCCCCCCCCCGCACGTCGGACACTGCGCCGACACCCGCACCCTGCGTCGATCCCGACCCAGCCTCGCAGCCACACGCCCCAACCCCCGGCTACCAGCTCATGGTCGCCAGCGAGATCTTCCGCGCCCGCTACCGCACCAGCTTCGAACACCCGACCCCGCTTACCCCCAACGCCCCCACCGAATTTCGCTACAGCCTCCACGCCATCGACCACACCTTCCTCAAAGGCCATCGCGTCATGGTCGAAGTTCAATCCACCTGGTTCCCCCTCTACGACCGCAACCCCCAGACCTTCGTCCCCAACATCATGTCTGCCCCTCAATCCGCCTACCAACCCGAGACCATCAGCATCTACAGCTCCCCCCAATACCCATCCCACCTCGAAATCCAGACCGCTCCATAGCCACACGCCCGCATGCCGACCACCACTCCAACCCGCGCCCGCAAAGCCTGCATCATCGGCTCCGGACCCAACGGCCTCTCTGCCGCCATCGTCCTGGCCCAGGCCGGCCTGGAGGTTGAGCTCTTCGAAGCCGAACCCACCATCGGCGGTGCCACCCGCACCCTCCCCCTCACTCTTCCCGGCTTCCTCCACGACTTCGGCTCCGCAGTCCACCCCTTCGCCGCCGGCTCCCCCTTCTTCGCAACCCTGCCTCTGGCCGACTACGGCCTTGAGTGGATCCACTCCCCAGCCGTTCTCGCCCATCCCCTCGACCACCACCCCACCGTCCTCCTCGAGCGCGACCTCTCGGCCACCGCACAAACCCTCGCCGCAGACGGCCCCGCCTGGCGCGCCCTTATCGAAGCCCTCGCCACCCAATGGCCCGCCTTCGCCTCCGAAATCCTTCAGCCCCTCATCCACATTCCGCGGCATCCTCTCCTCCTCGCCCAATTCGGCAGCCACGCCATCCTGCCCGCCACCACGCTAGCCCGCCGCCACTTCCACACACCTCAAGCCAAAGCCCTCTTCGCCGGCCTCGCCGCACACTCCTTCATGCCGCTCAACCGCCCCCTGAGCGCCTCCTTCGGCCTCGTCCTCGCTGCCGCAGCCCACGCCGTCGGCTGGCCCATCCCGCGAGGCGGCTCACAATCCCTGGCCAACGCCCTCGCCGCCCACCTCACCCATCTCGGCGGAAGCATTACCACCCACACCCGCATCCACTCCCTCACCGACCTCCCCGCCTGCGATCTCGTCCTCCTGGACGTCACCCCGCGCCAGCTCCTCGCCCTCGCGCCACCCGGCCACCTCACCGAGGCTTACCGCCGCCAGCTCCACCGCTTCCAGTACGGCCCCGGCGCCTTCAAGGTCGACTACGCCCTCTCCGCCCCCATCCCCTGGAACGATCCCGCCAGCCTCCGTGCCGCCAGCCTCCACCTCGGAGGAACGCTGGCCGAGATCGCCGCCTCCGAATCCACCCTCACCTCACGCCCCAGCCCGGCCCACCCTCCGGCCAGGCCCTATGTCCTCCTCTCCCAGCCCACCCTCTTCGACCCCACGCGAGCCCCCGCCGGAAAACACATCGCCTGGGCCTACACCCACGTCCCCAACGCCCAAACCCACCCCACGGATCCCGAGTCCACCCTCACCCTCCTCGAAGACCAGATCGAGCGTTTCGCAAAAGGATTCCGCGCCACCATCCTCGCCCGCAACATCTCCACCCCAGCCACCCTCGAATCCATGAATCACAACCTCATCGGCGGCGACATATCCGGCGGTGCCATGAACCTCCGCCAGCTCCTCTTCCGTCCCACCCGCCGCCAGTACCGTACCTCCGCGCCCGACCTCTTCCTCTGCAGCTCCTCCACCCCACCCGGCGGCGGCGTCCACGGCATGTGCGGCTTCCACGCCGCACATGCCGCCCTGCGCCACATCAAGCCTTGAAGCCGGACCCGCTCTCCTGCCAAGACGAACCTATCCGCCGATAGCCCGCAGCGTCTCGTACGTCTCAATAATGCCTTCTTCCAAACCCGTCATCGCAACATCGCACCCCAGCCCACGCAGACCCGTCAGATCAGCCTCAGTAAAGTGCTGATACCGCCCCTCAAGATCGGCAGGAAACGGCACATACTCGATCGGCGAATCCCCATGCACCGTCATCAGCGCCTTTGCCACATCGTTGAAGCTCCGGCTCGCCCCGGACCCCGCGTTCACCACGCCGCAGTAAGCCTTCCGCGCCTCCCCAGCCTTCGGCGCATACGGACCCAGCCCCGCAAAAAACATATTCAACCGCGCCAGGTCCCGCACATACACAAAGTCCCTGCGCTGCTCGCCATCCGCATACCCACCCGTCCCGGCAAACAGGCCCACCTTCCCCTTCTCCTTCATCTGCTTCGTAAAGTGGTGAATCACCGAAGCCATCCGCCCCTTGTGCTGTTCCCTTGGCCCGTACACATTGAAGTACCGCAGCCCCACCGCCGTAATCGGCACACGACCCAGCTCAACTTCATTGCGGAAGTAGTGGTCGAACACCAGCTTCGAAAACCCATACACGTTCAGCGGCCGCTCATTCTCAATCGTCGGCGTAAATCGTCCCGCGCCTGACAGCCCATACACCGCCGCCGTCGATGCAAACACCAGCGGCGCCCCCTGCGCCACCGCAAACTCCAGCACCTCCTTCGTGTACTTGAAGTTGTTATCCATCATGTACACGCCATCATCTTCCAGCGTGTTCGAGCACGCGCCCTGGTGCAATATCGCGTCAACCTTGCCCAGTCCCCGCCCGCCTTCCCCAATCGCCCGGCGGAACTCACCCTTGTCCATGTAGTCCGTGTACCGCGCACCCAGCAGGTTCTCGAACTTCTTCGCGTTCGCAAGATTGTCTACCACCAGGATGTCGGTGATGCCATGCGCATTCAGCTCATGCACCAGGTTGCTGCCGATAAATCCCGCACCGCCCGTAACGATCACCATAAAAACCTACAGGCCTCCTCGCCCTCGTCTTCCAACCCTCAATCCAACATTCAATTCTATCGCCGCATCCACATCGTCCTTCATCCAACCGAAGGGCCGCCTGCATCATTCCGCGCAACACGAGCAAAAAAATCCTCGTACGCACCAAACACTCCCGCAGACGCAAACCGTTCCACATTGCGCGTCCCCGCCTCTCTCAACCGCGCAAGCCTCTCCCAATTCGCAGCGATCAACCGCGCCGCACCCTCCTCGTCCGCAGGGTCAATATAGAGCGCAGCATCCCCCGCAACCTCCGTCATCGGAGCGCGATTCGACACGATCACCGGGCACCCACACCGCTGCGCTTCCACAACCGGCCAGCCAAATCCCTCGTACAGAGAAGGAAACAGCAAAGCCGCAGCCCCCGTATACAAAGCCCACAGATCCTCATCCCCAGGGTGCGCCACCTCCACCACGCTCCCCCGCGGCATCTCGCGGTCAATAAAACCGCGCATCTCCTCTGTCAGCCGATGCCCCGCCATCACCAGGCGCAGCCCATCTCCTCCGCCCATCTCCGCCAGCAGCTTCCCAAAAATCCGAACCACTCCAAACCGATTCTTGTACCAGGACTCCGCACCCACATGCAGCAGATAGCGACCCTCGGCACCCAGCCCGATGCGCTCCCGCACCTCCCGCACTTTTTCCTCCGAAGCAGCCACACACCCGGCATTCACCGCATTCAAGATCACCGTACACCGCTGCGCCGATCCATCCGCCAGCGCACCAAGACTCTCCGCCGTATGCGCCGAAACGCAAACCACCTCCCGAGCCGCCGCCAGGTGCTTCAAAATCCAGCGCTGCTGCACCCTGCCCGACGCCGAAATCTTCTGCTGCGGATATTTACCCCGCGCCGATTCAATCGCCAGCAGATCATGGCACGTAATGCTCGCCGCACCCTTGCCCACATGCGCCAGGTACATCGAGTTCGAGTGGTCGCACACATGCACCACATCGAAACCGCGCACGCGCCGCCGCAGCTCCAACGGAAAGAACACATACTTATCCACGTACCCGAGCCACTTCCGCAGGCCGCCCCGCCGCACCAGCCCGCCCACCACCACCCGCGGCCGAACCACCTCCACCTCATGCCCGCGCTGCCTCATCTCGGAGCACAGCATATCCGCATACCGAAGCATGCTCGTCTGCCTGTCCAAAGCGTAATTTCCAATCAGCAGAATGCGCATCGTCGCCCTCCCCACCATACCAAAGCTCGGCGCACTCTCTCGCCGTCCCACCTTCTAAAATCGCTCCACCTGCTGATACATTGGAATGGGCCGCGCAGCACAACCCTTCCTCCATGCTCGACGCTCAACTCATCACCGATCTGCAACGCCAGGCTGTCGAGCGATGGCATCACGCCGCCCCCTGGCCCGACGCCCAGGCCCTCGCCGCCCTCCTCGCAGTCGATCCCCTACTCCAGACCGTCCTCAGTCACCACCGCGCCAACTTCGACCTCTGGCACGAAGAAGACAAAGCACGCGAGCCCGAAGCCTCCGACGCAACCATCACCGCAGTCAAGCACGCCATCGACGCGCTCAATCAGACCCGCAACGATCTCGTCGAAGTCATGGATCGAGCCTTCCTCGAACAGGCCGGCCAACAAAACCCCGCCGCGCCACTCCACTCCGAATCCCCAGGCCTCATCCTCGACCGCCTCTCCATCCTCGCACTCAAGATCTTCCACACCGCCGAGGAGGCCCACCGCCCCTCAGCCTCCGACGTCCACCACCGCAAGAACCTCGCCCGCCTCTCCCTCCTCGAAGAACAACGCAGCGATCTAACCTCTTGTCTCGACGAGCTTTGGCATCAGGTTCTCCACGGCCAGCGACGCTTCAAACTCTACCGCCAGATGAAGATGTACAACGATCCGGAGCTCAATCCCATGGTCTACGCCCACAAGCAGGAGACCCCCAGTTGACCTTCGCCCCAAGGATGCGTATAAAACCGGAACAAGACTAGCCGATAGAGTATCTGTGCTGTAAAAATTCTCGTTAGCTATATCTCGCTATCGAATCACTCTTGGAAAGCCGTTCGTAACTCAGCAGTCCGCTGCAACCGTTCACGTCCAGCCTTCACTCAACCCACATCGCAAACAGGAACAGCAACTTCATGAAGACCGCTTCTGCCTCCACCCCCGCCGCCAAACGCCCGCGCACCCTCGCCGGAGCTACTCCCGCATCGAACGACAGCGCACGCGCCCACACCCTCGCCCTCTACGAGACCGCCCTGCGCCTCATGCAGGAGGGCAAGTACGAAAAGGCCCACTCCGCCTTCAACCAGATGCTCGCCGCTAGCCCCTCGGACCTCGCCGAACGCATCCGCATGTACACCAACGCCTGCCTCCAGCAGATGTCCAAAGGCAAGACCCACTTCGCCACCTCCGAGGAGCGCTACGACTACGCCATCTCCCTGCTCAACGAAGGCAACTTCGAAGACGCCCGTACCGAGCTGAAGCAGATCATCGCCCAGAACAAAGAAGCCGACTACGCCTTCTACGGCCTCGCCATCCTCTCCAGCATGACCGGCGATGCCCACACCTGCCTCGAACACCTCACCGAGTCCATCCGCCTCAACTCAAAGAACCGCATCCAGGCCCGCGCCGATTCCGACTTCCAGGACATGGCCGACGACCCCCGCTTCACCGAACTCCTCTACCCCGAGGTCTAACCGTTACCGAACCTCAGGCTAAAAGCGCCAGCAGTTTCAAGAACCATCCGGTTTTTTATTTTCTCCGTGTCTCTCTTTTCCTCTGCATCCTCGGTGATTCGCTCTACCTTTTCACGCTCGCCTGACCTGTAGACTGGGAAAGCGAATGCCTCAGCCTATTCCATCGCCCCCCGCCCTCCGCGTCGTAGCCATCGGCGGAGGCACAGGCCTCTCCACCCTCCTGCGCGGCCTTAAGCGCTACGTCCCCGCACCCGCAGCCTCGCGCCGCACCACCGACATCCCTGCCAAGGCCCGCCCAGAGCGCCGCCCTGAAACCACTCCACCGGTCCATCCCTGCATCATCCGCGACCTCGCCGCCGTAGTCACCGTCACCGACGACGGAGGCTCATCCGGCCGCCTCCGCGAAGACCTCAAGATGCTCCCACCCGGCGACGTCCGCAACTGCATGGTCGCGCTCTCCGAAGACGAGCACCTCCTCGCCAAGCTCTTCCAGTACCGCTTCGAGCAGGGCGACCTCGAAGGCCACAGCTTCGGCAACCTCTTCGTCGCCGCCCTCTCGCACATCACCGGAGACTTCGCCCAGGCCGTGCAGATGTCCTCGCAGATCCTCGCCACCCGAGGTCGCATCTATCCTGCTACGAACGTGGATGTCACACTATCAGCCAGCATGGACGACGGCTCCACCGTCCACGGCGAAACCAACATCACCGCCAGCCCGCACCGCATCATCGAGCTCCACCTCTCCCCCGCCGACGCCCAACCCCTCCCCGGTACCCTCGAAGCCATCGCCAACGCCGACCTCCTCACCCTCGGCCCCGGCTCGCTCTACACCTCACTCATCACCAACCTGCTGGTCCGCGGCATCCCCGAAGCCATCGCCGCCTCCAAAGCCACCCGCGTCTACGTCGGCAACCTCATGACCCAGGCCAACGAATCCCTCGGCCTAACCGCCTCCCAGCACATAGAAAAAATCCTCCAGCATTGCCGGAATGAAAATCATTTGGATTATCATCCTGAGCGAAGCGAAGAATCGAACACCCCAAACAGTTGTCATTCTGAGCGAAGCGAAGAACCCCCGCATTTAGCTTTTGCTCGTCATTCCGGGCGCAGCCCGGAATCTCCGTATCTGCCCTACCCAAAACTCTTCGACTACGCCCTCATCAACACCGCCCCCATCTCCCCCACTCTCCTCGAAAAATACGCGAGCGAGGGCCAATCCCCCATCGAGCCGGACCTCGACCGCATCCGCGCCCTCGGCGTAGAACCCATCCCCGGCAACTTCGTCCACGAGGGCAACGTCCTTCGCCACGACCACGACCGCATCGCCGACGCTCTGCTAAAACTCGCCCTCGCGCACCTCAGCCGATCATAAATACCAGGGAATATTCACCACCACAATCCGCTGATTCCCCTTCACCAGCAGCAACAACTTCAGCAGCTGCACCCGCTGGTTATGCAGCAGGTTTTCCCACCAGTGCCGCACCACCAGCTCCGGCAATATCACAGCGATCTTCTTCCCCGGATTATCCTCCTCCAGCCCCAGCACGTAATCCATCAGCGGCGAGATGATCGTCCGGTAGCTGCTCTTCACCGTAATCAGCTCCGGCTCCGGCAAGCCGGCCTTCTGTAGTGGTCCGGCAATCATCTCCTGCCACACATTTCCCAGCGCATCCGTATCATCGCTATCCACATGCAGCACCTTCAGGTTCGGGCTCATCGACATCCCAAACCGCAGCGCCTTCTCCGTGATCTTGTCCCAGCGCGCCATCGGTATCACCACAATCGAAGGCTCAATCCCCGCCGTGCACAGCGGTGTACACTCTGCAATCTGCACGGCGACGCCGTCGTAATGCCGCTTGATCGCCATCATGATCCCGATCAGCAGCGGCACCAGGATCGCCGTAACCCATGCCCCGGACGCAAACTTCGCCACCAGCACCACCACCAGCGTGATCCCCGTCGCAACCGCGCCCAGCCCATTCAGAAACATCTTGATGCCGCGATGTTCCGCGTCCTTGTGCTTCATCCAGTGCCGTACCATGCCCGCCTGGCTCAACGTAAACGCCAGGAAAGCCCCAATCGCATACAGCGGAATCAGGCTGTCAGTCACACCTTTGAAGATGATCAGCAGAAGCGCGGTGAATCCCGTCAGCGCATAGATCCCGTGCGTAAACAGCAACCGTCTCCCCTTCACCAGGAAGACATGCGGTAGATAATCCCGCAGCGCAATCGCCCGCGCCATGCGCGGAAAATCCGCAAACGCCGTATTCGCGCTGAAAGCAAGCGCCGCCAGCACGCTCGCCATGGTGACAAAATAAAACCATCCCCGCCCAAAGACCGCCGCCACCTCAATCGACAACACGCTCTGGTAATCCGCAGCATTCGGATCAGCCATCGCCGCCACGCCATACGCCTTCGCTACGTAAGAAAGACCCAACAACAGGATAAGCAGAATCCCGATAATGATCGTCAGCGCACGATTCGCATTTTTCGATCGAGGCACTTTGAACGCCGTCACTCCATTCGACACCGCCTCCACGCCCGTCATCGCGGCGCATCCGCTCGCAAACGCCTTCATCAGCAGCCAGATCGTCAGGTACTTCATCGTCGCCGGCAGCGCCGGAGGAGGAGCCGCCACCGCAATCGGATGCCCGCCAGTAGTCACCGCGTGAAACACACCAAATCCCACCGTAGCAAGCAGCGTCCCGACAAATAGAAACGTCGGCAGCATGAACGCAAATCCCGACTCCTTCACGCCGCGCATGTTGATGATCACAATCACGCCCAGAATCAGCAGACAAAGCAGCAATTGGTGCGGATGCAGCCGCGGCACAGCGCTCACCAGTGCCGTAACGCCCGCAGACACACCCACCGCAGCCGTCAGAATGTAGTCGATCATCAGCGCCGCTGCAGCCAGCAACCCCGCACCATCGCCCAGGTTTTCGCTCGCAACCGTATACGATCCGCCCCCATTCGGATACGCAGTAATCGTCTGCCGGTAGCTGAAATACAGAATGACCAGCAGCGACAAAATAGCCGCGAAGATCGGCAGCAGGTAATGCTGCATCCCAATCAGTCCTAGCGGAATCAGCAGCGACATCGCCTGCTCTGGCCCATAGGCCGCGCTCGTCAACCCATCCAACCCAAAGATCGGGATCCCGGCAGCAACCCCAATATGTTCATCCTGCTCAGCACTAGTCGCGAGCGGCTTACCAACCAGCAGATTGAGAACTTTCATCAGCCTTCCAGTTCCTGAAAAACCGGGTTTAGACCTGAGCTACAACCCTCTTCTTATTCCACCGTAAAAGTCCGTAAAAAGTCCGTAAAACTCGCAACCATGCCTCCGATAGCGAGACCTTTCCCCTTACCGCGGCAGAAAATTGTGGTCCTGGGCCTCAAGCAGCACAATCTTGGCCTCCATCTCCTGGCGCTCCAACCGAAGTTCACTCAGTTCAACCTTCCGCTCCGCTCTTGTCTGTGGCATAGGACGAGTCGCCGGCTGCGTTGCCAGAATCAAAGCCGCACTAAAAGGAAAACAGGCCATCACCACGACAAACAGATATTTCATACTCAAACCCTCAGCCATCATTTGAAAATCTGAGCGCATAAAAAGTCCGTAGCCTTTGCATAAGAAGTCCGTAAGTCCACCCACCGCGTCTCAACTCCGGTTAGCTATACTGGGCCGCATGATCATGACTCCGACCCTCGAAGGCCCGCGCGTCCGCCTCGAGCCCCTCACACTCGACCACCTGCCCGCCCTCGAAGCCATTGCCTTCGACTCACGCATCTGGCGCTACTTCAACTCCGCTCTCCACACCAGAGAGGAGCTCCACGCCTGGATTGAAGCCGCCCTCAAACTCCAGGCCGCGGGCACAGTCATGCCCTGGGTCACCATCCTCAAAGCGGACAACCGCGTCGTAGGCAGCACCCGCTACATCGATCTCGACATCCACCACAAAACCGTCGAAGTCGGCCACACCTGGCTCATACCCTCTATCCACGGGCAGCAGGTCAACCCCGAAGCCAAGCTGCTCCAGCTCACCTACGCCTTCGAGGCGCTCGGCCTCCACCGCGTCGCCTTCAAGACCCACCACGAAAATCTGCAATCCCAGGCCGCCATCCGCAAGCTCGGCGCGCAATACGAAGGCACCTTCCGCAATCACTACCTGCGCGACGACGGCTCACAGCGCCACAGCCTCTGGTACTCCATCACCAAAGAGGAATGGCCGCACACCAAATCCAAACTCGAGCTCCGCCTGGCCCAGCCGCAGCCCGCATAGATCCCACCGCAAGCCTGCCCTATCCCCCCACCGCCCCACTTCGCATATACTGACCGAACAAATGACAACCTCATCGTTTGGACCGGCCTCAGTCGAAAACCGCGATTTGGTAGTCCCCACTCTCGGCCCGGCGCTGCATGACTCACCCCTGGGCGAGCTACTCGACGAGCGTCAACTCTCCATCCACTACGCCGAAGAGTCCGACCGCGTCCTGCTCGACGACACCCTCTCTGCCACCCTCGCCCGCGCCTGCCCACCCTCCGAGCTACCCGCATTCGAGCCCGCCGGCCCGCGCCGCAAGATCTTCTTCGACCCAGCCCGCGCCACCGCCGGCATCGTCACCTGCGGCGGCCTCTGCCCGGGACTCAACGACGTCATCCGCGGCCTCACCCTGGAACTCCGCCTCCGCTACGGCGTCAAGCGTGTCTACGGATTCCTCAACGGCTATCAGGGGTTCACCAGCTTCAGCCGTCCACCCATCGACCTCACCATCGACCGCGTCTCGAACATCAACGAGCACGGCGGCACCATCCTGGGCTCGTCACGCGGAGAACAAAGCCCCGCGACGGTAGTCGACTGCCTCGAAGCCCGCGGCATCAATCTCCTCTTCGTCGTCGGCGGGGATGGCACTATTCGCGGCGCCATGGGCATCGTCCAGGAGATCGCCGCCCGCAACCTCAAAATTTCCGTCATCGGCATCCCCAAGACCATCGACAACGACATCGAGTTCATCGACCAGTCCTTCGGCTTCCAGACCGCCTTCTCCGAGGCCACCAAATCCCTCCGCGCCGCCCATGTCGAAGCCACCGGCGCACCCAACGGCGTCGGCCTCGTCAAGCTCATGGGCCGCCACTCTGGCTTCATCGCCTGCTACGCCTCCCTCGCCATGAGCGACGTTAACTTCGTCCTCATTCCCGAGGTTCCCTTTCAGCTCGATGGCCCTCGCGGCCTGCTCAACATCCTCCGCGAACGCCTCAACCGTCGCGGCCACGCCGTCATCGCCGTAGCCGAAGGAGCAGGCCAGGACCTCATGGAAGCAGAGATGCGCGAGGTAGGCACGGACACCGACGCCTCCGGCAACAAGCGCCTCACCGACGTCGGGCCCTGGCTCCGCACACGCATCAACAGCTACTTCCGCGGGATCGACAAGGAGCTCAACCTCAAATACATCGACCCCAGCTACGCCATCCGCAGCGTCCCCGCCAACCCGCACGATAGCGTCTACTGCGTCCGCCTCGCCCACTATGCCGTCCACGCCGCCATCTCCGGCCGCACCGAAATCCTCATCGGCCGCTGGCGAGGCCGCTTCGTCCACGTCCCCATGGCCCTCGCCATCCGCCAGCGCAACACCGTCGACCCCCACGGCGACCTCTGGGCCTCCGTCCTCGAGGCCACCGGCCAACCCCGCCAGTTCTCTTGAACTAACTGCACGCACCCTCTGCGTTAGCTCCTGCCTTTGCCGCCATCCTCAGCAAAGCCCGTGTCATTCTGAGCAAAGCCCCCGTGTCATCCCGAGCAAAACCCCTGTGTCATTCTGAGCGAAGCGAAGAACCCCCGCATTTCGCTTTTTGCCGTTGCATTTGCCTGCTCTGCCGTCATCCTGAGCAAAGCGAAGGATCCCACCACCCTCCGCACCACCCAAACCGGCCGACCCGTTCTCCCATACACCCCCCACCGCGCAACATAAAAACTCCGGCCCAGATTTGTTCGTAACCTCAAAGCCCCTTGCCCCACATCACTCAACTCCGCGCATCCAACCGCTCAAGGAGCCTCCCATGAGCGAACAAAAAGTCCTGACCGGCAACGAAGGCACAAAGAAAATCGGCGAACTAATCAAAGACGTACGCATCTGCATGATGACCACAGCCGCCGGCGACGGCACCTTCGACTCCCGCCCTATGGCCACCCAGCAAACCGAGTTCGACGGAACGGTCTGGTTCCTCACCCGCCACGAATCGCAAAAGGTCGCCGAGCTCCAGCAGGACGCAAACGTCACCCTGCTCTACTCCGACCCCCGCAACAACAACTACGTCGCAGCCAAGGGCAAAGCCACCATCAGCCGCGACAAATCCAAGATCCACGAGCTATGGAACGCCATGTACAAAGCCTGGTTCCCCGAAGGGGAAGATGATCCGCAGATCACAGTCCTCCGCGTCGACATCCACGAAGCCCAATATTGGGAAGCATCCTCCAGCAAACTCATCTTCGGCATCAAATACCTTGCAGCAGCCGTCACCGGCGGCGAAGTGAACGTCGGAGAATCCGGTTCCGTGCGCGTCTAGATCGGCGACTGCGCATTCACCACAGCCACCCCCACCGGCACCACAAACCTGAAATCCGAACCCGGCAAAGCAACGTCTTCCTCAATCTTCGTAAAGCTAAAATCCGTGATCGCCCCATCCACTTCTTCGATCTTCATAGCCTGAATCACACCCGCAGCCGTAACCACCAGCGAAAGCCGCCTCACCCGCTGCTCCATCCCCTTCGGCACGCCGGCAATCTTAAAGTCCCCTCCCGCAGCCACCACAGAAATCTGCTCCAGCTCCTTCGCCAGCTGCGTATGCCCTAGCAAGAACCGCAGCGGCGAACGCAGATCGTCCAACTGCTTCGCCGCCATGCGCTCCACCTGCGCATCTCCCGGCGTATAGAACCACGCGAACTTCCCATCCAGCACGAACACCTTACCCGCAGGCGAGTCATACGACCATCGCATCAGCCCGGGCTTCTTCAGCGTCAGCGTCCCCGTCTCGCTACGGTCGATCCCCAGCCCCTTGTAGTGCTCGCTATACCGCGCCCGCAACGTATGCAGATGGTTGTAGTGGTCATCCACCCGCTGGAGCAGCGCGCGATCCACCTGCGCACCTGCCCGCACCGGCATCATCGCCAACCCGCAAAGCAATCCGGCTCCAAAGAATTGCAACCATCCACACTTCATCTGCAATCCGTCACTGCATCTGCTGCGTGCAGTTAGTTCCGCCCGCCATGTCATATTTCACGACGTTATTCTCGTCCGAGCAGTACCCCTTGTCCCCCGTCTTGCCCACCGTCTGCGGCACCGCGATCAATTCATACGACGTGTAGACGTCCTGGTTCGCAATCGTCACCTTGCTCCCGCACGTAACCGTAAAGATATACCCAGCCTTCATCCCCGTAGCGGCAAGCGCTGGATCCAGCAGCTGCGCCGACTGCGGCGTAGGCGCGCCAGCCTTCGGGTCACCACCCAGAATCGAAAGCGGACACGCATATCCATTTGCTCCATTGTTATAACTCGCCTCCGCCGCATTGATCACATGGATCGTCTGGATCGCCGAGCTCTCGTTCGCGCCCTTCCTCAACTTCAGCACCTGCGGCACCGCAAACATCATGATGATCAAAATGATCGACATTACGATCAGCAGTTCGATCAGCGTAAATCCCGCTTCCAGATTCGCCGTTTCATCTTGCACGTTCCACATCGTCTTAGTCGTCATCATTCCTCTGCAATCTCAATCCAGTGATTCGTTTCCGATAAAAACTCTAACAGCGCGCGCCTCAACAAGCGAGTTGCTTGCGATCCACGGCAAGCTTGCCCAGATTACCCAGAATCGTCAATGCAATCGCCTCCGAACGAAATAGCTCCCGCGCCAGAGTCTGGATCGTCGCAGCATCCACGGCCTCAACCTCGGCGACAATCTGCTCCACCGAGAAGAACCGTCCAAAATAGATCTCCTGCCTCGCCAGGTTCGACATCCGGCTGGACGACGACTCCAACCCCAGCACAATATTCGACTTCAGCTGGTCCTTCGCCCGCTTCAACTCTGCCTCCGCGACCGGTTCTTCTTTCAGACGCCGCAGTTCCACAAGCGTAAGCTCCAGCACCTCCGTAATCTTCTCCACCGAAGTACCCGCATACACCGCCAGGCACCCCGTATCGCGAAACGGATTCGTCTCCGAATAGATCGAATACGCCAAACCCTTCTCCTCACGTATCGCCTGAAACAGCCGCGAACTCATCCCCCCACCCAGCATCGTATTCAGCAGATAAACCCCGTACCGCGCAGCCGAATTCACCGCCGGAGCCGGCACACCCAGACAAAATTGCACCTGTTCCAGCGACTTCTTTTTCTTCAGCGTAATGTGCGCAAACGTCTCCGGCGCAGCCACCTTCTTCACCGCAACCGCATCACCCGCCGACAACCCACTAAAATGCTCTGCCACCTGCGCCACAAATCGATCGTGATCCAGATTCCCCGCTGCCGAAAACACCATATTCCGCGGCGTAAAGCACCCCGCATAGAAATCCAGCACCACCCTCTGGTCGAAGCTCGCCACCGTCTTCGCCGTCCCTAGAATCGGCCGCCCCAGCGCATCTCCCTTCCAGAACTTCTGCGTAAACGTCTCGTGCACCAGGTAGTCAGGATTGTCCTCATCCATCTTGATCTCTTCCAGAATCACGCCTTGTTCCTTCTCAATATCCTCCGCAGCAAACGTCGGATGCAGCACCAGGTCCGTCAGCAGGTTCAGCGCCGGCCCCACATTCTCATCGAGCACTTTGATGTTGAAGCACACCGACTCCTTCCCCGTAAACGCATCCAGATTGCCCCCAATCGCATCCGCCTCCCGCGCAAACTCCTGCGCCGTACGCGAGGTAGTCCCCTTGAAGACCATGTGCTCCACAAAATGCGAAATCCCGTTCAGTTCCGGCGTCTCATCCCGCGACCCCGTCCCCACCCACACACCCATCGACACCGACCGCACATGCGGCATCGACTCCGTCAACACCACCAAACCATTCGGCAACACCGTCCGCCGTATATTCCGCGCCGCAGAGCCCAACGTACCCCCAGCCATTTCCTCACCCATCAAAAACGTAGCAGCCATCCCTCCATTCTTTCACGACCGCACCCCATCTCCCCGCCATACCGTGTCATTCTGACCCTGAGCTTGCCGAAGGGGAAGAACCACCGTATTTCGTTTTTGCCGTTGCCTTTTTTTTGTTTGTCATCCCCGAAGGGGATCTGCTTCTGCCGTCGTCTGCACTTGCCGTCAGAGCGAAGAACCCCGATACATTCCGTCCGTCCTCCGCCTTCTTCACCCACAAAACGCCATGCATCTCCGCACCTAAGCTCATAGCCCAAAGCCCAAACCTCATAGCCGATCAATGAAAAACGCCTTTTGCCCGCCTTCCAAATGCAATCGGACTAAGACGCTTTGTATGCCACCACGCCCACAGTAGACTGAAACAGATGGCCTCGCACCTACAAACCAACTCGCAACCCCTCTTCGGCCAATCCCTCGAAGACCTCTGCGCCCTCGCGCAACAACTCACCCTCCCCAAGTACCGCGCGACCCAGCTCCACCAAGCCCTCTACAAGCAGCGCGTCCAATCCCTCGAAGAAATCACCACCCTCCCCATCGAAGTCCGCACCCTCCTCTCCACCCAAAATTACGAAGTAGGCCTCCCCCAAATCGTCCAATCCGCCAAATCCATCGACGGCACCGAGCGCTACCTCATCCGCCTAGCCGACGGCCAAACCGTAGAGACCGTCTGGATGCCCGGCGGTGACGGAGGCGAACGAGGCGACGGAAGCGAAGCCGCACTCGAAGAATCCCGCGACGACGAGACACCCACCCAAGACACCTACAAACGCGCCACCATCTGCATCTCCTCCCAGGTAGGCTGCGCCGTCAACTGCCAGTTCTGCCTCACCGCCAAGCTCGGCATCACCCGCAACCTCACCCCCGGCGAGATCGCCGGCCAGGTAGCCGCCGTCCTCAACCGCCAGCGCGTCCGCATCGGCTCAGGCAAAGGCGTCGACACGCCATCCCGCATCAATCTCGTCTTCATGGGCATGGGCGAGCCCTTCCTCAACTACGAAGCCTTCATGCAATCCGTCCATCTCCTCCGCGCCATGGGCATCCCTGAATCCCGCATGACAGTCTCCACCTCCGGCATCCTCCCCGGCATCCTCCAGTTCGCGCAGGAACCCATCCGCCCCAAACTAGCCCTCAGCCTCAACGCCTCGAACGACACCACCCGCGCCGAAATCATGCCCATCACCCGCAAGTGGAACATCGCCGCCCTCCTCGACGCCCTCGACCAGATCCCACTAGGCAAGCGCGAATACGTCACCTTCGAGTACGTCCTTCTCGGCGGCATCAACGACCAGCCCACGCACGCCCGCGAGGTCCTCGCCCTCCTCGCCGGCCGCAAAGCCAAGGTCAACCTCATCGTCTGGAACCCCGGCCCCGGCATCGACTACACCCAGCCCGCCCCCGAAGACGTAGCCATCTTCCACCGCATGCTCATCGACGGCGGCATCCCCACCTTCACCCGCCGCCCCCGCGGCCGCGACATCTTCGCCGCCTGCGGCCAGCTCAAGCGCACCCTCGACACCGCCGCACCCTCCCTTGTCGCTATCGCCCCAGCCGAGCCACCACAGACCCACCGGCCCACCGTTTCAAGCTGACAGCTTAAAGCTCACCAGCTTACAGCTCAAGATCCTGCCTTTTTCTCTCCTTCCCACAAAACTCTCTCCAAACCCTTGACAATCCAAATCTCAACGGCCTAACGTGGCACCCGCTCAAGACACGCACAAAGAGCCGCCGCCTAAAAGAGCAGCCCATCATCGAAGCCTTGCAACAAACCTCCCTCCCCTTCAGAGATCCAGCAGTAACCGCCCCAACCCATGCGCCCGCAAGGTATGCCCTCCGAGCCCGTTCCCCTTCCCGCGCTAAACACTGATCACCATCCCAAGGAAAAGGAACCTTCCTCATGCAAATGAACCATCCCCACTCCCGTCTCCGCACCGCCGCAACCCTGCTCGCCGCGGCAGCCTTCGGCCTCCTCTGCGCCGCCACACCGGCCGCCGCCCGCGACGTCAACAGCCTCCCCACCGAATGGAGCGGCTACAACAGCCAATTCCTCTACACCGACTCCCAGGGCCACGACCTCATCGCCGCCCAGCAAGGCGTCGTCAAACCCCTCGGCTTCTGGACCACCGCCAACATCATCGACATGACCATCCAGGTCTACAATTGGGCCCAGGTCAACGACACCAGCCTCGCACCCAGCGTCAAGGCCGAAATCACCTCCCTCTGCGAAGGCTTCCGCGACCGCTACGGCGATAACTGGACCTCCAACTCCTACGATGACGACGTCCTCTGGGCTGTCATCGCCTTCACCGAGGCCTACACCGCCACCGGCAACACCCAATACCTCACCGACGCGCAGAACGGCTTCGACCTCGTTTACAGCCGCGGCTACGACACCACCCTCGGCGGCGGCATCTGGTGGAACTCCGCCTGCGAAAACAGCTGCTCAGGCGCCAGCAAGGTCTCCGCCTCCAACTGGACCTTCGCCATCGCCGGCCACATGCTGCACGCCATCAACGGCAACGCCAACGACCAGAGCCGCGCCGGCACCGTATACAACTGGGCCATCTCGCACCTCTACAACTCCTCCAACGGCCAGATCTACGACGGCGTCACCGGCTCCGGCACCCACACCAACCAGTACACCTACAACTACGGCGTAGCCCTCGGCGCCATGTCCATGGATAGCGCCAGCAACACGCAGATCGGCCAGGTCGCCGACTACCTCTTCCACAGCCTGCCCAACTACGCCGGAGTCACCTCGAACGGCTCCAACCTCCTGCCCAACTACGGCCAGGGCGGCACCGACGGCGGCGGCTTCAACGGCATCGCCTTCAAGTGGGTCGGCTTCTGCAACGGCCGTGGCCAGATCCCAGCAGCCGACATGACCATGGCCCGCGCCAACGCCGACCGCGCCTTCTCCTATCGCAACTCCCACAACGTCACCTGGAACAACTGGGCGACCGTCACCCCGAGCAGCCCCGAATACGGCTGGGATGCCAGCGATGCCATCTTCGCCCTCGCCGACATCCCCCTCACCTAACCCCAAACCCGTGCCTCATTCATGGCCGCCTCATCGTCATGAGTGGGAACCCATTACACATCCAGTGCCCCATGCATCGCAGCCTCATCGCGATCCATGGGGCACTCTCATGCGATCCCACCACTTTCCTTGTCATTCCGAGACAAATCATTGTCATCCTGAGCGAAGCGCGCAGCGCGAAGTCGAAGGACCTGCGTTTCGCTTTTGCCGTTGCCTTTGTCGCGGTCGTCGCCATTGCCTTCGCCGTTGTCGTTGCCCTCGCCGTTGCCTGTCTTTGCTGTCATCCTGAGCAAAGCGAAGGATCCCGATACACTCCATCCCCCCACGACCGCCCGAACCTTTCTCCTACAAACCCCACCCTTCGCCCCGCCCGAAAGCCGACCACAAAAGCGTAAAATAAAGCCACACGCATGCAATCAGCCCACCCGCAAGACCAAGTCACATCCCACTCCCTCACCACCGCCGAATTCCATGCCGCGGTCCAGGCCCTCTCCCCCCACATAGCCGTCTTCGACTGCGACGGCACCCTATGGTCCGGCGACGCCGGTTCCGCCTTCATGCGCTGGACCATGCAAGCCGAGCGCAACCTCCTATCCCCCGCCGCCATCCTGCATCTCGACACCCGCTACAAAGCCTACCTCGCCGGCCAGGTCTCCGAGCTAGCCATCTGCGGCGAAATGGTCCAGATCTACGCTGGCCTCCCTGAGCAAACCCTCCGCACCGCCGCCGCCGAATTCTTCCGCACCCACATCGAACCAAACATCTTCCCCGAACTCCGCACCCTCATCGCCCACCTCCAATCCACCCACACCGAAATCTGGGCCGTAAGCTCCACCTGCAACTGGGTCATCGAAGAAGGCGTCCGCCGCTTCAACATCCCCGCCGAAAAAGTCCTGGCCGCCCAAGTAGCCATCACCTCCACCGGCCTCATCACCGACCAACTCATAGCCGTCCCCACCGACGAGCTCAAAGTCACCGCCCTCCACCGCGCCGGCATCCACACACCCGACGCCGTCTTCGGCAACTCCATCCACGACGCCGCCATGCTCTCTATCGCCAAGAAAGATGGCGCCTTCCCCGTCAACCCAAACCCAGCCCTCCTCGCCCGCGCCACAACCGAAGATTGGCCCATTTACTACCCCGCCTCCGTCCGCCCACCATCACCCTGAAGCACCGTCATTCCGGCCCGATTTTGGGCCGGAATCTCCGTATTGTGTCTCTAACCTGAAACATACAACGTACAACTTAAAACATGCTCCTAGAAGGCCTCCACATCCCGCTCACCACCCCCTTCCACCTGGACGGCCGCCTCAACCTGCACAAACTAGCCTCCAACATCGCCCGCTACTCCAAAACCCCCGCCGCAGGCCTCATCCTCCTCGCCCCCTCCGCCGAACCCACCCTCCTCTCCGACGACGAAACCCGCGACCTCCTCCGCACCGCCGCCCAATCCGCCGCCGCCGAAAAAGTCCTCATCGCCACCCTCACCCGCGACAGCACCCACTCCATCCTCGCGCTCGCCACCTACGCCGCCACGCTCCACTACGACGCCCTCCTCATCCCCCCACCCTCCATCCCCACCACCCCCCTCGAACTCCTCACCCACTTCCAAATCATCGCCGATCGCTCCCCTCTCCCCATCATCCTCCTCACCACCCCCACCCACCCCATCCCCTTCGACGCCATCGCGACCCTCGCCACCCACCCCAACATCCTCGGCCTACTCACCACCGAACCCACCGAACCCACCAATAAGCCTTCCCCCGAAAAATCGTGTCATCCTGAGCGAAGCGCAGCGCAATCGCAGGGTAAGCCTCCCCTCGAAAAAACTTGTCATCCTGAGCGAAGCGCAGCGGAGTCGAAGGACCTGCGTTTTCCTTGCCCATCCCCCAACCTCAATCTCCCCGACCTCCTCGCCCGCACCGCCCACATCCGCCGCGAAGTCACCGTAACCCCCACCTTCCTCCCCGTAACCCACCGCATGCAGCAAGCCGCCGCAGCTCAGCCCTCAAACCTCATCTCCCCCACCACCCTCATCTCCCCCACCGCCGCCCCACCCGCCCCACCACGCATCCTCCGCACCCGCACCAAAACCGTCTCCTTCCAGATCATCGCCGCCCACACCCCCACCCTCCTCGCCAGCCTCAACGCCGGAGCCACCGCCATAGCCCCCGCCTTCGCCGCCTGCGCCCCCCAGGCCACCTACGAAGTCTTCGCCGCATGGAAAGACGCCGACCAGCCCCTCGCCGCCGAAAAACAGCTCCGCCTCCTCGAACCCGCCCACCTCGCCGAAGCATCCCCCGCCGCCCTCAAACACGCCTGCGACCTCAACGGCTACTTCGGCGGCCCACCCCGTCTCCCACATCTCCCCCTGACCGCCCCCCAGCGCACCACCCTCGAACAATCCATGCACCCCATCCGCAACTAGCCCATCAGCCCCCATCGCCTTCCCCGCCCCCACCCGCCCCATCGCCCTCTCCT
>DASZBW010000008.1:0-91644 GCA_035943695.1 Acidobacteriaceae bacterium | reverse complement strand
TGGGGGGGTGGTTGCGCGGAGCAGAGAGATAAAGACCTGACCCGCATAAAGTAGGCTGTTTGCTTGGGCTGCCGTGATTTCGCCGAGTGCCACGGCACGAGGAATTGCCTGCAAAAACTTGGCGATTGTGTGAGGTTTTAGGGCCGGAATGGTACCTTTTCGGCCCCGTTTTTGAGGTTGTTGGACGCGGAGGATTGCAAGCTCTCCGCGAAGTGTGGCGAGTTGATCGTGGGCAAGTTTGGTTGACTCAGCCGCACGTTCCGCCCGCGTGGAATGCCAGCCCGACCAGGCGCACTCGCACTTGTTCGGCTCACGGCCTACACCCTCAGCCACATCGAACTTGCTCTGATCGAGCAGAGCGAATGCGTCTGCGATGGTGGGGATTTTGCTCACTGAATTGCCTCCGTGGTGGGGTTGAGTTTGGCGAGCTCCAGGACCGATAGATCGACGTGCACCAGATCGTCCTGTAGGTAGACGACCGTGGAGCCGAGATTCGAGTGTCCAAGGAAGGCCTGGGCTACCCGCATATCCCCGCTGATTCGGTACACCGCTCGCGCCGTCGTCCGACGCAGATCGTGAGGCGTGAGCTTGCGAGTTATTCCACACTCGCGCCGCAGGTCTGCGAACTTGTTCCCGAGCGATTTGCCGTTGTAGCACTGGCGAACGTAACGCCCTTTGCCAATTGGCATTTGTGAAACGAAGGGCAGGTCTGGGTCACCCAACGCTAGCTTCAATAGGCTCCGGATCTCCTCCGTTACCTGCATTCGTTGGGCGTTCTGGTACTTCGTTGTGAACGTCATCACCCCGTTGTCTGGGTCGTAGTGTTGCGGACCTAGGCGCGATGCCGTTCCTGATCGAATGCCCATGTCCGAGCAGAGTAAAAGCCATAGCCGCACATTCAGCGGAGCCGCCGCCAGAAGCTGCGCGCGCTCAGATGCGGTTGCGGTTACGTTGCGCGGCTTGGGCGCGGTTGTGCTGAGAATCGCGCGCGCGAGCTGCGGTTTCGCCCCGTAGTGTTCGGTGAGGTAGCGCATGATTTTACGAGCCGCCCCTGCGCGCGAGTGTCGAGTGAACGGGTTGAGGTTTGAGGCGAGCCAGACGTTGAGCGTTGCGATATGGGTTGGGCTGATGGTGCCGGTTTGCGCGTCGCGACAGATGATTGCGATTTTTTTGGCCGCCGCGCGCGTGTTGTTGTTGACGTGGGCTGCAAGGAACGGCGCGAGAGCGGTTGTGATGCTCGGCCCCCGCGCATCGCTTTTGGGCGCGCGACCCTCTTTTGTTCGGCCTCATGCTCCTCTGCCTCCGCTGCTGTTTCGAACGATTTGCGCTTTCGTTTACCGCGCTTGTCGTACCAGTCTGCAAAGTACTTCGTTCCGCGTTGGTACATATGGACACCTCAGGACACCAGAATTTCGCGCTTTATCGGCCAGTTTCCATGAAACTATAGGCATATGGAACTCCTGTACGGCCTGCACCCGGTAGAAGAAGCCGTCCGCGCCGGCGCCCACCGCCTCCAATCCGTTCTGCTCTCCCGCGACCGCAAGGACGCCCGCCTCGAAACTCTAGCCGAGCTCTGCCGCACCTCCGGCGTCCGCGTCTCCTTCGAGTCCCGCGACCAGCTCACCCGCCGCGCCGGCACCGACGCCCACCAAGGCGTCGTCGCCCTCGTCCGCGAACGCGCCTTCCTCACCATCGAAGACCTCCTCGCCCGCAAGTCCGGCCCCGAAGCCCCCGCAAACCGCTTCTTCCTCGCCCTCGACGGCGTAGAAGACCCCCACAACCTAGGCGCCCTCATCCGCACCGCCGACGGCGCCGGAGTAGACGGCATCATCCTCCCCGAACGCCGCTCCGCCCCCGTCTCCGCCACCGTAGCCAAAACCTCCGCCGGAGCCTCCGAACACGTCCGCATCGCCCGCGTCACCAACCTAGTCCGCGCCCTCGAACAGATGAAGCAGGCCAACGTCTGGGTCCTAGGCCTCGACGAACGAGGCACCCCCGACTACACCGACTTCGACTTCCGCGCCACCGACTGCGTCCTCGTCTTAGGCCGCGAAGGCGCAGGCCTCCACGACCTGGTGAAAAAAACCTGCGACCACCTCCTCCGCATCCCCATGGCCGGCCAGGTCTCTTCCCTCAACGTCTCCGTAGCCGGCGCCGTAGTCATGTACGAAGCCCTCCGCCAGCGCCGCGCCCCCACCACCCCACCCCCATCCAAACCCACCAAACCCCGCAAAGGCCTCGGCTCATAACCCCCAGCAAGCCGCCATCAAAGTGTCATTCTGAGCGAAGCGAAGAACCCCCGCATTTCGCCTTTGTAGTTGCACTTGCAAAAGCAGGACCAGCAAAGAACCCGCAGGCTGAAGGCCGCGCTAAAACGTCACACCACGACGAACGCCCGGAACCGTTTTAATTCTCAGTAGGAATCTTGTCGATGTGGTCGATCACCAAAAACTCCACCGGCACCTTCCTCGATTCAAGCTTCAATCCAAGCTGCTCCTGAAGCGCTGTGAAGAAATCCGGAAGGTCCGAACTGCTATCGCTCACAGGCCTATACGAGAGTTTGAAGTCATACGTACCCGTCAGGCCGGTCTTGTCGACCACCGGCTGACCTGCGCGATGGGCCAGCAAACCGGTCATGCGTTGGGTATCCATGTGCCTGGCCTCCATGCGATCTGGCCGCATGTGCGCGAAGGGCTTGCTAGCGTCGTTGCTGGGCTCCAGCTTGGGCCCACCTTTCGCCACAACCAGCTCAAACCCCGAAATCATTCTGGTCTCACGATGACACACCAGATGGAACCGCTCTTCCAGCAGGCGCTGTAGCAGCGGACGCATCTGCTCCATGGTCAACTGCCGGTCGCCTTCCACTTTGGCCGAAATGTCGTACTCCTGCGATTCCATCCACCCAGGCATCGCTGCGATGTAGTCCTGCAGGTCGACCTTGTAAGCGGACTGGATCACATAGCTGAGCGGCGCATTTTTCATCGTGAAAAGGTTGGTCGGAAAGGAACTCTCTGAGAACATCCCAATTCCACGCCGCAGGTCATGCTCGGCCTTGGGATCAACCATATGGATGGATACAGCTTCGAACCCAGGCTGCTGCCCCGCACCCGGCGCCGCAGCCTTCTGCGCAAACACAACCAGCATCCCGGCAAAAAGCGCCACCAAGCTTGCGCCGCAAATCGATCGCCGAATCAGGCCCTGTGTTTTCATACCGGGAATTTTATACTCCACACGCGAGCATATGGATGAGACCACTACTTGCCTTGCTCTTGCTCTTGCTCTTGCCTTCACTTGCTCTTGCCTTGACTTGCTCTTGCCTTGCCTTGACTTGACTTGCCCTTGCCCTTGCTCTTGCTCTTGCTCTTGCTTTTTTGCCCTTGCCCTTGCCCTTGCAGTTGCAGTTGCATCTAGGTAACCCAAGGCTTCAGCCTTGGGCCTCTCAGCCATCCCGGAAAAAAGGGGCTTTAGCCCCTGGGGTAAGCTCCAGCCGTCGCCATTGCTTGTCCTCGCCGCCCCCCTGAGCGAAGCGAAGAACCCCCGCATTTTGCCGTTGCTCTTGTTTTTGCCGTTGCTTGTCCGTGCTCTCATCCTGAGCAAAGCGAAGAATCCGATACATTCCACCCAACCAAAACTGCTCAAACCTTTCCCCAACCGGACCCAACAAACCCTCTCCGCAAAGCCGTCGCAAGCGAAATCCACCCAGCCCAACTTGACACCGCACATATAATAGAACGTGGGAGTGAGATAGAATCCACCAGCACCAGGATTGTGTCATTCTGCCTTCAAAGGCCATAACTCACCTGTTTTCAAGATCTTGAAAATTATCCTCTTTCTTTTCAAGACTTTGAGATTGAGGTCCAGACCTAAGTAATTTGTTTGGAATATTATACGATTTTTGGATAGGGGGGGGAGGGTACCAAATGAGCCAGCGATCTACCGTAACTGAACCGACAAACCCGACATCTCACCCCTTGCGACTCGACCCTGCGCGAGCGTCTTTGTCTGTGCTCGTCCTGGCCGCACTCTCTCTCGCCGCCATCGGCCAAACCCCGACAGCCCCGTCCGCCACAACCAATCCCGCCCCCAACGGCACCGTCCTCTTCGAGCGCACCACCCCGCCCCCCAACGCCGAAGACCGCTCTGCCTCGCCCGCGGAGTCCACCCCCACGCAACCCGCGGCAGCAGACACCTTAGCCGTCACCGAAGCCGAGCGCACCGCCCTCACCTTCACCACCTACGATCTCGACCTCCACCTGAACCCCGCCACCGCCGCCCTCTCCGCCCGTGCCGATATCACCCTCCGCAACGACAGCCCCAACCCTCTCCCCCGCCTCATCCTCCAACTCTCCTCCACCCTCCACTGGGACGCCATCACCGCCCATACCGCTGCCACCTCGCAACCCATCCCCTTCACCACCCACCAGGTAGACACCGACGCGGACCACACCGGCAGCATGACCGAAGCCGTCCTCACCCTCCCCCACCCCCTCGCCCCCGGCGCGTCGGTCACCCTCACCACCCTTTACTCCGGCACCATCCCACCCTCCGCCCAGCGCCTCACCCGCATCGGCGCACCCGAAGACCAGGCCCTCGCCGCCGACTGGGACGCCATCGCACCACCCGACCCCGACGACATCACCGGCGGCACAGCCCTCCGCGGCTTCGGCAACGTCCTCTGGTACCCCGTCTCTGCTCCGCCGGCCCTGCTCGGCGACGGAGCCAAACTCTTCCAATCCGTAGGCGCCACCAGGCTCCGCGAATCCGCCGCCACCATCCGCCTCCGCCTCGCCGTCGCCTACCTCGGTGACCCACCCGACGCCGCCTTCTTCTGCGGCCACCGCGCCCACCTCACCGCCCTACCCGACGACCCCGCCCTACCCGCCGCCGAATCCCCCGGCATCGCCACCGCGCTCTTCGCGCCGCAGCCTCTCGGCTTCCGTACCCCCAGCCTCTTCATCACCGCCTCCGCCCCCACCGTCACCGGCCCAACGGACGACACCACCCTCCTCGCCGCCGTCTCCAGCCACTACGACGCCCTGCCGTCATGGTCCGCCGCAGCCGCCCTCGTCACGCCCCTGCTAACCGACTGGTTCGGCCCTCAGCCCCTCACCCAGCTCACCCTCATCGACCACCCCGGCCAGCCCTTTGAAGACGATGCCCTCCTCGTCCGCCCCATCCACGCAGCCGCCGACCCCGCAACCCTCGCGCCCGACCTCATTCACTCCCTCACCCACGCCTGGATCCACTCGACCCATCCGTGGATCGACGAAGGCCTGGCCCAGTTCGCCACCCTGCTCTGGATCGAGCACACCTCTGGCCGCCCCGCTGCCCTCGCTCAACTCCAGCAGGACGACCGCCAGCTCGCCCTCGTCGAACCCGAAACCCCACCCTCCGAGCCCACCACCACCTCCTCATCCAGCAGCTCCTCCGCGAACCCATCCGAGCTCTCCCCTATCGAACCACCCACCCCTCATACGCCATCCACCGCACCTGCTGGAGTGGGCGGAGCCCCAACACCCCCGACGCCCACCATCAGTGCCGCCGGGCTCAATCTCCCCTCCGCCACCGGCGAACTCTTCTACCGCACCAAGGCAGCCGCCGTCTGGTGGCAGCTCCGCGCCCTCGTTGGAGACGTCGCCCTCAAGCAAGCCCTCAAAACCTATCGCCTGGACCCCAAACTGGACGTCGACCCTACCGGCCTCCAGCACGCCCTCGAGCAAGCCTCCCACAAAGACCTCCGCTGGTTCTTCGACGACTGGGTCTATCGCGACCGCGGCCTTCCCGACCTCTCTATCGAGTCCGTCACCCCAAGCCAGATCTCCTCCACCTCGGGCCTGCCTGCAGGCTGGCTCGTCGCCGTAACCGTCCATAACGACGGCTACGCCACAGCCGATGTACCCGTCACCGTCCGCTCCGCCGATTCGACTCAGACCCAGCGCCTGCGCATCCCCGGCCATTCCTCCCGCTCCACCCGCATCGTCTTCGCCGGCACACCCGGGCAGGTCGAGGTCAACGACGGCAGCGTCCCCGAAACCCAGTCCAGTCTCCACACCCGCACCCTTGTACTCACCAGATGACGCGCCGCTCATACCGCAAACGTGTCATCGCTCCACGCGAAAGAGGAATGGCTCCTCTCGCCACCCCCCGGCATACTCGCCTTGGATCAAGTGAATCGATCCGGTCTCCCAGGTCCGGATCCAGCAACTCAAAAAAACAAGGGTTGAAGCAGTCCGAGCGAGAGACAAACTATCTCGCCGAACTCTTCAACCCTTTTTGCCTGATTACGTTTTGCTGTAACTACCGCGTAGCCGGAGCGGTCGAAGCAGGAGGCGGTGTCGTGGCCGCTCCCCCCTGGTTTAAGTCGCTAGAGCTGCCAGAGGTGCTGCCATTACGATGGTTGCGAGCCTTACCGTGCACTCCGCTCTTACCCGACTGGCTGGTCCCCGTTGCGTCCGTGCTGCTTCCGCTCGTCCCGGTCCCCGTCGAACTCCCATTTGCAGAACCCCCTGACATGGAAGTGTTTCCGGTCGCGCTGTCATTTGTGCTGGGCAAAGGGCTGGCGGTGGTGGGAGCCGTCGGATCAACGGCAGTGCCTGTAGCGCTCCCAGGAGTCCCAGTTGCGCCAGTACTGCCCGGAAGCGCACTCGGCGATCCGCTTGTACTTCCATTTGTTCCATTGTTGGTTGATCCGCTGTTCGTGGCAGAGCCCGAACCGGACGTACCGCTATTCGCCGATCCCTGGCCCGCTGTAGCAGAGCTGCCCGCCGAAGAACCCGCACCGCCTGTAGCAGCACCCCCGGCGCCGGAAGTTTGCGCAATCGCCACGCCTGCAAACATCGTCCCCGCGGCCAACATAACCAACCGCACTGAATTCATTGATATGGTCTTCATAAGATCGCCTCATCGGGGAAAGTCTTCCCGGCATACTGGGATGGCATCCTTCACCAAATGGGTGCCGAATCTACATGCTTTCTTAGCGGCATATTTCAACTTAACTTGGTCTCGCAAACAACGCGAAAAACTCACCCTCCGTTCGATATTTTTCTCCCGGATATCTTGCTTTCTTACCTTGCGCCAGATAGTGCGCCCATGCCTCCAAGGTGCGCTGGCATACACAGTTGTCCTGCGCCGGAGCAGCGAGCGACTCGTGTCATGGAGACATTCATGACTCTTCGCCAGGCCCTCATCGCTGCCATCGCCAAACTAGAAGCCATCCCCCAGCTCCACACCGAAGCGCAGGAGGATGCCACCCATCTGCTCCTCCACATGCTCGATATGTCGCGAGCAACTTTGCTCACCAGCTATGACCGTCCGCTGACAACAGAGCAGCAGAGTGCTTACGCCGCCGCCATCAACCGCCGCATCACCCACGAACCCGTCCAGTACATCACCGGAGAACGCGAGTTCTATGGACTGCCCCTCTGCGTCACCCCCGCCGTCCTCATCCCGCGCAACCTCACCGAGCATCTGGTCGAAGCCGTCATTAATGAACTCACCGCGCGCGACCGCAACGGCGAATCCCTCCGCATCGCTGACATAGGCACCGGTTCCGGAGCGATCGCCATCGCGCTGGCCGTTCATCTTCCCCATGCCCAGATCACCGCACTCGACATATCGCCCGACGCGCTCGCCCTCGCGGCCGCAAACGCCGAGCGCAACCTTGTAGCCGACCGGATCCGCTTCCTCCACTCCGACCTTCTCGAAGCAGTAGCCGGGAATCCGCCCTACGACGCCATCGTTTCGAACCCACCCTACATCCCAACCACAGACCGCGAATCCCTACATCCCCAGGTCCGCGATTACGAACCCTCTGCCGCCCTGTTCGCCGGGCCCAGCGGCCTCGACCTCTATCGCAATCTCATCCCACAGGCACATGCCCTGCTCAAACAGGGCGGCCTGCTGGCCCTCGAGTTTGGCCCCGACCAGAATCAAGCCATAGCGGAACTACTCTCCACATGGCAGTCCCACTCCTTCGTCAACGACCTCAACGACTGCCCGCGCATCGCTGTGGGCCGCAAATGAATCCGACAAGCCCCTAACAGTCCGCATCTGCTCGCACCCTATTCCCCCAGCATGAATCGCCGGATTCCGTGCGCTCGTCCGGTGGCCCCATCGCACTCGATCAACGTCGCACACATCTTCGGATTCCCCTTCGCCGCCTCAAACTTTCCGGGCATTCCGGTCAGGAATCGCTGCACCACCATCTCCCGCTCCACTCCAATTACCGAGTCGAACGGCCCGCTCATCCCCACGTCCGTCTGGTAAGCCGTTCCCTCAAGCAGCAGCCGCTCGTCCGCCGTCGGTACATGCGTGTGCGTTCCCAGCACCGCCGTCACGCGTCCGTCCAGATACCAACCCAATGCCATCTTCTCGCTCGTCGCCTCGCCGTGGATATCCAGCAGAATCACCTTCGCCGTAATCTTCGCCAGCAAAGCATCCACCGTGCGAAACGGATCATCGCAGCTCGACATAAACACACGCCCCTGCATATTGATCACAGCAAACGTCTGCCCGTTCCCCAGCGAGCCCTCGTAAAAACCGAACCCCGGCGTGCCCACCGCATAGTTGGCCGGCCGCAGCACCCTGCGCCCGCGTGCATGCGACTCCGCCGGCACTTTCATGTACTCGAAGATCTCTTTTTTATCCCAGATGTGATTGCCGGTGGTAATCACATGCGCGCCCAGGTCAAAGAACTCTTCCGCGATCGAGGGCGTAATCCCAAACCCACCCGCAGAGTTTTCCCCGTTGATCACCAGCAGATCGACCGCGTTGGACTCCATCACATGGCCGAGATGTTCCCGAACAATCCTGCGTCCCGCCGACCCAAATACATCGCCAACAAACAAAATATTCACATCAAAAGGCTATCCCATCCCGCCCGCTGCTGTCGCTGCTTATCCCGCCGTGTGATCGCTTGCTCTGCATCGCATAGACTACCGCTCGCTCAACGTCTCATGCGGATCAGAAAGCATTGCGTGGGAAAAAGGCGACGTCCCTCCGAAGAAGGACGTCCGCTCTCTTCAGAAATTTCCGCAATTCTATGGGCATCCGGGGACGTTGTGCACCACGTCAGCCTTCACTGCGACCTCCGGCGTAACCGAAAGCCCGGGCCGCAGCACAAAGTCGCCATCTTCCTGCTGCAGATTGGAGAAGTCGATGCGCACCGGAATGCGCTGCACCACCTTCACGTAGTTTCCAGTCGCATTCTCAGGCGGGAAGAGAGACAGCATCGATCCTGTAGCTCCGCCGATCTGGGTGATCCGTCCGGAGAACTTACGCCCGCCGTAAGCGTCCACCTTCAGCGTCACTTCCTGGCACGGACGCATCTTCGCCAGCTGTGTCTCCTTGAAGTTCGCGGTCACCCAAAGATCGGTAAGCGGAATGATCGTCATCAGGTCCTGCCCGGTTGCCAGGTTCGAACCTACCTGCACATTCTTCTTATTCACGATGCCGGCCGAAGGCGCGGTAATGTGCGTGTAAGAGAGATTCAGCTGCGCCTGGTCCACGCGAGCCTGTGCCTGTTTCACCGCGGCCGCAGCAGCCGCAGCACGCGACTGCTCCACCTTGATCTGTCCCGGTGCATTCTTCACCGACTGCTGCGATTGCGCGCGCGCTTGCGCCAGCTTCTGCTCTGCCGTAGCCACGGCATTCTGCGATCCCAGCGCCTGCGACTCAGCCTCTACGACTGCGGCCTTTGACGCTGCAGCCTGTGCCACCGCAGCATCATACTGCTGCTTCGAGATCACGTCCTTCTGCACCAGAGGAGTGTAGCGATCGACATCCAACTGCGCCTTCTGCGCGTTGGCCTGGGCCTGCACAATCCGCGCCTGCGCTGCCTCAACCTGCTTCTGCGCCTGCGCCACCTGGTCGGCTGAGCCCTTCACATCCGCGCCCGCATTCGTCACATTCGTCCCCACCGTGACCTGCGTAATCGGCACATTCACCGACGCCTGCACATACTGCGCCTGCGCACTCGCCAGGTCGGCCTGCGCCTGCTGCAACGCAACCTGGTAGTCCGTCGGATCAATCTCCGCCAGCAACTGGCCAGTCTGGACAGTCTGGTTGTCGTCGACGTACACCTTGACGACATGGCCGGTGATCCGCGAACTCACCTGGTACAGGTTCCCGTCCACCTGCGCGTCGTCCGTATCCTCAGTAAAGGTGGAGCGCCAGTAGAAGAACACTGCTGCAAGCACCAGAAGCAGCACGACACCGATTACGATGTAACGGCGATTTCCATTCGCCGAAGGCGCAGCCTTCTTCTCATCGTCGGTCGCAGGCTTGGCGTTGTCTGGTTCATGGCCGCCGCCGGGCTGCTTGATCTGCACTGTCCCGGAAATTTCGGCGGTCTGTACACCGCTCTGATTCTGTTCGTCTGCCACGGTTACTTACCTCCCAGGTAATCGTTCCAATTCGTTTCAGCTAGACCCAGCGATCGCGCCAGCGAAAGCTTCGCCGCATTGTGCTGGTACAGCGCCCCAATATATTGATCGTTCGCCTGTTCCACGGAGGTCTGCGCCTCCGATACCGGCAGGTTATCCGCCACGCCCGAGTGGAACCGCTCTTGCGCCTCGCTCAACTCTTCCTTCGCGAGATCAAGGTTTGACTTCGCAGCGTCTACTAGCTTCGCCGCCGACTGGATATCCAGGATCGAGTCGCGGATATCCGCATTCACCTGCTGGATCTGATCAGCAAACTTATCTTTCGCCTGCTGATAATTCGTCTCGGCAACGTCTTCTTCACCTCGCGTCTTCGCGATCTGCAGGATCGGTGCCTCGACCCTGCCCGTCACGGTATACGTCGAGTGCGAATGGCCGAGCGTCTCGCCGATATCGCCGAAGTCGCCAGAGATCTTCGCCGTTGGCAACTGATCTGCGAACGCCGCCTTCTTTTGCGACTTCGCCGCCTCGACCTGCTCGTTCGCCGCTGCCAGATCCTTGCGATTCTTCAAGGCCTGCGCAAACGCAGCCCCAGCGTCAAGGTTATCCAGCGCCGCGTATGGCTCCGTATCCGTCAGCCGGATCGCCTGGTCGAGAGGCAGGCCAATCGTTCGCGCCAGCGCAAGCTTATCCTTCGCCAACTGGTTCGTGGCCGAGATGAGACTTTGCTGCTCATTCTGGTAATCCACCTGAGCGCGCAGCACGTCCAGCCGCGGACTGATTCCGGCGTCATGCGAAGCCGTCGCCTGATCGAGGGACACCTTCGCAGTTGCCAGCGAGGCGTTAACTGCATCAATTCGGCCAGCATCCGCGATGCACAGCAGGTACGCATTCCCGACCGTCAGGACCACCATGTTGCGCGCGTCTTCGGCGGTGAGCTTCGCGGCCTTGAAGTTATGTTTAGCCGCGAGATAATTTTCCAGCGCCGTAACATTCACCAGGTTCTGCGTCAGGTAAGCGCGAAAGTCGACGACCTGGAACGGCCCGACAATCGGGTGAATGCCAGGAAACTTCAATCCGAAGGCCGCCAGGTTGACCTGCTCAACTTCAATCGAAGCATCGCCAGTCACCGTCGGCAGCAGCGCCTGCAGCTGCTCCAACTGCTGACCGCGCGCATTCTGCTGATTCGTGGTCTGCAGAATGATTCCCAGGTTCTGCCTCAGGCCGCGCGCAATCGCATCGTTCAACGATAGATCCAGTACGCCGTCTGTTGCCTTGCCATCCACTACAGATCCCCTGAAGGAATCCGGGGTCGGTGCAATCAGGCTCTGCCCTCCCGGCGCTGCCAGTTGCTGCAGACCGCCTTGGACTGTTCGGGCCTCTGCCGGAGTCGTTGCTCCCGGGGCATTCGGCCCCGCTGCGGGGGCCTGCGCAACGGCTGTGGCCGCCAATACGCCAGCAAGGCCGGCCGCAATTGAGGCTGTCCGCAAGAATCGCTTCCGTTTATCTGGATTCATCACTTCTATGCTATCTGCTCCTGATCTCAATCGGCGCAACTGCCTCACATTCCACTCTTTGCAATGGGAATTGGATGCGCCGAGATATGAGAACAATGCAAAAAAGTGAACGAGCCCGGCAATCTCCAACTCTTCTACCGACTTCCCAGCGAATCTCTGCGCGAAATGCCATCCTGGTCCGCTCGCTTTACCAACTCTTCGCTCTGCTTTTTCGGGTGAACTTGTTCTTCTAGTCTTTCTCCTTCGATCGTCGAGTTATTCTTACCTTGGAACTCAGGAGGCAAGATGTCGCAGCGCGAGATCGGTGTAGCAGTCGTCGGATACGGCCTGGGCGGCCGAGTCTTCCACGCCCCCTTTGTCAGCGCCGTTCCCGGCCTCAAGCTCATCTCCATCTTCCAGCGCAGCGGAGACTCTGCCGCGAAAGCCTACCCGAATGTCCGGATCGACCGAAGCATCGAGCCGATTCTTGCCGATGCCTCCATCGAGCTCGTCGTTGTCTCTACGCCCAACGAGACTCACTTTCCGCTCGCGAAGCAGGCGCTAGAAGCTGGAAAGCACGTCGTCATCGACAAACCATTTTCCGCTACCAGCGACCAGGCGCTTGAACTCGGCAGAATCGCCAGGGCCAAGAACGTGCTCGTCATTCCCTTCCACAACCGGCGCTACGACGGGGATTTTCTCACCGTCAAAAAGCTGCTGGCGGATGATGCTGTCGGCCGGCTCGTCACCTTCGAGACGAATATGGACCGCTTCCGTCCGCTGCCGCGGGAGCACAAGTGGAAGGAGTCGGAAGATCCTACGCACGGCATGCTCTTCGATCTCGGGCCGCATCTTCTCGACCAGATCCTTGCGCTCTTTGGAGCGCCGGAAGCGATCACTGCCAGCGTACGTTCGGACCGCGACCAGACGGCCATCGAGGACGCCTTCAACATCACGCTGCACTACACACGACCCAACGGCAAATCTTTGCGGGCGAGCGCCTCAGCCAGCTACCTGGCCTGCGAGACCTCTCCGCGCTTCCTGATGCACGGTACGCGCGGCAGCTTCCGCAAGTACGGGCTGGACCCGCAGGAAGCCACGCTCGAATCCGGCGGCAAGCTCCCGCCGATGGGTTCGCCCGAACCGTGGCTGCAGGAACCGGCCAACTTCTGGGGCACACTCACCGTCGCGCCCGATCCGGCTCTCCCGACGACTCTTGTCACCACCCGGCTGGAGACCCAGCCCGGCGACTACCGGAACTACTACGCCCAGGTTCGCGACGCCATCCTTGGAGTGGCTCCGGCGCCGCTTACCGCCGAGGACGGATATCGCGTCATCAAGCTGATGGAGCTGGCCCGGGAGAGTTCGACCCGGCGCTGCACTCTTCCTGTGACGTTCTAAACTGCCCTCGCGTCGAAACATGGCCAGTACCCCTCCCCCCCCCGGGTATACCAAATTTGCATAATCTTCTAAACAAATGACTTACACGTAGCCTCTTATTGCAAGATCTTGAAAACAAGTGACTTAATTTTCAAAATCTTCTAAACAAAGCACTTAGTAATTTATCACCACGGATCGAGCGCACAATCCTCACGCAGGTGGATTCTGGCTCTGTCTTAGATTATACACCTTTGAAGTATGGCGTCCCGGCCTGAAGCGAGGATAAGTCCTACTACTGCACTGTTTACAATAATTCATCGCTATCGTTTGTGGTCTGAAGTCGGCCTGATCTGATTTGAAAGTGCCAGCTTTGCGGGGTGCGGGACTCATAAATCAAGTAGATCGATCATAAATTATCGATTACCAATAAAAATCTATTGACATATATCTTGGTGGTGACGCAGTATTGTGCTCACGAGGCAAAAGACGATGTCACTTGAAAATGAAGCAAAACTAGCCAAAATCAAAAATCTCAGCTCGGTCCTCCGGGTTCTCTGCGGCCTCTTCATGGCCATGTGCGTACTCGTTGTCGTGAAATTCGCCACCGGACCCGTCTTCGGCCACAACCCAAACTGGGGCCTTGGAACGGTCTGGTATTACTACGACGGAATCGGATTTAAGATCTACAGCCTCACGATTCACGAGCGCGTGCTCGCGCTGCTCTTCTACACCCTTACCAGCGCAGCCGCCTTCTTCTGCGCCCTCCAGCTCTTCCGCCTGCTCGGCTTTTACTCCCGCGGAGAGATCTTCACCAGCCAGGCCGTCCGCCAGATTCGCTTATGGAGTTTTGCATGCGTCGCCTGGGGCATCGTCAAGCTTGCCTGGTATTTCCTCGTGCCGCTCGCCATTCCCAACGCCAGCCACCATCTAGGTCCAGACTTCGACACCATCATCGACGGACTCATCATCGTGGCGATTTCATGGTTTATGGAGATGGCAGCCGAGATACAGGAAGAGAACGCACTCACTGTCTGAAAGGAGCGAGCCATGCCAATTGTTGTCAATGTAGATGTAATGCTGGCGCGCCGGAAGATGCGGTTGAATACGCTCGCAGAGCTGGTAGGAATTACCGCGCAGAACCTCTCCGTGCTGAAGACGGGACGCGCCAAGGCGATTCGGTTCAGCACGCTCGAGCGGCTGTGCGATGTACTGGAGTGCGACCCGGGCGACCTGCTGGCCTACGAACGAGGGCCGGGTGCAGAAGCTTCGCAGGAGACATAAATGGTTTTATACCGATGGAGCAAACGATCCATTGCCGGATGGTAGAGACCATGTGCTCGCGAGACAAAGGCTATTGATTCATGAGCTGTGAGTTTTTTCAGCTTTGAGCTGTGAGCGAGGCGTCGGCCGGGCCCGGTGAACTGCGCTCATCAAGATGGGTCGAAAGGAACGGATGGATTAGCAACTTGCTCTAGCGGTGGCGGCGGGCGTAGCGCAGGACGCTTTCGATGAGGATTGCGGCGAGGCCGCAGAAGAGGGCGCAGGCTGGCCAGCTGCTGGTGATCGTGAGGCGGGAGAGCGCCAGGACTGCGGCGAGCCACAACAGTATTGCCAGGGCAAAGCTGCCGTCGTCGATGAAGAGGCCGAGGAGTTCGCGGGTGACGGAACGAAACCACTGCATGGTTATTCCTCCACAGGAGTGCGGTTGGCTACCTTGCGGCACAGGGCTACGAGTGCAAGTGCGAGCACGAGGTACGCCGCCATGAGGAAAGGAATTGCAAGATCGGGATTCGCGGCGGTGAAACCGGGCCACGACAGGCGTGCGCCTTCACTGACCCAGAAGGTACCGAAGGCGGAGAGCAGGACGCCGACGATGAACTTCAAGGTGTTTTCGGGGACGCGAGCCAGCGGACGATGCAGTGCGAGGCCCAGCGCGGCGACAACCAGGAGTGCGGCTGCCGCGCCCAGACTCGCCGGCAGGAGCAGGCCGCTGGCGCCTGCACCGAGTGCGATGACGATGAAGACCACCTCAGTGCCTTCGAGCATGGTGATGTTGAATGCGGCGGCGAATGCCGGCTTGTCGAAGGTCCGCGAGGTTTGGGAGGGTGCGCCTGTGGGTGCGGTATGCATCGCGGCGATGTTTTTCTGGAAGGCTGCGGCCTCGTCATGCAGGGGGATAAGGCCGGCGGCGCGGAGGATGGCTTTGCGGAGCCAGCGCAGGCCGAAGAGCAGGATCATGGTGCCTACAACGAGCTGTATCAGGTGGAGTGGGATGCGACTGAGCGCAGGCCCGAGCGCGGCCACGATTGCAGCCAGCACGGCGAGGGCTGTGCCTGCTCCGGCGAGGGCGCTGCGCCATCCGCGCACGCTGCCTACGGCGAGCACTACGGTGAGGGCTTCAACGCACTCGACCAGCGAGGCGAGGAAGGCTGCGCCGACTGTGGTTCCCAGCCGCGTGGCTCCGGTATGGATCAGGTCGAAGGTCATTGGAGGTTCAAAAGCGTTGGATGCGCTGAATATCGCTGGCGGCTTTGGAAGCTTTGCGCGATTCCAAAGTATGGCAGATGAGGCTTAGGATGGTTCGAATTGGACTTGCTGGCGCATGGGGAGGCGGGATGGGCGACAGGGATCCTTCAAGTTTGCTGGGCCGGAGGGTAGAGCCAAACGCAGGTCCTTCGACTTCGCTGCGCTCCGCTCAGGATGACAACTTCCTGGGGCAGAGAGAGCGAACCAACGCGACCCTGGAAGGGCGAACGAGCCGGAGAAGCTTCTGCGCTGGAGTGGCCAGCTGCGGTGCGTTGCTGCTGGCGCGGAGGGGAGTTGCGGGTGGGTTGATGCCTGCTGCTGCGGTGGGAACCGCGACTCGACCGGATGTAGCCGCGATCGACCACGACCGCATTCTTGCCGCGGCGGAGCGTTGGCTGGGGCAGCGTCCGGTTACGCTTACGGCTTATCCGTGCGTGCGCAGCCTGGGTACGGCGCATGATTACTACTCGGAGGTGGAGGCCGTGGAGGGCCTGGTCGATTCGCCGAAGGATAAAGCCGGGATGCAGACGCCGTTTCTGGCTCACCGCGATGCGATGTTCGATCTTGGGGTGGCTGTGCCTGCGTTGGCCGCGGCTTATCTGCTTACCAATGAGGGGCGCTATGCCGAGCACGCCGCTGGATGGCTGAAGGCGTGGTTTGTGGATGCTGCGACGCGGATGACGCCGCGACTGGATTTTGCGCGGACGCCAAATGCGCGAACGGTGAGCGGTAGAGGGGATGGCGATTTTGCGGCAACCCTCTATGCGGGGGGTACGCCGGAGGGCATTCTGGAGACGCTGCCGCTGGTCGAGGTTGCGCTGGCGATTCCGTTCCTGTGTTCTTCCGCTGGGTTGGGAGACGCGGACGCGAAGGCGGTCAAGGCGTGGTTCGCGGACTACGTGCGATGGCTGACGGCGGCGGAGGACAACGGGCCGCGTCTGGCAGCGCTGGCGCGCGACCGGAAGGATCACCACGGAACTTCGTGGCTGCTGCAGGCGAGTGCATACACGCTGCTGGGCGTTGCGCAGAGCGATGTGGAGCGGGTAGAAGACTCCGGGCTGAGCGCGCTGCGGCATCGCTTGAAGACGGTGACGCTGCGGGCGCAGATCCACGCGGATGGGACGTTTCTGCAGGAGCTGGTTTCGGCGACGCCGTATCGCGATTCGCTGTTCAACCTGGATATGATGGCCGGCGTATGCCATCTGCTGTCGACGCGGCTGGATAGTATCTGGAACTACTCGCTGCAGGATGGGCCGGGGATGCGTTCGGCGATTGCGTTTCACTTTCCGTATATCGCGGATCGTTCGATGTGGCCGTATCGGGCGGATCAGGATCACTTCAAGGAGCTGCCTGGGCGGCGTGGCAGCCTGCTTCTGTGTGCGCGTGCGTATGAGCGGCCGGAGTATGCGGCGCTGTGGAAGGGGCTGCAGCCTGATGCACCGTCGCTTGCGATCCAGCGGACAATGCCGATACGGCAGCTTTTGTTATGGGTGCAGAAGGCGCCGGCGAGGTTATAACTTGCGGGCGCTATCGATGGTTCCGGCGTGGAGGAGGTGGCTCGAGTCGCGATGGGTACGGCGCGGCCAGAAGAAGGACGAGCCACAGGCGCCGCACTTCCACGGATAGATTCCGAGCAGGCGAAGCACCTTACGCTCGAAGAAGCCTGTGCGGTTGAGGCGCAGGGCAGCGCTGCGTTTGCACTTGGGACAGGTTGCGTCGGTGTTCCATCTCATGGTCGGGCATTCCTGACGAGAGCTTCGATGCGGATGACCGCGAGCGTGGGTTCGGCAGAAGCTGGTTTTCGCTGTCCTTACTTATAACAGCGCGTGACCATGGTACGTAGAAATCTTTGAATTGGATGCTACCAACGGTAACCTTTGCGGATGCCTTTTTTTAGTTTGAGGTGGCTGGCTGGCGGGTGTCGCGGAAATTGCGGACGATGGCGAGATATTGGCGGGCGCTTTCGGTGATGATCTCGGGCTTTCCTTGCGCTATGGCGTTGGGATCGACGAGGTCCGCGCCTACGCCGAGGGCGAATGCTCCGGCTGCGAGAAACTCCGCCGCAGTGGACTGCGAGACGCCGCCGGTGGGGATCATCTCCACCTGCGGGAGTGGGGCCTTGATGGACTTGAGGTACTTTGCGCCGCCGAGTGCGCTGGCGGGGAAGATCTTGACGACGTCGGCACCGGCTTGCCAGGCGGTGACGATCTCTGTGGGGGTGAGCGCGCCGGGAAGGACAGCGACGCCGTAGCGGTGGCACATCTCAATGGTGCGCGTGTTGAGCGCCGGGGAGACGACGAATTGCGCGCCTTCGAGGATGCACTGCCGGGCGGTTTCAGGATCGAGGACGGTGCCCGCGCCGATGAGGATGTCGGGGCGGTCTTCGGCGAGGCGGCGGATGACGCGGACGGCGCCTGGGACGGTCATTGTGACTTCGAGGACGGTGACGCCGCCGGCGGCGATGGCGTCGGCGAGGGCGAGGGCCTGGGTCTCTGACTCGGCGCGGAGGACGGGGACTAGGCCGATCTCGCGAAGGGACTTCAAGACTGCTGACTTATGCATGGTGCTCCCGTACTTGATGTTGCCAATGGAAAGGCCGACGAAGAAGATGGTACCTCAATCGTCGAAAGCGCCGGCAGGAGAGACATGCAAGGGGAAGTTCATCAGGCTGTTAATGTATGGAATGGCTTTATCGGCTTGAGTATACTTTGATGATTCGGATATTATGGAATTATGAAAAGGGCAATGGTTCCGAAGTCAGAGAAAAGCGACCAGACGCTCCGTTACGCGGAGATGTTTTCTGCTCTGGCAGCGGCACCGCGCCTGCGTGTTCTGCGGCTTTTGCTTTCTGCTCATCCCGCTGGCATGGTGGTGGGCGATGTCATCGGGGAGCTGGGGATCAGCGCCTCTACCCTGTCGCACCATCTCGACAAGCTCAAGAACCAGGGCCTGGTGAAGGTGCGACGCGAGGGAACTTACCTCTGGTATTCGGCGAATACTGAAACGCTGCAAGAGCTGCTCGCTTTCCTCTACGCAGAGTGCTGCACACGCAACAAAGCCATAGCGCCAGCCGCGATTGCAGCCGCGCTTTGCTCGCCACGGGGATGCGCATGACGCCCATGCGGCGAGTTGCTGCGGAGGCATTAGGGACCGCGTTGCTGCTTGCGACCGTAGTCGGATCAGGCATCATGGGCGAGCGGCTGGCAGGAGGCAACGTTGCCATTGCGCTGCTCGCCAATACACTGGCAACCGGTGCCATGCTGGTTGCGCTGATTCTTACTTTCGGCCCAATCTCAGGCGCGCATTTCAATCCAGCGGTCACGCTTGCCGATGCATCCCAGGGCGGCCTGCCCTGGCATGAAGTTCCGGGCTATATCATCGCGCAACTGGCCGGTGCATTCAGCGGAGTCGCCGCAGCCCATGCGATGTTTGGGCTGCCGATCTTCACCGCCTCGCGCCACGTCCGCGCGGGCGGCGCGCAGGTATTCAGCGAGTTCGTGGCCACCTTTGGATTGCTCTCAGTCATCTGGGGTTGCGCACGCCTGCGTTCGTCGGCTGTTCCGTTTGCAGTTGGATGCTACATTACGGGCGCGTATTGGTTCACCGCGTCTACCTCGTTCGCTAACCCTGCGGTGACGCTGGCTCGTGCGGCAAGCGATACGTTTGCCGGCATCCGGCCGAGTGATGCGCCGGGCTTCGTCCTTGCGCAACTTGCTGGCGCAGCGGCCGCTACAGTCTTGTTTCGCTGGCTTGTTCCCACGTTGGCGAAAGACGCGAAGGCGGTTGTAGTACCTCACGCAAACTAAATGGAGAACACACGATGGAAGGCAAGCAGCGCGTTTTGATCCTCTGCACGGGCAACTCAGCACGCAGCCAGATGGCTGAGGGCCTGCTGCGGCACGATGCGGGCGACCACTTCGAGGTAGAGAGCGCAGGCACAGCGCCCGGGATCGTACGGCCGGAAGCAATTGCCGTAATGAAGGAGCTGGGCATCGATATCGCGCGCCACCGCTCGAAGCATGTCGATGAGTTTGCAGGCCAGAGCTTCGATGTAGTTCTCACAGTGTGCGACCATGCACGCGAAGCCTGCCCGGTCTTCTTCGGCGCAGCGACGCGGCTCCATCACAGCTTCGACGATCCCGCAGCCTGTCAAGGAACCGAAGAAGAACGACTCAGCCTCTTTCGTCGTGTGCGCGATGAGCTGCGAGAGTACCTAACTCAGTTTGCGCAAAAAGAATGAATACCGCGCACAGAGGCCCAACTCTGAGCATTAATTTTGCGAAGGCATCTCCAGCCGATCAACAACCAGAACTTTGACGGGGGCCTTTGTAGACTCGAGTTTCAGACCTAGCTGTTCCTGAACTGCGGTGAAGATGGATAGGGCAGAATTCTCTGCTTCTGGTGTGTTCGCAGTCGTGGGACCTCCGTTATCGGGAGTCCATTTCAGGTCGAAGTCGAAGACTCCGTCCATGCCTGTACGGTCGACGACCATGCGGCCGAGTTCGTTACCGGCGCCCTGGGTCAGCAACTCAGCCACGCCTGTAAGCTTTACGCCCGTGGCCGAGATCCTGCCGTAGTTTGTGGATTTGCTGGAACCACGTTGCGCATCCGTGGCGGGCCGCAGCTTCGATCCGCCCTTTGCTACCACCAAGGCGAATACAGGCTGCTCCGACTCCTCCCAATGAGTCTTCATTTGAAACCTGTCAACGAGAAGACGCTGGACCATAGCTTCGGTCTCGAGGACCCTGTCATTCCAGGGGAGCGCTTGAATGCGATCCGCTTCTCGGCGATCCATTTTTGCGTTGACATCAAAGTGTGCAGTTTCCAGCCACTTTGGTCCGCCCACAATCCTTGCCGTGGGAAGTTGAAACGCCCACTGCAAAAGACTTTTGATGGTCGTGTTCGTCGCAGTGTAGGTGTCGCCGTGGCCATATCCACTGCTCGATCCAGAACCTCCTGAGGGATTCGGTTTGATCGTGACCGCTTCGAACGAGGCTACCGTGTCGGGCTGAACAGCCATGGGCAGTTTGGAAGCGGCTTTCACCTGCGCAGGGGTTTCGCTCGATGAAGCGAGCAACAATACCACGGCTGCAACACATCCGCTCAGAGTCCGCAACGTTGTCATTTCCGTTCCTCTATGTTTTGGCTACGCAATCTCTAAATCGATACGAAGAGACAAACCTACAGGTTCCACGTCTCGTTGGGAACCACAAAATATAAATATCTCTGCGGGCCGTGTGCATGACGCCATCCTGACTATCGCTGTACTCGTGCGCCGGCTCCCTTCATGATGCGCTGGACTTCGTCGAGGGTGGCCATGGTGGTGTCGCCGGGGGTGGTCATGGCTAGTGCTCCGTGGGCGCAGCCGCAGTTGACGGCCCAGTCGGCGCCCTGGCCGGTGAGGAAGCCGTAGATGAGGCCAGAAGCGAAGCTGTCGCCGCCGCCGACGCGGTCGAAGATCTCGAGGCCGGGCATGGGGCGGGCCTCATAGAATGCGCTTTCGTAGAAGCAGACGGCGCCCCAGTCGTTGACCGTGGCGGTGCGGGCGTGGCGCAGCGTCGTGGCGACGGCCTTGAAGTTGGGGTAAGTGGCGACGGCGGTCTCGATCATGCGGCGGAAGCTGGCGGAGTCGAGCTCGCCGAGATCTTCGCCTACGCCTTCAATCTGGAAGCCGAGGGCGGCGGTGAAGTCCTCTTCGTTGCCGATCATGACATCCACATACTTCGCCAATTCGCGGTTGACCTCGGTGGCGCGGGCTTTGCCACCAATCGACTTCCAGAGTGAGTCGCGGTAGTTGAGGTCGTAGCTGATGATGGTGCCGTGGCGGCGCGCGGCGATCATTGCTTCTTTGCAAACCTCGGGCGTGGACTCCGAAAGCGCGCAGAAGATTCCGCCGGTGTGCAGCCAGCGTGCACCTTCGCGACCGAAGATCTCGTCCCAGTCGATCTCGCCGGGCTGGAGCTGCGAGACAGCGGTGTGGCCGCGATCCGAGCAGCCGAGCGCGGCGCGTACCCCGAAGCCGCGCTCAGTGAAGTTAAGGCCGTTGCGGGTGGTGCGGCCTACGCCGTCGTACTTCACCCACTTCACGTGCGACTGATCGACGCCGCCTTGCAGCATCAGGTCTTCGAGCAGGCGGCCTACGGGATTGTCGGCGAGCGCGGTAACGATGGCCGTCTTCAATCCGAAGCAGCGCCGCAGCCCGCGCGCGACGTTGTATTCACCGCCGCCCTCCCACACGCTGAACTGCCGCGTCGTTGCTACACGGACGTCACCGGGATCGAGCCGCAGCATCACTTCACCAAGCGAGACCAGGTCCCACTTGCAGGATTCCTGAGGGCGCAGCGCGAGGCTGTTCTTATCGTGCGTTGTCGTCATCTCGCTCCCTACTTCAAATCTTTAATCGCGACGGGGTCCATGTCTGCGTAGTCCTGATTTTCTCCGCCCATGCCCCAGCAGAAGCCGTAGTTCTTCGTGCCCACACCGGCGTGGATGGACCAGCCCGGCGAGACGACGACCTGCTTATCGGCGATGACGATGTGGCTGGTGGCGTCGGGCGGACCCATCAGGTGCATGACGCGCTGGTCGGGCTCAATGTCGAAGTAAAAATAAACTTCAGACCGGCGCATGTGCGTGTGTGGGGGCATGGTGTTCCAGTTGCTACCGGGTTCGAGCAGCGTGAAGCCCATTACTAACTGGCAGCTCTGAATTCCTTCGCGATGGATGGCCTTGTAGATAGTGCGCTTGTTGCATGTCTCAAACCCGCCGAGCGGAAGGCCCTGCAACTCCGCACGCTTTGCGAGGCTGGTGGGAAAGACTGCATGGGCCGGATAGCTGAGCAGGTAGAAGTTTGCGGGTGCGGCTGCCGACTTGCTGGAGAAGCTGACCGACTTGCTTCCGCGGCCGATGTAGAGGCAATCGAGCTTGTCGAGATCATAGACCGTACCGTCGACGGCGACTGAGCCTGCGCCACCGACATTCAGCACGCCGAGCTCGCGACGCTCCAGAAAATACTCGGCACGGAGTTCAGGCTGGGTTTCGAGGACAAGCGGCGCGGTGGTCGGGACAGCCGATCCAATTACAGTGCGATCGAGGTCGACATACGAGAGCTCGAGGCTGCCAGGCTTGAACATGCCTTCGAGCAGAAACGTGGCGCGAAGTTCTTCGCTGGTCATTCTTCCGTAGCGGACTGGGTCGGCCATTTGCAGCAGCTTCATGGGGCTCCTTCTCGTATCCGCATGCTCCTGGAAGCCATGGGAACGCCGTCCATAGTGTAGCGGAGAGAGGCCGGAGGAGAGCAGTTCGTACGGGCCACTCCATAGAGGAGGTTCGCGCTGCCAGGTTTGCTTGAGCCAGCAGGCTCCGCGTAAAGTTCTTGCTATGCAGAATGTTCTTGATCTCTTCCGCCTCGACAATAAGGTTGCGCTTGTAACGGGCTCCGCGAGCGGACTTGGCGCTGCCATTGCAACCGCATTGGCGCAGGCGGGCGCGACGGTGGCATGTCATGGGAATCGTCGTCCGGCGACCGATACGGCGAAGGCCATCGGCGGCTCCTCGGCCGCGTTCCAGGCTGATCTCGGGTCTACAGACGGTGCCGAGTCGCTGTTCTCGCAGGTGAAAGAGAGGTTCGGCCGGGTAGACATCCTGGTGAACAATGCAGGCACCATCGCCCGCGCTGCCGCCGAAGAGGTGACGCTCGAAGACTGGCAGCAGGTGCTGCAGGTGAACCTCACCAGCGTGTTCCAGCTCTCGCAGGTGGCGGCGCGTGACATGATTCCGCGGGGCGGCGGCAAGATCGTCAACATCGCTTCGCTATTGAGTTTTCAGGGCGGCATACGGGTGCCTGCCTACACGGCTTCGAAGGGCGGCGTGGCGCAGCTGACCAAGGCGCTGGCGAATGAATGGGCTCCGAAGGGCATCCAGGTGAATGCGATTGCGCCGGGTTACTTCGCCACCACCAATACGGAGGCGCTGCAGGCGGATGAGACGCGCAACCGGCAGATTCTCGAACGGATTCCCGCCGGCCGCTGGGGCCAGCCACAGGATCTTGCAGGCGCGGCGCTGTTTCTGTCGTCCGCGGCGAGCAACTATGTCACCGGAAGCATTGTGACCGTGGATGGCGGATGGATGGGCCGTTAGGCATCGGCTGCCGGACTGAGGAGCACGAATGAAAACGCTAGCCTCGAGTGAGGATCTTTCGGCGATTCAAGCGCGGATCGCGCAGCTTACCCCTGATGACCCACGTCAATTCGGCACGATGTCTGTGTCGGAGATGGTGTGCCATCTTCGCGATGCTTTTGCATATTCGCTCGGCGGGCGTGCGGTGGCGCCGGTCAAGGTGCCGATTCCGCGTTCGCTGTTCAAGTGGCTTGCCTTGCGGGCGCCGCTGCAATGGCGGCCAGGAATCAAGACTCCGCCTGAAGTGGACCAGCGCATCGGCGGCACACGGCCTGTGGACTTTGAGACGGACCGCGCCGATCTGCTGTCGAGCCTCAACGAATTCGTACGGAGTGGGTTGGAGCTACCGCATCCCATGTTCGGAGCAATGTCTTCGGACGACTGGATGCGCTGGGGCTACCTGCATTGCGATCACCATCTGCGACAGTTCGGGCGGTAACGCTGGAGCCCCACTCGCATCTAACCGCTCAGGAGAACTACCCATGCCCCAGAGCGTTCACGACCGAGCTGCCGAGTTCCACAACATTGCCGCACATGCCCACGAAGCCGCAGCAGCATCCCACGGCAAAGGCGGGCTGACCGCACATGAGCTCTCCCGTCAGGCTCACGAGCACTCCACCCGCGCCTTCGACGAGTCACGCAAGGCGGCCGAAGAACATGGACAGGTCCGCGCAGAGACCGCCGCCGCAGAGAAGCAGTAACAGTCCGCGCCGCGGCACGCCATTGCTAGATGCTGCCCGTGGTGCCGCTGCGTTCCTTCTGCTCTGTCGGGATAGCGATTCCTTGTTGCGTGCCCGTATGCGGGGGCGTCTTCAGGCGTCGCGTGTAGAGCACCCAGTAAAGGATGACGAGCGCGAAGACTACGGCGGCCAGGATATATACGGTGAGTGTAAGCGTCGGGTGAAGGCTCATAGTAGAAGATTGGATGGCGAAAGCTAGCGCCGAGGCTAGATGACTTCGCTCATAAGAGCGGACTGCGGCAGTCGCTCGAGCAGCGTGCGCAGCGCACGCGCACGATGGCTGACCGAAAGACGTTCGGCGGGTGCGAGTTCGGCCATCGTTCGGCCAAAGCCTGGCACAAGAAACAACGGGTCGTAGCCAAAACCTGCATCGCCACGCGGCGCGATGAGAATGCTGCCCTCGAGGCTGCCATCCGCAGTCGCAATCACGTTGCCGTCACAGGCAAGGACCAGCGCACAGCGATACCGCGCCTGCCGGCAGGGTTCCGGCACGGCGTCGAGCGCACGCAGCAGCGCCGCATTGTTGCGTTCATCGACAGTCGAGCCTGGAGCAGTCGGAAATTTTTGATCCTGCGCATAGCGTGCGCTGCGAACCCCGGGCGCATTCTCGAGGCACGCAACCTCCAGGCCAGAGTCATCCGCCAGCACATAGCTGCCCGGTGCGCGACCGGAATAATACAGCGCCTTGACACGCGCGTTGCCCTCGAATGTGGGCTCATCTTCCGGCGGCGCAGCAAGGTCACTCAGGCCGGGTAGTGGCTGGATGTCGATGGTAGGAGCCATGTTGGCGGATGACGACCGAGCCTGGTCCGCAGCATAGGCGAAGTCGCGAAGTTTTCCTGGGTTCGTGGTTGCAACATAGATGCGCATCGGCAATCGCCTCACTGCGGGATTCGCGATATTGGAGCCCGCATACTTCAACTGTAGTTCGGTTAGAGGGCGAATCACGCGTTTTCCTAGTGCGGAATAGGTTTTTTGTGGTCGAGGCCAGACTTCGCTCGACAGTGTCGTACCTCGATGATAGGCTCGCTTGCGGGGCAATTGGCCTGTATTCCAGCAGATTCAATCGCTGGGGCTGATCTGCGGAAAGCTCGAAGCCAATTTCTTTGGAGGAACACAAAGTGAGTGTTGTGCAGCATTGGGTTTACTTCTTCATGGCAAGCGGAGCCGTCTCGCTGGTGGTAGCCGCGCTGTTCGCGCAGCAGGTAATGCGCGCCGACAAAGGAACGCCAGCAATGCAGGAGATCGCCGGCGCGATCAAGGAAGGCGCGGAGGCCTTTCTGCGCCGCCAGTACAAGACGATCTATATTTTTTCCGCAATTCTCGCCGTGGTGATCTACTTCCTCTATCTCTTCATGGGCAAGGGTGCGGCGCTGGCTCGCATGACGGTTATCAGCTTCCTGGCCGGCGCTGTGTGCTCCGGGCTGGCTGGCTTCTCCGGCATGTTCGTATCGATTCGCGCCAATCTTCGCGCGGCTTCGGCGGCGCGGACCAGCCTGAACGGCGCGTTGCAGATCGCGTTGCGTGGGGGCGCGGTTACTGGACTTTCAGTTGTATCGCTTTCGCTGCTTGGAGTGAGCGGGATCTTTCTCGCATTCGGCGGTATGACGAATCCAGGTCTGGTGCCGTATGAGATTGTGGGCTTCGCCTTCGGAGCAAGCTTTGTCGCACTCTTCGCGCAGCTCGGCGGAGGTATCTATACCAAGGCCGCAGATGTCGGGGCGGACCTCGTCGGCAAAGTTGAAGCGGGCATTCCGGAAGACGACGCACGCAATCCTGCGGTGATTGCCGACCTGGTGGGCGACAATGTAGGCGACTGCGCCGGCCGCGGTGCCGACCTGTTCGAATCGACCGCCGCGGAGAACATCGGTACGATGATCCTTGCGGTCACACTCTTCTCAAGACTCAAAAACTCGGCGCCGGAAGCGGCCATTCTCGCAATCTTCTTCCCTTTTGTGGCTCGCGGCTTTGACCTGATCGCGTCCATCATTGGCATCTATAGCGTGCGCCTGAAGAACGAACAGGAAGACCCGATGAAGGCGCTCAATCGCGGATATTATGTCACGACATTCTTCGCGATTATTGGCTTCGCCGTTGCGGTGAAGTATCTGCTGGGCGCGGTGCCCGGCTCGCATCCGATCTGGTTTTTCTACGCCGGCATGATCGGCATGGTGAACTCGTTCCTGTTCGTCTGGATCACGCAGTACTACACCGAATGCCGCTACCGCCCGGTGAAGACGATTGCGCAGGCATCGCTCACGGGCTCCGCTACCAACATCATTGCGGGTCTTGCGATCGGCATGGAGTCCACCGCTATGCCGGTCCTCGCGATCTCGGGATCGATTCTCGGCAGCTTTTACTGCGGCCTGCGCGCTCTGCCCATGGTTGCAGGGACATCCGCGGGACTGTTCGGAACTGCCGTCGCTACCACTGGAATGCTCTCCACCTGCGCCTACATCCTCGCGATGGATACATTCGGACCGATCACTGACAACGCGGGCGGCATCGCCGAGATGTCCGGCCAGCCGGTTGAAGTGCGCCACCGGACGGATCGCCTGGATTCCGTGGGTAACACGACGAAGGCCCTGACCAAGGGCTACGCGATCGGGTCGGCTGCACTGGCTGCTTTCCTGCTCTTCTCCGCGTACATCGACGAGGTCAATGAGCTGTTGGTGAAGAAGCTGCAGCCCGGCGCGGTGCTGCATCAGCTGGTCTCGGTCGACATCGCCAAGCCGCCAATCTTCGTGGCCGCACTCATCGGCGCGGCGCTGGTTATTCTCTTCAGCTCGCTTGCCATCCAGGCAGTCGGCAAGAGCGCCTTCGCGGTAATTCAAGAGGTACGCCGCCAGTTTCACGCCGACCCGGGCATTATGGCCGGCACCTCCAAGCCGGACTACGGCGCCTGCGTCGACATGGTTACCAAGGCGGCACTGAATCACATGGTCGCGCCGGGGCTGCTCGCCGTCGGCGTGCCCATCGGCGTCGGTCTCTTCTTCCGCTTCTTCAACACGCCCGACCAGCCCACCGTGGCGGCCGAAGCCGTCGCGGGTCTCTTGATGGTGGGCACTATCAGCGGCATCCTCTGGGCCATCTTTATGAACAATGGCGGCGGCGCATGGGACAACGCGAAGAAGCTGATCGAGACCGGAATGCACGGCGGCAAGAACACCGAACCGCACCGCGCAGCCGTAGTGGGAGACACCGTGGGCGATCCGTTCAAGGACACCGCCGGGCCGTCCATCCACGTGCTCATCAAGCTGCTCTGCACCGTGACGTTCGTGATGGCGCCGCTGTTCCTCTAGCCCAGGGTAGCGTCAGCCGCCGCAGCAATCGCCGGCGCCCCTGATCGTCTCGGGCTCCGGCGTTGGAGCGCAGCAATCATGTTGCACAACCGCGACCGGCGCCGGCTCGCAGCAGTCGTGCTGCTTCACAGCGACGGGCTCCTCATGGCAACAACTACTCGGCTCGGACAGAGGATCGGCGGGCCCGTTGCCCATCTCGCGCAACATCGCGGGGCCGCCCGTCTTCAAGAAGCGCACCATCGTCAACGCACTCACGATCAGGAAGAAGATGTTCAGCACGCTTGTGTAGTTCCAGCGGATTGACTCCTGCATCAGCATCAGCGGATGATGCGCAGGGATCAGATGCAGCGCGGAGAAGATTCCCTCCACCGCCAGCGCAGCTCCAGCCATCGCGACGTAAAACACGCCTGCGAGAATCGCGGCCACTTTCACTCCATAGTACTTACGGTAGATGTTTAAGACGGGCAGGATGAGCAGGTCAGCAAACAAAAAGCTGATCACTCCGCCAAAGCTGATGCCGCCGTTCCACAACACCGCTGCCAACGGCACATTCCCCACCGAACATACGAACGACAGCACTGCCACCAGCGGACCCACCAGCGGACCCCAGATCCGCGCCAGCACCGGATGCCCGGCAAGAAAAAATGCCTGCCAGAAACTCGTGGGTACAAACGCCGCAAGTACGCCGGAGATCAAGAGACCCAGCGCGATATCCGGGGCCAATGAGTACCAGTCCATCCAGTAATAATGGCTGGTCGCCGTCATCCCGCGACGCGATGTCACCTTCTGCCAGAAGGTTCCTTCGTGCAGGCTCATGTCCATCGCGGCGTGTCCTTCCATGCGCCCTGCCAGCCCGCGGTCGGCGTACGCACGCGCTGCCTCGATCAGCTTCGGACGCAGAACTGCGCGAAGCATCAGCACCAGCAGCAGAATCATGATCGGCCCGCCAACAAACTCCGCCGCCATAAACTGCCAGCCAAGAAAGACCCACAGCAGGACGCTCAGCTCGACCACCAGGTTGGTCGAAGCAAACTGAAACGCCATCGCCGCGATAAAGTCCGCACCCTTGCGAAACAGCGTCCGTGCCAACGCCGTAGCCGCATACGAGCAGGACGACGAAGCTGCGCCGAGCGCCGACGCCTTCACAATCGTCCCAGCCGAAGAGTCCGGCATCAGCTGGCTGATCTTCGCCTTCGATACGACGGCCTCAATCACCGACGAGAGAAGAAATCCCAGGCACAGCGCCCACAGAATCTCCCAGGCCATGATGCCCGCCATCTTCAACGCTTCAAGCGTCATATGCAGCATAGCGTCCTCCCCTTGTCCTGTCCGCCGGGCATCCATCACCGCTCGTCCGTTCGAGCAGTAGATTGGATGGCCCAGCTTCTACTTTAGAACCATTCGCAGACAACTCACGCAAAAGTACGATGGATCGTATACCGTAACCACGCGCCCGCCCCATCGCGCCGCAATATCCCGAGGACAACGCAATGACCCAGATGAAAGCCCACACCGAATACATCACGCTCACCACGCGCAAACGCTACGAGATGGTCCACCTGACGCCGCAGGTGGAGGCCATCGTCCAGCGCAGCGGAATCGTCGACGGGCTGTGCTTCGTCTCGCCCATGCACATCACTGCCGCGATTTACGTCAACGACAACGAGGACGGCCTGATCGAAGACATCGGCACCTGGCTCGAGAAGCTCGCGCCCTCGTGGCCCGGATACAAGCACCACCAGACCGGCGAAGACAACGCCGACGCCCACCTGAAAGCCCTTCTGCTGCACCATGAAACCACGCTCCCCATCACCGAAGGACGTCTCGACCTGGGTACCTGGCAGCGCATCTTCTACGCCGAATTCGACGGCCAGCGCGCCAAACGCATCATCGTGAAGGTACTGGGTCTCGCTCGCGAATGACGCAATCCGCCGCAAGGGATTAACATCGTAGACAGGCACTTTCCCTGTTTCAGCGCCACCTGCTCGCGCTCGGACATCCGCCCAGCCTTCACACAAGGAATTCCAGAATGGCCAGCACCACGCACCTCGACAGCTCCCTCGCCCCCACAGCATCCGATTCGCGCGAAGCTGTATTCGATACCTTCCGCCGCTGGGGCTACCTCCAGGCGACGCTCGATCCCCTCGGCCAGTATCTCGCGCCGGAACCATTCCCCGTGCCAGTACACGAAGGCGACGCGTCCAACGAGGCCCGCAAATTTTACTGCGGCACCATCGCCGTCGAATTCATGCACATCGCGAATCCGGAGCAGCGCCAGTGGCTCCAGCAGCAGATGGAGCAGCAGGCGCCAAAGCCCGACCAGGCGCACATCCTCACCGACCTCATCCGCGCCGATCTCTTCGAGCAGGTAATCCAGTCGCGCTATCTCGGCACCAAGCGCTTCTCGCTTGAGGGCCTCACCGTCCTCATCCCTTTCTTGGATCGCATCTTCGCTACCAGTTCGGCTCTCGGCACCGATACCGCTGTGCTCGCCATGAGCCATCGCGGACGGCTGAACGTGATGACCAACACGATCGGGCGTTCCCCGTCGGAGATCTTTGCCCGCTTTGAAGACGTCAATCCACGCAGCGTTCTCGGTGGCGGCGACGTGAAGTATCACATGGGCGCGACGGGCGAGTACCGCTCTCCCGAGGGCCGCACCATCAGCCTGCATCTTGTTTCGAACCCAAGCCACCTCGAAGCCGTTGATCCCGTAGCCATGGGCCGCGCCTACGCCAAGCAGATTCGCCTCGCCCTCACCGACGGCCACCAGCAGGCCCGCGACCAGGTACTACCCATCTGCATGCATGGCGATGCGGCGTTCGCGGGCCAGGGAATCCTCGCCGAATGCCTCGTCCTCGGCGCGCTCCCTGGCTTCAATGTCGGCGGAACCATCCACGTCATCGTGAACAACCTCCTCGGCTTCACGGCAACGCCGGAAGAGTCCAACGCCTCGCGCTTCTCCTCCGACATCGCCAAGCGCCTGCCCATCCCCATCTTCCACGTCAACGCGGAAGATCCCGACGCCGTCATCCGCGTCGCGGCCATCGCGGCGGAGTACCGCCACCGCTTCCACTCCGATGTCGTCGTCGACCTCATCGGGTACCGCCGCCACGGCCACAGCGAGGTCGATGACCCCACCGTCACCAGCCCGCGCCGTTACGCCGCGATCAAGGAGCATCCGCCGCTCTACAAGCTCTACGCCGATCGCATCGGCATCAACCCCGAAGAAGAAGTGAAGCGCACGCAGGATCAGTTTCTGGAAGGCCAGAAGCAGGCCAGCGGCAGCCAGCAGAAGGCAAAGCTGGCTACCCTGCCGAAGTATTGGGCACGCTATCACGGAGGCCCGCTGCGTCCTGAAGATGAAGTGACCACCGGGCTCCCAGCCGGGCGGATCGCGGAGCTGGGCGCGCTCATCACGAACGTTCCGAGCGGTTTCAATATTCATCCCAAGGTGAAAAAGCTCTACGAGCAGCGCCTGGAGATGGCCGCCGGTACGCGGCCCTTCGACTATGGCATGGCCGAGCTCACCGCCTTCGCCTCTCTGCTGGCGGAGGGCACGCCCGTCCGCCTCAGCGGGCAGGATTCACAACGCGGCACCTTCAATCAGCGCCACTCTGTCGTCATCGATACCGAGACCGAGCAGCGCTACACGCCGCTTGCCCACATCTCCAAAGCCCGCTTCGACGTCTTCAACTCGATGCTGTCCGAGGCCGCCGTCATGGGCTTCGAGTACGGCTACTCCCGCGACTACCCTGAGGCCCTCGTCCTCTGGGAAGCCCAGTTCGGCGACTTCGCCAACGGTGCGCAGATCATCATCGACCAGTTCGTCGCCGCCGGCGAGGCGAAGTGGGGCCTGCTCTCAGGCCTCGTCCTGCTGCTGCCGCACGGCTACGAGGGCCAGGGCCCTGAGCACTCCAGCGCGCGCATCGAGCGATACCTCCACCTCGCCGCCAAGGACAACATACAGATCTGCCAGCCCTCCACCGCCGCGCAGTATTTTCACCTGCTGCGTCGCCAGGCTCTGCGCCCGTGGCGCAAGCCGCTCATCGTCTTCACGCCCAAGAGCATGCTGCGCCACCCTGACGCTTCCTCGCCCCTTGCTGATCTCAACGCACCGGGCTTCCGCAACGTGCTGCCCGACGACTCGGTCACCGCGCCGCAACGTATCCTCGTCTGCAGCGGCAAGATCGGCCACAATCTGCGCGTCGAGCGCGAGAAGCGCAAAGACTCCTCCGTGGCCATCATCTTCCTCGAGCAGCTCTACCCGTGGCCCGAGCAAGAGATGCAGGCCGCACTCGATCAACACCCCGAGGCCGCCGAGATCGTCTGGGTGCAGGAAGAGCCCGCCAACATGGGCGCCCGCTTCCACGTCGTACCCAACCTGCGCCGCATGGCCGGAGATCGCGCCGTCCTCAGCGTCAAGCGCTCCTCCAGCGCCAGCCCTGCCACCGGCTCGGCCAAAGCCCACGAGCTCGAAGAAAAGACTCTCATCGACCTGGCCTTCGGAGCCTGACGCTGCAACACATGCCCAAAAAAATTGACCCTGAACCGGGAAGCTTCTCCCGTTCAGGGTCATGCACTTTGAGTTGTACTTTCTTACATCGAGAAGCGGCGACGCAACATGCCAGCTGCGCCAATCACGCCCGTTCCCAGCAGCACCAGACTGCTCGGCTCCGGCGTAACGTTCGGAGCAGGACCGGTCAGCGCAAGGTTCGCCGTCAGCTGTGCAGGAGGGCCAGCTACCTCGGCATAATCCAGCGTGAAAGAATCCGTCGCAGAGCTGCCGGAGATTCCGAATACGCAGTTCGTGGCGCTCGAAGAGCAATTGTTGTTGTTCGTGCATCCCGCGCTGCCGATCGTGCAGACGACAAAGTTGGTCAGCTCCGCCGAAGTAGGGCCGCCGTTATCGACAACCTTCACGCCATTCAGGTAAAGGATCAAACCATCGTCATGGCTGAACTGATAGGTCGTTCCCGCGGAGATCGTCGTCATACCATTGAACTCGAACAGGTCGTTGTTGATGCTGTCACCCGAATGACTGGCACCCGAAAGGTAGGCCAGCGAATCGCCATTCAATCCGCTCGGCCCGTTCAAAAGAAAACCGCTCAGGGTGCCGTCGTCGCCGCTGTTGAAGTTGATCAGATCCGTAGCAGAGATTGCGTTCGCCAGCGTGAAGGTCGCCGTTGCCGGGGTCGAGTAGATAGCACTGCCGGCAGCCGGAACATTGTCCGTGGTGCCATTCTCCCAGACCGACCCACTAACGGAATACGTTGCAGCGTGAGCAGCCGGACCGACTGCAAGCAAAGCTGCCAGACAGGGCAGCAGGGAAATAGCACGGAAGGACAGTTTCATGGAAAGCACCTTATGGTCGATATTTTGTATCTCGGCTAAGAAATACCGAAGACAAACCCTTCAAAGCACTTAGACAACCAAACCAGGAAGGCTCGAGGTTGCGTAAGTCCTTTTGATTCCGCATGTGAAGCCTGCGGCTCCCACAACGTCCTAAAGTTGCGCAATTTTTTGCACTTCAATAGGACAAAATCTGCCAGCCAATTAGCCACCAGATCACAAGCCCGAACGCATCTCTATCAGGCCGGTCCCGCTAGCCCCGCAATCTCCCGCGCATATAGCTGATATGAGATCCGCGGCGGCTCCGCATCCCGATGCAGCGCCCACACCCGCTGCCGTATTGCCTCATCCGCCGCCGTCATCCTCTCCCGCGACCGCAGATAATCCGTCCACGACTCCATGATGAACGTCTCGTTCATCCGCTCCGGATGCTCTACATCGCGATAGATGCCCCACCGCAGCGCGCCGTCCCGCAGCCTCACACCGCGCAACTGGTGAATGCACCGCGTAAACTCCGCATAGTTCTCCACCGGCACGCGGTACTCAATCGAGATGCGCACGGGCCCTGCATGCGCCGGGTCATTCGCCTCCGCATCCTCACCAGGAAAAGGCACCAGTTCCGGTGGCTGTCGTTTGAAGGTATGCGGCGTCGTATCCGGCACACCGCCGTGCAAAATTCGAAACCTCCGCACGAAGGGATAGGTCAGCGCAAATCCACCCGCTGCGCACTCCAATGCCACGGCCACGCCCCACCGTTCCGCAATCCCGCCCCACAGCACCGACCCCAGCGCCAGCCCACCCTGAAACGTCATCAGGTACGTCCCCAGCGCCCGCGCCTGCACCCACGCGGGCACCGACACCTGCACCGAAGTATTCAGCGAAGCCATCGTGCTGGTCCAGCAGAACCCAGCCCCAATCAGCACCAGAATAATGACCGCGGGCAGATGCACCCGCGCCAGCACCAGCAGCGTCGCCACGTTATAAAACGTTGCAGCCCCGATAATCCGGTCGGTCGAAAATCGCCTTCGCACCCGGGGCAGGTTGAACGCCGCCACCACCGCACCCAGCCCCAGCGAGCCATTCAAAATGCCATATCCCAGCGCGCCCTGCCGCAGATCGTTCCTCGCCACCACCGCCAGCAGCGCCCATATCGCCGAAAAAAAGAACGTAAACGTAACGGCCCGCAGCAAGGAAGCCTGCAAATTCGGCGCGTAACGCACATACCGCAACCCGCCGCGAATCGAAGCCGCCATCCGCTCCGAAGGCAGCGCCGACTTGAACAAAGGCACACGCTTCCAGTTCACCAGTACCCAGATCACCGCCGCGAACGAAACTGAGTTCAGCAGGAATACATACGCCGTGCCTGTGTCCGTCCGCTTGAAGGCGGCCACCATCAGCCCCCCCAGAGCAGGCCCCAGCGCACGCGCCAGGTTGTTCGAAGCCGCATTCAACGACACCGCATCGGGAACCATCTCCCGCGGCACCAGCTCCGGAATGATCGCCTGCCACGCCGGATTGTTCATCGACGAGCCCACGTTCAGCAGAAACGTAAACGCCAGCAGCGACCACGGCGATATATGCCCTAGAAACGTCAGCAGCGCCAGTACGGCCACCGAGCCCAGCATCCAGCTCTGCCAGAAGATCAGCAGTTTTCGCCGATCCAACAGGTCTGCCGTAGCCCCCGCCAGCAGCCCCAGCACCAGTACCGGCAAGCTTGCCGCTGTCTGCATCAGCGCAATCAGCAGCGGCGATGCGGTCAGCGAAGTCATCAGCCATGTGCCCGCCGTGTCCTGCATCCAGGTCCCGATGTTCGACACCGTAGACGCAACCCACCGCGCCCGAAACACCGGCACCGCCAGCGGCGCAAATCCGCCCGGACGCGGCGACCGTCCCGTATCCTGCGTCGCAGTTGGAGTCTCTAAAGGCACAGTCTCCAGTCTATCGATGCCGAAAACTCATCGCGTGGCTAACGGAGAGTGATGCGGAGGTGAAGATGATCCGGAGTGGTGAACGACGTTTCGCGACTCGCGATGGAGATTTGCGGGTCGTAAGCCGGCGAGGGGCGTGAGTTGCGTTTGCGCGCGGGCGGTTGTGGTGCAACGGAATCCGATCCAAGGGGAATGATTGTGGGCTGGTCCGCATCCGTAAGGCATGCCATCCAGCGGATGCAGCGCAGCACCGTGGGCGTCCCTGGGATGGGGTTCGATCGCTCGACAAGAATGCGGTAAGGATCGGGCAGTCCGTCCTTTTCCATCAGCACTTCGTTCGAGCCGTTGATGAATACCTGGATGCCGGACTGGGCGACGCCGTCGCGGTAGACGGTGGCAAGCGGGTCGCGAAGGAAGACGCGCTCGCGATGAAACCAGATGAGGGCGAGGATCACCAGGAAAGCTGCCACTAACAACTTCTTCATGAGCGATTCGATCTCCCTTGCGGATTATCTTATAAGCAAGTTCGCCCTGCGCGGGCCGCGGTCACTTCGTGACTTATATTGGGCTTCGCGTTGGTGCTCCCGTTGGTCGCAGAGGACGTTTGTGCCGACCAGCGGGAGGGCCATGCAAAGCTCGGCACGAGTCACGAAGTGACCGCCGTCCGCGCAGGACGAACTACTTCTTTTCTTCGTGGTAGTCCTGTTCCGTATTGATCTGCCACAGCGCGGCCTTGTCGACGTGGCCTGCGACCAGGCCGTCGACTACATTCATGGCGGTCAGCATGGAGTGGTCCTGGTTGTTGTACTTGTGCATGCCGTTACGGCCGATGAGGAACAAGTTGTCGATGGAGTTCGTGAACGTCTTCAGTTCGTCGAAGCGACTATAGGTTCCGAAGTAGGCGGGGTAGGTCTTAGGGACGCGGACGACGTGGGCGTCCGACACATCGGCGGCATCCAGAATACCGATCTTCGCCACCTCCGCGATGGCGAAGGTTTTCAGGTCGTCGTCAGCCATCTTCCACAGGTCATCCGTGTCGTAGCAGAAGTACTCGAGGCCGATCCAGACCTTGGTGGGATCTTCGACGAGGTAGGGGCTCCAGTTGTTGAATATCTGCAGGCGGCCCAGCAGGACATCGGGCTCCTGGATGTAGATCCATGTGTCTTTCAGCAGACCGCCGGTGGGCTCCTGAACTTTCAGGCGATCGACAAGCAGGCCTACCGTGATGAAGTCGCGGTACTGCAGGCCGTCGGAGACCTCGAGAACGTTGGCGGGGATGGGCCTATCCATGGCGCGCACCAGCTCGCGCATAGGCATGGTGGAGAAGAAGTAGTCGCCGGTCAAGGTCTGGCGTGCGCCGCTTTCATTCACCGCTTCAAGAGAGAGGACCTGGCTCGCATCGCCGGGCGCAAAGTTAAGCTTGTCCACCTTCCAGTTCATGTGAATCTCGCCGCCCTGCTGGCGGATAAGATCCGCGACGTGCTCCCACAACTGGCCCGGACCGAACTTCGGATACATGAAGCGCTCGATCAGCGAAGTGTCGGTGGACTTCTGGGCGATGTCGCCGTGCGCGGTACCGGCGGCCTTCTTTTTGCTGAACGCTTTCTTCACGAAGTGCTTTACTGCTGTGGTGAGCGAGAGGCCCTTGATGCGCTGCGCACCCCACTCCGCGGAGATCTCGTGGCAAGGCGTGCCCCACACCTTTTCCGTGTAGCTCTTGAAGAACGTCAGGTAGAGCTCACGGCCAAAGCGGTTGATGAGGAAGTCTTCGAGGCTCTTCTCCGGCTTGATCTGGTGAACGCGCGACACGGCGTAGCTTGTGCCCACGCGAACGACCCGGGAAGCTCCAAGATTCTTCAGCGTGTTGGCGGTCAGCGTGATCGGATAGTCGAAGAATTTACGCAGATAGTAGATGCGGCTGCGACGCGGGCGGATGAGCATCACGAGATCCGGGTTGGCAGGCTGCTGGACTTCAGTTGTCTCGATGACTGCGGCGTGGCCATCTTGTTCCGCTTCTTCCTTGGCGTCAGCCACCAGAGGACCGAGGCCGCGGAGCGGAGGCTCCTCTTCAAGACGCGCCGGAACAGCTACGACGCGTTGCTTGCCCTGATAGCTGATCTCCGTGGCTGTCGCAGGGTCGAGCTCAGGCGGCATCAGGTCCATCCACCACTGCATCACGCGGTCGGACTTCGAAAAAAAGCGGTGCCCGCCGATGTCCATCCGGTTGCCCTTGTAGCGGATGGTACGGGAGATGCCGCCGATCTCGTCGGACGCTTCAAGGATAACGGGCACGATATCTGTGCGGCGAAGCAACTCCAGACCGGCGGTGAGCCCAGCCGGGCCCGCGCCGATAATGATTGCTTTCCGGGTCATACGGAGATCCTGTCCTGGTTAGTGTAAGAGATAGCGCGCTGCTCTTCGCCGTTTCCTTCAGCCCTAAACTTTTATATCTTGTAGATTGATTCTAGCCCGCTCGTTTTGGTTGGCGTCGAAACCGCGACTTCAATTCCCAGCCGCGAAAATCCGTTAACCCTCCATAACGGGAATCAAGGAGAATGGATGTGCCTAGTATCTTGCGCGTGCCTCGCTGGCTCGTCTTTCTGGTCCTGCTCTTCCTTGCCGTAGTAGGATTCGCGCATCTGGACGCAGATTTCCCCAATCATTCGCGGTGGATCGACGACGCCGCCAAGTTCACCGACGAGGGGTGGTGGGCCTCAAGCGCAATTCGGCACACCTTGAATGGCCACTGGATCGCACCTCACGATTACAACCCGGGGGTAGTGCTTCCCTTGTGGCCAGTGCTCTTGAGCGTGCTCTTTCATCTCACGGGTATCAGCGCAATCGCAGCGCGTGCCCTCGCATTCAGCTTTACCATCGGCACCGTGCTTGTCTGTGGTGCCGTGATGGCGAAGCGAGACCCCTCGCTGCGGTGGCCGACAATGCTGCTGATCGCTTCGAGCCCGTCGCTCTACTTTTTTTCCCGGCTGTCGATCCTCGAGCCAGCACTCGTGTTTTTTCTGGTAGCCACGGCCTGGGCGGCCTACAGCAAGCAAGCGCCCGCGGTACTGCGCCTTCTCTTGTGCGGCGTCTTATACACGCTGGCGATGCTGACGAAGACCAGCGCAGTCTTCCTGCTGCCTGCGTTTGCGATCCTCCTCTGGCTTCCACAGCGCGCGCTCTGGGGCATGGGAGCAACCCAGCGACGACGCGCACTTTTAGCGCTGCTGATTCCCGCCACTACATTTGCAGTCTGCTATGGAATCTACTGGTTGAAGGTAATCCACACTCACCCCATAGAGGTCGGCATCTTTTATAAAGGCGCGGGAGGGGGCCTGCGGCTGGAATCGGCGCGCAAGGCAGTGCGCGTCGTATATAGGTGTTTTACCTGGGTCGACGCCATCGCTTATCCCGCGACAGTGTTGGCCCTGATCGCTCTGGCACGACGGTCGCGCATCCCCTGGCAGGATCCTCTGTTCAGCTTCGCCATTTTATTCTTCCTCGGCCAATCGGCCTTCATGGTCGTTCGCTTTACCGCGGAGCCGCACTACTTTGCCGTGCTGTCGGTACCCCTGATGATGATCGCGTTGCTTCTGCTTGAGCCGCTCAAGCTCGCCATACCCAGAGCGCACGCCGCTATGGCTGCGGCCCTGTTGCTGACGGCTGTCGTGAACCTGTTCTACATTGCAAAACTGGAGGCGCATCCGGAATATAGCCTGCGGGACGCCTGCCGCGCGATCCAGCAGAGGATCGCGTCGGAGCCAGATGCCTCACCGTTGGTCATCGGACACGGCTCCATCGAGACCTCGTTGTTCACCGGATTGGCGGCCCTTGACGACCTGGGAAACGAGTCGATGGATGACAAGCTGCGGACCGAACACCCGGGCTGGGTGGTCTCCTGGAATAACGAGGCGATGGCGTTCCAGGACCCCGCAGTGCAACGGGATTTCGTCTTTGAGCCGCAGGGCCGTTTTCCAGCGCTCGACGGTTCGGTGCGCAATGCCTTGTTGCTTTACCGGATCCGGCCACGCTAAAGGCCGACTTACCGTCTCGCACCCGGTATGGCGTCGAGTCAGATGCAGCGCAGAACCCGAATAGGGCCGGAACGTTATATCTTGGATACAGTGCTTGATTGACGCAAACCCTGTGTGAGAGCTGCGCACCCTGAGCTGCACGGGATTTTGGAGATGAATGCCAAGAATGAAGATGAAAATTGCAGTGCTGGTGGCGGCGTGTGCGATGGCCGCAGCCCCACGGATGGCGCAAGCGCAGGATAAGCTGGGACCAAACGCGCCGGTCACCTATGACAATAAGTTTGAGATCTATGGCGGCCTGAACTATATGAACTTCAAGGCCGGCGAGGATCTGCCCAAACGCATGAACCTGGGCGGCGCCGAGATCGAAGGAACCTGGTGGGCCACTCCGAAGCTGGGCGTTGCCATCGAGTATCGCGGCGATGCGGGTACGACCCAGGTGCTGCGGAATTCAGAGATCTACGGGATCAACCGTCCGCTGGTATTTATGAACATGGGACTCGCGGGCGTCCAATATCGCGGACCGAAGAATCAACATGCGGCGATCAACTATCACGCCTACGGAGGCTTCGCCAGCGGCGTGTTCGACGACGGAACACAGGGCGCGGGGCCGGGAGATGTTGGCAGGACCGCGACGCAAAACGCCTGCGCCAAAGCTAACGGGCCAGTACTCCCCGGCGTGGGCCTGTATTGCAATCACACCGCCCCCATCGTCGCCCTCGGCGGAAGCCTCGACATGAACCGCTCGAAGAACTGGGCCGTACGCCTTTCGCCCGATCTGATCCTGGAACACTTTGGCAATGAAGAGCGCGAGTTCTTTTCCATCTCCGGCGGCATTGTCTATCGTTTTCCGGTAAAGAAGCACAGAAAGTAGAAGCGGAGTATCTGACGATGGAAGCGATGCGGGATGTATTGCGTGGGAATCTCGGACGAAGTCTGCGGGGTGCGGGAGATGAAGATCGCCTGGCCGCCGCATGGACCGTCGCCTGCGGATGCGCCATGGCCGATCGTGGACGAATCGTTGGGTACGATGGCGCAGTCGTGCAAATCGAAGTGGCCGATGCAACATGGCTGCGGCAGATGATCTCGCTCCGCGGACAATTGGAGCGCGAGATGGCCCGGATCGCGGGACTGCCGATCCGCGGAATCCGGTTTGAATTGCAACGTGCTTGAAGGAGAGTAGACGCATGGCTGAGGCCGCGGCTGTTGGGATGGATGAGGTTCTTCGCGTGGCGGAGCTGGCAAACCTGCAGCTGACTGCCGAGGAAGGACCGCGGATGCAGCGCGATCTGAACGCGATCCTGGGCCACATCGCAGCGTTGAACGAACTGGATACCGCTGGAGTCCCTGCGATGGCACAGGTCGGCGAGATGCTCGGCACCGAAGTCGCAGGTGCAGGCGAAAGTCTCCGCGTCGATGCGGTGCGGCCTTCCCTGGATCGCGCCGCCGTAATGGCAGCCGCTCCGGAGACCGATGGACGGTTCTTCAAGGTGCCGAAGGTGATCGAGCGATAAGGCAGGACAAGAAGGTAGAAAGTAGTCGAAGCATTTTGGCGCGGGAGAGCGGATTGGGTCTGAAGACGATTGATGAAGTTCGAGCGAACGTAACGAGCGGAGCGGTTTCAGCGACCGCCATCGCTGAAGCGAACTATGCGCGGATTGCGGCGGACGACGCGCCCGGCTCGGCAAAGCAGATCAACAGCTACCTGGCGCTCAGCCGGGAACGTGCACTGACGCAGGCCGCGAAGATCGATGCGATGGCAGCAAAGGGACAGCCCCTGCCTGTACTGGCCGGCGTGCCGATCGGCATCAAGGATGTGTTGGCGATGACTGGCTCACCGGCAACGGCTGGATCGAAGATCCTGAAGGGCTACATGCCGCCGTACGACGCCACCACGGTGAAGCGGCTGGAGGCCGCCGGCGCGGTGCTGCTGGGCAAGCTGAACTGCGATGAGTTTGCCATGGGATCTTCCAACGAAAATTCCGCCTACGGCCCGGTGCTGAATCCGCGCGCCCTGGATCGCGTGCCGGGTGGTTCGAGCGGAGGCTCCGCAGCAGCTGTAGCCGCGGGTTTCTGCGTTGCTTCGCTGGGTACGGATACAGGTGGATCGATTCGTCAGCCGGCCGCGTTTTGCGGCGTGGTGGGGGTCCTGCCGACCTATGGACGTGTATCGCGCTACGGACTGATCGCCTTCGCCTCGTCGTTGGACCGGGTTGGGCCATTCACCACCAACGTGCGCGATGCGGCCACCATGTTAGGGGTACTCGCGGGGTGGGACACCATGGACGCGACCAGTTCGCAGCGTGAGCCGGCAGACTACGTCGCCGCACTCGCCAATCCGGTAGACGGCTTGAGAATTGGAGTGCCGACGGAGTACTTCGGCGAGGGACTGGACCCCGAGATCCGCGCAGCCATCGAGAAGGCTCTTGATGGCCTGCGATCCGCGGGATGCGAGATCAAGCCGATCGCGCTGCCGCATACCAAGTACGCTATTCCGACGTACTATGTCATCGCCACGGCAGAGGCGTCGGCGAATCTTTCACGCTTCGATGGCGTACGCTTCGGACTGCGGGCCGAAGGCGTCAAGACGCTGTCGGAGATGTTCCGCGAGACGCGCGATGAGGGCTTCGGAGCCGAGGTGAAGCGCAGAATTCTGCTCGGCACCTATGTGCTCTCTGCCGGATATTACGATGCCTACTACCGTAAGGCGCAGCAGGTACGAACACTGCTTACGCGTGACTTTCTAGCAGCTTTCGCCGAAGTAGACGCGATCGTGACGCCGGTAACGCCGACACCCGCCTTCAAACTGGGAGCCAAGACCGATGACCCGGTGCAGATGTATCTCGAGGACATTTATTCGGTAGCTGCAAGCCTCGCAGGTATCTGCGGCATGAGCGTGCCCTGCGGCGAAACTGCTGCGGGCCTGCCCATCGGAGTACAGGTGATGGGCCCTCACTTCGGCGAAGAGACCATGCTGCGCGTCGCAGCCGCAATTGAAGCAGGGCAGGGACTTGGCAGGTGAAGAAGAGCTGCCGGAGAGTAGCCGGCAGCTGGAGCCGCCCGCACGAATCGCCGCATTCGATGTAGGTACGCGCCGGATCGGGGTGGCCGTAACGGACCCGCTCGGATATACGGCACAGCCTCTGCTCACCATCTATTGCAAGACACCGAAAGCAGACCTGAAGTCCATCGGACGCATACTGCGCAGACACGGCATTGCTGAGGCGGTCGTCGGATATCCCCTCCACATGTCGGGCGAAGTAAGCCCGCGTGCACACAAGGCAGAACAGTTGGCGGCCCAGCTGCGCTCAGAGTACGGAATTCCCGTGCACCTGGTCGATGAACGCCTGACCACCTGGGAGGCGCACCAGTTGCTGGATGAGAGCGGACACGGGCGGAGCACGGCCGCGGACCGGCAGGGGCGAAAACGCATCATTGACCAGGTGGCCGCAGTGCTGATCCTGCGGTCGTTTCTGGAAGCGCGGACGAACGAAGTGGAACGCGCACGGAACGGTTCGGAGTAGAGCGAGACAGCAGTAGAAACAGCGCCGAAGTATAAAAAGGCCACCCGTTGATCTGGGTGGCCTTTCTGTATGTTCTCAGGAGCGTAGCAACTACGGTTGGTTTAGAAGGTCAACTTGCCAGAGAGCTGCAGGTCACGCGGCGGCCCACTTGGGTTGCCATTCTTGTTGAATGTTCCGAAGTCGGCACTGTTTTGGCTGGTGCTGTAGCCGTTGTTGAAGTTAGGGTGATTGAGGACGTTGAATGCGTCGAGACGAATCTGCAGGTTGGCGCGTTCGTTCCACGCAAATCGTTTGGAAATGTTGGCATCGAATTCATGCGTGGAGAGCACGCGAACGCCGGAGTACACCATGTTTAAGGGGATCTGGTACCCGTTAGGCTGTTTGATGAGTCGAGGTGCAGAGCAATTGGCGTTCGTGTAGGACGGGCCGAACTGGAGCGAACCATTGTCCGGATCCTTATAGGCGACGCAGGGGGTCATGCCCTGCACTCGCTTAAACGCATGGGTTGCATCGGGCGGAAGATCGTGTGCCTTGACCGCGAGCGGGCCAGCGACATACTCCCAGTTGTTACCTATACCCAGTGGCTTTCCTTCGGTATAGACATAGAGAGGACTGATCTCCCAGCCGCCGATCAGGGCATCGGTGATGCGGTTGGTTCTGCCGAAGAAGGTTTTGCCACGACCCACCGGCAGGTAGTAGACCGCCGACAGGGTGATGACGTTGGGGGTATCGTTGGCGGAGATAGTGCGGCCGAAGACACCGTTGGTGGCGTCGATGACCTGGCCGGCCTTCATCGTCTTGGAATAGGTATAGGCGAAATGGGCAGTTAGGCTTCGGGACACATTGTGAACTGCGATAACCTGCAGCGAGTTATACCAGGTGTGGACGAAGGGCGAGTTGTCCTGGCTGATGCCGGTAAACGCCGGGAAAGGACGGGTGAAATTGTTGGTGGAAATCAGGGGGTTGGTGTAGTAGCTGGTGCCGAGGAACGCCGGAACACCCTTGAATGGATTGGGAGCGTTGGCCGGTCCCTGGGCAGAAGAGTCGCAGAGTTGACGATCTCCACCGCGCTCGATATCGCATCGCGCATTCCAGGCCGCGGAGACGTTATTGATCTGGAGGCTGTCGGTAACGTTATAGCCACGGCTTCCAGAGAAGGCGATTTCGAGCGTGTCCCGCCGGGTGAGGAGCTGTTCCAGCGATGCACTGTATTGCCAGATGGAAGGAACCTTATAGTTGGGGTCGCTGAAGTTGATGGAGGCGCCGGGCGTGGTTAAGTAACCGAGGCTCGACCCCGTGGGCTGAACGTAGGCCGGGAAAGGATCGTTGGCATGGCCGTACGGATACGTGTTGTAGGTCTGGATGCCTGTTACGGAGTCGAAGACGCTGTTGGTATAGCCCGTGGCCGAAGAACTGAAGCCGTTTGTGGAGTCATTGGACTCGTTGTTGATGAACATTTCGCCGAAGCCCAGGCGCAGCGAGGTTCTGCTGCTGAAGGCGTACGCCGCGCCGAAACGAGGCTGCAGATTCAACAGGTTCGTTGCATAGGCCCCCCGTGGATTGCCGTTGATTCCGGCGAATCGGATGCCGCCCATCAGAGGGCCGGACAAGCCAGCATGGCTGGGAAGCTCACTATCAAGCTGGGTATTTACAACGTTGGTGTCGAATGCGTAGTTGAGCCTGTTATGACGCTCTGTGCGGGCTCCCAGCAGGTCGTACCGCAGACCCAGGTTGAGCGTCAGTTTCGGAGTAACCTTCCAGTCGTCCTGCGCCCAGATTCCATAGAAATGCTGGGAATCGAAGACGTCGATAGCATACTTGATGCCTGCGCCATTGAGGTAGCCGAGGAGCATCGAGGCAAGTCCACTGCCTGACTGAAAGCCTGATTCATCGTTCGAGCCATTAACATAATGGTTCGTCTGGCCGGCAGTGAAAGAGAGCGACTGGTTGCTGGAGCCGCCGCCGGGGTTGGCGTACTGGTAGAGGCGCATATCGAGGCCACCATGGAAGGTATGCCGACCATGGACGTAGGTAAAGGTAGGCTGATACGCCAGGTTGTGCGAGATGTTGTTATTAGTAACACTGCCTCCCAGGGCGATCATATCGAAGGGGTTTTTAGCCGTGACGCTGGGAAAGATGTTGGTGTACGCGGCGTTCTGGATGTAATGCTGGGACATGTCAAGAAGGTTCAGCACGCCGGGGATCCTGCTTCCATTGCCCGCGCCCTGCTTCTCATTCAACAGTGAAATCTTGTTGTCGAGAATCAGATTCGGGGAAAACGTGTGGATCTCGTCGATGGCGAAGTTATTATCTTTTGGCTGAATGGTGAACGTTTCGTTGTTAGCCGGGTTGTTGGCGGGGATGCCGCTGTTAAGGTTGTTGCTGAAGCGCTCAAAACCCTCCCAGCGAACTGTGCCGCGGTCTCTGGGCCCGAAGTTGTGGTCGATTTTCACGAGACCGTTTCGAGCGACGTCATACTCAAGCGGAAGGAAGAAAAAGTTGTTCTGGAAGGGAGCATAGCCAGGCCCAGGATTGTGATTCGGGGTGAGCAGGCTGTAGAAATGCGCGATGGCACGGCCGGTGGCCTGGCTGGGATCGTTCGGATCCTGGGGAATGACGCAGGTAATAGGCACACCGCTCGTATCGCCGCAGTTGTTGCCGGGAAATTGCTGGCGGGCATACTTTAACTTATTGGAGTTAGGATCGTTGACGTTACTCTGAACCGGCAAAACGGGATCGAAGATGCCGAGCGGCAGGTTACAGCCGGACGGAGTCGTTGCGCAGAATCCCAACAGATTGGTTGGGGAGTTGCCGGTGGTTCCTGCCTTTGGTTGCGTCGGTGTCGCAAAATATTCGATGCCGGTGGGCAGGATGGGGGTCGAACCAAAGTTTCCAGCGAGCCAATCGGGATCGGGAACGGAATTCACAGACGCACCAGTAGCCGGGAGGGTTTCGTACTGCTGTTCCCACTGCATCGCGAAGAAGGTTTTATCCTTTCCGTTATAGATGTGTGGGATATAAACGGGGCCGTCAAGTTCCGCGCCGAACTGGTCGCGCGAGTGGTTGCTCCGGACGCCAGGCGAAATACAATTGGTTGGCTGGGCAGCCGGGAGCGGAGGGCATTGATTGGGGAGGCTCTTGTTGTAGTCATAGACATAGGTCTGAGCATCGAGGAATGGGCGCCGAGCATACTCGTAGATATCGCCGTGGATCTTGTTGGTTCCCGACTTGAGCGAGATGTCGATCGCACCGCCGCCAGCGCGCCCGTAGGATGCGTCGTAGGGATTGAGGACGACCTTGAATTCGGCAACTGAGTCCGGAGGAGGAGGATAGCCGAGATAGCCGTTTGCATTGTCGTTCGTTGCGCCGTCGATATTCTCCTGCACAGCCGCGCCCGATCCGACCACAGCGCCGCCATTGGCGTAGAGATCGCCAGACACGTTATCTTCGGGGCGGGTTGAGTTGGCCGAGTGGTTATTGATCGTGCCGGGGCTCAACTCGAAGAGCTCCAGAACGTTACGTCCGTCCATCGGCATCTCGTTGACGCGCTCGTTGTCGAGAATATCGCCGCGATCTGCCTTGGACAGGTCGATCTGGGAGCCGGAACTGTTCACGGTTACCGTCTCGGTATGCTCGCCGACCGGGAGAGTGAAGTCGATCTTGGAGTTCTGGTCGGTATCCAGGCTGATGTGGCTTTTGGTGACAGTCTTAAATCCGGTCCTGTCGACGGTGATCGAATAAGTGCCTACCTTCACATAAGGGACTGTATAGTCGCCCGCGCCGCTGGACTTGACGACGATGTCTTCGCCCGTGCCCTCGTTGTGCAGCGTCACGATCGCCCCCGGAACGGAAGCGTGGGAGGAGTCTTCAATATGACCCACAAATTGCTGGCCTTGCTGCGCCGCCGCGGGGCGGGAGAGCATAGGCGCACACATCAACAGCGCGACCAGAACGCGGGGAATCCACGTTGAAACAATTGACTTGTCCTGCTTGACCGAGAGAGTGAGGGGTACCCTTTGCATAAGTTTCTCCAAGAGATTGCGACTGCTTATCTTCTATTGACCTACGAATCATTCAGGTCGTGTGATTCCGAACAACATGCCGAGCCGACCTGCTTTGCCTCTGCCTGAATCGAAAGTTGGGCGTGCCTTCTTGCTGAGAGAGAGGGGATTTTGGCATTCTTATGCCGCATCTCCGGTCTGCGTGACAACGATGTGAATTGACAGGTGACACTCTATCTGCGGTGAAACAGCACTGTCAAGGCAATTTCAATAGGCCCTCCGCGATGCAGGAATTCGCAGCACAGGCCTCCAGAACCCTCAGCCATCGGCCCGGCTCCCACCGCCGCGGCATCCGTCGCAGATATAGGACAATAGAACCTGGCGTGTGACGCTTTGAGAAGCATAGAGCGGCCGGACAGCGATCGAGACGACGCCCGCTAACCAGCCGAAAGAGGAATCAAAGAACCATGGCAGAAGATCTGGCAGTGCGTGTAGTCGGAATTGATCTGGGCACCACCAACTCCCTCGTAGCATTTATGCAGGGCGATCAGCCCGCCATTATCCCGGGCGAAGACGGCGACCGCCTCGTACCTTCCGTAGTGGCGTTCGATCAGGAAAAAGGTTTCGTCGTCGGCAATGCCGCGCGCACCACGCTGCTCACCGACGCATCCTCCGCCGTCTACTCCGCCAAACGCCTCATGGGACGAAGCGTCGAAGACGTACAGCAGGAACTGAAGCTGTTCCCCTTCAAACTGGTCGACGGATTGGGGCCGGCTGACGTACTGAAGCTCGAAGTGGGCGGCCTCCAGCTCACCCCCCCTGAGATCTCCGCCTACGTATTGCTCCAACTGAAAAAGAATGCAGAGCGGTTCTTCGGCGCGCCGGTAACGAAGGCCGTCATCACCGTTCCCGCCTACTTCAACGACGCCCAACGGCAAGCCACAAAAGACGCCGGTAGAATTGCCGGCCTCGAGGTCCTTCGCCTCGTCAATGAGCCAACCGCCGCCGCACTCGCCTATGGATTGGACAAGCAACGCGACGGCCTGATCGCTGTCTACGACTTCGGCGGTGGCACCTTCGACGTATCCATATTGAAGCTGCACGAAGGCATCTTCGAGGTCATCGCCACCGGCGGCGACACCCACCTCGGCGGCGACGACATCGACAACCTGCTCATCACCATCGCCCTCGACGACATCATCGGCGACAGAGACCTCGCACTCGCGGCAGGAGCTGACGCCGAACTCGTCCAGGCGATCCGCAAGGCCGTAATCGCCGCAAAGATCGCACTCTCCGAAGAGGATGAGACAAAGTTGGAAGTCGCCCTGCCCAACGGAAAGACCTACGCCCGAACCATTACCCGGACGCAGTTTCAAGAGCTGGTCGCCCCCGTCATCGCACGCACAGCAGCCCCATGCAGGCAGGCGCTCAAAGACGCGAAGCTCACCGCCGACCAGATCGACGAAGTCGTGCTCGTCGGTGGCTCCACGCGCATTCCAGCCGTGCGTACGTTGGTCGATGAGCTCTTCGGCCTCGGCGCGCGCGGCAAGAAGCCACACACAGAACTGAACCCGGATGAGGTCGTAGCGCTCGGAGCCGCAGTCCAGGCGCAGATTCTTGCCGGCGCTGCCACCGGTTCCGGCCTCGAAGATCTTCTCCTGCTCGACGTAACCCCGCTCTCCCTCGGCATCGAGGCGCTCGGCGGAGTAGTCGCAAAGATCATCGATCGCAACTCGACCATCCCCGCCAGCGCCACCGAACACTTCACCACCGGAGTCGACGGCCAAACCAACGTAGCCATCCACGTCGTACAGGGCGAGCGCGAACTAGCCAAAGACTGCCGCTCCCTCGCGCGCTTCGACCTCAAAAGCATCCCCCCCATGGTCGCTGGCCTTCCGCGCATCGAGGTCAAGTTCCTGATCGACGCAAACGGCATCCTGCGCGTCAGCGCGCGCGAGCAGCGCAGCGGCAAAGAGGCCGAGATCGACGTAAAGCCCACCTACGGCCTGACCGACGAGCAGGTCGAATCCATGATCCTCGCCTCCTTCGATCACGCCGAAGACGACATTGAAGCACGTCAGTTGATCGAAGCGAAGAACGAAGCCGAGACCATCCTCGCCGCCGTCGCCAAGGGAAAGAAACACGCCGCCTGGCAGCAGCTCTCCGGCGACGAGATCCAGAAGATCGAAGCCGGAGAGACGGAACTCCAAGCCTCCATCCACGGCGGAGATTACAAGGTCATCCGCGCTTCGATCGAGCGCCTCGACCAGGCCACCCGCCGCTTCGCCGAGGTAATGATGGACACCGAAGTGATGGGCGCAATGAAGGGCCAGACCATGCAAGCCGCCAGCGCGGGATTAGGCGAAGGACCCACAGCCCCGCACCCCTTCGCCAAAGCGCAGTTTGAGGAACACAAGAAGGACGAAAAGTAAGTTCGTACCGGTCTCGTGCTTCTAAATATGACAAAACAGATGTTGCATCAGGTGCATCATCTGCTCTAAGCTGTCTCTATGGGCAGACGAGCTGACCTGCGCAAAGATACCGACTACGAGACACGTTTTCGGTGTGCCGGCGGAATTGGCATCTTGCGCGAGGAGGTTTGGGTGGATGGGAAAGGTGACATTGTTCGGTATAACCTTGCTCTGCTCTTGCCGCACCTGTCCAAAGTAGATAACGGCCGCGTACTCGGGTTCGACAACGCGCACGGCTCGCATGAACGGCACTTTTACGGCGAGGTCCGCCCGATGCCATTCAAGGGATATCTGGCAACAGCCAAACGCTTCTATCGCGAAGCCGAGACTATCAGGAGGAGCTATGAAAGCTAAGGTTTTCCACGACGGATTCGAAGGACATGTGCGGCGTTCCACCGACCGCGCCCGAAGACGCGAGAAGGGCGAGCGCCTGGCGGCAGAGAAGGTCATTACCTTCGCTGATCCCGTTGACATGATGGCCTGCCTGACCGCCCAGCGGGTGCGAATCTTCCAGATAATCAGGAAGAAACGACTGAGCATTTCAGGTCTGGCGGTGGAGTTGGGACGTAACAGGGGTTCCGTAACCAGGGACGTAAATAAGCTTAGGGGATTCGGTTTGCTGCGGCTCCGCGAGCAGGTGAATCCAGGGCATGGCTTAGTGCAGATCGTTGAGCCGGTGGCCCAGCGGCTGGAGATGCGCGTCGCTTTATAGATATCAGAGGCTGCTGCTCGAGCCTTTTCATAACGCGAATTGTCATACTGAAGTTGGTGGTGCATCAGGACTACCTGCGGGAGCGCTGGAATGGCTACTTTACCCATTGAGCTGGATGCGACGGCGGTTGAAGTTCTGGCGGACGATGAAAGTCTGCGAGTGACCTTGGCGGACGCGAGAGAGATCTCCGTTCCACTGATGTGGTTTCCCCGCTTGCTGGAGGCCACAGCCGAGCAGAGAACAAAGTGGCGCCTCGTCGGGCGAGGCATAGGCATCGCCTGGGATGAGCTGGATGAGCATATTTCTGTCGCTGGCCTGCTGCGCCAGCGCTAAGACCATCTACACTGGATGAAGTCATGTCCAACCACACAACATCTGAATCTGAAGTCGATCTCTCCAAGCCAACAGCCGAGGGCATGGTGCGCGTTACGTTCCTGCCCCAGGGCAAGACGGTAGAATTTGCGTTCGATTCGCTGCCCTACGATGGCCATGGCTTGCCCATGTCGTTCCTCGACGTGGCGGAAAACTACGGCATCTTCCTCGACCATGCCTGCGGCGGCGTCTGCGCCTGCACCACCTGCCATCTGCACGTAAAAGAAGGGGCAAGCGGCATCAGCGAGGCCGAAGAGCTGGAGCTCGACCGGCTGGAAACCGCCGCCGGCATTGAGCTCAACTCGCGCCTGGGCTGCCAGGCCGTCATCGAGAAGCCCGGAACCTACGTCGTCGAGATTCCCAAGTGGAATCGCAACTACGTCCAGGAAGGCAAGCCCGCCCACGGCCCCGGAAGCTAGCTCACCCGGCGCGCCAATTCGCTTCCCTGCGCACCGTCCGTCCCTGCGCCAGCCACGTCAGCGCCCTCCTCCCCGGCGCACCCATTCAAAAATGCCGTTGCAGTCGCGATTTCAGTCACCAGGATCGATAGCATTCATAGCCAAAGCACTTCCAAATGCAATCGGCCTGATCTTTCTCGCTCCCATCGCAGGGCAATCGCATTCCAAAATGCAGCATATCCAATAACCCCTTGTCATTCTGAGCGAAGCGAAGAACCCCCGTATTTCGCCGTTGCCGTTACCCTTAGCGTTGCCGTCCGCCCTTATTTGCTTACCCGGCCTCGTCATCACTCACCCGCACCGCCTGAGCCGCCACCTATCCAGCCTCTCTGTCCTCTCTCTTTCTCTGTGTACTCTGTGATTCGTTCTCTTTCCCGCCCCAGAAAATCACCGGACTGCACACAAAATCCCGCCGCTTAATGAAGTTCTGCAATCCATTCCACACTTGACATCCCATTTACAATTAAAGAACAGCAGCATGAGGAGCGCGGCACTAGCCTGGCCCTCATCTTCTATGTCGGTGCATGGTCTAAAACAGAGATAAGTAACTGATTTAAGAGACTTAAGAAAATAAGCCTCGTCACATCAGTACTTTGCAAACCTGGTCCAGACCTAAGTCATTTGCCTTGAATACTTTGATGTTTTATAGGGGGGAGGGGGGGGTACTAAGGGGGCAACCATAAGCAGGAGGCACAGCCGTCACGGAACGCAGGATCGATCATCGGAGCCAGCTACGACGGTTAGCAGATACGCTTCAGATGCCGTACTTCTCGGCGAGGAAGTGCTGCAGGTCGTCCGGCAACGTGCCTGCCAGTTCCTGCCACGTCAGCAGCTTGAGGCGCGTGGCGAAGCTAGCCGACCGAACTGCGGAGAGCACGGTGAACCAGCTCTCGATGAGGTCATAACGGCGGCCGTCCACGAGTACGCAGAAGGATGCGTCCGCAGAGTAAGCCGCCAGCACATTCCGGATCAGCTGGTATCCGCCGATGCGAATCCGGGTCGGGCGTGGCGGCAGGTTGACCGTGGGGTCGTCGGGATCGACGTTAGGCGGCAGCGGTGGTGGCAGCAGCACCCTGCGCGGCAGCCGGGCTGGATCGAAGACCGCGTCGAGATCGCGATAGCGGTCGATCAGCGCCGGGGCAGCGGTCTGAAAGTCGGACTCCGTAAGCTTGGCCTCGAGGAAGAGCGTGGCGGAAGCGGTGGAAAGTGTCAGGTCGATCTCGGTACGGTCGACCGGATGGGTGGACTCGGTTGAAGCTGTCTTCTTGCGCGACGTGCGAGCGGCGGTGGATGGCTTCAGCGGAACGCCGGGACGTGCACCGAAGCAGGGAGCGGCGCCAGGGTCGACGTTCAGCAGTGCGGCGATGGGCTGCGCGAGGCAGTTGCCATCGAAGACCTGCGGATGACAGAAGATGTTCATCAGCAGCGCATCGGAGCTGACGGCAGAGTCGAGTTCCATCCACTGCCAGTCCTTGCGAGCGCGGCTGCGGCGCGACGCCGTATGCGGTTTGCCCAGCCGCCGAAGCCAAGCGGGATTGGCGCAGATGCCCGCATAAGCCGCCGGGTGGAAGTTACCGTGGCGCGCGGGTTGGCCCGGTTCAGCCTCTTCCCGGCCGAAGAGGACAGCCGGATCGGCCCCCGGAGAGGTGTCGTAGAGCAGCGCCTGCGTCCGCGCGAGATGCTCCGCACGCGCCGTGATGTCGCGGCGAAGCTCGCGAGCGGTCCAGCGCGGAGATGGCTTCAGAGGCTCAGGCATGGTTCAGGCTCGAGTGTGACACTTCCGAAACTGTCACACTCTCCCAACTACGATGCGATGCAGCTGCATAGGCTGGAGCCTCTGGTATCTCAAAGGAGGCAGGCGAATGCGAAGATTTCTAACCTGGATAGTATTCACCGCGATGATGGGAGGCATCGCACATGCAAAGAGCGCGAAGCTGTCCATCGCAGACTGGAAGGCAGTGCAACAGCTCGCGCCAGGCACTGAGGTCTACGTGCAGGCAGGCAATATGGCTGGGCCTGACTTCTGCCGCGTCTCTAGCGTGGACGATAGCGGGCTGACCTGCCTGGAAGAGAATTACACGCAGGATGCGCGGCTGATTTTTCCCCGGGAGCAGGTGCAGGATGTCTGGGTGTTTGAGGAGGCACCGAACCGGCATATCTTGAGGGGGATCTTCGCATTGGCAGGTGCCGGGCTGTTGATCGCATTGATCGTCGAGAATCCGCTGGCGGCTATCGTAATTGGGCTCCCTGTCCTGTATGTGCTCGAAGCTGCAGCCAATGATCCATTCAGGCCCGTGCCACCTCCTCGACCACCGCGGATGCGACGCAGGCTCGTGTATCACGCTGCAACACCGTAAACTGGATAGCGAAGGCAGGAGGATAACGAGATGGCACGCGAGTTCGATTGGAGCGATACGGAAGAGATAGGCATACAGCTGCAGGAGATGTTTCCAGACACGGACCCATACACGGTACGTTTTACCGATCTGCACAAGTGGGTCGTACAGCTGCCGGGATTCGTCGGCGATCCGGCGAAGTCGACCGAAGGAATTCTGGAGGCGGTGCAGACTGCCTGGCACGAAGAATACATCGACGCCAAGGGCTAAGCGTATGCATCAGCCAACTTCCTCTGGGCCGGACGAGTCGCGGAAGCGCCGGTCAGATAAAATTGGGGACGCAGGTCTTTGCAGGAGGACTTCCGCAAAAAGACCAGGGAGGTTTCGATGTCGTCTTCGAGTGAACGTGGGTGGTGGCTGGATAACTGGTTTCCGCTGCTGGTGATTCTGTTTGGATTGATCTTAGTTTCGGTGCTGGTGTCGTTCAAGCCCGGCGCGTAACGCTCCCATCTGTTGGTCGCGTCTTTCAAACGACGCAGCGAACAGATGGAAGCGCGCGATTGCGGTTTACGAGGCGTTGGAGATGGTGTTGCCGACCCCGTTGAAGCTGTTGCCGATGTTATTGCTGAGCAGGGTCATGGCAGCGATTGCGCCGACGGCGATAAGTCCCGCGATCAGTGCGTATTCGATGAGATCCTGACCTGATTCATCGTTGACAAAAGCGAGAAACAAACGTGTAACTTTCTCCATCTTGCTGTCCTCCATTCGGGGATTTTGATCGGACTTGTGGCAAGACAACATCCGCAGGCCTGACTCTCTTCTGCATATCGGAGTACGGCGGCGAGGGATGATGGCGTGGATGGAAAGTGTCTTCCGTTTGTAACGGTACATAAGTGCCTCTCTGCGGGCTCCTCAGCGGCGACGCAGAATTTGCTGGGGCAGTGTCGCGCCGGTGAGAGTCAGCACCCCGTAATTCAGGCCCGCCCATACGATGCCTCCGACCGCCAGGGCTATCAGATCCCCGGTATAGGTGACTGAAGCTGCGTGAGGAAGAACATGCAGCAGGAGCGTAACTCCGGCAAAGCTGGCTAGGGCAGCAAGCAGGGATTTTGCCAGCTCCGGCCGATTCAATCCCGCAAGCGATACCATGCGACGGCGGTGCAGAAGAATGGCCAGCGTAAGAGTGTGAACCAGGATCGCGAGGTTGGAGGCCCAGGCAAGACCCATCACTCCAAAACGCTGGTGCAGCAGCCAGTACATGGGAATGGAGAGAGCCGTGACGATAGTTCCGGCACGCATGGGCGAAAGCGTCTCGCCAGCGGCGAAGAAGGCGCGCGCGTAGATGGCCTGCGATGCCCAGAGAGCGAGCGAGACGGTGAACGTCGCGAAATAGAGAGCCGTGAGGTGTGAATCTATACGGGTGAATGAGCCTCCGCGATAGATCAGATCGACCGCGGGCCGCGCCAGCGCGAACATGCCTGCCGAAAGCAACAGGGCTACCGAGATGATGCGGCTGACCGCACGGTTGACGGCGGATGCGTAGTCGTCGAAGAGCTTGCGGCTGTAGAGCGAGGCGAAGAAGGGCAGCGAAGCTGCTCCAGCGGCTTGTCCGATGATCGCCATGGGTGCGGTGAACAGGTTCTTCGCGAACCGGAGACGGGAGATATCGCCTGTACTGTGCTTGGCGAACCAGGTGAGGATGATGTTGTCCATGAAGACGACGGTGACGCCGAGCATCAGAGGCAGCGACATGCGTACCCAGGCGCGGAGGCCGGGATTAGCGAAGTCGAGCTTGGCGATGTATCGCACACCAGCCCGATAGGCTGCGTAGCCATTGACCAGGAATGGACCGGCGAAGGCTCCAGCCAGCGCTCCCCAGGCCAGCGAGGAGATGCCAAGCTTGCGCGAGAAGAGCACCCCGCCGAAGATGATCCCCACGGTGTAAACGAGTGGCGAGATCGCCTGATAGGTGAACTGCTTGCGAACCAGTGCAACGGCTGCGAGGACTCCGCCAGCGAAGAAGAAGAGCTGCCCTGGCAGCAGGATGCGGGTCATGTGCGTACACAGCGCCGCCTCGGCAGAATCCGACGCGAAGAAGAAATGTGTATACACCGGAGCGAAGATCTCAGCCAGCAGAATGGCCGCGCCCAGCACAAGCAACATGGTGTTGAGGATGACGGATAACGCCTCGTCTCCCTCTTCCTGCTGGTTGGCCTCGCGATAGCGGCTGAGAATGGTGACGAAGCTGATCGACGCTGCGCCTCCGATCAACAGATAGTTGATCAGGTCCGGAAGCTGAAAAGCGACGGTATAAGCAGCGGTCCCGGAACCTGCGCCGAAGGTGTAGGCGATGTACTTGTCGCGTATCAGGCCGATGACGCGGGAAAGCAAAGCGAAGCCCGAGAGGAGAAGCGTGGCCGAGACAGCCGTGTGGCGATGCGATGGCCGCAACCAGCCCAGCCGGGAGGCAGGGGGAGAAAGTGAAGCTGTCGAATCGGGCGGAAGGCTCATCGAGATGATTCAATTCTACGGGCTTGCGCAGCATGGGACCGTTGCCGATCCTTGCTCCGGGCGCTGGTGGAAGTCCTGCGGCTATTCGGCGGATTCGAAGGGGATTTCCGATGTATCGAAGAGGGCCGGTGTAGCGGAGCGGCGAGGGGCGCGGATGGGATGGACGGGAGCCTTAGTGGCAGCGGCCTTCGCTGTGCCAGTGAGAGATTCGGCGGGGCGGGCGAGGAGTGCGGCAATGGCTTCGAGCTCGCGGCGAATGCTGCGGAGTTGCCTGGTGTCGGAGGCTGGGAGCGCAGCGCCGGGCAAGGCCAGTTGTGGTTCTTTCTGGCGGAACTCGGATTTGAGTACGGAGCGCGCACCGGGAATGGTGTAGCCCTCGTCGTAGAGGAGCGTTTTGACGCGGAGGGCCATCTCGACATCGCGTCGGCGGTAGAGGCGCTGGCCCGTACCGCCCTTGTTGGGCTTGAGTTGCGGAAACTCACTCTCCCAGAAGCGAAGGACATAGGCAGGCACTTCGCAGAGCCGGGCCACGTCACCGATGCGGAAATAAAGTTTGTCGGGAATGTCGGATGCAGAGGGCGTGGCTGCGGCGGATTTGCGGATTGGTTCGTTCTGTCCCATCTCCGGCGGCGCCTCCAGATTTAAATACTAAACTTGGATGGCATGGTTGGCACGGAATTCGGCGTGCAGGTGCGAGTTAGATTCAGCCTCGCCGGAGATAGCCGGAAGGCTGCTGTGCTTAAGATTGAAGGCTTTTATCTTTGGCGGATGAGAATTGATGGACGCGCGTCGTGACAATTCGCAGTACAGTGCTGCGCTGGAGGTGGTGCGCGCATTGCGCGGTGCGGGGCACGCGGCGTATTTTGCCGGTGGCTGTGTACGGGATATGTTGCTGGGCATCGCGCCGAAGGACTATGATGTGGCGACTGCGGCGGTGCCGGAGCAGATTGTCGCATTGTTTGCGAAGACCTTCACGGTGGGTGCGCACTTTGGCGTGGTGCTGGTGTGTGTGGCGCAGGAAGATGCGCCCGATGTGGCGATCGAGGTGGCTACGTTCCGGCACGATGGGGCCTATAGCGATGGGCGGCGGCCGGATGCGGTGCGCTTCTCTCTCGATCCGAGGGAAGATGTGCTGCGGCGGGACTTTACGATCAACGGGCTGCTGCTCGATCCGATTGCGTATGACGTCGGTGGCGACCTTGACGCGGCGGTGCTGGACTTTGTGGAGGGACGAAGGGATCTGGCGCGGAGAGTGGTGCGCTGCATCGGCGAGCCGGAGCTGAGGTATAGCGAAGACAAGCTGCGGATGCTGCGCGCTGTGCGGTTTGCGGCGCGCTTGGACTTTGAGCTCGAGGCGGATGGGATAGCCGCGAAGGCTGGCGAGATCCACCAGGTGAGTGCCGAGCGCATTCGCGATGAATTGACGCGCGTTCTTACCGAGGGCGGGGCTCGGCGGGGGTTTGAACTGCTGCATGAGGTCGGGCTGTTGGCGCGGGTGCTGCCCGAGGTGGCCCGGATGCGAGACGTGGCGCAGCCACCGCAGTTTCATCCGGAGGGCGACGTTTGGACGCATACGATGCTGTTGCTGGAGAAGCTGCCGGAGGCGGCGAAGTTGGCCGATGGCGGCGAGGCTTGTGCTATTTCCCCGACGCTGGCCTGGGGTGCGCTGCTGCACGACATTGGCAAGCCCGCTACGTATCAGCCGCCAAATCCGGCGGTGCCGGGGGATCGGATACGGTTCAACGGGCATGTTGAAGTGGGCGTGCGGATTGCGGAAGAAATTCTGAATCGGCTGCGATTTTCGAATGACGACAAGGAGCAGATTCTGGCGCTGGTGAAGAACCACATGCGCTTCGGCGATGTGATGCAGATGAAGCAGTCGACGCTGAAGCGGTTTCTGCGGCTGCCGAGATTTGAGGAGCATCTTGCGCTGCATTGGCTGGATGCGAGTTCGGCGCATGGCGATCTGCGGCTGTATGAGTTTGCGCGGGCGGCCTACCAAGCCGAGCCTGCGGCCGATCTGCGGCCTGCTCCGCTGCTTACGGGTGCGGATCTGATTGCCGTCGGGTATCGCCCTTCGCCGCAGTTCAAGGAGATGCTGGCGATGGCGGAGGACGCGCAACTGGAAGGCTCGGTGACGACGCGCGAGGCGGCGCTGGCGCTGGTGCAGCAGGCGTTTCCGCTCGGCGCACCGCGAGGCAAGGCATGAGCGGCGTGGTGGGCAAGCTGCTGTGGTCGGTGCGGCATCGCGGCGCCAGTGGTACGGTGCGTGCTGCTGCTCACTGGGTTCGGCGAACGATAACGCGCGAGGCCGTGAGTAGGCCGCATCCCTTCGACGTCGAACATGGAACGGATACCGGCGGGCTGATTGCAGGCGGCGATCTGGCTTCGGGCCATACGAGCGACAGGCACATCGAAGGCTACGCGGCTGTTCCACCCTCGCGCTTTCGTGGCATCCTCGCTCGCTGGCAGGCTGGTGGACCCGCGCATGCTCTCGCGGACTATTGCTTCGTCGACCTGGGCTGCGGCAAAGGACGTGCGCTCCTGCTTGCATCGCAGCTCGGCTTCCGCGAAGTTATCGGCGTGGAGCTGAATCCTTCGTTGGCGCAGATTGCGCGCGCTAACGTCACGCTTTGGGCGGCCGCAGGCAAGGCGCGAGCTCCTATGCGTGTCGAGCAGAAGGACGCGCTGGAGCTGGAATGGCCGGTGGGACCTTGCGTCGTCTTTCTGTTCAATCCGTTTGATGCACAGCTCATGCGCCAGATCGCAGAGTCCATGGCGGCCGCGTTCCGGAATCGTCCGTCGGACCTGGAGGTTCTCTACTACAAGCCCAACCACGCCGATGCGCTGCCTGACAGCTTCCGCATGGCCTGGTGCGAAACGATCGAGATCGATGCGCAGGAGCTGGCTGCCGATCCGGTAGCGGGCCGTGATGACGAGACACGAGCGTACCAGCTAAACGGATGAGGCTGCAGCGGACGGGGCTCCAACGGACGGGCAGCGGCGAGGCGATACAATCGACTTGTTGCATCCATGGTGAATCGATGGCAGAAGCTCCCTCCTATTTCTTTCTCAAACTGATTCCCTGCCGGCCGAGCTTCGCGTTCGACATGACGGCTGAGGAACGCGAGATCATGCAGCAGCACGTCGCGTACTGGAAGACGCATATGGACGAAGGCAAAGTCGTCGTCTATGGGCCGGTGATGGATCCGGCTGGACCGTATGGTATCGGCGTCGTCGAATCAAAACATGAAGACGCGATTCGGGCGTTCATCGACCGCGATCCTGCATCGCGCCTCAATACGTACGAGTTTCACCCGATGAGGGCCGTGTTCCCGGATTAAGGAAAAGAGCGGGCTACGATCCGGCTATGGTTCAATAGGGCTGTGACTCACTCCTTCGATATCGGTTCCGTTCCTGTTGGCCGCGGCAAGCTGTTTCTGATTGCCGGGCCTTGTGTCATTGAGTCCGAGACGCATGCGCGCACGATGGCGGATGCGATTCAGCGTATTGCGGCGGACCTGGGCATTGCATACATCTTCAAGGCGAGCTACGACAAGGCGAACCGCACCAGCATACGCAGCTTTCGCGGGCCGGGGCTGGTGGAGGGTGCGAGGATTCTGCGGGCGATTGGCAAGGATACGGGGCTTCCGGTGCTGACGGACGTGCATACGCCGGAGGACTGCCTGCGGCTCTCGAAGGCGCTGGGCGATGTGGAGGCGGTGCTGCAGATTCCTGCGTTTCTCTGCCGCCAGACCGACCTGCTGATCGCGGCGGCGCATACGGGGCGGGCGATCAACGTGAAGAAGGGCCAGTTTGTTGCGCCGCTCGACATGCAACATGCGGTGCTGAAGGTGCGTGATTCAGCGGCTACGATGGCGCACGCGAAGCCGGCGCGGGTGTTTCTCACTGAGCGCGGGGCGAGCTTCGGGTACAACAACCTGGTGGTGGATATGCGCGCGCTGCCGATTATGCGGCGGTTTGCCCCGGTGGTGTTCGATGGGACGCATTCGGTGCAGACGCCTTCGGCTGGGAACGGCGTGAGCGGCGGGCAGCCGGAGTTTATTCCTGTGCTGGCGCGGGCAGCTGTGGCTGCGGGTGTGGATGGACTATTTCTAGAGGTGCATGACAATCCGGCGGAGGCGAAGTCGGATGGGGCGAATGCGTTGCGACTGGATAAGCTGAAGGCGTTGCTGGAGCAATTGCTGGCGATTCATGCGGCGGCAGCGACGGCATAAGCTGTAAGGCGATCAGCCCGGATCACAGCGAAGAAAAAACAGCCGAAAGTCGCCCTGTGCGGGCAGCGGTCACTTCGTGACGTGTATTGGGCTTCGCGTTGGTGCTCCCGTTGGTCGCTGCAAAATTTTGGGACGACCAACGGGAGGGCTGGGCGAAGCTCGGCATACGTCACGAGGTGACCGCCCCGCGCGTAGTGGGCTCGTCCGGCAAGACGAGCGTATAAGTCTTTGTAAGACGATACGGCCCGCCTGACGGCGGGCCGTATCTTTTGGATGAAAGAAGTTGCTACTGGTTGAAGTTGTCTTCTTCTTCGTCGTGGAGGCCGTAGCGGCGGAGGAGGTTGGGCAGGTTCTGCGAGAAGGCTGCGCGCGGCATAACCGTGTCGCAGCCGGCTTCGACTGCCTTGGCTTTGAGGTCGCCCTGGAGGTGCGAGAGGAAGCCGATGATGGAGGTGCTCTTCTTGAGCTTGGTTTTGAGCTTGGGAATGAGCGTCAGCGGCTTGGCGTTGGCGTTGTTGAGGTCGAAAACGATGAGGCCGGGACGGTCGGCTTCTTCGCCGGAGGTGAGCTCCGCGATGGCTTCTTTCTCGTTCTTGATGAAGGCTACCTTGACGCCGAGCTTGCGTGCGGTCTCGGTGATCTTGGCGTTGAAGAAGAGGTCTTCGATGAAGAAGAAGATCTTGGTGGGCGCGTCCTCCGCGACGGGAATCGTGCGGCCCTGCGAGTAGTCGATGGGCTGCGAATCGCTAACGTAGGAGCGTCCGCCGCCGCCGCGTCCGCCAAAGTTGCCGTTGGTCTGGATGGTGGAAGGAGGCGTGTCTGCGAAGTTGCCGGTGGTGGCGCGGTAGCTGTGGTCCATGGGGCCGACGAAGCTGCGTGGGCCGCGATCGCGCTGCTTGCCTCCGCCTCCACCGCCGCCCTTGCGCTTGAAGCCGCCGACGGAGTTGCCGGGCTGGTGGGTGTCCTTGTCACGATAGCCACCGCCGCCACCGTTGTTGCTGTATCCGCCAGAGCTGGCCTGGTTGCCGGGATTCTCCGGGCCACGCGGGCGTTCGCGGTCGCGGAACTTCTTCTTCCAGCGCTTGGTTGCGGGGGCGCCTTGCTGCTGCTGGCCTGCGCCGTTCTGCTGATTCTGCGGCTGGCTGGAGGGGGCGGCGCTGGCCTGGATATCGCCGACTGGCTGACCGCCGGGGCCTGCCTGGGGGCCGCCTTCGGTTTTACCCTTGCGTTTGCGGCGGCGGCGACGGCTGCTCTTGGACTGGCCCATGCCGTGGGGGCTCGAGAATCCGCCATCCTGGGATGAATCTGAATCGCCGTTGTGACCACCCATGGCAACGGTGGTGACCGGACCCGAGTACACCTGTACGTCGGTTGAATCCTGCTCTGAACTCATGTAATTCACTTCCTATTGCTGATTCGTACAGCTTATTTCTTCCGTTCGCTCGCAGGGATGCGTTCTCTCAGCGCGGTTGGCGGAGAGGGAACGAACCCGTTTTTGGAGCGTCGGTGGAGACGATATCAAGTTTTGCTCGAACATGCTTTCTAATGCATCGTTCTCGATGCGACCAGTCTGCGAATGCGACCTTTGGCCTCGCCGCATTTTTTGCGGAACTGCCAGAAGTTGCGTGGAAATCGCTCCGGTGGAGTCTGCCGGTTGTGGCAACTCACTTCACCCTTGCAGCCAAGTGGAACCCAGTAAATCTTCCTGGCGGAGTTCAAACGCCGTATAGCGGGCGGGACGAACCAGCATTTTCCAGAATTATCCGCCGAAAACTTTGAGAACACCCTTGCGATTTGCCGCCGCCGGACAGAAACGTCGCACGGTGGTCGGCACCCACAGCCGGTTCACAAGGCAAGGCTGATGATACGCGGAATGGGTTTGGATAGCAAGGGAAACCTTGGGTGGGGTGTTTTGCTGAGGATGGAGGGGAATTCGATAGCTGTTTCAGGGGAAACGCAGGTCCTTCGACTTCGCTGCGCTACGCTCAGGATGACAGGATTGGTAGGAGAGGAAAAGGAGCCCTCTGGCTGCGATCAGGGTGAGAATTTCGGTGGGGTGCGCAGTTCCGGTTTAAATGGCGAAGGCCGCTCCCGGGGTGGGAGCGGCCTTCGCCGATGGCCTGTCACGGCCTCCTGAAGTGGCTCTCTCGTCCCTTGGGGATGGAGTAGAGCCTTGAACCGGTGTGTACCTGCGTTGGGTACATACTCGTTTTGAGAACTCGGTGGTTGTCGCTTGCCTGCCAGCAGATCAGTTTCTAAGCCGAGTGGCGCGTTGCAACTCCGATTGCACTTTCATGGATTGCAATTGAGTAGCCAAAGTCGGCAGGGGCCATATGGCCGGAAATGCCGCTAATTTCGGAGATTGTGGGTTTGGTGGCGGTGAGCAGGTGACAGAAATTAGAAGAACGGTCTGGCAATATTCCATATTGTGGAGATTTGTGCGGGTGGGGGGTTTGACCAGGGGTTGGCGACTCCATATATAATTGGCGTGTTGAAGCGGCCCCCTCCAGCGCTGTGGGATTCGAACTGAACCAGGCAGGCGAAAAGAGATGGCTCCAGGCACGGTGTACGCGTGGCTGGGCTGGTGGAGTGGACTGCAGGACATGAGATTGGTCGGACAGCCGACCTCCATAGATATGATCCTGAGGGATCCTGAAGGAGCACCACACCGCCCATGAATTTCAAGCTTGTACTTGTCGCTGCGATTGCAGCGGGAACCTTGACTGTTGCCGCGCAGGCCCAGACACCTGCTGCTGCGCCTGCTCCGCAGGCGGTTCCGGCGAAGATCGCTTTTATTGAGTTGCAGGAAGTTGCTGCGAATACGAACGAAGGCCTGAACGCCGTGGCTGCGGTGCAGAAGAAGTTTGAGCCGACGAAGACCAAGCTGGAGGGAGAGCGGGCTGAGATCGAGTCGCTGACCAAGCAGCTGCAGGCGGCTCCGGCTACGATGGCGGAAGAAGAGAAGGCGTCGCGGTCGCGGGCTATCGAGACGAAGCAGAAGCAGTATCAGCTGGAGGCCGAAGATGCACAGACCTCGTATGGGTCCGATGTGCAGACGGCGATCAGCAAGGTGATTGCGAAGCTCGGTCCGCTGGTGGTGAAGTATGTTCAGACGAATGGCTACACCGTGTTGCTGGATAATGCGGGCCAGCCGCAGCAGGGCGGATTGAACCTGCTATGGGGCGGGACGGATATCTCGCAGGCCGTGGTGGATGCGTATAACGTGGCGTATCCGGCGGCGGCGCCTGTGCCTTCGGCACCTACGGCAGCGCGTCCTCGTACGCCGGGCGCCAGGCCTGCTACGAAGTAAACCTGCGATGCGGATCGGTTGGCCTGTGGGGCTGACCGGTCCGCATTTTCGCGCTGATTAAATCTGCTAACCGAAACACAGGATTTCAGGAGTCGGCACCCCTATGCATTCCAAGTTTGTTCTTCTCGCTGCGTTGTCTGTGGGCCTTCTTCCGATGGGTGTGATGGCACAGGCGGCTCCGGACGCTGCGGCACCTGCGGCTCCGGCTCCTGCGGCTGAGGCTCCGGCTGCACCGGCTGCTGCTGAGCCTGCTGCTTCGGCGGCGCTGCCTGTTCGTCCTGCTCCGCAGGCTTATGCGGCGAAGATTGCGCTGGTTGCGTTTCAGCAGGCGGTGGTGCAGACGAACGAGGGCCGCACCGCGATGCAGAAGGTGCAGGCGAAGTTCCAGCCGAAGCAGGATGAACTGATCGCGCTGAACGGTGAGATCGAGAAGCTGAAGAAGGAACTGCAGGCTGCTCCCGCGGCTGGCGCGGACGCAGAACGTGCGGCGAAGATGAAGAGCCTGGACAGCAAAGAGAAGCAGATGGACGAGAAGACGCAGACGGCTCGGACTGCTTACCAGGCGGAGCTGCAGGAGTCCTACGGCAAGATCGCCGAGAAGGTGCATAAGACGCTGTTGGATTATGTTCAGGCGAATGGCTATACGATCGTGTTCGACGTGAGCAATGAGCAGAGCTCGATCATCTGGGCGCAGACCAGCCCTTCGGCGGATATTACGCTGGCGCTGATTGAGGCTTACAACAAGGAATCGGGCGTGGCGGCACCTGCGCCGATGGCGGCTCCGGCGGCAGCAAAGCCGAGGACCGGGACGGGCGCTCCGCATGCGGCGGCGAAGCCTGCTGCGAAGTAACGATGCGGCAAGATAGGACGGAAGAAAAAGGAGGCCTTCGGGCCTCTTTTTGCTAGCTGCGGGGGCGCTTAGTACTCCGAACTTCTGTGGAAAATACTGTGGATCGATTGAGTGCAAATTTTAATGTTGCTGCAGTGGGTGGCGGCGGATTTGCTGCGGTGTCAATGCAGTTGCTCGGAAGTTGTTTATTTTGTTTGCGCAGAGTGGCAGGCTCGGAGCGGGGAAGGAGAAGGTTACGGAAGGTTTGATGGCGCGAAAATAAAGCGGTTTCCACAGATTCGTGGATTCCCAAAATGGCATCGCGTTGACTGTATGGGTGATTCAAGATGGGGTTCGGGGTGGAGGCTCCGGGGCTAAAGCCCCGAAATTTTGCGGGTAAAATCAGTGGCCTGAAGGCCACTGCTCCCTCCGAGACACGTGCAATCAATCGAGCCACGGCGGGACCTTTAGCGCGGACTTTTGGTTGGCCTATGTGCTTCTTCGCCTGCGTCGAAGCGAGATGAGGAAGGCGGGATGGAGCGGAGGTGTTTCGTTCTTCGGCTTTCCTGACCTGTCATAGACCCTTTGCGTCGTTTGCCCATCCCAGACCCAATAAATTCTCGCCTGCCACCAGTCAGCAATTAGCTGATTCTTGTCCCGCTGGTTGAAGTTACGGTGAATACTGGAGCCAATTCCTAGGCTCTTCGCAGCTCTGATCGCGCGTTCCAATGTGCGGAAGTCCAGGCATTTACCCTCGGAGGGCTTGTACTCCGGTGAGTACACCGTGTAGTCAATCGCAATGCGGCGAATGGCCATGCGCAGTCTCGCTACTCTTCGCCGACTTTGAGGACGGCCAGGAAGGCTTCCTGGGGGATGTCGACTTTGCCGATGCGCTTCATGCGCTTCTTGCCTTCTTTTTGCTTGTCGAGCAGCTTGCGCTTGCGGCTGATGTCGCCGCCGTAGCATTTGGCGATGACGTTTTTGCGGATGGCGGTGACGGTGGAGCGGGCGATGATCTTGGAGCCTATGGCGGCCTGGATGGCGACCTCGAACATCTGGCGCGGGATGAGTTCGCGCATCTTTTCTACGAGGACCTTGCCGCGATCGTAGGCGGCATCGCGGTGGACGATGAGCGAGAGTGCGTCCACGGGGTCGCCGCCGATGAGGATGTCCATCTTGACCATGGGCGAGATCCACGAGCCGGAGAGATGGTAGTCGAGCGAGGCGTAGCCGCGGGAGACGGACTTGAGGCGGTCGTAGAAATCGAGGACGATCTCGTTGAGCGGGAGCTCGTAGGTGAGCATGACGCGCGTCTCGGAGACGTACTCGATGTTCTTCTGGCGGCCACGCTTGTCCTCGACCAGCTTGAGGATGTTGCCGACGTACTCCTCGTTGGTGAGGATCTTGGCTTCGATGACGGGCTCTTCGATGGACTCGATCTCGGAGGGGTCGGGCCACCGCGAAGGGTTGTGCACGATGAGCGTCGAGCCGTCGGTCATGGTGAGCTTGTACTGGACGCCGGGCGCGGTGATGATGAGGTCGAGGTCGTACTCGCGCTCGAGACGCTCCTGAATTATTTCGAGGTGGAGAAGGCCGAGGAAGCCACAGCGGAAGCCGAAGCCTAGAGCGACGGACGATTCGGGTTCGAAGTTGAAGCTGGCGTCGTTGAGGCGAAGTTTTTCGAGGGCGTCACGCAACATGCCGTGCTCGTGCGAATCGACGGTGTAGAGGCCGGCGAAGACCATGCTCTTGATGTCTTCGAAGCCGGGGAGCGCTTCGGCGCAGGGGCGGTCGACGTGAGTGATGGTGTCGCCGACCTTCGTGTCGGCTACGTTCTTGATCGTTGCGACGAAGAAGCCTACTTCGCCTGCGGAGAGCTCTTCGAGGACGATGGGCTTGGGCGTCATGACGCCGATGGAGTCGACCTCGAAGGTGCGGCCGTTGGACATGATGCGGATCTTGTCGTTCTTGCGGATGCGGCCGTTGATGACGCGGGCGAGGATGATGACGCCTTTGTAGGGATCGAACCAGCTATCGAAGATGAGGGCCTGCAGCGGCGCTTCGGGGTCGCCACTGGGTGGCGGGACGAGATGGACGACGGCTTCGAGGATGTCGGCTACGTTGAGGCCGGTCTTTGCTGACACACACACTGCATCATCGGCGGGCAGGCCGACGGATTTTTCGATCATTGCCTTGGTGCGTTCGATGTCGGCAGAGGGGAGATCGATCTTGTTGATGATGGGAATTATTTCAAGGCCGCCAGCGATGGCGAGGTATGCGTTGGCCAGGGTCTGCGCCTCGACGCCTTGCGAGGCATCGACGACGAGGAGTGCGCCTTCGCACGATGCGAGCGAGCGGGAGACCTCGTAGCTGAAGTCGACGTGGCCGGGCGTGTCGATCAGGTTGAGCTGGTAGGTGATGCCGTCGTCGGCTTTGTACATCATGCGGACGGTGTGGGCCTTGATGGTGATGCCGCGCTCGCGCTCCAGGTCCATGGCGTCGAGGACCTGCGCCTGCATCTCGCGGTCGGTAAGCGAGCCGGTGAGTTCGAGCAGGCGGTCCGAGAGCGTCGACTTGCCGTGGTCGATGTGCGCGATGATTGCGAAGTTGCGGATGCGACTTGGTTCCATGCGGGTTTGCGAATGCCTCAATCTTCGATGCTACCATCTGGGGCGCGCGTGGATTGCGCCTCGCACATCGACGGCCGGGATGCCGGTTTCGATCTTCAGTCGTGACGCAAAGCGGCCTGACGAGCCGGGGCAGCCGCTCGCGGAAACGTGCGTATTAGGCAGGAACGTAGGTCAGCCGAATCACATCCTCTCCCATACGATCGCTGCCCGTCAGCCGGAGGGGAGGCATGGGATGAGTGAAGAATGGTTTGCCGCTGCCCACGACCACGGGGTGGAGGTAGATTCGATATTCATCGATAAGGCCGGACTGGGCGAGGCTTCGCACCAGGGCTGGTCCGCCCACTTCGATTTCGCCGTCGAGCTCCGTCTTCAGCCTGCGGATCTGCGCTTCAACGTTATCGGCGATGAGCGTGGCGTTTGGACCGACTGACTGAAGCGAGCGGGATACGACCCACTTTGGTTGACTGCGCCAGGCCACCGCGAAGTCGCGCTCATTCGCATCCCAGCCCGGAAGATCTTCGTCCCAGTAGCGCATAAGTTCGTACATGCCGCGGCCATGGATGAAGCCGCGCAGGCTACGCACTTGCTCGACGAAATGACGAAAGAGGAGAGGGCCAGGCCTGAACTTATCGTGGTCGATGTAGCCGTCTAATGATTGGTTCAGTCCATGAACAAGTTTCGCCATGCTAATCCTCCATCTTTGATTGTTAATCCAACGCCAGCCGAGTTGAGAGCTCCGCGCGAGCATCGAGCATAGCAGCCCGACGCGAAGGCGCGGGTGAGCCGCCGGAAGCGTCCAACCCGTACAATGAAACGGTTGATGACGATGGCGCGATACAGGTATGGAACGCGGCGGTGGGTGGGTGCGGTGGTGTGTGCGCCGCTGCTTGGGTTGCTGGCGGGTTGTCCGCAGCAGTCGGCTACGTCGGCGAAGGTGCCTGCGAATGCGAGTGCGCCAATTGTGGTGACGGCGGAGACTCCTTCTTCTGCGCCGATGACGCGGGCGCAGGCGGAGGATCGTGCAGCGAAGGATCAGCAGCTGGTGGCGCGGGCTGAGGGGACGTACCAGAGCGGCGTGGCGAACTATCGCAACGGACACCTGGAGGCGGCGCGGTTGGACTTCGATGCGGCGGTGGATCTGCTGCTGACCAGCGGCGTGGACGTGAAGGAAGATGCGGAGCTGTCGACAGAGTTCGAGCTGCTGGTGAACAAAATTAATACGCTGGAGATGTCGGCGCTGAAGGTGGGTACGGGCTTCTCAGAGCCGGTGGAAGAGACTCCGCTGGAGGCTGCGGCGGACATGACGTTTCCGCCGAACCCGGAGCTGGTGGCAAAGTTGAAGACGGAGTTGAACACGACGTCGGATCTTCCGCTGGTGATCAATGACCAGGTCGCCGGGTACATTGGCGTGTTCTCGCAGTCGAATTCGTTTCGTGCGCATATGGCTGCGTCGTTGCAGCGCGTGGGCAAGTATCGCGGGCTGATCCAGGATGTGCTGCGCAAGGAAGGCGTGCCGCAGGATCTGATCTATCTGGCGGTGGCGGAGTCTGGCTTTCAGCCGCGTGCGATGAATGTGAAATCGGGTGCGGGCGGGATGTGGCAGTTCATGACGTACACGGCGCCGGAGTATGGGCTGACGCGGAACGGATACTTCGACTACCGCTTCGACCCGGAGAAGAGCACGCGGGCGTATGCGAGGCTGATCAAGAACTATTACCATCTGCTGGGCGACTGGTATCTCGCGATGGCGGCGTATGACTGGGGTCCGGGAAATATTCAGAAGGTGGTACAGCGGACCGGGTATGCGGACTTCTGGGAGCTGTATCGCCGCAATACGATGCCGGCAGAGACGCGGGAGTATGTGCCGAAGATTCTGGCTGCGGTGATTATGGCGAAGAATCCGGAGCGATATGGGCTGGATAAACTTGTGCCGAGTCCGCCGGTGATCTACGACACGGTAACGACGGATTATGCGATTGACCTGAAGCTGATTGCCGATGTGACCGAGGCGAGCGTGTCGGAGATTGTGGCGCTGAACCCGGCGCTGCTGCGGCAGGTTACGCCGAATGACATTTCGTTCGACCTGCATATTCCGCCGGGCACGAAGGACCTGTATACGCGGCGAGTGAAGCTGATTCCGGACGCGAAGCGCGCGAGCTGGCGCTTCCATGTGGTGCGTGCGGGCGAGTCGCTGGATACCGTGGCGAGCAGCTTTCATGATCGGGCGGCGGACATCGCAGAAGCGAACGGGTTGACGGAGAGTGCGCTGGTGCGGCCGGGGGATGAGTTGCTGATTCCTGAAACGGTGGTGGCGGCGGCACCGCACACGACGCACTACGTGACGCGCACGGGCGATACGCTGGTGACGATTGCGGATCGATTCAACGTGTCAGTGGAAGAGCTGCGGCGTTGGAACCATCTCTCTTCGAGCCGCATCGGGCCGCATCGCACACTTGCTGTGGCGCAGCCGGTGCGTGCGTCTTCTGCTGTCTCCACGCGGGTGCGGCGGGTACATGGAGCAAGCGTTGCGACGAAGAGTACGCGTGGGAAGGCGGCGGCGTCGAGGGGTTCTGCTTCGACTTCGAGAGTCGCTTCCGGAAGTGCGGCGCACAAAAAAGCGGGGTCATCGAAGTCGCACGCTCGATCCAAATGAAGACGGAAAGCTGCCGCATTGGTTACGTCGCTAAAAAGAGTGCTTGCTATCGCTGGCGTCTCGATGCATTCTGTTGCTAGAATTCGTGCCGTGATGTGAATTGATTTTTCCGCACATCGCAAACTGAATTCAAATTGCACCGCAGCATGAAGGTGCAAGAAGCGGCGAAGAGGATGAGACGATGAAGCTGAATACGCATGACGGATTCGAAGGCATCGAGAACATCAAGCTCCAGGCATCGGCAGAAGATGACGATGATTTGATCGCCGGTGGATATGGCGGCGGCGCATTCGACGAGGACGATGAAGAGGAAGAGACGGTCGTGTCGATGACGTCGGATGATGACGATCTGGATTTGCACGACGATGATTCGGACGATTTGATTCCGCACGATTCGCATGCCGAAGAAGCCGTGATTGCGAGTGAGGTCCCTACGCCGTCGAGTGTGTACACGCCGGCGACACGGCTCTCGATGCCTCCGCGGAAGAATGAGGCTGAGGTTTCGGTTGGTGCGGCGTTGAAGTCCGCGGAGAAGGCACCGAGCAAGACAGCAGTGAAGAAGGCCCCTGCGAAAGTCGCTAAGAAAGCGGCGAAGAAGGCTCCCGCGAAAGTCGCGAAGAAGGCTGTGAAGAAGGCGCCTGCGAAGGTCGCAAAAAAGGCAGCAAAGAAGGCTGCTAAAAAGGCGCCGAAGAAGGTGGCCAAGAAGGCTGCGAAGAAGACGACATTAAGATCTGCCGCGAAGAAGAAGTCGAGTGTTCGGCGCGGCGGTAAGACTGCTTTGAAAAAAGCGTCTGGCAACAAGAGCACTCGAAGCAGCAAAAAATCAATTACGAGAGGTACTACCTTGGCAACTAAGAAAGCAGCAAAGAAGGCAGTAAAGAAGGCAGTGAAGAAGGCTCCCGCGAAGAAGGCAGCAGCGAAGAAGGCTCCTGCTAAGAAGGCTGCAGCAAAGAAGACCGTCAAGAAGGCTGCGAAGAAGACTGCTGCAAAGAAGTAGTCACGTTGTAACGCTGTAACACAGGCAAGCAAAAGGGCCCGGACTCCTCTCGAGAGGTCCGGGCCTTTTTGCGTCTGCTGGTCTGTGTCTGCGTGCTATTTCTTCTGCGCTGCGATCTCGGCCAGCACTTCCTCGCTGTGCGTGGCGGGATTGACACCGGTCCACACCCTGGCGATCTTGCCAGCGGGCGAGATGAGGAAGGTGTCGCGCTTGGCGAACTTGATCGGACCCATGCCGGTAACGGGCACGCCATAGGCGTCGATTACTTTGTGGTCCGGGTCAGCGAGCAGCTTGAAGGTAAGCGAATCTTTGCTGCAGAAGGTCTTGTGGCTCTCGACCGAATCCAGCGAGACGCCGAGGACTACGGCGTTGAGTGCGTCGTACTTCGGCAGGTCGCGCTGGAAGTTGTGCGCCTCGATGGTGCAGCCGGAGGTCATGTCCTTGGGGTAGAAGTAGAGCACCACCCATTTTCCCTTGTACTGCGTGAGCGAGATTTTGGCGTCTTCCTGCGACGCGAGGCTGAAGTCCGGCGCGGTGGCTCCGACTTCGAGTACATCGCCGGCGGCGCGGGCTTTGAAGGCGAAGCTGCAGACTGCGACGATGCAGACAGCGATTGCGATCCAGACGGATGCGGTACGAGCCATTTTGTTCTCCTTGCGGTGCGGAAGTCGCGATGCGGTTTCTGGCGGCCAGGTCACGCCTGAGGTCTGGGTCTATCGTACGCCGTTGGAGGACGTGGAGCCGATGGATGCGCCGCCACTACTCTGCGACGATGGCGATGCCTGAATTGTTGGCGAGGGTGAGGATGGCTTCGCTGTCGAAGAGCAGCGTGCGGCCGGCTTCGAGGGCGAGGCAGGTTGCGTTGGCGCGGATCATCGCTTCGATGGTGGCTACGCCGATGACGGGGACGTCGAAGCGCATGTCCTGGTTCGGCTTGGCTACTTTGACTACGGTGAGCGAGCGGCTAAGGGTGGACGCTGGGTCGCCGAGTGCTGCGAAGAGGGCACCGGCGCGGGCGATAGTGGCGTCGGTGCCTTCCATCGCTTCGACCGCGACGCACGCCTGTGCTGCGATGACGACCGTCTGACCGAGGTCGTATGTGGCGATGCCGCGGGCTACGGTGCGGCCGTAGGTAATGTCCTTCGTCTCTTCTGCGGTGGGTGCGCGTTGGGTGAAGATGCCGGGCTTGGCGAGCAAAGGCTCGAGGTAGTGCGTGGAGGAGATGAGTTCGATGCCCTCATCGCCGAGGACCTTGGCTACGGCGCTGAGCAGCATGTCGGTGTTGCGTGTGCGCAGGTTGAGCAGCAGCTTGGCGAGGCGCCAGTCGGGACGGATGCTGGAGAAGATCTGCGTGTGCTTGACCTGGCCGGCCATGACGGCGCGGGTGACGCCTTCGGCCTGGAAGGTTTCGATGAGCCGGGAGAGTTCGCCGAGCGACATCCAGTACACGCGGATGTTAGGGTCGGCGGCGGCGCGTGCGTTGATTTTGGAGGAGGTCTCTTCCTTGATTGCGGCGACAACGACGGTGAGGCCGTGCGCGCGTGCCGCATCCAGCAGCAGAAAAGGGAAACTGCCATTGCCCGCGATGAGGCCGAGTTTGGAGATTGGGTCGCTCATTCGTATGTGGCGCTCAGGCGACCCAGTCCAGACCCTTCTTATCGACGAGCGTCAGAAGCTTGAGAGATGCACCAGACGGCTTCCTTGCTCCCTGCTCCCACTGCGAAATGAGCGAGCGAGAGACATTGAGATAGAACCCTAATACGGTTTGGCTCACTTGTTCTCTCTTGCGCAAGGCTGCGATTTGTCGTGGCTTGAATTGTTTGATTCCGAACATGACGGTATGCGCTCCGGAGGCTGTCGACTAGAAGTGTAACTCTTTGGACCATTCTTACTTTGGCGAGGCTGGCTGGAACTGGGTCAACCAGGGAGACTTGGTGTGGCTTGGTAATTCATATTGTTCGTTTGCTTTTTCTGGCGAGAGAGGCGCGACAACCTATTTGTCAACATCACATCGGAGCGTCCTGCTACTTGATGATGCCCCGGTGGCTGTTGGTTATGAAGTCGGCTAGGTAGGCTACGTGTTCTTGATCGGTGGTGGGCGCGGGGGATTCGGTTAGGGTGGCGCGGATGGCGGCAAGGGCGTCGGTGGTGTTCAGCTTCGAGGCTTGCAGGAGGCGGTAGGCGTGGCGGAGGGCCTTGATCTGCGCGGGGGAGAAGCCGCGGCGTTCGAGGCCTACCTTGTTGAGGCCGTAGGCGTGGTTGTTGCGCTCGATCGAGGTGAGCGAGTAGGGCAGCACGTCCTGCGTGATGGTGGTGCCGCCGCCGATGTAGGCGTAGCGGCCGATGCGGCAGAACTGATGCACCGGGCAGAGCGCACCGACGACGGCGTAGTCCTCCACCGTGACGTGGCCGGCAAGCGTGGCGGAGTTGGCGAGGATGCAGCCGGAGCCGATGTGCGAGTCGTGGCCGATGTGGGTGTAGGCCATGATGAGGCAGTTGTTGCCCACGCTGGTGAGTCCTCCACCGCCTGACGTACCGCGGGAGATGGTGACGTACTCGCGGATGGTGTTGCCGTCGTCGAGAGTGCAGCGGGTGGGTTCGCCGGCGTACTTGAGGTCTTGCGGCGCGACGCCGATGCACGCGAAGGGGAAGATGCGATTGTTGGCGCCGAGGGTGGTATGTCCGTCGAGGACGACGTGCGAGATGAGTTCGCAGTTCTCGCCGAGGACGACGTTAGGACCGATGGTGCAGTAGGGGCCGATGCTACACGAGGCTGGGATCTGCGCGCCGGGCGCGATGATCGCGGTGGGATGGATGTGCGGCGCGGCGCTCAATCTTCCGTACCTGCGAGTGCTGCTGCAGCAGCGGGCTCGGTCGATGGCGCTGCGGCTGGCGGCTTCGGTGTGCGCGAGGTAAGCGCGCACATGACGGTGGCCTCGCAGGCCACCTTGCCGTCGACGGTGGCGACGCCGCGCATGCGCACGGCAGAGGAGCGCCAGTTGAGGACGGTGACCTCGATGCGGAGCTGATCGCCGGGGACTACGGGCTTGCGGAACTTGGCTTCGCTGATCCCGGTGAAGACCATGAGCTTGTCGTCGCGGTCGGGGATCTCGGTGAGCAGCAGCGCGCCGCCCGCCTGCGCGATGGCTTCAATGATGAGCACCCCGGGCATGATGGGGAAGTCGGGAAAGTGGCCGGCGAAGTGCGGCTCGTTGATGGTGACGTTTTTGATGGCGACGATGCGCGTCTTCGGCTCCATCTCGACGATGCGGTCGATGAGGAGGAACGGATAACGATGCGGCAGGATGGACATGATCTGCTGGATGTCCATGGTGTTCTGGGGTTCGCTCATAGCAGAGATGAGTATAAACGGCTGCAAGCGGTGCGAGGACATCCGAATCGCAGCCGAGCTACAATTGCGCCGAATCGAAATACGCAAAACAGAGGAACGTATGAGCCGGTCAGCAGCACATAACTTCAAACGCATCGCCTGTATCCTTTTCGCGGCAGCGATCCTTGCGGTCGCGCCACACGCGGCAATTGCGCAGCAGCCTGCGTCCGGCGAAACGACGCTGAAGGTCACCTCTCGCCTGACCCGCGTCGATGTAACTGCGACCGACGCCAGCGGCAGGCCAGTTCACGGGCTCACCCAGTCTGATTTCACCGTGAAGGAAGATGGCAAGCCCCAACCTCTGAAAAACTTTGAAGAGCTCGGCAACGATCGACCGGCGCTCCCTGCGGCCTTGCCCAAGTTGCCGCCCAACGTCTACACCAACGCGCAGCCGCAGGCCCCTACTACCGCTGCCGTGAATGTTCTGCTGCTGGATGATGTCACTACCGGCTACGCCCTGAGAATAGCCCCGCAGTATATGTCGATCTCGAGAGCGCAGGCCACCAAGTTCCTGCAGAACCTGGCTCCAGGTACGCAAGTCATCCTGCTGCAGCTAAGCGTAGGACTTCGCGTCGTCCAGCCCCTTACTACGGACCGCGACGTGCTGCTTGCCGCACTTCACTCTGTCACCTACGTGCAGAACTCCCGCGTCTCGCTGCCGATGTGCGACCCCAGCGCGAGGAAAAAAGACCCTGGCTACTGCGGTCCTCCGCAGGTCGTCGACGAAGCATGCAGTGTGGCCAATGCGCAGAGCCAGACCGTTGTGGACGCGCTCGACAATGTATCTGCCTACCTCGCAGGCGTCAAGGGCAGAAAGAATTTGATCTGGTTCACCCCCGGCATTCCGTGGCTCACCAGCTTTGGGGACTACGATGCGGTGCCATGCATGCGCGATTACACCACGTCACTCTTGCGCGACTACAACCTCCTCGCGGCGGCGCAGGTAGCCGTCTATCCGATCGACCCGGCCGGAATTCTGCCGGACCCGCCCAAGGCGGGTATTTACCCAGGCGAAGGAACCTCTGCGCCTATGCCCACCCCTGTGATGCTCCAGGCCGGCGACCATTTCTCCATGGAAGACTTCGCGGAATCTACGGGCGGGCGGGCTTACTACAACACCAACGACCTGGCTAAAGCGATTGGCGATGCAGTCGCCGCTGGAGCGGATTACTACTCGCTCTCCTATGTGCCTCCGCTGGCGAAGTACGACGGGCAGTTCCACAAGATCAACGTCAGCGTGGATCGGCCCGGCATCACGCTGGTCTATCGCAAGGGCTATGCCTCCATCGATCCGGCGAAGAAGACGCCGCCTCCCCTTGCGCAGAAAGCAGCGGACAAAACTGCGCCGCCTGCCGATGCCGTGCTCTCCGCAGCTATGAGCCATAGCGCGGCGCCTTCGACCCAGGTGCTCTTCACGGTTGCGGTGACGCCTTCGGCTGTTGCGCCGAAGCCTGGCGATGCGGTGCTCGGGCAGCTGAATCCCAAGCTGAAGCTGAAGGGCAAACCGTTAGTGCGGTACGACTTCAACTTCAAAGTCCTGCCGGGCGACATCACGCTGACGCATGGGTCCGGCGGAGAGCGCGACGCTTCCGTGGAGTTTGCCGTGGCTGCGTACAACGGCGAAGGAGAGATGCTGAACGTTGTGCGGGAGACAGCGTCGTTCACCGTGGCGCAGGATAAGCTCGCCGCGTTTCTGCAGCGACCCTTTCCGGTGCTGCTGCAGCTCGACCTGCCTTCCGGCGACATCTTTGTGCGCGCCTCTGTCCGCGATGTGGCTTCGGACAAGATCGGATCTTTGGAGATTCCGCTCACCGTTGCCAGATAGGGAGTGTGCTTCTCGTGTGCTCTCGGTAAATGCTATGCATGCGATGGCGGAGGGTGCTCCGTCGCTTAGAACAAGCAACAGAAAAAGCCAACGACGGAGACTGACCTGCGGTCAGAATGACGAGCCTTGCTTGGATGACCTGATCCAGCGAACGATTGAGAGGGTGCCATCATTTGGGCTTCTTGCCCCCGCTTTTTTGGACCAGGATGGTCAGGTCGAAGAGGGATGGGTCGGCGGGGACGTTGTACGTGACCTTGGAGAAGAAGAGCTGCTTGACCATGTCGCCGTTGTGGTAGCGCGTAAGGGTGAGCGGCGTGGGCAGGCCCTGGATGGTGTGGTAGTCGTCGTAGGTCTCGGCCTCTTCGTCGAAGTCGTTGAACTGGGGGTTGCGCCACTCAAAGCTGCGGCGGATGGGCAGGTGCGTGGACGCGTCGAGCTCGAGCGTGACGGCATCGTTATTGGCGGTAAGGACCATCACCTTGTCGGCGAGGCGGCGCTCGACCATGGAGGTGCCTTCGGCGAGGATCATAACGCCGGGGGCGTTGATCCAGTGGGTGACGACCTGCTCAATGGAGTGGGCGTGGCGACGGTTGTAGTCGTCGACCTGCTCTTTCGGCAGCTCGGACTTGCCTTTGTAGGTGATCTCGTAGCCGTGGTTGGCGGTCCAGATCTGCACCACGTCGATCTTGCTGCCGGGCAGGATCATGCCGCGGCTGGTGAGGAAGCCGATGCGGTCGGCCTCAGGCGCGCCGGAGGCATCGAGGCGGTGCAGTTCGTGGAATTCGACGGTGTAGGGATTGGGTTCGCCGTGGAAGAAGGTGGAGGTGCGACCGTCGGCTTCGATGGAGGTGCGCTTGAGCCAGGCGTCGCCGCCCAGGGCCGCGATCATCTGGTCGATGAGGGCGCGGCCGTGCTGAGCGGCGTCGTGCTGGGTCGGCTCGGAGGCGGCGCTGGGGATGTCGGCGGCCTGGGCTCGGGCTTGGTGTGGGAGCAACGGCACAGCGATCAAGGTGACTAAGGCCAGAACGGTCTTGAGGCTAGTTTGCATCTGGATGCTCCACGTGGTCGATGACCAGCGTTTGGATGGGGCCACGTCCGCGCTTGATGGCGAGGCCGAGGCGGTCGACGACGCTGTAGGTGGCCACGGCTATGTCTTTGTTCTCCGGGTCGACTGGCGGGAGATGGAAGTCATAGGAGCCGGTGATGCCGGTTTGATTGAGCACCGGAAGCTGGAGATAGCGGCCGAGCCTTTCGGCGAGATAATCCGTGGTGGTATTGGTGCCTTCGGCTTCACCGTCGTCGCCGGTTGACTTCATGTATACGATTGCGTACGAAGCGGCGTTGGGATCTTTGGGTGGCTTGAGTTGGAGAGGTTTGGTGCCGCGCCTGAGGAGGTAGACTTCGCCCTCTTTGGTTTCCATGTGGAACTTAAGGCCAAAGCGGTCACGCAAGAGGGCCTGAAGCATCTCGCGTTGTTCCGGGGTGGGGTCCCCTGTTCGGATGGAAAGTTTGCGAGAGGGCGAGTTCTCAGGTGGAACGGCATTGATGTCGAATTGCTCTGAGGCCGCCCAGTCTGGGCCGCTGGCTCGCTGATAGGTCTGGAAATGAAATGCGCACTCGACGAGCATGTTGACACTTCCTCCGAAGAAGATACGTCCGCCGGGATAGCCGTTGAATCCGCCTGGCCTGATGGTGGCGTTGGGATCGGGTGGTTTGATGGTGGCGGCTTCGAAGTGGGGAAGAGCCCCTGTAGCGGTCGCAATGGCACTTTGAGGAGTTTGGGCCTGGGCGTGGTGTGGCGGGGCCAGGGCGGCTAGCAGGACTGCGGTCAGGAGGGCGGAGAGCTTCATGCGGGGTGGGCCTTTGGGCAGAATTTTGATTTTTGCCGATTGCAAAGCTTGTCGATGATTGGACGCTCACCGCTGTCGCAGGTACTGCTCTGACGGCTTGGATGCAGCATTTTCTGCGATGGATTTTGTCGGGGGCCCTCTATTTATTGTAGTTGGGGGTGTCACGGAGGGTGGAGGTTTCGGGGGTTGAAGCGCTATTGGGATGGTCACTTTTTCAGCGGACTAAAGTCGGCTGATTCCTCCGATGCGGTTAATGCGTCTGGGTCGCTAAGGGAATGGGTGGGGGTGCCGATATTCCAAATACAACCGTAGTGGTAGGCCGGGGTACTGAGGCTGCTGCGGGGTTAAATGGTTGCGGGCGAGGGGTTCAGGCGATGCACAGTGGTTTCGAGGCGAAGAGCGGGGCGCAGGCGGGGTGGAGTTGGACGGATGGTTTGCGGCGGCGGCCTTCGCGGTTTGTCGAGCATATGCAGCAGCTGTTTGGGGATGAGCCGGACCCGGTGTTCCTGGAAGAGAGCTGGAGGCTGGGCGTGGCGCGGGCTACCGAGAACATGCAACGGAGACGGCTGCAGCAGATGGATCGCGAGAATGAGCTGAGGAATTGCGCGCTGCGGGAGTTGGGAAGGATTGCGAGCCTGCGCGGGCGGCGGGATGCAGTGAGCGAGGCGGAGGAGCTGGGATGGAAGTCGAGTACGTGGGCTCCGGCAGATTGGACGCCGGAAGAGCAGGTGGCGCAGCGCGCGTTGCCGCATGGGTGGATGCCGGCGGATGTTCCGCCGACGGACGAATTTGTGCGCGAGGCGGCGCGCGGGCCAGAGGGCGGTGCGATGACGCTGGCGCGCGCGGAGGAGATGCTGGGCGTGTCGGCGGATTGCTCGCGCGAGGAGATTCGTTCGGCTTACAGGAAGATGGTGGGTGTGTGCCATCCGGATAAGTTTCAGCATGCGGCGGAGGCGGTGAGGGCGCGGGCTACGCAGGCGCTGGCGGAGGCGAATGAGGCTTATCGGCTGCTCTGCGAGGAGTTAGTGGAGGCGGCTTAGGGATGGATTCATCGACTGCTTGAGGCAGGATGCATCGCAGACTATGAGTGCGGCGGTGCGGCGGAGAACGGAGCAGTTCGGGGTGCGTTTTGAATCGAGAGCTCTAAGCTTGTCAGCTATAAGCTGTAAGCGAGACGACCTGGCCATCTGCTAACTGTTGCCCGCTGGACTGGGTGAGGATTTCTATTTGATCTATCAGCTGAGAGCTCTTAGCTAAAGAGCTGTCAGCTGTGGACCTTGCTGGCTGCGGCGGTAGGTCAGGCGCGGCCGGCGAATTCGGCGGTTTCCGTGGCTATTTTGATCTTTTCGCCCTGCTTGATGTAGAGGGGGACCCGGACTTCGACGCCGGTTTCGAGCTTGGCTACCTTAGTGACGGAGCCCGAGGATGTGTCGCCCTTAATGCCGGGTTCGGTTTCGGCTACGGCTAACTCGACGAAGATGGGGAGCTGGACGCCGATGGGGTTGCCGTTGAACTTGTGCAGCTGGAGCATGGCTCCTTCGAGCAGGAAGTCGAGTGCGTTGCCGACCATCTCGGGCGAGAGGGTGAGCGTCTCGTAGCTTTCCTGGTCGAGGAAGTGGGAGCCTTGGCCGTCCGTGTAGAGGTAGGAGGCGTCGACAAAAACGAGGTCCGGCTCCTTGAACTTGTCCTGCGCCTTGAAGGTTTTTTCGAAGACGGCGGAGGTGAGCAGGTTGCGCATCTTCAGGCGGACGAGGGTCTGGCCGCCGCGCGCGGTGGGCGTGGAGATGTCGGAGTCGAGGCAGGCGTAAGGAATGTTTTCGAGCTCGAAGACGGTCTTGCGCTTGACGTGGATTGCTTCGATGAGTGCGGCCATGGGTGCCTCGGCTTGGTTTGAATTTGCATTCCAAGTATATGCGGTCGAGGCGCAGACTACGCAGGTCCTTCGGCTGCGCTCAGGATGACAATGTGTGGAGGGGGAGATGCGAGGCTTATAGAATTCATTGACGTGCGGATGTATGAGGTGAGTCGATGAGTGGTGGTTCGGCGGGTAAGGCGATCAATACGCCGCGGCAGGTTTTGTTCGCGAGCCTGATTGGGACGGCGATTGAGTTCTTCGATTTCTATATCTATGCGACGGCGGCGGTGCTGGTGTTTCCGGCGCTGTTTTTTCCGGCTTCGGATCCAGCTTCGGCGCGACTGGCTTCGCTGGCTACGTTTGGAATTGCGTTTCTGGCGCGGCCGGTGGGGTCGGCGCTGTTTGGGCATTTTGGCGATCGGATCGGGCGGAAGACGACCCTGGTGCTGGCGCTTTCGACGATGGGCCTGTCGACGGTGACGATTGGTTTGCTGCCTACCTATAAGACGATTGGGCTGGCTGCTCCTGTGCTGCTGGCGCTGTGCCGGTTCGGCCAGGGCATCGGGCTGGGTGGCGAGTGGGGCGGAGCGATTCTGCTGGCGGTGGAGAATGCGCCGCCGGGGAAGCGCGCGTGGTATGGGATGTTTCCGCAGCTGGGTGCGCCGGTGGGCTTCTTTCTTTCGGGCGGCGTGTTCCTTGTGCTGACGCGGTGGCTGACGGACAAGCAGTTCTTCGCGTTCGGTTGGCGGCTGCCGTTTCTGGCAAGTGCGGTGCTGGTGTTCATGGGCCTCTATGTGCGGCTGACCATTACGGAGACGCCGGAGTTTGCGAAGGCAGCGGAGCACCATGAGCAGGTGAAGATGCCCATGATGACGGTGCTGCGCGAGCATAAACGCGCGCTGGTGGCGGGGATCACCGGCAGCCTGGCGACGTTTGTGTTGTTCTATCTGATGATCGTATTTGCGCTGTCGTGGGGGACGACGGCGCTGGGATACAGCCGCGGCAAGTTTCTGCTGATACAGCTTGGGTGCACGCTGCTGTTTGCGGCGATGATTCCAGTAAGCGCGCTGGTTGCGGAGACGGGGCGGCGGCGTGTGATGCTGTGGTCCAGTGTGGCGATCGCGGTGTTCGGAATCTTTCTGGGACCGATGTTTACGGCTGGCACTGCGGGCGCGGTGGCGATGATGGCCATCGGGCTCTCGTTGATGGGCATTACGTACGCTCCGCTGGGAACGCTGATCTCGGAGCTGTTTCCGACGGCGGTGCGGTATACGGGCAGTTCGCTGGCGTTCAGCGTGGCGGGGATACTGGGGGCGTCGCTGGCGCCTTCGATTGCTACGTGGCTGGCGCGGACGCGTGGGATTAATTTTGTCGGGTACTATCTCTCGGCAGCGGCGGTGGTGACGGTATTGGGCCTGATGATGATTCGCGAGCGGAAGGGCGATCTCACGCAGTAGGGCTGGCGTGGTTGCGTGGCTCGGAATTTATTAGTTTTCTCTTATCTCGTCTGTTCTACTTGGGCTGCGGGCGGATTCACGACGACATCATCCCGGGCCTGTCGTGTGCATCGTTCGTACTCTCTTTCCGAGCTGCTGGATTGCTGGATGAATCGTGGATTTCCATGAGCCGTTGTGTTGTGCCGAGGTGCGTCTCCTGCTTGCGGTGTTCTGAGGAACGGCGGGGTGCCGGTGTGCGTGCGCGCGCGGCTGCATTGGCGCTCGCTGCGGCGGTGGGTTGGAGTGCGGCGGGTGTGGCGCAGACGGTTGCGAATCCTGCGCGGGAGGCGGTTGTGCGCACGGAGTTTCGGACGGCGGCGCGGCGGCTGGTGACGAAGACGATCGATCGCGGACGGATGGCTGTCACGGAAGGCGCGGTGAGCGCGGTGGTCGAGCGCGGTCAGGCGGAGGACCTGGGACGGCGCGACCGGAGTGCGGCGATGCAGGATATGCAGCTCGTGCTGGTGCGTCCGGCGGAGCGGCAGGCGGCGTTCGATGCGCAGGTGGAGGCGCTGCACCGGCGCGGGGATGCGAGCTTTCATCATTGGCTGACACCGGATGCGGTGGGCGTGGAGTTTGGGCCTGCGGCGGAGGATCTTGCGGCGCTGACGAGCTATCTACGCGGTGAAGGGTTCACGGTGAACTCGGTGGGGCGCAGCGGAATGTACGTGGACTTCTCCGGCACCGTGGCGCAGGTGGAGCAGAGCTTTGGTACGGAGATTCATGATGTGCGGCTTCCCGATGGCGAGCAGCACTTTGCGGCGATCAAGGACGCGCAGATTCCGGAGGCGTTCGCCGGGCTGGTGGCGGGCTTTGTGGGGCTCAGCGATATACGGGTGGTGCATCCGAACTATCGCAAGGTGGTGCCCGTAGGAATGCGGGCCGGAGATCTCCAGACGCTCAACTCATCGGCTGGGCCATTCATCGCGAAGGGCGGGGCACAGGCGTGGGGGGCGAGGCCGCTGGATGACGTGAGCTCGACGAACTATGCGGTGGCACCGGCGGATTTTTATACGATCTATAACGAGACTCCGCTGCTGAATGCAGCGACGCGGATCGATGGAACGGGCGTGACCATTGCGCTGCTGGAGGAGAGCGCGATTACGCCGGCAGATGTAACCCAGTTTCGGACGATGTTTGGCGTGAGTCCGGCGACGCCTGTATCGCTGGTGACGGATACGGGGTACGGGAGCAACACATGCACGGCTCCCGCGAAGCTCCAGAGCAACGGCGAAGAGGGCGAGGCGGTGCTCGATATCGAGTGGGCGGGCGCAGTGGCGCCGGGCGCGAACCTGATTTTTATGCAGTGCGTGGCTTCAGGCAATACGGGCGGCATCTTTCTTTCGGCTGAGGCGGTGATCGACAACAATCTTGCGGACGTGATGAGCCTGAGCTATGGCGAGTACGAAGGCGCGTACAGCCCGCAGGACACGCTGGCGAATAACCTGTGGGAGCAGGCCGCCTCGCAGGGGCAGACGGTGGTGGTGTCGGCGGGGGATACAGGGCCGGCGACCGAAGATGGCGACCTGAGTGCCACGGTAGCGAAGCATGGCATTACGTCGAGCTCGTTCTCTACGACGGCGTGGAATGTGTCGGCGGGCGGGACAGACTTTATGGATCTGTACAACCAGGATGAAGGCGACTCGGCCTACGGGATCGGAACGTTCTGGAACGCGACGAATGCTGCGGGGTTCAGCTCGGCGCGGAGCTATATTCCGGAGATGACGTGGAACGATACGTGCGCGAGCAGCATCTACAACGCGGAGCAGCAGGGCGCGACGGCGGATGGCGCGGCTTTGTGCGCGGCTACTGCGAAGAGCAATCTCTATCTCGCTGCCGGCGGGGGCGGCCCGAGCAAGCTCCACGCGCGGCCTTCCTGGCAGACGGGCACCGTCTATGGGTTGCCGACGCTGGCGGCGCAGCCGAATCGTCTGCAGCCGGATGTGTCGCTGTTTGCGGCGAATGGATTCTGGTATCACGACCTGCCTTCGTATGAGTCGGATGAGGCGCCGTCGCTGTCCTATGCAGGCGGCACATCATTTGTCGCGCCGCAGCTTGCCGGGGTATTTGCGCTGATCGTGCAGAAGTATGGCGAACGGCTGGGGCAGCCGAACTACGTGCTCTACAACATGGCCGGGCAGGCGTATGGCGTCAACACGTTTACGGGCAGCGGATGCAACGGAAGTGGCACTGCCGAGCCGGAGACGGGGATTGGTACGACAACTTCGCTGCCAGGAACTGGATGTATTTTTTACGATGTGCAGGCAGGAAATATCTCGGTCGATTGCCAGAAGGCTACGGCGAACTGCTACGTACTGGGGACGGCTTCGTACGGAATTCTTTCGACGAGTACGACGGCAGAGCAGCCAGCGTACGGGACCAATGCAGGCTGGGATATGGCTACGGGCATCGGCTCGCTGAATATTGCGAACCTGGTGAACTACTGGCAAACGGCGGCTGCGGGCGGTGTGCTGTATACGCCGACTGTGGCGGTATCGGCGACGGCGGCCTCGTATACCTATGGGCTGCCTTCCGCGATTACGTACAAGGCGACGGTTTCGGGCAGTGGAAGCTATCCGACGGGGACGGTGACGTTCTCGGGCTCGGGCGCGATCTCGACGATAGGCAACGATGCGCTGACGGGGAGTGCCGCCTGTGCAACGGGAGGGACGTGTACGGAGACGGCGACGCAGGCGTATACCGCTGCCGGGAAGCTCGCTGCCGGGAGCTACACGATCACGGCGAGCTACCTGAGCACGAATGAGAACTACACGACGGCCTCGGGCACGACGACGCTGACGGTGAACAAGCAGACTCCGACGGTAAGCGTGAGCGCAGCGAGTACCGGAGCTGGGACGCCGGTGAATCTGACGGCGACGATTGCGTACTCCGGCAGCGGCGCGGCGCCGACGGGCGGGCTGACCTTCCAGGTGGATTCCGGCGCAGTGGTGGCGGCGACCTGCACAGGCACGTCGAGTCCGCTAAGTTGCACGTATAACGGCTATCCGACCACGGGGCTGAGTGTGGCGTCGCACACGATTTCTGCGGTATCGCTGGCGGATGCGAACTACGCGGCTTCGAGCGGCACCGCTACGCTGACCGTGATGACGGCACCAACGATTGTGTTTGCAGTAGCGACGCACCATACGCAGGATGCAGCGTTCGCCGTGAGCGCAACTTCGAACTCGGCGGGGGCGATCACTTACTCGGTGGTGAGTGGGCCTGCGACAATCTCCGGCAGCACGGTTACGCTAACCGGCGCGTCGGGGACTGTAGTGTTGCAGGCCTCGCAGGCGGCGAGCGGAAGCTACGGCACGGGCGTGCAGACGGCGAGCTTCGGCGTGATTGCGGGCAGTGTGTGGTTCGGCGATTCGACTTCGAGCTTGAGCAGCCTCGACTGGACAGGTGCGGCGGTCAACAGCTACGCGAGCGGCGGGGTGGGGACGATTGCGAGTGGGCTGGGGATGGCGTTCGACGCCAGCGGGAACGTTTGGGTGGCGAGCACGAATGGCGTGAGCGAGTTTACGCGGCAGGGTGCGGCGGTGACGGCGACTGCTTCGACGGCGGGCGGCATCAGCAAGCCGGTGGCGATTGCTGTGGATGGCGCAGGGCAGATGTGGGTGGCGAATACCGCCGGGACCGTGAGCGAGTTGAACAATGCGGGTGCGGCGTTGTCTCCGGCGACAGGCTACAGCGGGCCTGGAACGAAGCCTGCGGGAATTGCTGTCGATATTTCGGGGAGCGTATGGGTGCCGAGCTCTACAGCGAATACGGTGACGCGTGTGCTGGGCGTTGCCGCGCCCACAGCTCCACTTGCCGCGATGACCCCGGGGGTTGAGCCATGATTGGGACCGGGATGCGAAGTGTGTGTTGGCGGGGAATGATTGCTGCCTGTGCGGCGGTGTATACAGCCGCGTTGGCTGGGTGTGGGACGGGCATCTCCGCTGCTAAAGATGCATCGCCCGCCGCCGTGACGGCGGCGGCAAGGAAGGGCGTGGTGATGGGTGGGCAGCAGCCGGTCGCGGGCGTCGCGCTGCAGCTCTACCAGGCGGGGAGCGCGGGGTACGGTTCGGCGGCGACTCCGCTGGGGGGTGTAGTGCATACCAATGCGCAAGGGAACTTCGATCTGCCGAGCTATAACTGCGCGGCTGGCTCGCAGGTGTACCTGGTGGGCACGGGCGGCATGCCGACGGCGGTGCTGACCAACAACAATCTGGCGTTGATGGTTGGTCTGGGGACCTGCGGCGGGACGTACCTGAACGGCTTTATCAACATGAACGAGCTGACGACGGTGGCTACGGTGTGGGCGCTGGCTCCGTTTATGAAGGATGCGACGCATATCGGCGCGAGCGCGACAAATGCTGCGGGCCTGGCGGATGCGTTTGCGGCGATCAACCAGTTGGTGACGACGGCGACTGGGACGGTACCGGGGCCGTTGCTGCCTGCGGGTGCAACGCTGAATGCGACCGAGATCTATACGCTGGGCGACATCCTGGAGCAGTGCGTGAACTCCGGCGGTGGCGTAGCGGGAGATTTGAGCGCATGCGGAAATCTGTTCAGCCTCGCGCCGAATGCCGCGGGAACGGTGTATCCGGCGGACGCGATTACAGCGGCGATGAACATAGCGCAATCGCCGGGGCGGAATGTGGCAGGGCTGAATAAACTGCGGTCGGCGCAGCCCGTGTTTGAGCCTTCGTACGATGTGAACTCGCCGCCGAATGACTGGACGATTGCCATTACATACACCGGCGGCGGGTTGAATGCACCCTCCGCAATCGCGACCGACGCGAGTGGGAACGCGTGGATTGCAAACTCCGGTAACGCGAGCGTGACGGAGTTGAGCAGTGCGGGCGCGGCTCTCTCCGGCGCGAATGGATTTACGGCGGGTGGCTTCAATGTGCCTTCCGCGATTGCGATCGATACAGGTGGGAATGCATGGGTAGCGAACGCGGGCAACAGCACGGTGACGAAGTTGAGCGCGGACGGCGCGACGGGAACAGTGCTACACGGCAACGGCTTGAGTGCGCCTGCGAGTATCGCCATCGATGGCAACGGCGATGTGTGGGTGGCGAATGCAGGGACGAATGCGGTGAGTGGATTTACAAGCAGCGGCGCGGCTCTGACGGGATCGCCGTTTAGCGGTGCAGGAGTAAGCGCGCCGGTGAGTGTGGCGGTTACGCCAAAGTAGCTTCGAGCTTTGCAGGAAGGGAGGACGAGGATGACAGACCAGCGAATGCCGCAAAGGATCACGCGCGAAGTTTCCGTGCAGCAGATTGGACGGGAGACGCTGGTGTATGACGGCGTGCGGCATCGTGCGTTCTGCTTGAACGAGAGCTCCGGCGTGGTGTGGCGGCTGGCGAATGGCACGCATACCGTTGCAGAGATCGTCGCGGCCGCGAGTGCGGAGCTTGGCACAGACGTCAGCGAGCAGCTGGTGCAGATCGTTCTCAATGCGCTGCATTCCGACGGGTTGATTGAAGCTTCGTGGGAGAGCGAGGTGCAGAGGAGCCTTTCGCGCAGAGTGATGCTGCAACAACTGGGTACGGGCGGTGCGCTGTTGCTGCCGGTCATTGCGGCCATCGCTGCGCCTACGGCGGCGCAAGCTTACAGCGGATGCGTGGACTGCGACACGTCGCAGGTGCGGGCAGCCAGGGCGAGGCGCGCGCAGCGGAGTGGTGCGGCCGGTGCTCCCGCAGGCAAGCCGCTGGATTGATGAGGAGCCCGACGGATCGCATGAGAATCAGGAATATCAATTCACGTATGCATCGATGGACTCGCGCCGGAGTGATGGTGGTTGCGCTGGGATGGATCCTTGCGGGGCTTTCGGGGTGCGGGAGTGCCGGGACATCAGCTGTGGCACCGCCGCAGACTTCAACGCCGCAGCCGGGCGTGGGCGTCCATGGGCTGGTGCGCGGAGGGCAGCAGGCGATTGTGGGTGCGACCGTTGCGATGTACGCAGCAGGAACAGCAGGGGATGGCGCGGGTGCGGTGAACCTGCTCGGCGCGGGCGGCGTATCCACGGACAGTGTGAGTGCATTTACGATTCCGGCGAGCTATGTGTGTCCCAGCGCGGCGACGCAGATCTACCTGGTGGCGCGCGGTGGCAACGTGGCGGGCGGCGCGAACAACGCGGCGTCGGTGATGATGGCTGCTGTGGGAGACTGCGGCGGTCTGACGAGTGCGACCAACGTAGTGATCAACGAGGTGACGACGGCTGCTGCGGCGTGGGCGCTGGCGCAGTTCACCAGCGAGGGCGGAGGTGCGGGCGGCGTGGTGGGTGCAACGGCCACGAATGCCGTGGGCTTGCGCAATGCGTTTGCAGTGGCGAAGAATCTTGCGGATGCCACTGCGGGCACGGCGCCGGGTGCAGCTCTGCCTCCTGGCGCCGCGATGGAGACGGCAAAGCTGAATTCGCTGGCGAATGCGTTGTCGGCTTGCGTGGTGTCGAGCGCCGGGGCGGGTTGCGGACCACTGTTTACGGCGACGACGATAGGGTCTGCGGTGCCGGCGGATACGCTGGATGCAGCGCTGAATGTTGTGACGCATCCTGGAAGCAACGTGAGCGCGGTCTTCGGCGTGGCGACGATGAGCCGCACGTTTACTCCTGCACTGGCGCGGGCTCCGAACGATTGGACGATGTCGATTACGTATGGCGGATGCGTGCCGGCAGCTTGCGGTGGATTGAATCTTCCCGGGGCGGTCGCGATCGATTCGAGTGGCAGTGTTGTCGTGGCGAACTACTTTGGCGGTGTGATGTCGAAGTTCTCTGCGACGGGCGCACCTGCGTCAGTGGCGGGTTTTGCGGGCGTGGGGCTGCGTGAATCGTTCGGGATTGCGGTGGATGCAAACGACAACGTCTGGGTAGCGAATGAGCAGAGCGTCACGGCGGCGAACAATCAGCACCACGGCAGCGTGAGTGAATTTTCGTCGGCGGGCGTGGAGCTTTCGCGCAACGGATATACCGGTGGAGGTCTGTACTATCCGGTAGCGCTGGCAGTGGATGCGGGCGGCGATGTGTGGGCGGCGAACTATGGGAACTCCTCCGCCACGCTGCTCGCGCAAGATGGTTCGGCTATCTCGGGTGCAGGTGGATATGCGGCTTCCGCGCTGCCGTTCACCTCGGCCGTGGCAATCGACGCGAGCCACAACGCATGGTTCGCCGCGCAGAATGCGGCAGTGCGCGTGACGCCAGCGGGAGCGGTGACGAGCTTTGCGTGCTGTAACGACCCCGCTGGAATTGCGATCGATGCGAGCGGCAATGTGTGGATCGCGGACTACAACGGCTCTGCCGTGGTGGAGATGACGTCCACTGGAGCAGTAGCGCATACGGTGAGTGTGCTGGCGGGAAACGGCGGGCCGAAGGGGATTGCTGTCGACGGCGCGGGCAATGTGTGGGCGGGCAATTATTACGGCAACTCACTGGTGGAGATTCTGGGGACGACGGCAAGTGCGGCGTCTCCAGCGGCGGGATACGGCGTCGATGCCGGACTGCACGAGCCCTATGGGTTGGCGATCGATGCATGCGGAGGGGTGTGGGTTTCGAACTCGGCTGCGAATACCCTGACGCAGTTTGTGGGGTTGGCCAGCCCGGTAAAGACGCCACTGCTCGGGCCTCCGGTAAAGCCATGAGCGAGCCTGTGCATGCAGGGGAGTACGTTGCGTTTGGCGTGGGAGTTCGCTTGCTGGCCGAGAGCGATGAGTTGCTGATGAAGATGAAGCTGTGTGTGCCGTGGGGCACCGAGCTTGCAGCCTGTTCGCAGGCAAAGACCTTTGCGCTGTTTCAGAATGGGCTGCGAACTGGGTACCGCTTCCTGATTGGAGGCGAGGTCGCAGGTGAGAGCGCGCGTCTGGAGATTATTCTGGAACAACTAACGCGCGAGTTGATGGTGCACGTCGCGGAGTATGCGCCACATCACGTATTTGTGCACGCAGGTGTGGTGGGCTGGAAGGGGCTTGTCGTGGTGATGCCAGGGAAGAGCTTTGCGGGAAAGACTACGCTGGTGGCGGAGTTGGTGCATGCCGGTGCCGCTTACTACTCGGACGAGTATGCTGTGATCGATGCGTGTGGCCTGGTGCATCCGTATGCGCGTGAGCTGCAGATGCGCCGTGCTGGAACGCGGGAGCAGCGAGGAGTGAATGTGACAGAGCTGGGTGGAGTTGCGGCGAATGAGGCTGGGGCCGTTTCCCACGTGGTCTTCACGGACTATGCCAAAGGCGCATGCTGGGAGCCTGTGGCGATCTCACGCGGGCAGGCCGTGCTCGAAATGATGCGGCATACGATTGCGGTACAGCGGGAGCCGGCACGTGTGATGACTGTGCTCACAAAGATGATGGAGCATGCAAACGCAGTGCGCAGCGTGCGCGGCAAGGCTGGCGAAGTTGCACGTTGGATGATGGATGCGTTGAGCGCACGCGGAGACAGCGCATGAGGCCGGGCATGGCAGCTCTGCTGGATGTGTTGCGCGGAGGAGAAGCGTGGGCCCGCACAGACGATGCGGAGTGGGAGGCCATGCTGGCGCTGGCGGATGAGGAGCACGTGCTGCCCTGGCTTGCGTCGCGAATGCACGCGCAGGATACTGCGCTGCCTGCTGAGAGAATTGCGCGGGTGGCGCAGATCGAGCGCGATGCACAGGTGGCGGCTTTCTATTGGAGCTGCGAGCTGCAGCGGCTGCTGCATGCATTTGCGCAGCGTGAGATCGATGCGGTTCCGCTGAAGGGGCCCTATCTTGCCCAGCGGGTGTATGGAGATGGGTCGCGACGTGGCTGCTGCGATCTCGATGTGCTGGTGGGCATTGACGACGTGCCACAGTCGGAGGCGATGCTGCGAGAAATGGGCTTCGAGGCAGGCGAGGCCGATGATTATCACCGCGCGTGGACCGCGCGTGGGACCGCTGTCGAACTCCACTTCGATGTGGAGAACCGGCTTGCGTACGACTTCGATGTGGCGGGTGCGCTCGCGCGGTGTGAGCCGGGTGAGTTTCAGGGCGAGCCCTGCAGGCGCCTGGCGGCCGAGGATGAGCTACTGTTCCTTTGTCTGCATGCCACGCGCCATCGCTATGAACGGCTCAGCCTGGTACTCGATCTGCGGCTGGCGTTCGATGCTTTGCTGCGCGGCGCGGACGGATGGAAGCCGCGGCCCGAAGTGCGCGAGATGGATGGGTTGATCGCACTGGGGCTGGCGATGGTGCACCGGCTTGATCCAGAGTTTCAAGCACCTCCGTTCGATCTGCGCGTAGCGCCGAAGCATGCGAATCAACTGGAGAAGATCGCCGACAGATTGTGGGCGGAGCTGATGGCGCAGACCAGCGAACCGCTGGACTGGCGCGCGGTGCATGCCTTCTTCGTAGAGCTGGAGCCTACATGGCGCGCACAAATGGGGCGTCACGTGCGGCACGCGCGGATCCTCGCGGGCCGCGTCATTGAGGCGGATACTTTGTTTGCTGCGCGGTTTGGAATGCGACGAAGATGGCAGGCGTGGTTGCTGCGCCCTGTGCGCATGGTGACGGAATCGATTGAGATGCGGCGAGAGAAAGACTGATGCGATTGCGCGGATGTCAAACGGAAATGCAACAACTCAGAATGACAAAAGTGCGCCGGCAGGATAGCGTATCTGTGATCGTGGTCTGCGAGGTTCGGTGATGGCAATGCGTGCGGCGGGAACGAACGGCGTGAGCGGCGGCAGCGTAGCAACTGAAGGCGCAGCGCCGCCTGGCTACACGCTGCCGATGGTGCTGATGGTATCGCTCTATTTCAGCATCGGCTTCATTACGGCGATGAATGACATCCTGATCCCGCACTTCAAGGATCTGTTTCACCTGACGAATGTGCTTGCTCTGCTCGTGCAGTTCTGCTTCTTCGGCGCGTATTTCGTTATGTCGATTCCGTCCGGCTGGGTGGTGGGGCGGATCGGATATAAGACAGGGATCATCGCAGCACTTGGAACCATGGCATGCGGGCTGCTGATGTTTGTGCCAGCCTCGATTGCGATCTCCTACCCCGTGTTTTTGTTTGCGCTGTTCGTGGTGGGCAGCGGCCTCGCACTGCTACAGGTAGCAATCAATCCTTATGTAGGCGCGCTTGGCAGGCCCGAGACTGCGGCATCGCGTTTGAATCTGTGCGGTTTTTTGAACTCGCTCGCCACCACAATCGCGCCCAAAGTAGGCGCGGCCTTTATCTTCGTTGCGGCCGGAGCTACAGCGGCAGAGCTGGCGCACTCGGTGCGTGGGCCCTACATCGGGCTGGCATTGTTTACGTTTGCGCTTGCAGTAGTAACTTATTTTGTGGAGCTGCCCGACGTGATCGAGACGCAGCCAGAGGGCGCCGTCGCCGAAGGATATGCATGGAGGTTCGCGCATCTGCGGCTGGGTGCGGTGGCCATCTTTACTTACGTCGGCGCCGAGGTGGCGATCGGCAGCATCCTGATTGCGTTTCTCGGGCAGCCAGCGATGGGCGGCCTGTCGCATGCAAGCGCCGCGTTTTATGTTTCTCTCTATTGGGGTGGCGCGATGGTGGGCCGGCTGATCGGATCCTTCGCGCTGCTGCACATACGCGCGGAACGGGCGCTGGCCGCGGTCTCCGTTGCGGCGCTGGTGCTGGTTGCGATCACCATCTTTGGCCACGGCAGGTTGGCGGGCCTTGCCGTGGTGGCATGCGGCCTCTTCAATTCCGTGATGTGGCCGTGCATCTTTCCGCTGTCGCTCAAAGGGCTGGGGCGGTTTACCAGCCAGGGCTCGGGGCTGCTGGTGATGATGGTGGTAGGCGGCGCAGTGATCCCGGAGATGCAGGGGTTACTGGCGGACCGCTTCGGCTATCAGCATAGCTTCGCTGTGGTCCTCGCCTGCTACGCATACCTGCTTTACTTTGCGCTATGGGGATA
>DASZBW010000007.1:0-10590 GCA_035943695.1 Acidobacteriaceae bacterium | reverse complement strand
TCCCCATACATGTAGTTTTTTATCTTAACTCCCTTAACTCAGTAGGTCGAAATAGCGGTTAGATTTAAGCGGCAGAAGGGGGGGTCGCAATGGAAAATCGCCGGATGCGGAAGGCGGTGGCAGCGGCGGTGGCACGTGCACATGACGCTATACCCGAACGAGCTTTTTTCGCGACTAAGCGAGACGCGATACCTAATCAGGCTTATTTCGAACACTTAGCATCTACGCGATACCTAATAGAGCTTATTTCGTAATCTCCACGACTACTGCCCCTTGCAGGCTCAGGTACTACTACAGCTATCAACACAATATAGTAAAACAGGCCCTGGAAAGGGGTCGAGTGGGATCATGGCCCAAAGTAGTACAGCTGTGGCCACGGCTTCTGCCACTGCCTCTGCGGCCCTTAGATATCTCATATATACAACTACTACAGAGACTAAAGACCACCGTCCTGCGAAGAGGAGAAAGATGGTAGGCCGACCACGGAAGCACCTCTCCGCTGAGGATGCAGCAAATGCAAAGCTGGCTAGCGATAGAGCGCGGTACCTTCGTCGTAAGGAGGGCAATGGCCCCCAGGGTATCCAGTTCATCATGTACGAGCCAACACAAACCGACGCGCCTTCTTCCACCAGTAACGCGACCGGTCTCCGCAGTGATATCGACAACCTACCCAGGGAAGAAGATGATACTCCTCTAGTGCAGCAGGCTATCCTCGTGTCTCGCGGGCGTCCGGAAGTGCCATTGCCACTGCCAGTGCCATTACCATCGCCACAGCAGGAGGAGCAGGAGGTCGAAGACTCCATCAACCAGCTCAATCTCCAGGATGAGGTCGATGCAGAGTACGAAGCTGTTATTGCACTACAGGTTCTACAATCCGGACAGGAGAGTAGAGTTCTCACAGGTAAGTTAACTCTGAGTAGAGGGATGGATTCCCCACGTAACTACATAGCGATGTCCGAGATTCTGACCTGTGATTTTCCATATAGAGATGATTACGACCACCACTGCCATTGCCACAGCGGATATCAATAACCCGCAAAGTGCGCCATCTGCTTTGTATACTGATGACGACCCAGTTGTACCATCGACAACCGGCCCCCTCAACCCAGTCCCACCATTGCCACTGGGTGTCCCAGTCCAGCCGCATCGAGTCCAGCAACTCTACAACCACCAAAACAGCTTCACTCAAGTGGAGAGCGATCTTGGCAACTCCCAGGGCCCGTCTGCTCATGAAGACGAGCAGTTTGGCTGCTCTCAGCAGGCCACTGCCACCGCCCAAACCCAGACTGAAGATACAAGGCATCATGATTCGCAGGGTCGAATTGAGAGGTCGCATATAGCTCTGCCACTACATCAGTATGATACCAACGTAGAGGGAAGCAGAGAGAGGTCACCAGTGGTGGTGGAGATGCAGCGGCAATCGCGCACTCCCAGTGGCGCGCAGAGCGAGGTGGTGCGATGTGCAGAGGCAGAGGCAGAGGCAGAGGCAGAGGCAGGTTCAGAGGCCGAGAATATAGCCGCGCGAGAACGGACGGCGTTACAAGAAGAAGATGAAGCTCTCGATGAGCAGGTCTTTTATGAGATGCTAGAAAGCTCCCGGTCAGGTACATACCACCGCCATTGCCACCGCCTTAGTAATCCGATGACTGATGTGCCTAGATATGAGCGAGAGTTTTATTGCAAATCCAAATGACAGCAGTAGTCGTCATGGTAATCATCATAGCAGTGGCAGTGGCTCTAGTCACCAGGAGAAAGAGAAATCACCAGCCGCGACCCGAGGCCAGTCGCTTATCACGAATTGGCTCCGTCGAGCAGTGGCTAGTAATCCCGAAACTCTATTCCGACCTCTCCTCTTCTTTGAATATCAGCTGACCTAAGTGATCAGCCGTCTCCCACGGTAGATAGTCGAAACGATCAACTGCCTCGATCTCCTCTGGCTGTTAGTATCAATGATCATCAGTCTCAGAGGGGCTCGATAAGTCATCGGATGTATGTGAGGTAGATTCTTAAGTGTTAGCCTCTCTTTTATACTTCTTAGAAAATATATAGTATATCGAGCTAACTTGGAAGTAGAAGTGGTAGTAATAGTCCAGAGTGGTATCGGATGTAAGTGATATAGCTCTTTCTAAACCGGTTAGAATATATCAGACACACCAGACTGAATTGAGAGTAGTGATAGTAGTAGTAGCTCTCGAAGTAGCATCCAGAGTCCGCTTCCTCCTGTCGATCTAGATTTACAACTATCACAGCCACTACAATCTACCACTGCCACTGCCTGTCCATGGGGACCCGTGGCACGAGATGACGAAGATCCCCCACCAATGGCGGTGCGACTGGCGCGACAACTCTGGCAGTTCCATGGATGTACCGAAGAGCAGCATCAAGGCAGGAGAGAAGCGCACCTCCAAGCCCACGCTCGTGTGAACTCTGGCAATAGCTGCTGCTCACTACCACAGCTCACTACCCTCCTAACCGGAAAGGATCTCGATGGGACGCCTCTACCAACACAAGTCCCTGATGTACTCGGGCAGGACCGGCTCGTCAAGCGTGGAGAATACGAGATGGAGAAGCTCGACTGGCGGGCGATGTTCGAGGGCGATTCTACTGCCACTGCCACTGCTAGCCAGAACTACGAGCAGTGGCAATCTCCACCAGAGGTCGAATCTCCTCGCGAGTCTACTCCCTCGGATGTGGAGTCTTCTCGCGAGTCCTCCGTCCTGCCAGAGTATGCCATGGATACCTTTGATACCAGTACGAGACAGGATGCCACTACCACTACCACTGCCAATCCCAGCGCTACAATCCTACCTGCTAGGCTCCCATGGGGTCTCTGTCTCGATGCCCACCACGGCTCTCCCACTACACCAGCGCCTCCAGAGGCCAGTTTCGATATCGACAGCCTCTGTGCATTCCCCACGAGCCTTGCCGTAGCCCGTCAGGGCCTCCGCTGGTTCCCGCAGCAGCACCAGCCACTCAATCTCAGTGGTAATGTGCACCTTGGCCTCCCGGTCCTAGACGTCAACACGAGGGGTCAGCAGGTGCGCATCTCACAGCCGCTCCACCAGATCCGGCACTTCTGCTTCGGGGCTCTCGAAGGGCAATCCGGGCTCCTGCTCTACTTCATGTTCCCGGACTACAACTTCATCCGCGGGCTCGATAGCAGTGGTCGTAGTAGAGGTAGTGGCAATGGCGGTGGCAGTGGTAGCAAGGACAAAGTCTACTCTACACTCCTCCAGCGCAAGGATGAAGTGATGCTAACAGACGAGATCATCCTACCAGCAATCAACAAGATCGTCGCCTCATCGAATATCCTATCAGACTTTCCAGCCACGGCGGCGATCATCAAGGCCAATGCCCAGGCCCGAGGAAGAGAGCAGTACATCAAGGTTCCACAGATGCAAGAGCAGATTCTAAGCCACGTGATCCAAGCCAGGTTCCTCGATGCCTTATGGGTCGACATCTGCCAACGGATCGAGGAGATGCCACGCTTCGCATGCTTTCGCCACCTGACGCTCTTCCTCAACCAGAAGAATACCAAGGACCGAACTATGAACCAGGGCTTCACAAGTGTGATTGGGCAGTGGCGATCATCCTGGGCTGCGGCCACTGCTAGTGAGTTCCTCGACCCGCATCGAACCTATGTGGATGTCGGCAAGCAGATCTCATCATCTCGCGTGGAGCCCACCGTCGATGAGGATGCAGGCCTGGCCGAGACCTTTCTCTATCGCAACTGCTGCCTCGACACCTTCTTCGAGAAGTGGAACCGCATCGCGTCGGATCCTGGTGATGCTTCGACCGTGGATCCGGCCACTGCCACTGCTTCTACTGCCACTGCCACCGCTACTCAGAGCGCTGGATTCGCACGCACGCGATACATGTGGGCCACGCTCCGTGATGCTGGTAGCCAGACCATCACTGCCGCTCCCACCAGCCAGGCCTTCAAGGATGGCTATGTCTACGGCCAGTTCTACAATAAGGTCAAGGCGCCTTTTGACTCTGCCAAGGTGTATATCTTCAACAACGAGAACCTCGAGAACATCGCCCTCGACCCAGCCTACGTTCGGAGCCTCAACCGAGCCGGTGGTAGTGCTGCCTTCTCACAGCAGGCTGGCCTACTTAGTTACCTGGCCAGTAAGAACCGCGCGCATGTCAGCCTGGAAGGTAGTCAACACAAATCGTATGGCGTCCGCGAGGAGCATCGCATCTCACTCGCTCTCCTCGATGAGATATGCATAGTGTGGCCGCAGTGGCAGAGTCAGTCACGGCCACTACCACTACCACCACCACTCCCTTACTATATCATCACCAGCCCCGATATGTTCCGGTTCCTACGCGCGCAGATTAACAAGTACTGTCTGCTCTTCGAGCACGTCCTGGCCGGCACGAACAAGACACACTCTCTACCAGAGTTCGTGATGATGGTACTAGCTCTGCGCGCCCTCCGGTTTAGTTACGGTAGTAGCATCCTCTCGCGGGAGGGGCTCTTGTACAAAGACCAGTGGCAGCGGCTGAGGCGTGGGACACAGGTCACGCTCGAGGGTATCGGCATGGCCAAAGGAATCCGAGACCACGGCATCGGCTGGTTTCTACCCAAGATCAACTGGCAGACCTTCCGAGTCGTGCCACCACACGTCGACCACTTCCTGGCCGGTAATATACTCCTCCACCAGCAGTACCAGCAGCGGTGGCGCGCCGTGCGTGATCTGCGCGATGTGTACATCCGGCTGGGCCAAGCCGACGAGTGGTTCGCTCGATATGACCTTAGTGGCAGTGGCAGTGGACAGCGGGCGTGGCTCGATTTCCTGCATGGGCTGAACCTCAACCAATTCGATCATGATGTCGCCAGCGCTTTGCAGCGGAGCCATAAGGCGCACCCCGAGCTGGCGGGGGAGGTCAGTATCGAGCGGCTCTGTCAGCTTAGCTTCAGTCATGAGGGCATGCAGGAGACCTTCGAAGTCGAGGGAGTGCCACTGCCACCGCATAGTATCACGGGTAACCGATCGCGGTTCTGGACCAGTAGCCAGCTGATCGACTTCCTCTTTGGCTTCGACGACGACGAGAAGCGCGCGAGCTGGGCGAGTATGGCCTACCGCCTGATCTATCAGAAGACGTGCGAGATGATCAAGCAGCACATGGGGCGGCGGTGGCAGCGGCGGTGGCGGACTGAGTTTAAGTTCCTACTGCAGCTGACGCACTGGATCCTACCGCATGCGAACGATAAGTCCTTCCTCAACCTGACCAAGACCAACCAGCATAAAGGGCTCGTCGCACGGACGTCCTGGTTCTCGGCCGTCTATCGAGAGCAGATCCCGGACTGGTCGAAGATCGTGAAGCAGCCACAGCGATCGCTCGCGACCATCCTCGCCCAAGCTGATACTGTGCCACTGCCACTGCCATCGCCACTCGGCTGGGAGATCTCGAGCCTGATCAGAGCCTGCCAGAAGCAGGGACTCACCATGGCCGATCTCGTGCGGGGCGCCATCCTCGGGCGGGAGCAGGTCGGCCTGGTCATGGCACCGATCTGGGAGCAGGGTCGCCCACCGCAGCTACAGGTCTGCCAGAGCATCCAGGAGAAGACGCTCGATGAGCTCGAGGTGGTCTTCACCAGCATGATCCAGCGGGAGCGGGAGAGATACGAGGCAGATGCTCAGCCTGAGGAACATCACCAGGACTCCGAGGTAGTAGCTCGATCTCTACACACCCCTAGTACCAGAGACGTTCTGGTACGCCCGAGAACTGACGTGAGTTCTCGGGCGTATTAAAACGTCCCTGATACTCGTTCTCTCGTACGCCAAACACCGTCGGGAAGGCTCCGTAAGGATCAGGCTGTATCTAGACTCACTACTACAGGGCAGTCGTCAGGAAGGCTCCGTAAGGATCAGGCTGTATCTGGACTCACTACTACCGAGCAGATCGAGGAGCCGGAGATGAACGTCTTCCGCCGCTTTGCAAGAAAGGCCGAGGGGAGTGGCAGTGGTCAGAGTAGTAGAAGAAGGATATAGATGACAAGTCTTTCCTCGGGGATGGATGTGTCTTCTCATATCGTCTACTCTACTACTCATAATCCCTCACCACTGCCATTACCACTGCCACTGCCACCGACCACCTTTACGCTACATCAGATATGTAGATATATCGTATACGCCGCACCACAGACTTCTTGAAGGTGGAGCACCACCCATACGAGGGTTCCTCGCGCGCGATCTCTGATCTGGTCTCTAGATAAGGCCGTGTTCCTTTTGGTGTTCTTCGAAGAGTCACTTGGTGCAGACTGCTTCTACAGATAAGTGGACGGCTCCTCTGCCGCGGCCAGCCTGCACCAAGTGACTCTTCGAAGAACACCAAAAGGAATACGGCCTTACGACGGACGGTAGCGATGGAAGAGAGATGAATCGAGTGGCAGTGGTAGTTCCTGATTAGGTATGCATCTGCCACTGCCACAGCGTATCATACGTGTGAGTGTAACACGTGTACCACATCACGTGGTTTGGGAAGGGGGTCGACGTCCACATAAGGTTTCCCCGCGCGCCACCCCGCCACGAGCCCGGACGGGGATTGCGGGGAGCGCTCTGGGGGATCGTGGCTATTGTCCTATAGGGAAGTCAATTGACTCGGTAGACGGGGGTCTATTGACTCTAGGCGGCTATTGTGAGGTCTATTGTCGCTATTGTCACTATTGTCGACGAAGAGCTATTGTCCTATTGTCGACAAAGTACTATTGTCTCTATTGTCGACAAAGAACTATTGTCGCTATTGAGAGCGTGTCTCGTCGAACCGAGCTAGCGCGTCTCGGAGGCTTAAAAGGACTCTCTCTCCCTCTTCCTCTCCTTCTTTTTACATCATCAACCTCGACTCGTGAGTCTCCCACTCCCACTCCCACTCCCACTCCCTCACCCACCGCCTCGCCCACGACCGCCTCCTCCACTTCCACTGCCACTCCCCACGATGTCTCCTTCACCACCACCTCGCCTCACCGGGCGAGCTTGGTTACACAACCTCAACGCTCTCGCACCACGCCACTGCCACCGCTTCTCACACGCAGACTCCAGATCACACATCACAAACACAAACACAAACACAAACAACCACCACCACCGCCACCACCGCCACCGCCACTCGCCATCATGTCGAGCAACGCCGCCGGACTCGGTCTCAGTCGCGCAGAAATGGCCCGCGCTGCCGCTGCCTCTGCCACCCCCTTCAATCCGTTTGATGCCCTCGGTGTCCCGGCTCGCATCATGACCGATGCCGAAATCAGCTCTGCCCGCCGTCGTGCTGCCATCCACCTCTCGCGCGCCACTGCCGCCGCCACTGCCCCTGCCTTCCCCACCCTCGCCGACGTCAATGCCGCCCGCGATTACCTCATGACGGCCGACGGCCACACCCACGCCACCGCCCGGCTCTGGTCCCTCGCCCCGCGCACCTTCTTCGCCGAGCGCGAGTTTGGTGCCGCCAATGTCTTCGTCGCCCGCGGCTCTGGCTCTGCCACCGCCACTGCCCCCACCACCCCCCACCGTCCTCGCGCCGCCCAGCCCACCACCGGCCAGAGCGCCACCGACCCCTTCGTGCTCAGCGACTCGGAGGAGGACGAGGAGGACGAGTTCATGCCGCCACCATCGCGCCGCCCTCGCGCCACTGCCTCTGCCTTCGGCTCGTCTCCCACTCCCGGTGCCATGGCCGCCACCACTCTCGCGGGCTTCGGCTCTTCCCCGGCTGCCGCTGCCGCTGCCGCTGCCACCCCCACCTCTTCTGCCCCCGCCACCCCCTCCTCGAACCGCTCCGCCGGTGGCACGTACCGCAACGCTCGCGTGGACATGATCGCGCCCGGGGCCAGCGTCATCGTGGGCACCTGGCGCCACTCCCCCAACCCGGCCACCCCCAATGCGGTGACGGCCGCCTTCGACCGCCGTGGTCGACTCAACTACCGGGTCACCAACCGCGACCTCAATGGGGATCTGGCTCCCGCTGCCACTGCCACCGCCACCAGCGCCCCCCACATCAACTTCGTCGCCCCCTACGCCGGCCTCAGCGCCAACGAGATCCGCGACATGCTCGACCGTCAGCTCAACCTCCGCGGCCTCACTCAGTGAGCCACCGCCACCGCCACCGCCATCTCCTCTACCACTGCCACTGGGCCCACGGGATATGAACGCGGGAATGCGGGGGAGTGGAGTGGGGAGCGGGGAGTGGGGAATGGGGGACTTGGGTGAATTCGCCGGGAGTTGGGAGTTGGGAGCGGGAGAGCTGGGGAGTTATGGGAATTGGGAATCGGTTTTTAGATAGTGGAATACCAAAGACTTTGCCACTACCCTTGCCCGTGCCACTGCCACTACCTACATGTGATATTCTACAACTACGAGATAACTTCATGGGTGATGTGTAGTAGAGGCTTCTTGATGTTACGACTCTACTTTGATGATATCTGCCACTGCCACTGCCTCTGCTGATCTATCTGCTATCCCGTGACGTCTCTAGGTCTCGTCTCGTGTAGCAGGTCCGACCGACCTCTATTGTTCTCCCATGGTCCGAGGTCGATAAAGAAGATCAAGGTCTATGATCCAGACTGGTAAAGGAGACAAAGGTCTATTATCACCCACAAAGGAGACTAAGATCTATTATCACTCATAAAGGAGACTAAGGTCTCTTCTCTAGACTTATAATAAAGACAAAGGTCTATTCTCTACACTCACAAAGGAGACTAAAGTCTATTACATAGGAGTAATCTCTAGTCTCAAAGTAGCTTTGTTCTTCTCCAGGTCTCGAAATGAACACACGAACAATCATGATCTATTCTCAGAGGTATAAGAAGACCTGGATTCCCAGACCCCCATTCCCAGGGTGCACCAGCTTCACGTACCCACTGTTGCACTTCCCACCAGATCTGTAATTGTACATCTTTCGTTCTCTTCTCTCGAGTCCAGCAAACCAACCAGTCCCACTGCCACTGCCACCCGTAGCTATCCATCATGTCCAAAAACGTAGCTGGGGTTGGGATCACTGACCCGAATGAGTTCTTCCAGGCGGCCGCGGCCACTGCTACTTCCTTTAGCCCGTTCGATGCTCTTGGGATCCAGCCGCGTGTCTTGAACCACGATCAGCTCAATTCGGCCTTCCGTCGTGCCCATGCTCACCTGTTTCGCGCAGCCACGGCGCCAGCGTTCCCCCAGACCGCCCAGATCAATGCCGCTCGAGACTACCTCGCTACCCTCACGGGCTTGGCTGCCACGAGCGGCCGTTGGGCTGCGGTGATCGCACGCTGGGTTGAGACCCCTCGTACGTTCTTTGCTGAACTCCCCTTTGGTGATGCGGGCGCCTTTACCACTGCCACTCCCACTCCCCTCGCTGATCCACCTCATGCTACTGCTGCTAATGCCAATCCCCCTAGCGGTCAGGATGCACACGATCCATTCGTGGTCAGCGATGATGATGATGGAGAGCCCGCCGCTCCCCCCTCATTTTCCCCCATGCCCCCCATGCCCCCCGCTGGTGCCACCCCTCGTCGGCCCCGTGCCATGCCCGCTAACCCCGCTACTCCAGCTCGACCCAACCAAGCGGGCGGTGATGCCAACGCCGCTGCCACTCCCACGTCGAATCGGTCCGCAGGTGGTAGTCGTCGGAACGCTCGCGTTGCCACCGTCAATACTGACAACCATGTGATCGTCGGCACTTGGCGTCTCTCTCCGAACCTTGCCACTCCCCATGCCGTGACCGCTGCCTTTGACCGTCGTGGCCGTCTCAACTATCGTATCATCGCTCGAGACATCCATGGCAACACACTCGCCGCTCCCACTGCCACCGCTGTGAGCGCGCGAGCGATCCAGTTCATGCCGCCGTACAATGGGTTGTCCGCCAACGAGATCCGAGAGCTTCTCGACCAGCAGCTCAACCAACGCCGTCTTGGGTAATCCATTCTCTCACCACTACCACTGCCACTGCCACTACACTAGTGGAGTATCTCATCGTGGTTCGCGGGTGCCGTCGAGTAATTGGAAGCCTCATGCAGACCCATCCTTAGCCTGGAGCGCGTGCTAGTGGGTGTATGTCCGTCTTCCCAGAGTCATTTATCGTAGATGCCCACCTGGCTATGATGATCCATGTTATATATCGTAAGGCTCTCTCTCATCCGTAGGGATCGAGGGGCCACACTAGATAGTAATGACAAATAGACTTTGCCAAAAAATATGTGTATTCTCTATGCCACCGCCACTGCCACTGCCACTACTATTGCTACCTCTAATCATCATAATTTTCGTACATGATAGTATATCTGATTTTGATAAATTTGTATTTGAATTGAGTTATATATTAAAAAGTAGAGTAGGATATTATCTCTTTACCAAGTATATATTTATATAGTTTCCAAGTTTCAATATTCAATAGAATATCGAAGAATATAATCAAGTTAATTCTCAGTTATAGGGTTAATATAATTCGTGGTCGAATTATTATTTTTTGGCGGTGGGCAGAATCGGGCGGTGAAGTGGTATAGGGTCGAATTATTATCGAAGGGAGTCGAATTATTAATAGTAAAAAACAATGTTCCAAGTGCTATGAAGCCTTAAGAATCCGGGTATAAAGTAAACCAAAGTC
>DASZBW010000006.1:0-3512 GCA_035943695.1 Acidobacteriaceae bacterium | reverse complement strand
AGGTCTGGCGGATCGGGTGACGCCAGAGGAGGAGAGAGAAAAGAGCAGAAAGAACAAAAGGAGGGGAAGGACGAGGGCAAGGAACAAAAGGATGAGAATGGGAACGGGAGAGAGAGAGGCGCTGGAGGCGGAGGCCGCGGTTCTGACGCTGCTGTGTGCCGCCTGTGTCGCAAGCCTGTCACCGAACAGGCTGCAGCGCTCACAGACTGTGCAGGCAAAGACACGCGGCACATCAACGTTCACTCTACGTGCTGGCTTGATGCGATTAAAGAGCGAGAGTGCAGCAACGTTTGTCCCACGCACAATGTTCGGTTCCACCTGCTGGGTGCTGTGGTTGTTGTGGATCAGGAGATCGAGCTGCGATGTATGCTCTGCCAGGAGGCTGTGCTGTTGCAGGACGCTGCTGTGACAGACTGCCCCCGGATGCCGCCCTCGCCCGCTATTCACGACACCATACACAGTGCTTGCCTGCAGGAGGCCCTGGACAAGAAGACCATGGGCAACAAATGCCCCATTCACAATGTTCGCTTCCACTCGCTGGGCGGCAAAGCAGTAGCGGATCAGGAAATACACGCCGGGCAGGCCAATCAGGAGGCGCTGGATGCAGACATGATTGCGATTGTCAACGCCCCTCCTCTCTGTCGCACATGTGGGGACGCGAGTGTGCCGCCTGATATCGCTGAGTGTGTTGACTGTTCGGCTGCTCACCACACCTATTGTCTCGCGGTCTGTGCTCAGTGCAAGAAGAATGTATGTCCTAACCTGCGCAGAAAGTGTGAAGCCTGTGCCTTGTGCCAAGCATGTGCTCTGGCAGAGGGGGCAGCTGCGTGCCCGCGTTGCCCTGCTGCGCAGCCTCCTGCACCTGCCAACCTTCCTCCTCTTCCACCTGCCCCTGTCGCGGTGTTGTCTTCTCCCTCCGCCGCGGATGCTGCTGCCGCTCCTCTTTCTGGCGGTGTGCCTGTCGCTGATGTGGCAGGTCAAAGTGGACGACCCCAGCGCCTGGCCGCGGCAGTGGGACAAATTCGGCGTCGCGACGCTGATGCTCAGGATGCGGGCGGGCCGGACCAACCGATCCCCCCCGGGCCCCCGCCCGCAAGGCCGCGGTCTGGAAGGATCAGCTCGCATGCTCGGCCCCCTCCCTCCCTGCCTCCCGTGGTTCGCGCGCCCGCTGTGCTGCCACACGATGCAGGTGTTGACGCTCTGGAGAAGGAGGAGATCGAGTGGGCCCGCAAGTGGAACATCCCCACCCCCCGTGAACTCGCGTCCCATGGTGCAAGATACCGGATGGTTCCCCGCGCAGCCCGCCGTCCGTTCCTTGAAGCTGCTGCTCTGCTGTTTCGTACTGCTTTGGATGCAAATGCGCGTGGGGACAATGAGAGGGAGGGCTCGTGCTGGGTCAGGGTGCTCTCGCTATGTGATCTTGTGCTCGTGCCCCCTCGCACTCACCGCGCGCGCGGGGGCGGCAGCATTGCCTCCCAATGTCACAGCCTTTTGCATCAGCTCAAGCAGGAAGCGGGGCAACTCAGACCGCAGGTGGAGGGGGTACAGGAGGAACACTGGAAGAATCTCGACGATGACCAGAAGAAGGTTCGAACGGCCGTCGCCTTCACGCGCAGTGCGTTCCTCAAGCGGGCATCTGCCGCGCTGATGCGCAATGCTCGACCTGCTGAGAATGTGCTGTCAGATGCGCAGCTGATTGATGAGGTCAAACGGCTACACCCCCTAGGCCCCCACCCTAACACACTTCCCAAACTTCCCCTCGATGCCGACCCCCCTGTTGTTGTTGAGGTTGACAGGAACTTTGTGAAGCTCGTGCGAAAAATGGCTGATGGGGCTGCTCCCGGTCCCTCTGCGTGGACTGGACAGCTCGTTCGCTTGCTCGCCTCGAATGACAGCTGCCTTGCAGGACTTGCTCTGCTGGTGCAGCAGATCCGCAACGGAGCGCTGGACGAGCATGTGCGGCCGTATCTTCTAGGTGCCAAGCTGATCGCACTGGGCAAGCCACAAGGAGGTGTGAGACCGATTGCGATGGGGGAGGTGTTCTTCAAGCTTGCGGCTGTTCACGCTTGTGAGGGTACAAAGGAGCAGCTTGCTGACTGGCTTGAGGAAGCTGGCCAGTTTGGCTGCTCGCGCGGAGGGGCGGAGGTGGTTGCAGTGGCGGCGCAGGCGCTGCTCACAGAACCCGGCCAGCGCCGCTTGCTTGTCAACACTGACATCACGGCTGCGTTTCAGATGATACACAGGGAGCATGTTGTGGCAGCGGCGTATCAGTGTGATGCTCTGCGTGCGGCATGGCGTATGATTGACTGGACTTATGGTCGTGACCCGTCACCGCTGTGGCTGCAGGACTCACAGGGCAAGATTATCACACGCCTGTCCTCGTCGCAGGGCGTGCGCCAAGGAGATGTGTTCTCGCAGAAGCTGTTTTGTGTTGCGCAGCTGACCCCTCTGCGGGCGGTCAAAGTGGCCTATCCAGAGACGATTGTGCACGCATACTCAGACGACGCACACCTCTACTTTTCTGCGTTGTCTCCGCATGTGCCTGCTGCTGTTGATTTGTTTATTGCAGAGTTGAAGAAAATCGGCTGTCAGGTCAATCTGGAGAAGAGCAAGGCGGTGGTGCTGGATGACGACCCACTGCCAGCAGCAACAGCGGAGTGGCTTGCAGCAAGAAAGTTGAGGGTGGAGCGTAATGCGGTGAAGTTGGTTGGTGCTCCCGTGGGCCGTGACCGGGAGGCCATGCGCAAGATCGCGCTGGACTGCGCGCGCAAGCATGATGAGTTGTTCCGTCTGCTTGTGCACGCTGAGATGCCTCCACAGGAAGCTTTGCTGCTGCTGCGCATTTGTGGCGTGCCTCGTTTTGGATACATGTTGCGGGTGAGCGACCAGGAGACACACAGGGATGGTGCTCTGCTCTTTGACGCCCAAACCAAGAAGACTGCGCTTGAGGTCCTGCAACTTGAGGAGACCAATGTGAGTGAGGTTTCTCTTGCGCTGCTGGAACAACCTCTGAAGTATGGAGGACTTGCTATTCGCCGTCAGGCTTTTGTGAGTCCCTTTGCCGTTGTTGCTTCTCATGCACAATCTGCGCGGCTGCTGAAGAAGTGTCTGGTTGGCGGGGAATTTCACCCCGCCAGCCCCCAGGGCAAGAGTCTTGTGTCCGCCCTAGCCGCCATACAGGAATCGACGCGAGGCAAGGCCATTGAGACGAAGCTCGTGCCAAAGGATGTGAAAGACTTCAACTCCTTCTACGAGAAGGAGGAGCGCGGTGTGCAGGACAAGCTGCAGAAGACTCTCACTTCACAGGCTGAGCTGGTCAAGGAGGAACAGTTGAAGGGGAAGCTCAATCCAGTCCAAATGGCAACACACCTCAGCGCAAGCGGAAAGCTGAGTACTGCCGCGCTGACTGCGATCCCTGAGTCTCCTGAGCTTGTTATTGCTCCGCTGCCGTTTGTCATTTACTGTCGTTTGCGCATCTGCGCTCAACCACTCAACAACAGTATTGCCAAATG
>DASZBW010000005.1:0-49716 GCA_035943695.1 Acidobacteriaceae bacterium | reverse complement strand
CCTCCAGCTAGCCCTCAACGACCTCTACGCCCGCATAGCCGGCGGCGACATCGACCTCAAACGAGCCGCCGCCCTCCTCCACGTCCTCCGCGAAGCCAGCCTAAACCTCGCCCGCCGAACCCACCCCACCCTCGCCGACCCAGCCGCAATCCATCCCTCCACCGCCAGAACCGCCCAAACCTCCAATCAGGATTTGGCTTGTCATCCCCGAAGGGGATCTGCTTCTGATACCGCCCAAACCCCACCCCAGATCGAAGCCTTCACCCACCACCCCCACCTCGGAGACCTGGCCCCACAAGCCGAATACCACGGACCACCCACCGAAAACCCCTATCAACCTGAGCAAAGCAGCACTTCATGCGCCACAAAAAATTGTCATCCTGAGCGAAGCGCAGCGAAGTCGAAGGACCTGCGTTCCCCAACCATCGACCCAAGCCTCGCCCCAACCACAGACCCAACCCAAGACCCCGCCTACCCCTTCACCGGCCTCTTCGCCCTAACCGAAGAAGAAAAAGCCACCGCAGAAAAAAGACGCCAGACCGCAGCCGCCGCAAATCACCCCACCTCCGCACCCAGCCAAGACCCCGCAGACGCCGCACCCACCCCACACGCCAACAATCCCACCGACGCCGCGCCCCCCGCCAACCCAGACCCCAATGCTTCCAGGTACCCCAAGGCTTCAGCCTTGGGTCTCCCCGCCCACCCAAGAGATCAAGGGGCTTCAGCCCCGGGAGCATGCCCTCCTTCAGCACCCAACAACAACCTCGTTCTCCCAACCCTCCAAGCCACAGCCTACCGCCCCTCCGCAGCCCGCTGAGCCGCAAACTCCGCCGGCGTAGGAATCTCCTCCAACCCTCTCCCCGCAAACATCTCCGCAAACAGATGCCGCATCTCGCCAGCAATTACTCCATTCGTAGCCAGCACCTCACGCGAGTCCAGAGTAAACCTCCCGCCATCCACATGCGTCACCGCACCACCCGCCTCCTCCACCAGCAGGTATCCCGCCGAAGTATCCCACGGATTCAGCTTGAACTCCCAGAACCCATCCAGCCTTCCGCAGGCCACATACGCCATATCCAGCGCCGCCGACCCAGCCCTCCGAACCCCATGAGATCGCAGCGTGAACTCCTGGTAGAAATGCACATTCGGCGATCGGTGCCTTTTATGCGAAGGAAACCCCGTAGCGATCAGCGACTCCTGCAGCGTCGTCGTCTTCGACACATGCAGCTGCCGCCCATTCAGCCACGCACCTCGCCCGCGTTCGCCCGAGAACATCTCGTCCCGCAGCGGATCGTAGATCACACCCGCCACCATCTCGCCATCCTCATCCGCCGCCAACCCGGCAGCTCGTCGCTCCAACCCCATCACCACGCAGAAAGCCGGAAAGCCATGAGCAAAGTTCGTAGTCCCATCCAGAGGATCGACATACCAGCGAAACTCACTCTCCATCTGCTCCCGCGTGCCCTCTTCACCGAAGATTCCGTGCCCAGGAAACGCCGCCGTAAGCCGCTCGCGAATCAGCGCCTCACTAGCCCGATCCGCCTCCGTCACCAGGTCCACGTCGCCCTTGTACTCCATAGCCACGCCCTTCTCATAGAACCCTCGCAGCAGCGCCCCCGCCTGCCGCGCTATCCCCTCCGCCACATGCGCATACTCAAACCGCTTCAACATTTCCGTCTCCTCCGCACCTCCTCCACACTAACAGCCGTGCGCCATCCCTTGAACCAATACGCAAACCCATCCCCCGCAAGTTCCATCGCCACAAGCGCCCTCTGCCCCATAGAATCATCCAACGTGATCCGCACGCTGTATCAACGACGCACCTCCTTCGCTCTGCCTCTGCTCCTCGTAGCCTGCACGCTGCGTACCCTCGCCGCCGAGCTGCCGGAAGCGCCGCAGACCCCCGTCGCACTCGCACCCACCACCGCAGCCTCGCTCACCGGCGCAATCACCGACACCGACGGCGCCGCCATCCCGAACGCCCATATCTCAATAACTCAACCCGCCGCGCCAACTGCCACCACACTCACCACGCCCGAAGGCCACTTCACCTTCATCAACGTAGCGCCCGGGCCCTACACTCTCTCCATTACCGCCGACGGCTTCTCCCTGGCCCACATCGCAGGCAACTTCGATCCCGGCGCAACCAGCGACCTTCCTGCCATAGTCCTCACCGTAGCCTCCTCCACCAATATCAACGTCAACGCCTCACAAACCGACATCGCCCAGGCCCAGGTCGAGATCGAAGAAAAACAGCGCGTCCTCGGCGTCTTCCCCAACTTCTACGTCAGCTATCTCACCGATTCCGAGCCCCTCAACGCAAAGCAGAAGTACCAGATGGCCCTGGTCACAATGGTCGATCCCGTCACCTTCGTCTTCACCGGCGCCGCCGCAGGAATCCAGCAGGCAGACCATCTCTTCAACTGGGGACAAGGCGCCCAGGCCTTCGGCAAACGCTACGCGGCAGCCTACGGAACCGTTGTGACCAGCACACTCCTCGGTAACGCCGTCCTGCCCGTGCTCCTCAAGCAGGACCCACGATACTTCTACAAAACCGACGGCACTGTCCCCGCCCGTGTCCTCTACGCCCTCGCCATGTCCGTCGTCTGCCGCGGAGACAACCAGCACTGGCAGCCCGACTACTCTGGCATTGGCGGCGGCGCCATGGCCTCAGCCTTGTCGAACCTCTACTATCCCGCCGTCAACCGCAGTGGAACGCGCCTCATCCTCGAAGGCACAGCCATTGGCATCGGAGCATCCGCTTTGCAAAATGTCATCCAGCAATTCCTGGTGCGCCGCCTCACCCCGCACACCCACGACGCCACCCTCGCTCCCCCGTAATTCTCGCCGCACCACCTTCAAAGAACACATGCGATCACCCACCGCCGCGCAGGTGGCGCAACGAGCCTTTTGACCCAGCCCCCACGGTTTGTTATAGTCGAAGAGTTGTGCGGCGAAGTCCATAGACGCGGCACATATGCAATATTCCTGAGTAGCTCAATGGCAGAGCATTCGGCTGTTAACCGAAGGGTTGTAGGTTCGAGTCCTACCTCAGGAGCCATTTTCATCCAAAGAAAATCGCAGTGCCAGAACTGGGCTAAACCCACAGGCTTGGTGTCGTCAAGCCTTGTGTTCAAGGTCGTGCCCATACTGCCGCAGCACCTCGGCAACCGACTGGAAAAGCAACTCGGGACCACCGACCTTGCTCACAAATCGGTCTGCGTACGCCGCATCCACGGGAATTTCATTTACGCCGGAGACCAGAATCGCGGGCATCGACGGATTGCTCGCTTTGACAGATTTGATCAAGTCCGTGCCAGTCATCCCGGGCATCATCTGATCCGATAGCACCAGGTCGATACCGCCCCCTGCCAGCACTTCCAAAGCCTCTGCACCCGACGAAGCAACCAGCACGTTATACCCCTGCTTCTGCAGAATCAGCCTGCGAAGCATTCTTGGAATGTCTTCGTCGTCGACGCAAAGAATGGTAATGCCGTCAGCTCCCATGAGCCACCGCGGCAACCGCTAGCTCTTCACCGACAGGCAGTCCATGAACCTCCGGCCGCTCAAACTCAGCCTCCGGCAAAAAGACCTGGAAGCAGGTAATATTGCGCCCCGCCAGCGATACGCTGCGGAACCGGATCGTCCCACCGTACTTCTGAACAATGCCTTTACTGATCCACAGCCCAAGCCCCGTACCCTTCGTCGACTTAGTCGTAAAGAAAGGCTCGAACAGATGCTTCGCATGCTCCGCGTCGATCCCCGTACCCGTATCGCAAATCGAGATGCAAACACCCGCGCGTTGATTCGCTCGATTCGGCGCCTCAAAGACGTGCAAACGCAGGCGCCCCCCATCCGGCATCGCCTGCACGGCGTTGCCGATCAAATTCAGAAACACCTGCTTCAGCTCCACTGGAAATCCACGAATCGTTCCCGTCGTTCGATACTGCTTCTCCAACTCAACCTTGTCGAACTCCATCCGCCGCATCTGCAATTCAAGAATCTCGTCCAGCATCGTCGAGATCGATACTTCCACCGGATGCTTCGACTCCCTGTAAAACCCAAGCGTCTGTCGCGTGATGTGAGCCACTCGATGCAGCTCCTCTTCACCCAGCTTGGCGTAGTAACGTGCCTCGTCATCCAGCGACGGATGATCGCGCAGCAGATAGAACGTATTTGTAATCGCCTCAAGCGGGTTGTTAATCTCGTGAGCGATAATGCCAGCCACCCGTCCCATGGCCGCCAGCCGTTCGGTTTTGCGAAGCGCATCTTCCGCCTTCAACTGCGACGTAATATCCCGATTGATCTCGAGGATCGCATTGCCTTCCGCCTTGAGCGCCTTTCTGCATCCCACCACCACTTCATGGCCTTCGCGCGTGTATTGAACCAGATTCCCTCGCCATGCACCGGTCTCGGCAAGTTCGGCCTGGATGTCCAGGAAAGACATCGGGAACTTCGTCTGTAGAAGCTCATGGAGCGGTTTTCCAAGCACTTCTTCGCGCGGCCAGCCATACAACGCTTCCGCCCCCGAGTTCCAATAGAGCAGAGTGCCATTCAGATCGCGCACCATGATCGCTTCCGTGGCAAGCTCCAGCAGATCGGCCCGCTCACGCAACTTCTCTTCACTCCGGCGGAGCTGCTCGGTACGCTCTTCAACGCGTCTCTCCAGCTCCAGGTTCAATCGCTCCAACTGTCGCGTCTTACGATGCAGTTCAGAGAAAACCCCCACCTTGGCGCGAAGCAACTCCGGCACCACCGGCACCGATATATAGTCGACTGCGCCGCTCCGATATCCCTTGATGCGATCGAGATCCGTCAGATGAACCGCGGAGATGAAGATGATCGCCGTCTTTTGAAACCGGGGATGCTGCCGCATCATGTCCGCAAGTTCAAAGCCATCAATCTCCGGCATGCTCACATCCATCAGCACAACAGCAACATCATGATGCAACAGATGATCGAGCGCCTCGCGAGCCGACTTCGCCTTGATCAGATTTTCGCCGAGCGGACCCAGGATGGCCTCGTAGCTCATCAGCTTGCCCGGCTGATCGTCCACCATCAAAATATTTGCCTGGTCCTGCTCGTTCATCATCTTCCTTTTCGACCCGTAAGCGTCCGGTCGAACGTACCCATGCATCCTTAATATTACCGGTAAAGCCACATTCTTAGCGCCGACAGCAGCTGTTCCGTGTTGACCGGCTTCGCCAGGTACTCGGAGGCACCTGCCTCCAGGCACTTCTCGCGATCGCCCTTCATCGCCTTCGCCGTCAATGCAATAATCGGCAGCCGCCGGAATTGCGGATTTTGGCGAATAACCTGCATCGTTTCATAACCGTCCATCTCCGGCATCATGATGTCCATCAGCACGATTGCCAGATCGTCGGTCGATTCCACCGTGGCAATCGCCTCGCGTCCCGTCCCCGCCGTCAACACGCTCATCCCGCGACGCTCCAGCACGCTGCTCAGTGCGAAGATGTTCCGCACGTCGTCATCAACGATCAGCACCTTCCTTCCCACCAGTGCTTCATCGGATTGATGCAGACGGTCCAGCATCTTCCGCTTCTCTTCCGGCAGATCGGCCACAACGCGGTGCAGGAACAGCGCCGTCTCATCCAGCAGCCGTTCCGGCGATTCAACATCCTTCACGATCACGCTGCGTGCAAGCATATGCAGCCGCGCATCCTCCTCCGCCGACAAGTCTCGTCCCGTGAAGACAACCACCGGCAGCTCGCTTCCCGCAGGCGATTCCACCAGCCGGTCAAGCAGCTCGAAGCCCGTCATATCCGGCAGACGCAGATCCAGCACAACACAGTCGAACATCTCTTCTGCAACAGCCGTCAGCGCCTCAGAGCCAGTCGATACCACGCGAACATCGATATCATCGTGTTCCAGCAACGCCCGGATACTGATCTGCTGCGCCGGTTCATCTTCAACCACCAGCAACCGCTTCCGGCGCGGCGTTGAATACTCGCGAATACGCGCAATCGCTGCCGTCAACCCTTCATTCGTAGTCGGCTTCGTAACGAAAGCAAATGCGCCATGCGAAAGTCCATGGTGCCAGTCTTCATCCAGCGTAAGCATCTGCACCGGAATATGCCGCGTCGCCGGATCCTGCTTCAGATGGTTCAGCACCGTCCAGCCCAGCATGTCCGGCAGCGAAACATCCAGCGACACCGCCGTCGGATGAAACTCCTTCGCCAGCGTAAGCGCGTCGGTACCGCGAAACGCCACTAGAACCTTGAACCCTTCCGCTCTCGAAAGATCGCACAAGATACGCGCATAGTGAATGTCGTCTTCGACGATCAGCAGGATTGCGTCGCCCGGCTGGATATCGTTCCGATCATCCTGCAGCACCTCCGCAGGGTCTTCAATCGCCGTAATCACCGACGGAAGTTCCAGGCGCCGCTTGTCCTGCGAATAGCTATCCGTGCTGATCATCTGCGTCAACGGTCCAACATAAGTCTGCGGCAGATACAGCGTGAACGTGCTGCCCTTTCCAGGCGTACTCTTCAGCTGGATCTCGCCGCCCAGCAGGCTCGCAAGTTCGCGACTGATGGCCAGCCCAAGACCCGTTCCGCCATACTTGCGGCTCGTACCCGCATCCGCCTGCTGGAACGCCTCGAAGATGATCCTCTGTTTTTCAACCGGAATGCCGATGCCGCTATCCGACACCTCGAAAGCCACAACGGAACCAGCATTGCTTAGAATCTGATGCTTTGCTGTCCAGCCGCTCGTAACCGCCGAGACCGCCAGACGAACCCCGCCTTGCTCCGTAAACTTGAACGCATTCGAAAGGAGATTCTTAAGCACCTGCTGCAGCCGCTTCGAATCCGTCACCAGGCTCCGCGTCAGCTGCGGGTCCGTCTCAACGTCAAACGTCAGCTTGCGATTCTCTGCATCGTGCCGGAACGGACGTGCCACCATCTCAATCAAGCTGCCGAAGAAGACCTCCTCCGCCTCCACCGAAACAGTCCCCGACTCGATCTTCGAGAGGTCGAGAATATCGCTGATCAGATTAAGCAGGTCAGTGCCGGCGCCATGAATCGTGCGTGCAAATTCAACCTGTTTCGGCGTAAGGTTCGTGTCCGGGTTATCCGCCAGCTGTTGGCCCAGCACAAGAATACTGTTGAGCGGCGTACGCAGCTCGTGCGACATATTCGCCAGGAACTCCGATTTGTACTTCGACGTAAGCGCCAGCTCCTTTGCCTTCTCTTCCAGCGCCCCGCGAGCCTGTTCGATCTCCTGGTTCTTGCGTTCCACCTCGGCATTCTGCTCGGCCAGCTGCTTCGCCTTCTGCGCCAGCTGTTCATTCGTCTGCTGCAGCTCTTTCTGTTGCGTCTGCAGCTCGCCGGCCAGTTGCTGCGACTGCTTCAGCAACCCTTCCGTCTGCATCGTCGCTTCAATACTGTTCAGCACGATACCGATGCCCGAGGTCAATTGCTCAAGGAACGCAAGATGCGACGGTGTAAAGATGTTCAAGCTCGCAAGTTCAATCACCGCCTTCACACGATCTTCGAACAGCACAGGGAGGACGATGACGTTGCGCGGCACTGACTCGAAGAGTCCCGACCGAATCGGCACCGTATTTGCCGGCAGATCCGAGACCAGCATGCGCCGCTTCTCGATCGCACACTGACCGACCAGCCCTTCGCCCACCTTCACGATCTCCTGATGCCCCTCGGCCGAGTCGGCAAACGACGACAGCAACATCATGCTCCCCGGTACGTCCGCCTCCATCTGGTACAGCACGCCCTGCTGCGCATTCACCAGCGGCGCCAGCTCGGACAGCAACATGCGCCCCACCGTAGTCAGTTCGCGTTGCCCCTGCAACATGCTCGTGAATCGCGCCAGGTTCGTCTTCAGCCAGTCCTGTTCCGTATTGCGGTCCGTCGTCAACCGCAGGTTGTCGATCATGGTGTTCAGGTTGTCCTTCAGGTCCGCAACCTCGCCCTTCGCATCCACCTGAATCGACCGCGTCAAATCGCCCTTCGTAACAGCCGTCGCCACCTCCGCGATAGCGCGAACCTGGTTCGTCAGGTTGTCCGCAAGCAGATTGACGTTACCTGTCAAATCCTTCCACGTACCCGCCGCACCGGGCACATTCGCCTGTCCGCCCAGCCGGCCTTCTACGCCCACTTCACGCGCCACCGTCGTAACCTGGTCAGCGAAGGTAGCCAGCGTGTTCGTCATATTGTTGATCGTCTCTGCGAGCGCAGCAACTTCGCCCTTCGCATTCACGGTCAGCTTCTGCGTCAGCTCTCCGTTCGCTACCGCCGTCACAACCTTGACGATGCCTCGCACCTGCTCAGTCAGGTTCACCGCCATCACGTTGACGTTGTCCGTAAGATCTTTCCACGTACCCGCAACGTCCGGAACCTGCGCCTGCCCGCCCAGCTTGCCTTCCGTACCTACTTCGCGAGCCACGCGCGTCACTTCAGCAGCAAACGCATTCAGCTGATCCACCATCGTATTGATGGTATTCTTCAGCTCCAGAATCTCGCCCTTTACGTCGACGGTAATCTTGCGCGAAAGATCGCCTCGCGCCACAGCCGTAGTCACCTCGGCGATGTTACGAACCTGGCCGGTAAGGTTTCCGGCCATCGAGTTCACCGAGTCAGTGAGATCCTTCCACGTGCCCGCAACGCCCGGCACATTCGCCTGTCCGCCCAGCCGTCCTTCCGTACCCACCTCGCGAGCCACACGCGTCACTTCACCGGCGAACGCATTCAGCTGATCCACCATCGTGTTCAGCGTGTCCTTCAGCAGCAGAATCTCGCCGCTCACGTTCACCGTAATCTTGCGCGAAAGATCGCCGTTCGCGATAGCCGTAGCAACCTCGGCGATATTGCGAACCTGGCCGGTCAGGTTCCCAGCCATGAAGTTCACGTTGTCCGTCAGATCCTTCCACGTTCCCGCAACACCCGGCACCTGCGCCTGCCCACCCAGCTTGCCGTCCGTTCCCACCTCACGCGCTACACGCGTCACTTCGCCGGCAAACGACCGCAGCTGATCCACCATCGTGTTCAGCGTATCTTTCAGCTCCAGGATCTCGCCGCGCACATCCACCGCAATCTTGCGCGACAAATCGCCACGCGCCACAGCCGTCGCAACCTCGGCGATATTACGAACCTGCGCCGTCAAGTTGCCGGCCATAAAGTTCACCGAGTCGGTCAAATCCTTCCACGTTCCCGCAACGCCAGAAACCTGTGCCTGCCCACCCAGCTTCCCTTCCGTACCCACCTCGCGAGCCACGCGCGTTACTTCACCTGCAAACGCATTCAGCTGATCCACCATCGTATTGATGGTGTTCTTCAGCTCCAGAATTTCGCCCTTCACGTCCACAGTAATCTTGCGCGAAAGATCGCCTCGCGCCACAGCCGTAGTCACCTCGGCGATATTACGAACCTGGCCGGTCAGGTTTCCGGCCATCGAGTTCACCGAGTCAGTCAAATCCTTCCACGTACCCGCAACGCCCGGCACATTGGCCTGTCCGCCCAGCCGCCCTTCCGTTCCCACCTCGCGAGCCACACGCGTCACTTCACCAGCGAACCGGTTGAGCTGATCCACCATCGTGTTCAGCGTCTCTTTCAACTGCAGAATCTCGCCGCGCACGTCCACCGTGATCTTGCGCGAGAGATCGCCATTCGCAATAGCCGTAGCAACCTCGGCGATATTCCGCACCTGGCCAGTCAGATTGCTGGCCATGAAATTCACATTCTCGGTAAGGTCCTTCCACGTTCCGCCTACGCCCAGCACCTGCGCCTGCCCGCCCAGCTTTCCTTCCGTACCTACTTCACGCGCCACACGCGTCACTTCACCGGCGAAGGCATTCAGCTGATCCACCATCGTATTAATGGTGTCTTTCAGTTCTAAAATCTCTCCCTTTACGTCCACCGTAATCTTGCGCGAAAGATCGCCACGCGCCACAGCCGTCGTCACCTCGGCAATGTTTCTCACCTGCGCCGTCAGGTTGCCGGCCATCGCGTTCACCGAGTCGGTAAGATCCTTCCACGTCCCAGCCACGCCCGGAACCACAGCCTGCCCGCCCAGCTTTCCGTCCGTTCCCACCTCGCGAGCCACGCGCGTAACTTCCGAAGCGAACGAACGAAGCTGATCCACCATCGTGTTGATGGCCTCTTTCAGCTGCAGAATCTCTCCACGCACGTCCACCGTAATCTTGCGCGAAAGATCGCCGCTCGCCACAGCCGTCGCAACCTCAGCGATGTTTCTCACCTGGCCCGTAAGATTGCTGGCCATCGAGTTCACCGAATCCGTCAAATCCTTCCACGTTCCAGCCACGCCCGGAACCTGCGCCTGCCCGCCCAGCTTTCCATCCGTACCCACCTCGCGCGCCACGCGAGTCACTTCAGCCGTAAATACGCCCAGCTGCTGAATCATCGTATTCACGATCGTCGCCGAACGGAGAAACTCACCTTCCAGCGGCCTTCCACCCACATCCAGCCGCACCGTCTGCGTCAGGTTCCCCTGTGCAACAGCGGCAATCGTACGCGTCATCTCTGTCGTCGGCCGCAGCAGGTCCTCAACCAGCGTGTTGACGGAAACCTCCATCTCGCCCCACGACCCGCGCAGATGCTGAAAGCGCGTCCGTTCCCGCGTCCTGCCTTCTTTTCCAACCGCCTGCCCCACCCGCTTCAACTCACCCGCAATCCGCTCATTGGCCGCGATGATGTCGTTGAACGTGTCCGCGATCTTGCCCTTCAACCCCGTCCACGACACCGGAAGCCGAACAGAGAAATTACCCTCCCGCATCACCTGCAAGCTGGCGAGAATCGCCGCAAGCTCATCCGAACCAAGATCGTCGTCTACCGGCAACTCTGCCTTACGTTTACCCTTGACCGGCTTTTGGCCGTTCGTCTTCTCTACCGGCGGAATAGCTACCGTTCCCATGGATGCTCCTGTGAATCATCACATGGTATATAGATCGACCGCCGTCTGGCAATGCACCGGAATCAGAACCCATACCGCCCCCGGATGCCCACGCCCGCGCTCTCTTCACCGCGAGATCGCAGTTAGCAAACCGCCATTCCCAGCCAGTCCAGCGCCCGCATACTCCTACCGCTTCCACAACGTAAATTTCAATCCACCATAGACATTGAACGGCGTACCCGGAGCCAGAAACGTCGACGTACGAATCGGAATATCCCCATCCGCAGTACCGTACGGTGTCCCAAATGGGCGCGCAACAAAGCGATTGTTGTTATCAAACGGACTCACCCCAAGCTGCGCCCCCGTCGAATAGTGCTTATCCAGCAAATTGTTCATCTGCACAAAGAGCTGCACCCGCGACGCCACCTGATACCTCGCTCCCACATTGGCAACGCCATATCCAGCCGACCTCCCCTTCCCCAGGTAGTAAACCCCATCCGGTTGGTCGAGGTTATTCTCATTCCCTCGCGCAAACGAGGATCCCTCTGCCAGGACATCCAACTCCACTGAAAGCTTCGACGTCGGTCTGTACTCGCCAAAGACCTTCAGCGTATTACGCGGCACCTGCGGAATAAAGTCGCCCGGCACGATGTGAATGTCGTCATCCAACCCGGGCTGCCCTGCCATCGCACTGTCGTTCGTACTATTGCTGTGCCCATCGACGGTCTGCTCGCTCTGGTACGTGGCATTCAAAAACGTATAGTTGCCGCCTGCGCTCCAATGCCGCCAATCCTTACTTAGTTCCAGTTCCACCCCATCCCGCCGTGTCTTGCCAAAATTTAAAAAGTATCCGAACCCCGTCTGCTGCGAAGCCACAAACAGCAGATCGTCGTAATTCTGTCCGAAGAAGTAGTCCGCGCTCCAATGCAGCGTCCCTCCCTCATTGCTCCGCGTCCCAACCTCAAACGCACGCGATACAACCTGCTTCAGCGGAGGATCACTTACCAGCGCGTTTGGCAGATTGCAGGGCTCCGCCGGATCGGCACATCCGAGTTCAATCGACGTAGGCGCGCGGCTCGCCTCGCTGTAATTGAAATAAGCATTCAGCAAATTCGAAATCCTGTAAGCAAATCCAGCAGCCGGATTGAATCGCTGAAAAGCATTATGGCTGGTCAGGTTTCCACGCGCGGAAGACACCGGCAGATAATCCACGTTATCCAGCGATGTATGGTTGTACCGTCCCGAGAGGGTCACATTCCATGCCCCGTAGGAGATCGTATCGGTCGCATAAAAGCTGCGAGTGTTCTCCGTCCCATGCAGCTGCGCACGCGTATCCACAGGATCCCCGTTAGAAAAAACCGTCCCATCCAGGAACACCGGAATCAGAGTAAACGATACATTGTCTGGATTGAGATACCCCAACTGCGACAGCTGCCGATAACTCGAGGTGCCCCGGTCCCACGCAGCGCCCGCTGCAAGGCGATTGTGTAGTGTGCGCCAGCTCACCAGCCCCGAAAGCCCATAGCTGTTCTGCCTGTCGGCAGTCCGCGTCACAACGCCATTGCACTTCTCCGAAGGCTCGCCATTTGCTCCCTCCAGCGACTGCGCAAGGCAGCGCCAGAACGGAAAAGGCTCCGTAGCCGCCGTTCCTGTAGTCGGGAATCCGGTATACCCCGCCGACGTAAGCGCAGCTATATCGGTCTTGCTCAAGTTGTACAAAGATTGATCGAACGAATCATTGTTCAAATCTCCATTCGTGCTGTCCGTCCGGACATAACGGTAGTAAGCATTCGCCGAAAAACTAAGTCCATCCCTCACCGAGTGGGTCGCATTCAAAGTCAACGACGGAGAACGATCCCATGTAATATCCGGAATCGTATTAACCCGCGTGTAATCCCCCGGAAGAAAACGAAAATCCGCCGTCCCATTTCCGGTCAGCCAGTTGTCCGCATAGGCCCCAGCAAGATACACGCTCGTCTTCGCGTCGCTCCATCCCAGCTTCGCAAACGACTGCCTTACCTCAGAAGGAGAGTACTGCCGCCATCCATCTTCCCGATAAAGATTTGCCGCCAGATAGTAGTTGAACCCATCAGGCAACAAGCCGCCCAACTCGGCTTCGCCAGCCCTGCGTCCAAACTTCCCACCCGTAATCTGCAACGAACCACCCGGCGCGCTAAGCCCGCTCTTCGTCTCCACCGAAACAGCCCCGCCCAGCGTATTCAACCCGTACACCGGATCGGAGCCAGGAATCAGCGCCATATCCTGGATCGCCACCTTCGGGATCAAGTCCCACGCCACCACATCTCCAAATGGCTGATTCTGCCTCACCCCGTCCACGTACACTGAAAGCCCTTCCGGGGTCCCCAGCAAGGGGGACGCCGTATACCCGCGAAAGCTGATATCCGGCTGGAATGGATTCCCTTGGTTCTCTGTGATCGAAACACCCATCAACCGCTTGTTCATCACGTCCGAAAGATCGAGAGCATTGCTGTCCTCCAGCCGCTTCGCCGTCACACCTCGCACCGTTACCGGAATCTCATCCAGCGATTGATCCGCAAGCCCAATCGGCGTAGGCGAGACTACCGTCACACTTGATGACGCGCCGCGAATTGACAACGAAACTTCGCGCGAAACCGAACCGCCCGGCTCGAGCCTGACCTCGATCACACCCAGCGCAAACCCAGGCCTCGATATCTCCACCCTATAACGCCCCGGCGCCAGCCCACTCAGGGATAAAGAACCGTCCGCATTTGTATGAAATGTGCGGTTGGTCCTATGCCCACTCAGCCGCCCACTGGCTGGCAAAGCTACTCCGGCCGGGTCCTTCACCTGAAGCCTGATCTCTCCCGTGTCCTGCCCATATACGGGAAGCGACACCTGAAACCCTGCAAGGAGCACGCCCAACAAAACAAGGCAACGCACCTTAGACCGCTTGGGGAGGAACATGCATTTACCTTTCGCAGCTCCGCGTTCGATGCGATTTGTCGCCGGACTCAGAAAAGGACGCTTACAAACTCCAACGCGGGCTAACTATTTATTACACATTTGCTGATGGTTCCCGCTCGACGCAAAGCGCCGCATAAGCAAGGTTGAGCTCCACGCAGCGTTTGCTCTAAGCCGCGCTGAGCCCAGCATTCACTTGTGCGAAATCGCCGCAGCCGCAACCAGCACATCCAGCGCCGAACTCTGCGTGCTCGCGTTCACCCCGCCAAACGGAGCAGCCCAGCCCTCGCCCAGCTGATATGAATCCGGCCCAGTCTGGCTCCATATGCTGTCCGCATTTTTCTGGATGAACCCGTTATATTGCGATCCATGCGGATCAGCCGCAGCCAGCATGCGCAGGTTCCTCACAAACACTCCCTTGAACTGCGTGGCATCGCCGCCGCAATGCGGCCCGGCCTGATTGTTCCGCCGCTGCTGATTCTCACATCCATCCCGCAGAACGCCATTCGTATCCGTCAGGTTCGCAATCGTCGCCTGCGCAATCTCATTCGCCTGCGTCAGCAGCGACGCATCGTGATTCGCCTTGTGCAACTCAACCAGCCCGCCCAGAATCACGCCCTGGTTGTAAGACCACGTCTTCGCCCCGTTATTCTTGCACTCCTTGTTCAGTCCATCGTTGATCAGGTGCTTCTCGTTGATCATCCCCGAATGCGAGAACCAGTTCCATTCCTTCTTCGCCCATCCCAGGTACTCCGCACGCTGCGCCCCGGTCGTCCTGTTCGCCAGCGAAGCCGCCGAAGCTAAAAACAACTCATTCTCAATCGCATTATCGTTCCGCCGATCCTTGCTCCACCACACGCCGCCGCCGCAGGTCTCATCGTTCCATCCATACGTCATGTCCTGAAAGATCAGTTTAGCCGCATCGAGATAGCGCGCATCATGCGTGTTGTCGTAGGCGTCCACCCACGCCAGCAGCCACCATCCCTCGTCGTCGTAATACTCATTGATGAAGCCCGGAAACCTCTTCTGCGCCGCGAACAAAGTGTTCGAGAACACCCAGTCATACGCATGTGTCTGCGCCACCCGCGCATAGTCCGCCAGAGTCGTAATGGCATTCGCCGCATTCCACCATCCCGTCGTCTTATAGAGACCGGTATCCAGCGTGTAAGTCTTCTGCATCGCCTGCACTGCGAACTTCGCACGATCAAGATTGCTTGCCGGCTGCGGATTTGGCGCAGGAGGAGGAGCAGGAGCATTTGCCGCTGGTGCAACAGGTGCCGTCGGAGCAGCAGCTTGCTGTCCATACACAGGCGCACCCACCCACAAGGCAGAAACTACCAAAGCGCCAACCAAAGACTTATACGCATTCGAACAGATCATCCGCACTCCTTATCCAATCAAAATTCTTTACTGATTCGGCCAAAGCCACGCTGCACCACGCACGCCACTCGCATCGCCATGCACAGCGCGCAACACAGGCGTTGCCGCCTCATTGCCAAAAACATACTTCGCCAGCCTCTTCGGCACCGTATCGTAGAGATGAGCGAAGTTCGACAGCCCACCCCCCAGCACAATCGCATCCGGATCAAGAATGTTGATCACCTGCGCCAGCGCTCTGGTCAGCCGATCCTCAAAGCGTTCCATCACGGAAACAGCCTCAGCCTTCCCGGCATGGAAATCCTCAACAATCTCACGCGCCGAAAGGTTAATTCCAGTCGCCGTTACATAGTCCAACTCCACACCCGTGCCCGAGATCCATCGCTCCAAACATCCATGCTTCTGGCAGAAGCACATAGGCCCCGGATACTCCTCAGCCGTGGCCCACGGCAGAGGATTGTGCCCCCACTCGCCGCCGACCCCATTCAGCCCGCTGATCGAGCGCCCATCCACCACCACGCCGCCGCCGCACCCCGTACCCAGAATCACGCCGAACACTACCCGCTTGCCCGCCGCCGCACCATCCGTGGCCTCGGAGATCGCAAAGCAGTTCGCATCGTTTTCTACCCGCACCTCGCGCTCCAGCGCCTTGCTCAGATCGACATCGAACGGTCGCCCATTCAGCCACAGGCAATTGGAGTTCTTCACCACTCCAGTCACCTTCGAGATGCTCCCCGGAATGCCCACCCCAACCGTCGCCGTCTGGCCCGTCCCGCCTTCCAGCTTCGCCACCAGACCAGCCACAGCCGCCACCGTCTCGCCATACTCCCGCGGAGTAGGCACACGATGCCGCATCATCTCCACGCCAGCATCGTCAATCGCCAGCGCTTCAATCTTGGTCCCGCCCAGGTCTATCCCAATCCGCATTCTCAAAACTCGCTTTCGCCCTGCCGAGGTACATTGCCTCTCAATCCTAAAGCCCTTCGCACCGAATGTCTTTCTCAGGCTCTCCGGCGTTTTGCAATCGCAACGTGCTCCATGCGACAAAACTCACACAAAGCACGCTGCGGTTGTCCAGTCTCGCAGTGGCGTTACGGGTTGACACTCGCCACTTCGCTCTTGACCGGCAGCACGTCGTACAGCGGATGAACCGGTGTAATCGCCGGAGTCTCTTCCGCCACCGAGATCGCCAGAACGCGAATCTTATCGTTATTCGGAAGCGTCAGAGTCGTCGCCGAAGGCGGCACCTCCAGCGAATAGCCGAACAGGTAAGAGTACGAATACGCCTGGTTCTCGCCCTCAGCATTATGATGATGGCTCGCATACCAGGCCAGGTCGTCCCGCTTGATAAAGCCCGGCGTCAACCCCGTCATCTCGCCATACCGATCATGCGCAACGTCGTTCAGGCTCCAGCTGCGGTTGTCCCACTGCCCGATAAAGCCACCCCAGTTCTCGATCGTCAACTCCGTCTTTTTGTCGCCGACGGTGAACGTCGCCTTCTGGTCGCCATCGGTCGCAGCCGCCAGCAGGTAAACGCGATTCGCATGTCCAGCAGGTAGTTTAATTGTTTGGCCCGCAGCCGTCACAGCGTTCATCGTGCCAGTCGCAGCCTGCGGCAACTCAAAGCGAACATTGTTGAAGACGATCTCCTTCGGCAGCATCTCCGCCGGCAGCGCATTCCCCTTGCCGTCGAAGCCGCTGGTCGATTTCCCGCCATCGTTCGTAGCGGCAGCCACGTCATACTTCAGCTCCACCGGCTGCGATGTAGTCGCCATCACGTTGGTGGAAGAGTGCCGCATCCGCAAGGCAAAAGTACGCGGCTGATATGCCCCGAACGAGGTCACCAGCTCACCCGCACTCACCTTCGCAGGACCAACCGGCTGCTCCTGCCCATTCACCTCGCGCGCCTCGGTGATCTTGTCGGCAAACGCCACGTGTACATCCTGCTGCGGCTTGCCATCCAGCTCCACCAGCCGCACGATCACCTCATCGCTCTGCTCGGCCTGCTTCACCGCCAGCACGCGAATCCGCGGATTGCTCACATGCATCAGCGAGAAGCTCTTGCCCAGCCCGCCATCATGCTTTGTCACCTCAAACGCCATCAGCGGATCGTTCAGCCTCTGCCCCTGCCAGTCCGTCTGCGCCTCGCGCCATCCATCAGCGTGTCCGGTAAATCCGAATACAAACTCGTGATGCCCAATATCCTGCGTGGCCTCGTCGTGGTATCCGCCCCTGGTCCCGGGTGTCCGCAGCAAGGTCAGCCGGATTGTATGATCATTCGATTTATCCGACCCATTCTTATCGTCCGTCAGAATCGTCGCGCCAAAGGTCCCGCTCGCATCCGTCAGATCGATCCACTGGTGCGAAGGCACCTCGAACTTGTTCGGATCCTCTGTAGGCCGCGAGATCGTACCGATATCCCAGTTGTACGTCGCATATTCATTATCCGCCGTCAGCGGGAACGTCGCCTTCAGGTTCGACTCCTGCGTCTTCCAATCGATCGCATTGGCAAACTCCACGCGCTTGCCCGCATCGCCAGCCGAAAGCCGAATCGTCTGCACAAAGTGCGATCCCGCCGTATCGCGAGTAACCTCTACCGCCACGCGAGCCGGTCCATCCTCAACCACTCGAACCTTCGCAGGTCCGGAGACATACTCCTTCGGTGCCGCAGTCTCTTGCTCCCAATCCATATTCCACGCCGGCCACTGCGAAGGATTGTCATACGAAATAGCCAACCGCGCCGGCGAAGCAAGCAGCTCCTTATCCAGCTTCTTATCGAAGATGCTTGCCACATCTCCATCCGCATTGATCTTCACCTTGTAATACTCATTCTCCAGCTCATGATCGCTAACATGCAGCGCGGAACCCTTGTCCGATTCCTTACCGGCCTCCACGTCATACACCACATAACCCACCGAAGGAGCCTTCGCCACGAACACGACCTTGCCGTCCTTCACCTGTGCAGGAACCACCGCTCCGTCCGGACCCGTGACACGAACGCCCTTACCCTCCAGCTTCACGTCCGCTTCCACCACATCCTCGCGCGGAATGTTCAACGAATTGAACACCACAATCGGCGTGCCCTTCACCTTCGTATTCATCCCCGCGGCAACTGCCTCGGTGCCATCCCGCAGCACATCCGCGAACTGGTTCATCGCAATCACATCGTCGTTCCACGCAAAGTTATACGAACGCGGCGTAGCCGTACCCGCAGCCAGATCGTGAAAGTGTGAACCCATCGTCAGCGTCCACGCCGCATTCAGCCGGTCCATCGGATACGCCCGCGCGCCCAGCCACGACGCCGCAATCGAAGATTTCTCCGCAGCGTCAGCCAATATCTCCTGCTGCCGAATCCACCGCTTCTGATACCCCTCCGAAGTCAGCGATCCAGCCGAGTGATTAATCAGCTCCAGCTCACCCGTATAACGCGGCAGCAGAGCAGCCTGCTGGTCCGTGATATCGATAAACATCTGATCTGCCTTAGCCGAGATCACATGCACCGGCCCTTCGCCCGCCTTTACCGGAGCGCCCAGGGTCTGCTGCACACCGCGTCCTCCGCCGCCGCCCACCGGAAACGCCACTGACTCCTTGCCGATAATGCCATTGATCCGCTGCACCCTCTTCTCTTCCGGCGCACCACCAATATCGCCCGTGCCGAAGTAGTGGTAGTCCGCGAAGATGCCTGTAGCCTTGCCGTTATTCAACACACGGCCAGCCCAATCCTCCTGGAACCTCGCCGCTGCGGCATCTTTCTGCGCCTTCATGGCAACATCCAGTTCACTGCGCGTCTGCTGGAACGCTCGGCCATCCTCCGGGCTCATCCGCGTACCATTTTTCTGCGCCTCCTGCCGCTTCTGCTGTAGCGCAGCCAGCTTCGCCTGCAGTTCTACAATCGCAGCATCCGGCGCAGGCGCGGGAAGCGGCTGGCTCAGATCGGTAGTCACGTCGCTGCCATACGCACCCGGATTCAGCGCCGCAATCACCTGACTCCCATCCGGACCCACCCACACACCCACATTGAACGGCGTACCCACCGGCGTATTCTCAATCGACTGCGGCCCACCCACATACGAGCCCGAACCCCACGTCAGCTTCTGTGTCGAAAATCCCCTCACGCCCGCATGCGCCAGGATCGAAGGCAGCGACGACGGAAACCCAAAGCAATCCGGCAGCATATACTCCGCGCTCGAAGTGCCCAGCTCTTTGCGGAACCAGTTATTCCCATACAGCACCTGCCGGATCAGCGCCTCCGCATTCGGCGCATTCACGTCGCCTTCTTCCATCGAAGAGCCCGCCGGGAACCAACGCCCCTGCTTCACATATCCCTGCAGCTTCGCGTAGTCCGCAGGAAAATATTCCTTCATCAGCCGATAGCGATTCGCCCCGCTGAAGTTGAACGTATAGTTCGGATACTTGTCGAACAGCTTGAAGTTATCCTCCATCGTCTTGCGCAGATACTCCTGGATCACCTGCGGATACTCCCACCTCCACTCCGTATCCAAATGCGCATACCCGATGGCATACAGCGTCGGCTGCTTGCTCAGGTCAATCGAAGAAGCCGTCTCCGATCCCGTCATCGGCATCCCCAGCGGCGCCAGCTTCAACCCTTGCGCAGGCGCAGGCTGCGCCGCATTCTGGGCAACAACCAATCCCGGCATCAGGACAGACAGAACCACCGCAGCACACACAACCTTCAACTTATTCATCGCAAATCTCCAATTTTCGCGGACGCGCCGCAACCCAGCTTTACCAACTAAATTTGTGTTATCCGTTATTGACGTTGATAGCCCTGAAAATGACGCAGCCACTTATCCCAGCAGTGCAGGCTTACCCTGCACCGTCTTCGCAATCAGCTCGCCAAACAGCGTATTCGCCCACGCAAACCAGCTCCGCGTAAACTTCGCCGCATCATCCTTGTTGTACGACTCATGCATAAAGCCCGTGCCTGCTGAACTCGCCTGCAGCATCTTGATCGCCCGCAAAATCTCCACATCTGAACTGCTCGTCAGCGCATAAATCATCTGCGACATCGGCCAGATGCTGTCCCTTCCAATATGCGGCCCGCCAATTCCCTCCCCCGCCTTGCCTTTGAAGAACCACGGATTCCGCTCGCTCCACACAAAACTCCGCGTCCGCGCATACATCTCCGCATCCGGCGAAGCCTCCAGATACGGCAGCGCCAAAAGACTTGGCACATTGGCATCATCCATCAACGCCAGCCCACCAAATCCATCCACCTCATACGCCCAGATGGTCCCGGCATCCGTCTGCACCACCGCATGCTGCTTCAACGCAGCCGCCACCTCATCCGCCAGCGCATTCGCCTCATTCGCCATCGCCGCATCGTGCAGTATCTCGTTCGCCATATGCGCCAACTGCCGCAGCGTCCGCACCGCAAACAGATTCGAAGGCACCAGGAATGGATAAATGCAAGCATCATCCGAAGGCCGGAAGCACGAAGCAATCATACCCACAGGCTTGCAAGGATTCCCAATCCCATTCACCAGCGAGTCCGTAGGATTCTCCGCCGACCGCTGGAAGTGATACGGCCCCGGCCCATCCTTCCTCTGCTGCACCCGCATCGTCGCCAGCACCAGTTGCATGGCCTTCTTCCACTGCGCATCGAACGGCCCCGTATCCCCCGTCTGCTTCCAATACCCATGCGCCAACCGGATCGGATAACACTGCGAATCAAGCTCATACTTCCTCTCGCCCACGCCCTGCTTCATATCCGTCGCGTCCTTCAGGCTCCAGGGCAGCGGCTTCGCATCCAGATCAGCCATAAACGAATTCGCATACACATCAATCAGCAAACACCGCGTCTGCCGCCGAATCACGCCCTCCAGCACCGACCGCAGCTTCGCATCCTTCTTCGCCAGCGGAAGATAAGGCCAAACCTGCGCCGAAGAGTCCCGCAGCCACATCGCCGCAATATCCCCCGTCAGCACCACCGTATCCGGCTTGCCCTCGAACGTGCCCACACGCACCGTAGTATCCAGCGTGTTCGGGAAACAGTTCGCAAACAGCCCAGCCAGCTCCTTATCCTTGATCCCCTTCGAGATCGAAGCAATAAAAGCCTCCACCGATTCACTGCTAAACTTCCGGTCCGCCACCGCAGGCCTGCCCGTCAACGATCCGGCCGCCGCACTCTGTCCCCACGCAAACTTCGAAAGCGACCCCAGCGGACCCACAGCCGCCGCACCCCACGCAATCTGCCCCAGCACTGTACGCCGCGTAATCGGCTCTCTGCCTTCGGTCACGTTCTCATCGCCCAACACACCCACCGCGCTCGTCCTCACACACTTCTCCATTCAGAAATCCCTCGCCCCGCTCCATCGCATATCTGCTTCGCCAACGAGCATATACGCTTTGTTAATCCCTTGACAACGCGTCACGCCCGCACCGCAAACCGCGCCACCGCCACTCACACGGGAACCAAGCATGGTTCGCAAATCCTCCCGCCCATCGCCCTTTTGCCTCGACGCAGCAAACTCCGCACGCCAAAATAATTCCAGCGGAGACCTATGCAAAAGACATTCCGACTGCTCCTCATAGCCTCAGCCGTTCTCGTCGGCGCGCTCGGGTTCAACCACTGGTCCAGGCTCCGCACCCTCAACAGCGGAGAAGTCCACATCCGCCCAGAGCCCCAGACCGCTCCCGCTCAGCCCACTCATCCGCACGAGCTAGCTTCCACTCAGGGCGACTCCTCCGCCAGTGGCCTGCAGCCTCAGAGCGACATCGCCTCCCTGCCCACATCCGGCCCCCTCAGCCGCAACCCCTCCGGCAGCGTAGTCACCGTCGGCACCGGCAAGTTCCAGCTCTATCGCCAGGGCGACCTTACCTTCCGCCTCAACACCGAAACCGGCCAGGCCTGCGTCCTCTTCGCCACCGACGCCCAATGGCGCAAACCGCTCGTCTACGACCACGGCTGCTCCACCCACTAAAACAACCGCTTCGCCACACACACCTGTCATTCTGAGCGAAGCGAAGAACCCCCGCATTTTGCCCTTGCCGTTGTTCTTGCTGTCATCCACAGCGTCGCCAGCACCTGACTCTGCGCGTTTGTTCTTGCTGTCATCCTGAGCGAAGTCGAAGGACCTGCGGTTGGGACTTCACTCTCGACTGGTCGCAATTCCACCACTATCTTCAGGCACCACTGGTCCACCCAGCCACCCGCACCCGATAGACGCCCCCCACCCCCACCCGCTACCATAGACAACACATGCCATCTCCCGAGAGCTACCAACTCCTGCTCGCCGCCGCAGCCGCTTGCGAAGACAAAAAAGCCGAAGACATCCGCATTCTCGCGCTCGACCCAGCCGAGAGCGGCCTCACCGACTACTTCCTCATCTGCAACGGCACCAACGACCGCCAGAACGTCGCCATCACCGACGAGATCGAGATTCGCCTCAAGCGCGAATTCGGCGTCTATCCGAACTCCGTCGAAGGCCGTCGCCAGGGCGAGTGGGTCCTCATGGACTACGTCGACTTCATCGTCCACGTCTTCTCCGCGGAAAAGCGCGCCTTCTACGGCCTAGAGCGCCTGCGCAAATCCGCCACGACCATCTCCGTAGCCGAACTCAACGCCGAGCTCAAAGCCGCCGTTGCCGCCACCCGCGCCAAAGCCCCAAAATCCCCCGCAGCAAAGTCTCCCGCCCCACCGAAAGCCGCAACAAAGAAGCCAGCAAAATCCCCAACCAAAGCTCCAGCCAAAAAAGCCGTCCCTAAAAAAACCGCCGTCAAAGCCCCAGCCAAAAAGGCCGCAAAGAAAGCGGCAAAGAATACGACAAGAAAATAACGCTCGCGGCTGCCTCCAGCACGCATAGCTTTTGTCCCTGAGATAGATCCAGGCTTCAGCCCCGCCGAGATTTAACCTCCAACGCGCCTATAAAAACTCCACCCTCACGCAAAGAAGGGCCGGCGCAAGCCGGCCCTTCGCCATCCTCCAAACGAAATCAGAACCGATACCGCAGATACATCCGTATCGACCGATGCCCCGTAACCGTAGGCGCGTAATTATCAAACGCCGTCTGACCATTTCCGCCAACCGGATCCGGAAACCCGGACGCCAGGTTCAAATTTGGCGTCCCCGTATTCCCATGGTTGAACACGTCGAACATCTCCGCCCGAAAATCGAAAGATTGATTCTCCCAAGTCCGAAAACTCTTCTGCGCCGAAAAGTCCCACTGCTCGAATCCTCGCAGGATCACGTTATCCCGTCCCACCGGATTCCCTCGCTTCCCGTAGTAAGGCAGCACCCAGTGCACCGAATCGTTCGGCACCACCTTGCACACGTTGTGATACCAGGCCTCAGGTCCATCGCAAAGCACACCCGGCGCCGTCAGCGGCGTCGAAAAACCATAATTCGCATCATCCCCGCGAAGTCCATACGACGCCAGCGGAGCCTTGGCATTGTTCACCTCGGGCCTGTCATTCAGTATCTCGTCCCCGTTCCAGTCATACCCAATCTCCACATTCGCCGGATTCCCCGACTGAAACTGCGTCACGCCGGCGATCTGCCATCCGTTCACGATCTCTCCAACCGCGCGCGGAGCCTCGCTCCACTTCGGCAGCTCATACACATAAGAGAACACCAGCCGGTGCCGATGGTCGAACGCCGAAAGTCCATAGTCCGTCTGCTTGCGCCCACTCGGATACTGCACACTCCCATAGGTTGAAAACTGCCCCTCCGTCAGCACCTCGGAAGTATCGTCCTCCATGCGGGAGAATGTATAAGCCGCCCGCAGCGACAACCCATTCCTATACTTCCTCACCAGCTGCGCCTGCAGCGCATGATAGATCGAGTCGCCCGTATTGTCATACCGCAGAATCTTCCCCCGCGTACTGAACAGCCGCGTGAAATTGTTGTTCGTATCATCCAGGTAAGGATTGAACTCCGTAGTCGCAAACAGATGCTCCCCACGCGTCCCCACATAGCCAATCTGGCCTGAGAACGAGAACGGCAGCTCTCGCTCCACATTCAGATTCCACTGCAAAATCCGAGGCGCCACCAGCTCCGGCGTAATGTAAGCCGCAAGATCCTTAGGCCCCGGCGTCGCTGTCAGCGTACCCAGCTTCGCCGAAAAACTGGCTGTCCCGCGCGGCGAGCCGCTGGTCGGCTGGCTCGGATAAACCGGGCTGGCAGTATTCGGGGACGTCCCCAGTACACTGTCGTCGAACTGCGTAAACAGCCCGTCGTACGAAACTCCAAATCCACCGCGCACAACCGTCTTCTTCCCACCCAGCCACATCGGTGCGTACGCAAACCCGAACCGCGGACCCCAATCCTGCGTATCAGCCCGCTCAGGCACCACCGAAAGATAGTTGCTCACACTGGCCGCAGTCACGCCTGCGTACTTCACATTGTTGAATGGCGTCCCCCAGTACTCATATCGGAATCCAATCTCCAGCGTCAGATCAGGCGAAAACTTCCAGTTGTCCTCAACAAAGTAATTCTGGAAATAAAACATTGGCCGGGCCACAGGTGTCCCGAAGCTCCGGGCAGCCTGTCCCGTTGTCCCGCCTATATCGTCGATGTAGTCCGCCAGCGCCGAATACTGCGATCCTGCCGCGCTGTAAAGCAACGTCCCATACGGATTCAAGCCCAGCTCATCCCGCACCTGAATGATCGGCAGATCGAATCCCGCCCGGAACGAGTGCTTGCCTTTCGTCCATCCCACAGTATCCTGTGGCTGAAACGTATTGTGGAAGCGTGACTGCGGATAGCCGCCGGTCCATCCGAACCCGGTCACCTCGCCGAACGTCCCCGGAATCACACCCGGCGCCACGCCAATCCCAATCGAAGGCATCGCCGCCAGTGGATTCGCATACACCTCTGGACGCGGATTAAAGCTGAAACCGATCCTCCCATACGAAAACCGAAACTCATTCAGCAGGTTCGCAGAGAACAGATGCGTCTCCGAGATACCAGCGTTGTGCGCCGCAGCGTCAATCTCGATATCGAATCCAGGCAGCTCCGTCCGGCCTGTGTAATACCGCTCCAAGCTCGGCGACCGCACATAGTGCATCTGAAACCGGTCCTTCGCAGAGATCACATAGTCCGACTTAATATCCAGCTCCGACCCGTCATACGAGTTCTTCAGTTTTCGCCGGTAAGGCCCTACCTCTACACTTCCCCGATCCACACCGCTCACCGGGTCCGGTCCCAGTTGCAGCACGCTCGTATTCACCGTCCCCGGCTGCCCCAGTATCCCCGCCGTGGCCTGCAGATAATTCACCAGACGCACATTCGTCGGCAAGCCACTCAACACAGCACGCCCCGCAGCCGTCGGCACGATCACCGGGTTGTCATTCGACGTATCGCGATAAGCATCGAACTGGTACGACGCAAAGAAGAACAGCTTGTCCTTCACCACCGGCCCGCCTACCGCAAAACCAGCCTCGTTCTCCCTGTACTTCGACTTCGAAGCCGAACCGTTCAGCAGGTCACCCTTGTCCAGCGCATCCAGCGACGAGTTCGACAGCCGGTCCCACACCGCCCCATGAAAGCGATTCGTCCCGCTCTTCAGCACCAGGTTACTCACCGACCCGCCCCCATGCCCGAACTCCGCGCTATACGAGTTCAGCAGGAAAGTCACATCGCTGTATGCTTCCAGGTTCTGCGGTTCGATCGCAGGACCATGGAGCCCCAGGTCGTTATTGTCCTGGCCCTCAATCAGAAAATTGTTGCTCCTGGGCCGCCCGCCATTCACCGAAAACTGAAATCCGTCCGGCATCCCCGCAGCGCTTTTAAACTCCACAGGAGGCTCCGCGGCTCCAGGCAGCGTGATCGCCAGCGAATAAGGACTCAGTCCAAGCACCGGCAGGTTCTCCAGCGCCTCCGTCCCCAGCGTCGCGCTCAACTCTCCACTTTCGGTCTGGATCAGTTCGCTCGCCGCACGCACCTGCACCGTCTCCGTCATTTTGCCCGGCTCAAGCACCGGGTTCACCGACGTCACCACGCTCGCATTCACCGCCACATCCGTGATGCTGCGTTTTGAAAATCCCGGAGCCTCCGCCGTCACCGTATAGGTGTCCAGCAACACCGACTCCAGCCGAAACCCGCCCACGGAGTTGGCCGTCGCACTAGCCCTGAATCCCCTGTGATTTCCCACGACCGTCACCACGGCCTTAGCCACGCCAGCCCCGGCCGAATCCACCACGCTCCCCGCAATCGTTCCATTCGAGGTCTGCGCAAGCGCTCCGGCGTCAAACATCGCCAACGCCGCCACCGCCAAAATCGTAATCAGCCGTCTCATTGAATCTCCCTCAAAGCCCCATAAATTTCGGCCTTCTCGGCACCAATGGCGGATTGACACATATCCTGCTCGACAAAGTGCAACCTTGACCACATCTGCGTCTCTATAGCTACCTGCAATTACCCAGCCAACTCAGCCCAATATTTCTGTGCTACCGCTCCTCAAACCCCTCAACCAAGGCCCCTTCCGGGGCTCGAACCACCTTACCTCGTCTTCCACCGCAGAAAACCTATGCATGAAGAGATACGCTCTCCAATTATTCATAGTTCCCGACAATCGTCACAGTATCCATATCGGTTCCATGGCCGTTCTCATCATCCTCTAAAAGTCCGTCAGTACCCATCGAGCCGGAGAGCCTGCGCTCGCCGCCCGCCTCACGATACGATCAAACACGTGAAACTCCTCCTTGCTGCCATCAACCCAACCCGCACCCGCAGTAAATCGGATGCCGCCGCGACCCTCGCCGCCGAATACATCACCCGCATCTCCCGCTACCTCCCCTGCGAAGCCCAGACCTTTTCCACGGAGGCTGGCCTTTTAGCTGCCCTCGACAAATCGGCCAGGCAATCCTCCCGCACCGCCCCGGTTCTCATCCTGCTCGACTCCCGCGGCAAGCAACTCTCCAGCGAATCGTTCGCCGAGCACTTAGGCCATCTCCGCGACTCCGGTACCCAGTCCCTCATCGTCGCCATCGGCCCAGCCGACGGATGGTCCTCCGCAGCCCGCGCACGCGCCAGCCTCATCCTCTCCTTCGGCCCCATCACCCTCCCCCACGAACTGGCCCGCGCCGTCCTCGCCGAACAAATCTACCGCGCCCTCACCATCCTCGCCAACCACCCCTACCACGCCGCCCACTAACAGAAACCCATAGCTCCACCGCCATCGCCGTGCTGTCGTCGTTGCCTGCTCTTTTGTTTGTCATGCTCCCAGAGGATCCGCTGCTTGCCGCGCTCACGCCTGCCGTTGCATTTGCATCTAGGTAACGCAAGGCTTCAGCCTTGGGCCTCCGGGCCAGGTCACAAGAAAAGGGCCTTTAGCCCCTGGGGTATGCTCTTCCGCTCTCCCTTGCCGCTGCATCCGCTTTTGCATCTGCCGTTCTCATTGTTTCGCCTGTCATTCCGAAGTGAAGAACCTGCTTTTATCCTCCGTGTCACCCACTAAACTAATCCCATGTCCGAAGCCTCCGAATCCTCCCGCCGCGGCCTCATCCTCATCAACACCGGCCCCGGCAAGGGCAAAACCACCGCCGCCCTCGGCACCGCCTTCCGAGCCGCCGGAAACGGCATGCGTGTCCTCTTCCTCCAGTTCCTCAAGGGCTCCTGGCACTACGGCGAACTCGACGCCGCCGAAAGCCTCAACGCCGCCCTCACCCCGGCCCTGGGCTCAGCCCTCACCCCAGACCCTAACCCACCCGCCGCACCTACCGCCCAGAACTTCGTCATCAAGCAGCTCGGCCGAGGCTTCGTCAAAATCGGCAACGCCGAAACCGACCCAGAAGACATCCGCCTCGTCGAAGCCGCCTGGGCCGAATCCGCCGCAGCCATCCTCTCCGGTGAATGGGACCTCGTAGTCCTCGACGAGATCAACTACGCCATCGGCTACAAGATGCTCGCCCCCGAATCCGTAGCCGAAGTCCTCCGCCGCAAACCCGAGATGACCCACGTTATCCTCACCGGACGTAACGCCCACCCCATCCTCGTCGAGTTGGCCGACACCGTCACTGAGATGCGCGAAGTCAAACACGCCTACCAACGCGGCATCCTCGCCCAGCGAGGCATCGAGTTCTAGCCCCAACCTCCCTCGCTCCCGCACAACACCCTTCACCCCATACCGTGTCATCCTGAGCGAAGCGAAGAACCCCGACGAACCCCACCCAACCTCAGCCGCTGGCCCACCCACTAAATCTCACTTCACTGCCCACCAAATCCTGTCAAGCCCTCTATCTTCGGAAAACCATCATAACCTCTTGCAGCACAACATCTTACCTCCATCGACCCATTTGGCGTGGAGTTACGGCCAATCCGGTATAATCAAATCAGTAGAAAAATAAAAAAGCCCGGCGATCAGCCGGGCTTCGTCACGTCAATTGCAAATAGCTCCCAAACCCAATAAGCCCTTTAGAAGAGGTATCTTAGATACCAATCAACGATATATCAGCAACTTACAGCATACCCAGGGGGTATCCAGCTCGCTAAACCCTTTAGAAGGGGTATCTTGCAGTCGAGATACCCCCCCAAAAAACACCAGATACCGTCAGCTTAGCCGCAAAGCAGTCTCGATATGCGAATTCACTTCCGCCTGAGCGAACTCCGCAGCGACCCGAATGCCGTTCATCACAGCCTTCTCGTTCGACGATCCATGCCCCACGATGCACACACCTCGCACCCCCAGCAGTGGAGCACCGCCGAACTCAGATGAGTCCAGCCGCTTCTTGAAATCATTGAACGCCTTCCGCGAGAGCAGCGCACCGACCTGCGACGTGACCGTCGACTTCAGCCCTTCGCGTAGGGTGGCGGTAAAGAGGTGAGCCGCCCCCTCGATTGACTTGATTGCAACATTGCCCACGAACCCGTCGCAAACCGCAACATCGGTCCGCCCGTTGAAGAGGTCTCGCCCCTCCACGTTGCCGATAAAGTTCACCCCCGGCAGAGCCCGCAGCAACGGAAAGGTATCGAGTGTCAGCTGGTTGCCCTTCGAGTCTTCTTCGCCGATCGACAACAGCCCCAGACGAGGATTTGCGATATGCAACACATTGCGTGCATACATATGCCCCATCACCGCGAACTGGCGCAGGTTGTCCGGATCGCAATCGACATTCGCACCAACATCCAGCAGAAAGGAAGGACTACCCGTAATCGTGGGAATGATCGTAGCCAGCGCAGGCCGATGCACTCCGGCAAGCATCCCCAGCACCATCTTGGCCGTAGCCATCGCAGCCCCGGTATTACCGGCAGTAAAGAACCCCGCGGCAGAGCCCTCCCGCACCATGCGCAGCCCCACGCGCATCGAAGAGTCACGCTTCGCCCGCACCGCCTGCGCGGCCTTGTCGTCCATGCTAATCCACTCCGATGAGTGGACAATGTTGATGTTCGGAGTGCCGCCCCCAGGCCACCTCGGCCCGCGCAGAGCACGGTCCAACGCGGGACGCAGAATCTCCTCCGGTCCCACCAGGTGGACACGGACGTCAAGGTTGCGGCACGCAAGCACAGCCCCGCGAACCTCAGGCTCAGGGGCTTTGTCGGAACCCATACCATCTACAACAATGTCGATTGGCATCAGGAGGGACGTACAGACAACGCGATTAGCTGGAGGCCTGAGCTGCGGTAACCTGGCGGCCCTTGTACTGACCACACTTCTTGCAGACGGTGTGAGGAAGCTTGCGCTCCTGGCAGTTGGTGCAGATGGAGGTGCTCACCGGCGTCAGAAAATCATGGCTGCGGCGCTTTGCGGTACGTTGTTTGGAGTGACGGCGTTTCGGATTCGGCATTGCTGTTCCCTTTCAATGTGGCCCGGCAGCGGACAGACGACGCGCTGCAACCATAAGTACACAAGCTTGTCCTACTTCAGCTTCACCGTACTGGCAAGCCCTGCGAGCGCGTTCCACCTCGGGTCCGACGAAGTGTCGCATGTACAGGTTTCCAGGTTCTGGTTCTGGCCGCAGCGGGGACAAAGTCCCTTGCAGTCTTCCTTGCAGAGCGTGCGGGTGGGCAGAGAAAGCAGAACCTGTTCCCGAACGACATCTTCCAGCGAAAGACCGTTCTCTTCATAGTACCCGATTTCGGTCTCGTCGAGTGTAATTGCTCGCTCGCCCGACTCAGCATCCGCAGCCTGCGGCCGAAAGATCAGGTCAAAGCTGCCCACTACCGGCGTAGCAACAGGCTCCACGCACCGCGCACACAATATCTCGAAGTCCGCGCGATAAGCCGCCCGTACTCGAATATCGGGAACCTGGTTGTTGTGCCCGCGATTCTCGACCAGCAAGTCGGCTCGCCCGGTGACCTCCATAGGGCCCACCTGGCTGATGTCAGCCGCATAGTCAAGCACACCGATGGCAATCGATTCGTCGAAAAGAAGGGGTTCCTGTTCAAGTTGGAGAGGAGTAATAATCACAATGTTAAGCCTAGGACCTTGGCGCGCTCAGGTCAATCTCCGCAGCCTGCCGTGCCACGTGCGGTTAAACCGAAAAGAGCCGGATAGCAGCAACACCGACGGCTCCTGCCTCCATAACCGACAAAGCATTCTCCGCCGTGACTCCGCCAAGAGCCAGCACAGCCGTCGGCGATGCAGCCGCGCAGGCGAGTCGAAGTTGATCGAGACCCAATCCTTCGCCAACAACCTTGTCCAATCGCGCCCCGTTTCTGCTGCTCAAAACGTTCTTCTCAAATACAGGTCCAAAGAGAATGAGCTTCACGCCTGTGGCGCGGGCGGCAACAACTTCATCCAGTGTGTGGCACGAGATGCTGATGATGGGCTCCGACAGCCCCGCCGCTGCATACATCTTGCGGACATCCGCAACCGTGAGCGATCCAGCCGCAGCCGTCAGATGTACTCCATCGGCTCCAACCGCAACGGCCATATCGGCATGCGAATTGATGAGCAACTTGGGTGGGTTCGCCATGGCACGAAGTACCACCAGCAGCTTACGGGCAAGTTCCAAAAGCACGCGCGAATCGAGATCTTTCTCGCGAAGCTGAATGTAGTTGACTCCGGCCTTAACCATCCGCGCGACCTGAAGCAACAGCGCATCCTCCAATGAAGATGCGCCCGAGGATGTCCTGGCTCGATCGGTAATGGCATAACGCAGCATGTTGTTCCGGCGAGATAAGAGTCAGCCCTTATCTTCTTCGTGTCAGACGGATGGAGTGAACGAAATAAGATGAGACGCGTTCTCTAAATGTATCTAACTAGCCAAAACCGCTGTGCGAAAAGTTACGAGCAGGCCGACTTTGGCCGATAGTCGATAAGAGACTAAGGGTCGGGTTCCATCCCATTTTGGTATCACTCTAATTCGCAGCGCCTGTGGTAGCTTCAAGGCAGGCAAGAGACAAGACACCGCAGAGCATCTTGGAACAGCAGAAAGTAGACGAAAACAGCATGGAAAGCGCTTACGATCTGATCGTCATCGGCTCTGGTCCTGCGGGACAACGGGCAGCGATCTATGGCTCAAAGATGGGCAAAAAGATCGCCGTAGTAGAGTCTCGCGAGGTGGTGGGTGGGGCCTGCATCAACACCGGAACCATCCCGTCGAAGACCATGCGCGAAGCCGTGCTGCATCTCTCCGGCTACAACTATAAGTCCATCTACGGCATGAACTACCGCGTCAAGGAAAAGATCACCATGGCTGACCTCGCATTTCGCGTGCAGCATGTGATCAAAACCGAGGTAGACGTAACCGAAGCGCAGCTCTCGCGAAACAACATCGAGATGCTGGTAGGCACTGCAAGTTTCGTAGATGCCACCCACGTGAAGGTCACCAACTCCCGTGGCAGCAATATCTACGAGACAAAGAACGTACTGATCGCCACCGGGACCAAGCCCGCCGCATCGGAAAAGGTACCGATCAACGGCCGCAGTATCATCAATTCGGACCAGGTGCTGGAACTTCCAAACCTGCCGAAATCCCTGATTGTCGTGGGCGGCGGCGTCATCGGCGTCGAATACACCTGCATGTTCTCCGCGCTTGGCGTCCGCGTGACCTTGATCGAGCGCCGCCCCAAACTGCTCGAGTTCGCCGACCAGGAGATTGTGGAAGCCCTGAGCTATCACCTCCGCGACGCGCGTGTAACCATGCGTTTGAACGAAGAGGTGGAGTCCGTCGAAGAGCTTCCGGATGGGACAGTCGTCGCCAATCTCGAAAGCAAGAAGAAGCTGCAAGGCGATGCGCTTCTCTACGCCGTCGGCCGTCAGGGCAACGTAGATGAGCTGAATCTGGCCGCAATCGGCGTTGACTCCGACAAGCGCGGCAGAATCCCGGTCGACAAAGACTTCCGAACCAAGGTGCCGAACGTCTTCGCAGCGGGCGACGTCATAGGCTTCCCTTCGCTTGCCTCGGTTTCAATGGAGCAGGGCCGGATCGCCTCCGCACGAGCCTTTGGTGATGAAACCATCTTGTCGAACCCAAGCTTCTATCCTTACGGCATCTACACGATCCCCGAGATCAGCTTCATCGGCAAGACCGAGGAGCAGCTGACCGAGGAAGATGTGCCATACGAGGTCGGCGTGGCGTACTATCGCGAGATCGCACGCGGGCAGATTCGCGGCGATACGACGGGGCGGCTCAAGCTGATCTTCCACCGCATGACGCACGCCATACTGGGCGTTCACATCATCGGAGAAGGTGCCAGCGAGTTGCTGCACATCGGGCAGGCCGTGATGGCGCTTGGCGGCAAACTGGACTATTTCGTGGATACGGTGTTCAACTATCCAACTCTCGCGGAATGCTATAAAGTTGCCGCGTTCAACGGATTGAACCGCGTAAGCAAGTTCGAGTAAGTGAAACGGTGCAGCGATGGCGAAGATTGTTGGTGTCACTTTATCGGAGCGCGTAACTTCCGGGCTGGTCGTCGACCACATACTTACAGGCGGCTTGCGCAGGTTTCCAGAAGCGCATGATGACGAGTACGCGTTGGTCGAGATGCCGGCTGACGCGATCGTCCTGACTCTCTGTGAGGAAGTGATGGCCGCTGCCGGAAAGCAGGGCGAGCTGGCAGGAGTTGGTGTCGGCGTTCCCGGACTGGTGCGCAATGGCGTGGTCGAAGAGGCTCCGAATCTGCCGCAGTTGAAAGGTGCGCGGCTGGCTGAGATGCTCTCAGCACAATTGCGCAACAATGGCCTCAACGTACCCGTATCCATCATCAACGATGCAGACGGATTCGCCGCCGGAATCGCTGCGTCCATTGGAAAGTTGGACAGCGTCATCCGCGTGTGGACGCTTGGTGTGGGCATCGGTTATGGCCGCTACCCGCTGACCGAAGGTGTCTGGGAGGGGGGCCACACTGTCGTCACCCTCGACGACAAAGAAAACTACTGCGGCTGCGGAGGACGCGGCCACATGGAAGGAATCATGGGCCACCGGGCGATGCGCCTGCGCTTCCTGGACATGGAACCGGAAGAGGTCTTCGAAGCTGCCAAACATGGTGATTCGCGGTGCCTGGAATTCAAGAAGCTGTGGCATAAGGCGCTCGCCGCAGCCACGGCAACTTCGGTCCATCTGCGCGGGCCGGGCAAGTTCTTTATCGCCGGTTTTAACGTCCGCTTCCTCGATATGCCGATGTTGAAGGGCTATCTGCAGGACATGGTGAAGATGAGTCCGCTGCAAAGCTACTCCATCGAAATCGTTGAAGACGATGCTGAGACACGCGTGATAGGTGCCGCTGTGAGCGCGGAACGAATCGTCTCCTAGCCACAGAAAGCCGTACGGCCTGCTATTTTTGGCATTGCGGACAGAAGTGCGTCCCTCGACCAGCAACCACAATTTTCTTGATTGGCGTGCCGCAAACTGTGCATGGGTCTCCCGCATGGCCATAGACCTTGTGTTCGATCTGAAAATATCCACGCATGCCTTCGGCATCGACGTAGTCCGAGACCGATGAGCCGCCCAGCTTGATGGCCCGCTTGAGTACGGCCTGCAATGCTGTTCGCAGCCGAGCAAATTCTTCGCGGGTCACACGCGAAGCCTGCCGGCGCGGGCGTATACCGGCACGAAAGAGCGACTCATCGGCATAGATATTGCCCACTCCATGGAGCAGCGACTGGTTCAAGAGGGCGGCCTTAATAGCCGTTTTGCGTCCGTGAAAGAGCGCTACAAATTCATTGAGCGAGATAGTCAACGGCTCGCGACCAGGTCCGGAATAGTTGGAGTGCTGCTGGCCTCTCGAAGAGGCGGGGTCCTCGGAATGAATGCTGAGGCGACCAAATCGGCGCGGATCAACGAAACGAACCTCGCGACCGTCAGCCAGCGTAAGCACCGCATGGGTGTGAGGCGGCATGGGTACATCCCGCGTCGAGACGAGCAGCCGGCCGGTCATTCCGAGATGGATGAGGAATTCCGCTGGCTTTTTTGCGAGGCCATGCGTAATAGTCATGACGATGGTCTTGCCGACGCGGCGGACGGACTCTATCTCTGTACCTGTCAACGCTTGCGCAATCTCGCTCTCTGGCGTCTTGAAGGTCTGCGGCTTGCCGCTGGTCCAAACCGCCTTGATGCGCGCGCCCTGAACACGCGCATGAACGCCGTTGGCAATCGTTTCGACTTCAGGAAGTTCAGGCATAGGGCCCACGCTTTTGAATTGAGATTTTGTAGCAAGAATCGCTGCGCGCCGATGCTTGCGCATTCATACAAGAACTCTGTATCGTTTGCTGTCTATGACGATACGTGCGCGGGTTGCAGTTGTGTTGGCGAGTGTGGCATTGGCAGCAGCATCGGCGCATGCACAGGCATCTCAAAAAGCGTTGCTGCTCGTCGTGAACCAGGGGGACCACACGCTCAGTCTCATCGATCCGGCAACGGACACAGAGGTCGCCGCAATCCCTGTGGGCGGAGTGACGGGGCATGAGGTCACATCGACTCCCAATGGGCGCACCGCATTCGTGCCAATCTACGGGGACTCTGGCGTAGGCCGCGCGGGCACCGACGGCAGCAGCATGGCGGTCATCGACCTGGCCACCCGCAAGCTTGTCAATACGGTCGATTTCGGCCATGGCGTGCGCTCGCACATGCCGCTCTTTGATCGGAACAGCGGCATGCTGTATGTCTCGACCGAGTTGGATAAGGCCATCACAATCATCGATCCGAAGACTTTGAAAATTGTTGGCAAGATTCCGACCGGGCAGGAGCAATCGCACATGTTCGTCCTCTCGCCGGACGGAAAACGCGGCTACACCGCGAACGTTGGCCCCGGAACAGTGTCGGTATTGGACATCGCCGCACGGAAGACGGTCACGGTGATTCCTGTCTCTGCAAAGACGCAGCGCATCTCCATCTCGCCCGATGGACGCATGGCATTCACGGCCGACCAGACGAAGCCGCAGATGGCGGTGATCGACACGGCCACCAACACGCTGAAGGCGTGGATTCCACTTCCTGCGGTCGGCTACGGTTCCGCCGTCACTCAGGATGGGCAGTCGCTGCTGGTGCAGATGGGGACGCTGAAGCAGGTCGCTGTGATCGATCTTGGCACAATGAAGGTGACTCGGACGGTTGACGTGTGCTCGGGCACAGGCGAGATTCTCGTCCGGCCTGATGGAAAAGTAGCGTACGTCTCCTGCCCGGTGGATGGCGAGGTGGCGAAGATCGACTTGGCGACGTGGAGGGCGGTCAAGATGATCGCCGCTGGGAAGAAAGCCGACGGTCTCGCCTGGGCAAAGTAACCATTCGAGGAAATTCGACAGCCGTTCGGCACGGCGGCTGGGCAGTATAGAATTGGCTATGGGCGTACCAGCTTCGTCGCTGCGTGCGGACCTACCTTTCTGGAGCAAACCTCTCAAGTGAATCAGCGTAAATCCGCAGTCATCCTTGGCGCGCAATGGGGCGACGAGGGCAAGGGCAAGATCGTCGACGTATTGAGTGAGAAGTTCTCCGTGGTAGCGCGCTACGCCGGCGGCCACAATGCCGGACATACCGTGATCATCGCGGGCAAAAAGTTCGTGCTGCAACTGATTCCCTGCGGCGTCTTGCGGCCGGAGTGCAAGGGTGTGATCGGCAACGGCGTCGTGCTCGACCCCATGGCCTTCCTGAGCGAAGTGAAGAAGCTGCGAGACGCAGGCCTGCCCGTGGACCAGCAACTCTTTGTCTCGAACCGGGCGCAGGTGATTCTTCCCTACCACCGCATGATCGAGCTGGCGGCGGAGAATGCTCCGGGCCGCACCAAGATTGGGACTACGAGCCGGGGCATCGGGCCAGCATATGAGGACAAAATGCACCGCAGCGGGTTGCGTGTGGTTGACTTGCTGAATTCGGCTCTGCTGCGGACGCACATCAACAATGCGTGCTACGAGAAGAACACCATTGCGCAGGCTCTTTTTGGCACCGAGCCGCTCGATCCGAAGGCGATCTACGAGGAGTATGCGCGCGCGGCCGAGCAGATTGCACCATTCGTTACCGATACGGCTGTGCTGCTGAATGAGGCGATCCGTAACGGCGAGAAGGTGATGTTCGAAGGCGCGCAGGGTGCGCTGTTGGATATCGACCACGGGACCTATCCGTTCGTGACGTCGTCCTCGGCCACCTCGGGCGGCGCAGTGACCGGAACCGGCGTGGGCCCGACCTCGATTGGCACAGTGATCGGCGTTACCAAGGCCTACGTGACGCGAGTGGGCGAGGGACCGTTCCCCACCGAGATTCACGATGATTCGGCTACACTGCTGCGAGCGCGCGGGCAGGAATACGGTGCTGTGACTGGAAGGCCGCGTCGCTGCGGGTGGCTTGATCTTCCCTTGCTGCGCTACTCGAACATGATCAATGGCACGGAATGGCTGGTGGTGACGAAGATGGACGTACTCGATGAGTGCGCTGAGATTCCTGTGTGCACCGGCTACAAGATCAATGGCAAGATGACGGATACGATTCCGGCGGACATGCGCGGATTCGAGTCGATTCAGCCGATCTATACGACGCTGAAGGGCTGGAACGCGCCGACCGAAGGCATCACTGAGTTTGGGAAGCTGCCGCAACTGGCGCAGGACTACCTGAAGTTCCTCGAGCGGGAGTCGGGCGCGAAGATCGCGATGGTATCGACTGGACCAGAGCGAGACCAGACGATGACGTTGCCGGAGTTTGAGGCGGAACTGAAGGGATAGGAGCCTGAGACGATGGTGAGTTTTACTGTTCGGATGGAGTTCGAGGCGTCGGACCGCGATGCTGTGGGAGAGATGCTGCACTATCTCGGGGCGGCTTCGCGGGAAGAAGCTGGATGCATCAATTACATCGCGCACTTTGTTGAGAGTCTGCCGGCGACGGTGCTGATCTATGAGCAGTATGTCGATGAGGTTGCCGTCGAGTTTCATCGGAACTCGCCGCACTTCGATCAATATGCGAATGCGCTCTATAAGATCATGTTGTCGCGCACCGTCGAGAACCTCGAGGCGGTTGATTGAGGGTACTTGAAGCCCCTTCCTTCCTGTAGATTCGGCGAAACTCTGGCCGTGTTGATTCCACACATTCGATCGTTCGTTGCGTACGGTTTTCATTTGCATGCGGCTACCGCCTGCTCGCTGAGGGTGATGAGGCGAGGGTGCGGCAGATGGAGCGTGGGGTGGGCTGCGGAGGCGATGCAGGCTAGACCCTGGTGCAGCGTGGGCGCGGGCGTGTTTAGGTATTCGTCGGGTATGCAGTGGACGCGGGCGTTGCGCACCGCGCGGAGTGAGTGCCAGTTGCGCTGCGCGATGACCCGTTCGAGTGGGACGCGGTCGCCGGCGCCGCACCAGGCGAAGAGCAGAACGTCGGGGTCCGCTGCGGCGATGGCCTCAGGGGTAGTGTGGGAGCCGGGTTCGCCAAGGAAGGTTGCTCCTGCGGCTTCGACAAGTTCCGCAACCCAATGCTGCGAGTGGATAAGAGGTTTTCCCCACTCTTCGCAATAGATGATTGGTTTAGCTTCGTTGCTTATGTGTGCGGCGCGGGCGCGCGTCGAGGCGATCTGTTGCTGCATGTCTGCGATGAGCGGCTCTGCGTCGGCGTGGACGAGGGACGCGATGAGGCGAATATCGGTATAGATGTCGGCCAGGGAATGGGGTGCGAGCGCTAAGACCGGAAGGCCTGATTTGAGGATGGCAGCTAGCGATTCCATGCGATACGGAACGCTGGCGAGGACTGCGTCGGGGCGAGCGGCGAGTAGGATTTCGAGATTCCCAGGTTTGTCGAAGGACCAGCTGTCGTGCAGGATTGGGAGTTTGCGTCCGGCCAGTTCAGGGAGAAATTCGATGCAATATTTTGTGACGGCGCAGAGGGTGTCCAGGCGATCCAGGGATGCCAGCGTCAGGGTAATGGACGGCTGAAGGCTGGCTATCCGCATGGTCACTCGACTGGCCTCTTGGCGGTGTAGCCGTCGCGGGCGATGACGGAATACTTGAGGGGTTTGCCTTTTTCGTCCTGCATCTGGAGGGGGTGGCCTTCATTGTCGACCAGGATGACTTTGATCTTGCGGTAGGTGCCGTCGGGAGCGGTGTTGGTAGGGCGGTAGGTGACGAGGTATTGATTGCGGATGGAGTTGTTGATGGCGGCGAAGTCGTCGGGCATCTCACCCTGGAAGAGCGGCGAGAAGCTGAGGCCTCCGGTCATCGAGGCGATACTCTTCAGCTCATTTTGGGTCTGGAGATAGTCGATCTGGCGAAGGCCGGATGCGCCACTGAGTTCGTTGACCAGGGCACCGGTGCCGATGGTGAAGATGGTGACGTTGGGCGTGGCTTTGATCTTGGCGAGCAACTGGTCGAGGGTGATCTTCGAGAAGGTGTTATTGCCGGTGCCGATGAGGATGATGTACTTGCGTCCGTCGATGCGGCTGGTGCGGTCGAGCGTTTGGTAGAGCGCGTCGAACATGTCGGTCTCGCGGAAGCCGGGGAAGGTGAGCGAGTTGATGCTTTGGGCGATGAGCTGCTTGTTGCTGGTGAAGTCGGACAGGATGTGGGTGTTGAGGTCGTAGGTCATGACGGCGATGTAGTCGTCGGGGCGCAGGGAGTGGAAGAAGCTCGCGGAGGCATTTCGCATGTCGTTGATGGCGACCCAGGAGTTAGAGGCGAACTCGAGCAGCATGACGGCCGTGATAGGCGTCTGCACGATGCGGAGCGAATCGACCTTCTGCTCGACGCCGTCCTCGAGCACCAGGAAGTTGGCAGCGGAGAGACCGGGGACGAACTGGTGATTCCTGTCGAGTATGACGCTGACGTCGAGGTTTACAAGCGGGACGTTGACGGAAAGGGAGAAGGTGGCACCGTTGGGATTTTTGACCGTCGGATGCTCAGGGGCTGGGGGCGGCGGCGGCTCGGCGGACTCCTTTTTACGAGGGATGACAATGGGGCCGTTGTCTACGGTGGGGCCGGCGGAATCGTCCGGCTGCTGCGCGGTGGGGGAGGCGGCAGGTGCGGGAGCCTGAGCATGGGAGGCGGGCGATGCGAGAGCGAGCGCGCAGGCTATCGCTGGCACGATGAGGGGCTTGAGCGGAAAGCGACGGCGGAATGGGTGAAGGGCGGTCATCTCGGGCGAATCAGACACTGCTTGACGCCGATTGGACGCGGGTGCCAAGGGAGTAGTTTTTTGCGTGCTGCCGCAGTCTGCGATTTGTTGGAACTCTATGTGCATTTAAGTTACCCCCTCCCCCCCCCACCTTTTTTTCACAAAGTATTCAAAATAAATGCTTTAAGTCTGGACCTGTCTTCCAAAGTATTGATATCTCTACTGTTACCCTCAAAATATTGATTCTTCGCAGGTTGACATTCGCGTTTTTCCAATCTCCTACTCGTAGGCAAAACTGGCCACTCTTTCAGTATATCTTGCGTGTCAAGAACATTACACCTATGTCTATGATTTAAAATAGCTTACTAGCACAGCGAGTTTCTGGAAGGCTCATTGATGCTAGAGCAAACTCCGCCCGGGCAACGTTTCCGGCGCATCGTCCGGAGGGGGCTGGCGCGATGGGGCTGGACCTGCGGTTTGAGCAGACCAGGCGCTGGGGACTGCCAGAGCGGAGAAAGCCAGGGTACCCGTGCGGACAAACTGTCTTCGATTGAGTGCGGATGCGGTTGAAAGCATGAAACCCTCCGGGAGGTGAAGAGTATCGCACGCGGATGGGTTTAGTCTAAGGCTCGAGGAGAGCTATGGGCCTGGGGAAGACGTTGGGGTGGATGGCTGCGGGAGTGGTGATTGCGGCTGGATTGAGTGGGCGGGCGCAGGTGGTGGCTGTGGGTACGCTTCCGGCCGCTGCTCTTGTGGGGGCAAAAGTGTTTCCGCTGGCCGAGGTGCGGCGGGGGATGCATGGGGTGGCGTATACGGTATTCGAAGGAGTGACGCCGGAGCCAATGGAGGTGGAGATTCTGGGCGTGCTGAAGGATGCGATTGGGCCCGGGCAGGACATGATTCTGGCTCGCCTTAAAGGGAGAAGCCGGAGTATACGGGCGTGGTGGCGGGGATGAGTGGGTCTCCGGTGTATGTGGATGGGCGGTTGGTGGGGGCGCTGAGTTACCGGATTGGGCAGTTTGCCAAGGATCCGATCTGTGGGATTACTCCGATTGAGCAGATGTTGCAAGTACGGGACGGGGTGGCGGGCGGAGAACAGCAAAAACCAGAGCAAAATGCGGGGGTTCTTCGCTCCGCTCAGAATGACACAAGTTTGAATGACACGAGTTTGAGTGCGGCAAAGAGTGTAGGGGGTGGGGGTGAGGTGACTCCGATTGAGACGGCGCTGGTGTTTGGGGGGTTCTCGCAGGAGGCGGTGAATCGGTTTGGTGGGGCGTTTCGGGCGCTGGGGATGACGCCAGTGGCCGGGTTGGGTGGAGCGGCTGCGGCGGGCACGAAGCAGCCGGAGGCGCTGGTGCCGGGGTCGGCGGTGAGCGCGGTGCTGGTGCGGGGAGATCTTTCAATCTCAGGGACGTGCACGGTGACGTATGTGGATGCCTCACGGTTGCTGGCTTGCGGACATCCGATTACAGGGTACGGGCAGGTGTCCATGCCGATGACGAAGGCTGAAGTTGTGACTACGCTGGCCAGTCCGCTGAATGCTTTCAAGATTATTAATACGACGGAGACGGTGGGATCGTTTACGGAGGATCGGGCTTCGGCGATCATGGGCCGGTTTGGAGTGCAGGCGCGGATGATCCCTGTGTCGGTGGAGGTGGTGGGAGGCTCGTTAAACCCCACTCATGACGAAGGAGCTGTCATGAATGGGGCACCCGGGGTTTCCGCCCCGCGTGGATTGCGGTTTGAGGTTTTGGATAATCGGGAGCTGACGCCGGGAGCGATGCTGGTGTCGGTGTACCAGAGCCTTTCGTCCACGAATGGCTCGGGGGCGGATATGAGCTATCGGATGGACGGCGAGCTGACGGTGAAAGGCCAGGAACCGGTGCGGCTGGAGGGGATGATGTCGCCTAGCGAGATGAGCTCGGGGGCGATCGCGGCGGCGTTATATGTGAATGACCGGTTTGAGCGGCTCTATAACAATGGGGTAGAGCGGCCGGAGGTGACGGGGCTGCGGCTGCGGATGGAGGCGATTGGAGAGCGGCGGACGGCGGTGCTGGATTCGGCGCGGCTGAGCCAGGCGGAGGCGCGGGCGGGCGATACGATTCAGGTGGAGACGACGGTGCATCCCTACCAGGCTGCGGCACGGGTGGTGCGGATTCCGGTAAGGCTTCCGGAGAGCCTGGCGGCTGGGAAGGTGCGAATTGTGGTCAGTGATGGGGCTGCGGTGGATCGGTTGACTGCGCCTTTGGCACCTGGCGCGGCGCAACATCCGGTGGCGCTGGCCGATGCGGTGGCACAGATGAACCGGATGCATGCGAATGATCGCGTGTATGTGACACTGCTGGACCATGCGGCGCAGGCAGAGTTGGAGGCGAGTGCACTGCCGGAGGTTCCGTTGTCGATGGCGAATGTGCTGGAGCCGCTGAAGGCCTCGCAAAAGGTGCAGCTGAATGGTGAGAGCGTGGTGGAGGCGGGATCGATGCCGATGGACTACGCCGTGAGCGGGACGCAGGTGCTGACGCTGACGGTACGTTAGGTTGCGAAGGACTTTTGTGGGTGTTGTAGCATCGGAGAGAGATGGGCGTGTGTGGGGATCTGTTGCCGATGAAAGAGACGAAGAAGCCGATGGATTCGATTGAGATACATGGATTGGCGGTTCATGCTGCCGGTGCGCAGCTGGTTCCGTACCGCTATGAGCCGGGCGAGCTGAAGGCGCATGAGGTTGAGGTAAAAATCACGCACTGCGGTGTGTGCCACTCGGACATTCACCTGATCGATAACGATTGGGGATCGAGCAAGTACCCGTTTATCCCGGGGCATGAGATTGTGGGGACGGTCTCTGCGGTGGGTTCGGAGGTTCGCGATCGCGCGGTGGGCGAGCGAGTGGGGATCGGGTGGCAGGCGGATAGCTGTGGCGTGTGCGAGTGGTGCAGGCAGGGCGAGGCGCATCTGTGCGCGACCAGGCAGCCGACGTGTTTGCGCAGGAATGGTGGATATGCGGATGCGATCCGGGTGAATTCGCGGTTTGCGATTCCGGTGCCGGAGGCGTTGGAGAACGAGAATGCGGCTCCATTGCTGTGCGCTGGCGTGACGGTGTATGCGCCGATGCGGAACCATGGAGTGCGGCCTTCGTCGCGGGTGGGCGTGGTGGGCATCGGCGGGTTGGGGCACCTGGCACTGCAGTTTGCGAGGGCTTTTGGGGCTGAGGTTACGGCGCTTTCAACTTCGAAGGAGAAGGAAGCTGAGGCTCGCGAGTTGGGAGCTCACCACTTTGTGAATACGCGGGATATGGGCGCGCTGAAGAAGATTGCGGGGTCGTTCGATTTTGTGCTGTCGACGGTGAGCGCCGACCAGGACTGGCAGGCGCTGGTGACGAGCCTGCGGCCGAAGGGGACGATGTGCGTGGTGGGTGTGCCGCCGTCGGCGGTGGCGGTGCAGGCTTTCTCATTGATGGCAGGGCAGAGGGCAATCTCGGGTAGTCCTTCGGGGAGCCCGCAGGACCTGCACGAGATGCTGGATGTGGCGGCGCGGCATGGAGTGAAAGCGATGACGGAGAGCTTTGCGATGGAGAAGGCGAATGAGGCGATTTCGAAGGTGAAGAAGGGGAAGGTCCGGTATCGGGCGGTGCTGGTGAACTAGGGAGCAAAGCGCAAAAGCAGAATGCTTCCCTTGCTGCTGAATGAGAGACCAAAAATGAAGCGGTGACGTGTAAGGGTGGGGCTTCGGCTCTGCCCTTTTTTCTTTGACGAGGAATGTAGACTGCGGAGATGAGGATTTGGGGCGGAGTTGCGGTTGCGGCGGCGGTGGCGGGTTGGGTGGGTACATCTGGTTTTGCGGTGGCGCAGGGTACGAAGCTTTGGACGGTGGATCGGTACGACCAGGTGGAGCGCGGGACGGCGAGCGGGGTGGCGATCCGCAACGATGGGCGGATTGAGGCGGGGCCGGCTTCTTCTCTGCTGTATGAGACGGGGGGCAACTATGTATGGTCGGTGGGAGTCGATGCGGCAGGAAATGCGTATGTAGGGATGGGTGGGACGGCCGCGGGTGGGGCTGTGGTGATGCGGGTGGCACCGGACGGGAAGGCCACGAAGGTATTCGAGGGGAAAGAGCTGGGGGTGCAGGCGGTACGGGTGGGCGGCGATGGGCGCGTATATGTGGCGACGTCGCCAGATGGGAAGGTGTATCGGCTGGGGACTACGGCGGCAGATGCGGTGGTGGTGTTCGATGCGGCGGGGACGGCGGACAAGCCGAAGTATCTGTGGGATGTGGCCGAGGCACGAAATGGGGATTTGTATGTCGCGGCGGGAGCTCCGGCGGTGGTGTATCGCGTCCCTGCGGGCGGAGGGAAGGCCGAGGTTGCGTTCAAAGCTGAAGTCGCGTTCAAGACTGCGGATCAGCATATTCGTTGCTTATTGATGGGGGCGGATGGCAGGCTTTGGGCGGGGAGCGATGGGAGCGGTGTGATCTATCGCTTCGACACGCGGGAAAAGGATGCGAAACCGTATGCGGTGTATTCGGCGGCGAAGAAGGAGATTACCGCACTGGCGATGGATGGTGCGGGGAATATGTATGCGGCTGGAGTGGGAGTGCGGCCTGCTGTTGGGGCGACGACGCCGGGGCTTCCTCCGCTGGCGGTGACGGGTGCGTTGGGGGTTACGGTTACGTTTTCGCAGGCGGGATCTGCGAGTGCTGCGACTGCGAGTACTGTGATACCGGAAGGGTCGGAGATCTACAGGATTGCGGCGGATGGAAGTCCGGCGCGGCTGCTGGCGCTGAAGGAGGATGTGGTTTACGCGCTGGCGTGGCACAACGGGAGTCTGCTGGCGGCGACGGGAAATCGCGGGCGGGTGTATCGCGTGGATACGGACGTGGCGGGGCGGTTTACCGATGTAGCGCACCTGGAGGCGGCGCAGGGGATGGCGTTTGCGGCGGGTGGTGCGGGCGGTCCGCTGCTGGTCGGGACCAGCAATAGCGGCAAGGTGTATCGCCTGGAGCAGAAGGCTGCGACGGATGGGACGTACACCAGCGAGGTGTTTGATGCGCAGGGATTCGCACAGTGGGGGCGGGTGGAGATGGAGCCGGAGGATGAGGCGGGCGTCGAGATGTTTGTGCGGACGGGGAATGTGGAGAGCCCGCTGATGGGTTGGAGTGAGTGGGAGCGGGTGCACGGGGATGGTTCAGTGAAGGTTCCGGGTAGTCGGTATGCGCAGTGGAAGGCGGAGCTGCGGGGCGGTGGCGCGGTGGAGTCCGTGGGGTTGAATTATTTGCAGAAGAACCTGGCGCCGGTGGTTGACGAGGTGGTGGTGGTGCCAGGGGCGCGGGTACAGGCTACGCCTCAGCAGCCGCAGAATCAGACCGTGCAGGTGAGCTTCCCTGCCCCGGCGAGCGCAGCGGTGCCGGCGTTCGTGCTGGATGCGAATGCGCAGCCTCTGCAGGCGCAGAAGGATAAGACAGCCGTGACGGTGCGCTGGGCTGCGCATGACGATAACGGCGATGAGTTGATGTTTGCGGTGTGGTATCGCGGCGTGGGGGAGAAGAACTGGCGGCTGTTGAAGGACAAGATCAGCGACAAGTTTTTGAGCTTCGATGCGGCGCTGCTGCCGGATGGGAGATATGAGGTGAAGGTCGTCGCGAGCGATGCTCCGGTGCATACGGAGGCGGAGGCGCTGACAGGCGAGCGGGTGAGCGGGGAGTTTGTGTTGGATACGACTCCGCCGGTGCCGGGAGTGCTGGCAGCTTCGCCTATACGCGGCGTGGGTGCTACAGGTGCAGGTTCTGTGAAGATTCATGCGACGTTTTCGGCGAAGGATGCTACATCGCCGATTGCACATGCGGAGTACTCGGTGGATGCGGGGCCGTGGCAGTATCTGGAGCCCGTGGGGCAGGTCTCGGATTCACCCGAGGAGCGGTATGACTTTGTGGCGGATGTGCCTACGGGAGAGACGAAGGAGCAGGTAACAGATGTCAGGGAGCATGTGATTGCGGTGAGGGTCTATGACCGCTATGAGAATGTGGTGGCAGTGAAGGTGGTGCTGCGATGACGATGGAAGAGATCGTGTACAGAACTCCTAATGGTTTACACGACGCTTATCTGCTCAACCTCGATGCCAATTACCGTGAGCAAGTTTTGCGATTCGATCTGAATTGGTTTGTTGGTATCCCGGACGGCTCGACCGAAGAAGAGCGTGAAGGATTCCGCGAAGGCACGTTAATCGTTCGTGGGTTAAAGTATCTGGTCATTGAAAGCCCAACGAAAGCGAAAGGCTATGAAGAACCAAGTCATATCGATGGTTTTGTCACCCGACCGGAGGATGAGATACGGATGTCTTTGCCATCGATCGCTGAAGGCGGATTTCGATATTCCATTTTTATTGGAGAGTGGAACTCTTTCATTCACTTTGCCGGGACGTCTGCGGAAGTTACTCCTGCTGATCTGATTGTTCGTGAGATGAGAGCTTAGACGAATGCGATTTGAATTGTTCATTGCGGCGCGGTATCTGCGGGCGAAGCGGCGGCAGGCGGTGGTTGGCGTGATTACGGCGATCAGCGTGATCGGCGTGGCGGCTGGTGTGGCTTCGCTGATTATTGCGCTGGCGATTACGAATGGAATGCGTCGGGATCTGCAGGAGAAGCTGCTGGGTTCGACCGCGCACGTGATGCTGATGCGGACGGCGGGAGATGGGATCAGAGACTGGAGACCGCTTCTGGAGCGGCTCCGGAGACTTCCGCATGTGACGGCGGCGGCTCCGGCGTTGTATGAGGAGGTGCTGATCTCGCGTGGAGTAAGAGATGGTGGCGCGGAGATTCAGGGGGTGATTCCGGCGGATCAGAGGACCGTCTCGGATTTATTGCAGAGCGTGAAGGAGGGATCGGCGGAGGCGCTGGAGCCTGTGGGAGTGGACCGTGCTCATGGCGATAGTGCTGCCATGAATGGGACTGCCGGTGGTGGATCCGGGGTCGCTGGTGCTGCGACACCCATTGTGATTGGGAAAGACCTGGCGACGGCGGTTGGAGCAGGCGTGGGCGATACGGTGGTCGTGATCTCACCGCAAGGGGAGCTGACGCCGTTTGGGCCGATGCCGAAGTATCAGCGAGCCGAGGTGGTCGGAATTTTCAAGTCGGGGTTCTATCAGTACGATTCGAGCTATGCGTTTATGCGGCTGGCGGATTCGCAGAGATTATTTTCAGAGCCGGACCTGATCTCGGCGATCAACTTCAAAGTTGACGACATGAATCAGGCCGCTGCGATAGGGCGGCAGATTGAGCAGGCAGCCGGTGCGGGATTTCAGACTACGAACTGGATGGCGCAAAATCAAGAGTTGTTTCGCGCGCTGCGGCTGGAACAGATCGTTACGTTCATTGTTCTGGCGCTGATCGTCTGTGTGGCGGCTTTGAATATTCTGATCGCGCTGACCATGATGGTGATGGAGAAGACCAAGGACATAGCGGTGCTGATGAGTTTTGGGGTGAGTGCGGGCCAGGTGCGGAGTATTTTCTTGCTGCAGGGGCTGTTGATCTCGGTGATTGGGACGGCGCTGGGGTTGATCGTTGGATATGGGGTGAGCTGGGTGGGTGGGCATTACCATTTTATTCAGCTCGATCCGCAGGTTTACTCGATCGACTATCTGCCGTTTGCGCCGCGGTTGGTGGATGCTCTGATTGTGGGCGGGGTGTCGCTGGGGGTTAGTTTGGTGGCTACGATCTATCCGAGTGCGAGTGCAGCGAAGGTGCTGCCGGCGGAGGCACTAAGGTATGAATGAACAGGAAATGTTTGAGCTGAAGAGACGAGTGGCAACGCTAGAGCAGCAACAATCGCAGCGAGACATGAATGAACTGCGACGTCGCATTGCGGCGCTTGAGAAGCACTATGAAATAGCGACAGATCGCTCAGAAGAAGGGACAGGTGTGTGATGGCGGCAAGGTTGGATTATATGAGGTTGGCACCGGAGGGGTTTCGGGCGCTGGGGACGGTGGGGCATGCGGTGAATACGGCTGCGGGGCTGGAGCCGGTGCTGCTGGATCTGGTGCGGCTGCTGGCCTCGTTTATGAATGGGTGTGAGTATTGCATCAAACTTCATTCGGCGGAGTTGAAGAAAGCACATGAGCCGGAGGGAAGGGTCAGTGGCTTGCTGGAGTGGCGTGGGAGCGACGCCTATACGCAGCGGGAGCGGGCGGCGTTTGCGTGGACTGAGGCGGTGACGAATATTCAGGATGGGCATGCAGAAGATGCGGTGTATGCGCAGGTGCGGGAGCACTTCAGCGAGGTGGAGACGGTGAATCTTACGCTGGCGATTACTACGATCAATGCGTGGAATCGGATCGCGATTGCGCTGGGAGATTTTCCCGGCCATGGGGCGTAGCCTGATGCTGCGCGTAGAAGGGCTGAGCAAGATTTATCCGGCGATAGGCGGCGGCGCTTCGGCGGGCGGTGGAACGGATCGCGGCGATGTGGTGCTGTTTCGAGCGCTGGATTTCTGCGTGGGCGCGGGGGAGATGGTGGCGATTGTTGGGGAGAGTGGGAGTGGGAAGAGCTCGCTACTGCATCTGCTGGCGGCGCTGGATCGGCCTACGTCGGGGGATGTTTGGGTGGGTGGCGAGGCTGGGGTCGGAGGGACTCGGCTGGGTGGGCTGAGTGCGCGGGAAGCGGCGGAGTTTCGGAATCGCGAGGTGGGGTACGTGTGGCAGTTTCACTATCTGCTGCCAGAGTTTACGGCGGCTGAGAATGTCGCGATGCCGCTGCTGGCTCGGGGGGTGGGGCGGGCTGCGGCTTTGGAGAAGGCGCGTGGATGGCTGAATGAGGTCGGATTGGCGGGGCGGGCGGAGCATCGGTCGGGGGAGCTGAGCGGCGGGGAGCAGCAGCGAGTGTCGCTGGCGCGGGCGCTGGTGACGGGGCCGAAGCTGCTGCTGGCGGATGAGCCTACCGGGGATCTGGATGGGAAGACGGCGGAGGGGGTGTTTCGGCTGATCCAACAGCTGCATAAGCAGCATGGGCTGACCAGTGTGCTGGTGACTCATAGCCTGGAATTTGCTGGCAGGTGTGACAAGGTGTTGCGTTTGCGCGATGGGCGGCTGGAAGCGATCGGCACAGGCGCGAGCTGACGCTGCGGGAATGTGTGGCGCCTACCCGAGAAAACGGGGTATGGGGCGAATTAATTCTTTATTCAGAATGACGAGCCGAGTTTGGCGCTTGATTTGCACAGATCTATTGGCAGGTGAATCGTTCTGAATGGTAGATTCGTCAAAACTTTAGTGGAATGAAGAGCTGTTGACAGACCGACTACACTGTTAATAGTGCAATGGGTGGTCTGTACTCCGGGAGGATGTCGATCCCGGTGACGCCTGGAAGAGTTCCGGCGGGTGGTTAACGCTGGGACGGGCTGGATAGATGGTGCTGCATCACGCCGGGGAGGCAGGTGCAGTGGCCGGCTTGAAGGGGGACTATGTTCGAACGCTATACGGAGAAGGCGCGGCGGGTGATTTTCTTTGCTCGCTATGAGGCCAGTCAGTTTGGGTCGCCTTACATCGAGACTGAGCACCTGCTGCTCGGATTGCTGCGGGAGGACAAGGCGCTGACGAACCGCTTTTTGCGGTCGCATGCGTCGGTGGAATCGATACGCAAACAGATTGAAGGCCATACGACGATTCGGGAGAAGGTGTCGACTTCGGTCGATCTGCCGCTCTCGAATGAGTGCAAGCGCGTGTTGGCCTATGCAGCGGAAGAGGCGGAGCGGCTCTCGCATAAACATATTGGCACGGAGCATCTGCTGCTTGGGCTGCTGCGGGAGGAGAAGTGCTTTGCGGCGGAGATACTGACTGAGCGCGGGCTGCGGCTGCCGGCGATTCGGGAAGAGCTGCAGCGCACGACGCAGGAGAAAGCTCCGGCGACGGGTGGAGGCAGCAGCAAGGGACAGCGCGGGGAGCAGTCGATGCTGGCGGAGTTCTCGCGTGATCTGACGCAGAGCGCCCAGGACCAGCAGCTTGATCCGCTGGTGGGGCGCGACAATGAAGTGGATCGGGTGATCCAGATCCTGTGCCGGAGGACGAAGAACAATCCGGTGCTGATCGGCGAGCCGGGCGTGGGTAAGA
>DASZBW010000004.1:0-12818 GCA_035943695.1 Acidobacteriaceae bacterium | reverse complement strand
GCGGGGTAGGAGGGCAGGCCCCAGTGGTTAAAACCCCTGATTTGTGGCGGACTGAGAGGCCCAAGGCTGAAGCCTTGGGTTACCTAGAAGCTAGAACGAGCAAAGGCCAGGGCAAGAGCAACGGCAACCGCAACTGCAACGGCAACCGCAACTGCAACTGCAACGGAAACTGCAACTGCAACCGCAACCGCAACTGCAACGGCAACGGCAACGGCAACCGCAACTGCAACTGCAATTGCAACGGCAACGGCAACGGCAACTGCAATTGCAACGGCAACGGCAACGGCAACCGCAACGGCAACGACAAAGCAGAAACAGATCCCCTTCGGGGATGACAAATAGAAGAGCAGGCAGCGGCACCGGCACCGGCAAAGCAGAAGCAGATCCCCTTGGATGACAAATAGAAGAGCAGGCAAAGGCAACAGCAAAGGCGGAACGCGGGGGTTCTGCCCCTTCGGCAAGCTCAGGGTCAGAATGACACGTGTTTTTTCGGCTAGCTGATACTGGTTGTGCGGTGATATGTGTTGTGCGGGTGAGCCGGTTCTGAGGTGGGTTGCGTGTTGTGATTTGGGTTAGTTGACGCGCTGGAGGCGAGCTATTAGTTTTTCGGCTAGGGGTTCGCCGGATTCGGTCCAGAGTAGGCGGCTGGAGATGCCGCAGTTTTTTTCTACGAGCAGGGTGAAGGCTAGTAGTTTTTCGATGTTCTGCTGGATGTGAAGCTGGGCCTGTTTATCGAGGGGGATGGGGGCGGAGGCGGGGGGCGCTATGGTGATGTGCGCTGTGTTTCTGGTGGGCGTCTCGGCGGTAAGCGGAGTGGTTGTGGCGGTGGGCGCGGCGGATGGGAGAGGTGCGTCGAGGACCCAGGGGGTGTCCAGGCCGAAGTCGACGAGGATGTGGCCGTTTTGTTCGTAGCCGGAGACGTCGAAGTTGGGGCCGAAGCCGAGGATGCGGACGGTGTGGGGGCGGAGGCGCCAGGGGGAGGTGGAGTCTTCGGGGTTGGCGGTGTCGGGGGCCTGGAAGACGTCGTCTTCGGGTGCGTCGTCGTTGTCGTCATCGGGGATGGCGTTGGCGGAGATGGATGAGGTGGCGGGGTCTTCGAGGGCCCAGAGGTGCCAGCGGATCTCGAACTCGTAGGCCATGTCGTCGTGGAGCTGCTCGGTGGCTTCGGCTACGGCGGACTCGAGGAGGCCGTCGGATTCTCCGGTGTTGGGGGAGATTTCGGGCGGGGTGTGGGTGGCTGGGTCAGGGCCTGAGTTGACGTAGATGCGCTGGTAGGTGGGGGATTCAGTGAAGTCGATGGGGTAGGCGGAGGCGGCGGAGATGCGCTTGGAGCCGACGAGGGTGAACTGGCGGAGAACGCCGGTGAGGGCGGAGGGGAGGGACTCCAGGCGGAAGTTGGGGTACCAGAGGCTGAGATAGAGGCGGTCTGCCATGAAGGATTATTTTAGTCCTTTGGCGGGTGGGTGCTGCTTGAATTTGTGGAGCTAGTGGTGCGGACTGGGGGATGGGTTGTGGTGATGGGTGTTGGAGCACTGCAAGCCAGGGGGCAGGGAACAGCAAGGGCAAGAGCAAGGGCAGAAGCAGATCCCCTTCGGGGATGACAAACAGAAGGGCGGGCACTACAACGGCAAAGGCAACTACAACTACAACGGCAACTACAACTACAACTACAACTACAACGGCAACGGCAAAGACAAACGCGGGGGTTCTTCGCTGCGCTCAGAATGACATGGGTGCGTGGGACGTGGTGGGGGGAGGTGAGAAGATGGAAGCGGATGCGCAATCGTGTGGAACGGCTGAGGATTTGGTTGCTGGTCAGTGCGCTGGTGCTGATGGTGGTGATTGCTGCGTTTATGGGTTGGGCGCGGTATCTGCGGGGGCATTTCCTGGCGGGGCTGCCGGCTCGGCTGGGTGTGAATGTTGTGCGCGAGGCCAATGCGTTCAAGTACTGCCAGAATGCCGGTAAGCGGCAGTTGTATTGCATCAAGGCGGCGACGGCGAGTGGGACCAGGAATGGCAAGACGACGCTGCATGATGTGACGATCACCTTGTTTGGGAAGAAGGGGGATCGGAACGATCGCATTTACGGCGACGAGTTTGAGTATGACAAGGTGGCGCAGGTGGTGCGGGCTACGGGGGTGGTGCATGTGGACCTGCAGTCGGCTGCGGATGCGGCCGCGGCTGGGGATGGGTCGAAGAAGAAGGTAGTGCATGTGACTACGAGTGGGCTGGTGTATCTGCAGAAGTTTGGGGTGGCAGCTACGAACGCGGCGATTGATTTTGAGGTGGGAGGGCTGACGGGGCATGCGGTGGGTGCGGATTATTCGAGCGACTCGGGCGTGGTGGCGCTGCATTCGGCGGTGAAGATGAGTGGGACTATGCGGGGGGAGGGGGGTGGGCATGCGGTGGGGATGACGGCGGAGACCGCGCAGTTCGATCAACACAGTGGGCAGGTGATGCTGACGCGGGCTACGTATGAGTCGGAAGGGCGGAGGGTGGCGGCGGATGAGGCTACGCTGGACCGGCGAGTGGATGGGACGTTGTCGCGGATTCGTGCGGTGGGGAATGTGCGGGTGGAGGAGAAGAGTGCGACGATGACTTCGGCGCGGGCGGATGTGGCGTTGACGGCGGAGAGCGAGCCGGAACGGGCGGTGTTGTCGGGTGGGGTGAAGTATGCGGCGGATGGGGTGAAGCGACAGATGCACGGGGCTGCGGATGAGGCGACGATTGCGTTCGATGGGAAGAGGAAGGCGCAGCCGGAGCATGCGGTGTTTGTGGGTTCGGTGCGGATGACGGAGAGGACGCGTGTGGGTGCGGCGGCGGGCTGGAGTGTGAGGGATTTGACGGCGGGGAAGGTGGAGGCTTCGCTTGTGGTGGGTGCTGGGGGCAAGGCTGAGGTGAGGGATTTGGAGGCGATGGGGAGTCCGCGGCTGAGCGTGGTGGATGCTGCGGTGGGTGCGGCGGGGGCGAAGACTACGGAGATGGCGGGGGATGATTTGAAGGCGCATCTGGTTGCGGCGGCGGATGGGAAGAGCGCGCCCCGGGTGGACACGATTGCGGGACGCGGGCATACGGTGTTGCGGCAGGTGAAGGCGGATGGGGGGGAGCAGACGGTTTCGGCTGATTCGCTGGACGCGAAGATGCGGCCGCTTGCTGTCGGTGGGGTGGAGAGGATTAAGGGTGGCGTGGTGCAGGGTGGGAATGGAAAGGCGCTCGGGGGAGAGGAGTTGGGGGAGAGGTTGTGGAGTTCGGTGGAGCAGGGGCATGTGGTGATGGTGCAGAAGGTGCCGGCGAAGGTGAATGCGAAGGGTGTCGCCGTGGGTGCGAAGGTGGAGCATGCGATGGCGGAGCGGGCGGTGTATGACGGGGATGCGGACCGGATGACGCTGACGGATGGGGTGCAGGTGTCGGATGGGGAGAGTGTGGTCTGGGCGAACGAGATTGCGTTCGATCAGAAGACTGGTGATGCGCGTGCGGTGGGTGGGGTGAAGGTGAGTTATGTGGCTGCGGCGGCGGGTGCGGCAAAGACGCGGGGGGAGGCGGGGGATGGTGAGGCTTCGCATGTGGTGGCGGACAGGGCGGAGTTTGTGCGTGCGAGTGGGGTGGCTACGTTCTATGGGGCTCCGGCGCGGTTGTGGCAGGGAGGGAGCCAGGTGCGGGCGGCTGTGATCGAGTTATCGAATGCGGACCGGAGGTTGGTGGCGCGTGGAGATGGTTCGGCGCGAGGGGCGCAGGTGGAGACGGTTTTGGCGGGGCGGGGAAGCGGTGGGGGTGCGGGTGCGTCGGGTGGGGCTGCGGCTGGAGGGCAGAGGTGCGAGAGCGCTGGTGGGGAGGTGAAGGCGGGGGCAGAGCGAGCGGGGGGTGTGACGCGGATTGAGAGTGGAGGATTGAGATACCTGGGAGCGAGGGGCGAGGCGGAGTTTACGAGCGGGATACGGGCGGAGACGGACGAGGGAACGATTCGGGCGAATGAGGGTGTGGCTTATCTGCGGGCGAAGGGTGGGGGTGTGAGTGGGAATGCCGCTGGGGCTGGCGCTGGGGGCAGCTCGAATGCGGGGGTGGCGATGCTGTCGGGGGATTTGGATCGGGTGATTGCTACGGGTGGGGTGGAGCTGGATCGGGTGGGGTTGAAGGCTACGGGGACTCGGCTGGTGTATACGGCGAGTGATGGGAGTGCGGTGTTGACGGGGGATGCGAAGACTCCGCCGAGGGCTGTGGAGGCGCGGGGTACAACGACGGGTGAAGCGCTGCGGTTTCGCGCTGGATGTGGCGGGGGTGGTAGCGTGGAGGTGGTGGGCGGCTCGGGGCTGCGAGTGCATACGGACGCAACCTTCGAGGACCGCAGGAAGAGCGAGAGAGGCAGGTGAGCGAAGTGGATGGATCGGGTGTGAGTGCCAAAACGGGAACGGATTTGGGTTTGGATGTGGACGCTGTTCCGGTGCGGGATGAGGAGCCGGCGAAGGTGGTGCGACGTGTGCTGGAGACGGAGGAGATTGGAAAGGCTTATGGCGGGCGGCAGGTGGTGCGCGGTGTGAGCGTGCAGATTGCGCAGGGTGAGGTGGTGGGGCTGCTGGGGCCGAATGGCGCGGGGAAGACGACGAGCTTCTATATGATCGTGGGGCTGGAGCGGCCGGATACGGGACGCGTGGTGGTGGATGGCGTGGATATTACGCGGCTGCCGATGTATCTACGGGCGCGGCAGTATGGGATCAGCTACCTGCCGCAGGAGCCTTCGGTGTTTCGCAAGCTGAGTGTGGAAGAGAATATCCTCGCGGTGCTGGAGGCGCAGCAGTTGAGCTGGCAGAGCAGGCGGCTGCGTACGGAGAGATTGATCGCGCAGTTGAACCTGGGGCATGTGCGGAAGACGCCGGGGTATGCGTTGAGCGGAGGAGAGCGGAGGAGAGTAGAGATTGCGCGGTGCCTGGCGATTGAGCCTGCGTTCATTTTGCTGGATGAGCCTTTTTCGGGGATCGATCCGATTGCTGTGCTGGAGTTGCAGGAGATTATCTGCGACCTGAAGAAGAATGGGATTGGGGTGCTGATCACGGATCACAATGTGCGCGAGACGTTATCGGTGACGGACCGGGCTTACATCATCAGCGATGGGAAGATCTTGTTTGCGGGGACTCCGGGTGAGCTGGGGAGGAACCAGGAGGTGCGGAGGATTTATCTGGGGGAGAAGTTTTCGATGGTGTAGCGAGGTGAGAATGACTCTCGAGCTTTAAGCTTGAGAGCTTTAAGCTGACAGCTTTGTTTTTGGGTGGGTGGGCGAAGAATGTTTTATCAGCTGACAGCTATCAGCTCACAGCTGACAGTCGGGTGAAGGCTGGTGGGTGAGTGTAGGCCCAAGGTGCTATTGATTATCCGGGGTGGATGGGTATAACCGTTACAGCACGCGGCGGGACCAGAGATGCAACGGCTTCGCGCGCGCAGGATGTGGCGTGGCGATGTAGACTGTGGCCACGTTATTCAATGTGACGGAAGCGGAGCCGGAGGAGGGTTCTGGCTTTGTTCGCGGATTGATGTTGCGATGAGAGGAATGAGGGCCAGGGATTGCTGCAGCCGAAGTTAAATCTGAGAGTGTCGCAGCGGCAGGTGTTGACGCCTGGGCTGGTGCAGATGGTCAGCGTGCTGGCGCTGAACAAGCTTGAGCTGCGGGAGATGATCAATACCGAGATGGTGGAGAATCCGGTGTTGGAGGAAGTGGAAGAATCGTCGATCACGATCGATGAGCTGGCGGGGCGGGAGGGGGATCGGGAGCGCTCGGCCGAGGAGGTGGTGGCGGAGCAGGAGCGGGTGGAGAAGGATCCTTTCGATGAGGTGGATTTCGGCAGTTACTTTCAGGATTATTTAGATCCTGGGTTCAAGACGGCTTCGAACTTTGAAGATATCGAGCGGCCTTCGTTTGAAAATTTTTTGTCGCAGCCTAGTACGCTGACGGACCACCTGGAGTGGCAACTGGGGTCGATGAGTCTTTCGCCGGAGCTGCGGTTTGCGGCTGATCTGGTGGTGGGAAATCTGAATGCCGATGGATACCTGACGGCTACGGATGATGAGCTGGTGGATGGTTTGTTGCAGGCTCGTGGACCTGCGCTGCGGGAGCCGATTCCGTTTGAGCGTGGGATGAAGGGCAGGCAGCAGGTTTGGGAGCAGGAGGCGGCGGAGGGCGCGGGGTTGGATCTCGCTGCGGCTGCGGGCGAGGACGACGCTGCGGAGGCTGGCGAAGATCGGGCTGCTGCGTTGGCGATCGTGTCGCAGGCATTGGAGATTGTCCATCATCTGGATCCGCTGGGGATTGGAGCGCGTGATTTGCGGGAGTGCCTGCTGATCCAGATTGGAGCGCAGAGGCGTGAGGCACAGATGGTGTTGAAGCGAACGCAGGCCACGGTGGCGCGCGTGTTCGAAGAGGTGGAGGAGCCTGCGGCGGAAGAGGCTGCGGCGCTGGAGGTGGGTGGGGCTTCGGCTGAGGTTTCGAGCGTGGAGGGCACGGTTCCGCGCAATGGAAATGGGAGTTATGCGCAGGCCCGGAGTGGATGCCCGGGAGATGTGTTTGAGGTTGCGGCGCACATCGTCGCGAACAGCCTGGCGATGTTGCAGAAGAAGGATATGCGCGAGCTGACGAAGGCTTGCGGGCGGACGGTGGAGGATGTGCAGGCGGCGGTGGACCTGATCAAGACGCTGGATCCGCGGCCGGGGCAGAGATATAACGTGGCGGAGACGCGGCTGATTGAGCCGGATGTAGCGTTTGTGAAACGCGATGGCGAGTACGTGGTGGTGATGAATGAAGAAGAGATGCCGACGCTGCGGCTGAGCCATGCGTACAGAAAGATGCTGCGGGATAAGGATTCGGAAAAAGATGTGAAGGAGTATGTAAAGGAGCGGTACAAGTCTGCGATCCAGCTGCTGCGGAATATTGAGCAGAGGAAGAATACGATTGTGCGGACGTGCGAGGTGATTGTGCGGCGGCAGAAGGAGTTCCTGGAGGTGGGTGAGCAGGGGCTGAAGCCGATGATGATTAAGGAAGTGGCGGAGGAGATTGGGGTGCATCCTTCGACGGTGAGCCGGGCGGTTTCGAATAAGTACGTACATACTTCGCAAGGGGTTTATGAACTGCGGTTTTTCTTCAGCGAGGGAGTGAACGGGCCGGAGGGTGGGGACCTGCCGCTGGTGCTGCTGAAGAAGAAGGTGAAGAAGCTGATTGAGGATGAGGATCCGCGCAAGCCGCTGACGGATGATCATCTGGCGGCGGAGTTGCAGCGGCAGGGGATTCGCGTGACGCGCAGGACGGTGGCGAAGTATCGCGAGGATATGCAGATTCCGAGTACGCACCAAAGGCGGGTGCGTTGAGTTCACGCAAGGATGTTTTCACGCATCTAAACGAACTGTGAGGTGAATGGATGAACGTTGACTATACCGGCAGACATTTTGACGTTACGGAGAAGTTCAAACAGAAGGCTGAAGCTGGGCTCAAGGCGGTCGAGACGATCCTTGGCGGGCTTACGGATGCGAAGGTGATCTTGTCGGTGGATAAGTACCGGCAGATTGCTGAAGTGACGGTGAGCCATGGAGGACATACGCTGGTGGCGACGTGCGAGGCGACCGACATGATGACGGCGCTGCACGATGCGCTGGCGAAGGTGGAACAGCAGGCGGTGCGGCATCGGCAGAAGACGACTACGACGATGCGGCATCCGAAGGCGTTCGATAAGGGGCAGGCGGTCGATGGGCCTGAGGCGGCTGGGGCTCCTGCATAGTAAACGCAGGTCCTTCGACTGCGCTGCGCTCCGCTCAGGATGACAATTTTGCGGGGCGAGTCATCGCTCCGGATGAGAATGCTTCAGAGGGGAAGGCTTGCGACGGATGGTGAATCGCAGACTCTTCGCGGCTGGTGCTAGGATTTCAGCATGGCCGCGAAGAGTGTAGCGAAGAAGAAAGCTAAGACGGCTGCGGCGACGAGCGGCCGGAGTGAGGTCCCTGTCGGGCCTTCGTTGGAGCAGGGCGAGCTGGTGATCCTGACGGGAATGTCGGGGTCGGGGAAGCTTTCGGCGCTGAAGGCGTTTGAGGATCTCGGGTATTACTCCGTCGATAATCTTCCGCTGGAGTTGATTCCGCGGTTTGCGGACCTGGTGCGTCAGTCGGTGGAGATTGAGCGTGCGGCGCTGGTGGTGGATGTGCGCGAGGGGATGCGGCTGGAGGGGTTTCCGGCGATTCTGAAAAAAGTGCGGAAAGTGCTTTCGACTCGTGTGCTGTTCCTGGAGGCGAGCGAGGATGTGCTGGTGCGGCGTTTCTCGGAGACGCGCAGGCCGCATCCGATGGGGCGAACGCAGACGGTGGTGCAGGGCATCCACGCGGAGCGGAAGCGGCTGGACCCGGTTCGGAATGTTGCGGATATCATCCTGGATACGACGAAGTTCAATGTGCATGAGCTGCGGGCGCATATCACGGCGCAGTTTGAGCGTGGGGCGGATGCAAAGAATCTAACTATTTCTACGACCAGCTTCGGGTTTAAGAATGGTGTGCCCGCGGAGGCGGACCTGGTGTTCGATGTGCGGTTTCTGCCGAATCCGCACTTTGTGCCGGAGTTCAGGAAGTTGACGGGACGGCATCCGAAGGTGGCGAAGTATGTGAGGAGCTTTCCGCAGACGCAGGACTTTCTGGATAAGGCTACGGACATGTTGAAGTTTTTGCTGCCGCATTACATCGAGGAAGGCAAGAGCTATTTGACGGTGGCGTTTGGGTGTACGGGTGGGCAGCACCGGTCGGTGTTTATTGCGGAAGAGATGAGGAAGCGGCTGGAGGCTGAGGGGCATCGGGTGAAGACGGCGCATCGGGATATGCCGCGTTGAGGCGCGTCTGGCGACTGCTGCGGTACGTGCGGCCGTATGCGTTGTTTTCGCTGGCGTCTGTGGTCTTGATGGCGGTGGTGGGAGCGATGGCGGCGCTGCGGGTGGTGCTGATCAAGCCGATCCTGGATAAGGTGTTGCAGCCCGATTCGGCGCCAGAGGATTTGCTCAGGGTGCAGGTGCCGCAGTTGCACCGGGAGATCAATCTGCACTTCCTTGTGCCGAGCCACTTTCATAACGTGATGACGATTGTGGCGTATGCGCTGATTGGGTCGGCTTTGCTGAAGGCCATCTGCGATTACGTGGGGACATACTTTGTGAACTATGCGGGGTTCGGGATGATTACGGATCTGCGCAATGATCTGTACAACGCTGTGCTGCGGCGATCTACGGCTTTCTTCCAGAAGCACACGACGGGGACGCTGCTGTCGACGCTGATCAACGACGTGGAACGCGTGCAGACGGCGATGTCGACGGTGCTGGGGGATGCGCTGCAGCAGGTTTTTACATTTTTGTTCATGGCGGGTGCGGCGATCTTTTATGGCGGCAAGGTGGCCTGGGTGCTGCTGCTGTTTGTGCCGGTGGTGATCTCGTCTGCGAGAAAGATTGGCAAGGGTGTGAGGACGACTACGCGGACGGGGCAGGACAAGTTGGCTGAGATTCAAAACATCCTGCATGAGACGATCACGGGCAATGCGATTGTGAAGGCGTTTGGGATGGAGATGTGGGAGATGCGGCGGTTTCGCGCTTCGGCGAAGCGGCTGCTGCGCGCGAATCTGAAGTCGGTGAGCGTGCAGGCCATCAGCTCGCCGCTGATGGATGCGATTGGCGCGGTGGGGATCGCGCTGCTGCTGGTGATTGGGCGGGATCGCATCAAGGCAGGGCAGATGACTGCGGGATCGTTTATCGCATTCTTGTTTGCGACGTTCAGCTTGTATGACCCAGTGCGGAAGTTTGCGATGTTCTACAACAGCTTTCAACAGGCGCTGGGGGCTAGTGAAGAGATTTTTCGGTTTATGGATGCGCAGGATGACGTGGTGGAGAAGAAGAAGGCGCAGGTGGTGCGCGGGTTCAAGGAGTCGATCAGGTTTGAAGGTGTGGGGTTTGCGTATGAGAGCGACGGCGAGGTGAAGCCGGTGCTGCATGGGATCGACCTGGAGGTGAAGCGGGGTGAGGTAGTGGCGGTGGTGGGGCCGAGTGGGGCGGGGAAGAGTTCGCTGCTGAATTTGATTCCGCGGTTTTTTGATGTGAGTGAGGGGCGCATCCTGATCGATGGACGGGATGTGCGGGATGTGACGCTGGCGAGTCTGCGGGCGCAGATTGGGAAGGTGACGCAGGAGACGATCCTGTTCAACGATACGGTGCGCAACAATATTGCGTATGGGCAGCCGGATGTGCCGCTGAGCAAAGTGGAAGAGGCGGCAAGGACGGCGCTGGCGCATGAGTTTATTCTGCGCATGCCGGATGGGTACGACACGATGATTGGCGAGAAAGGCGTGCGGCTCTCGGGTGGGGAGAGGCAGCGGCTGGCGATTGCGCGGGCGATCTTGAAGAATGCTCCGATACTGATTTTGGATGAGGCGACCTCGGCGTTGGATACGGAGAGTGAGGCGTTTGTGCAGGCGGCGCTGGCGAACCTGATGCAGGGGCGGACGGTGTTTGTGATTGCGCATCGGATGTCGACGGTGCGGAGGGCTACGCGGATTGTGGTGCTGGAGGCGGGGAGGATTACGGAGATGGGGACGCATGAGGAGTTGCTGGAGGTAGGGGGGACTTATCGGAGGCTGCATGATTTGCAGTTTGCGGTGGATGATGGAGAGCTGCGGCCGAGTGAGATGGCTGAGGCGGAAGATTTGGGAGGGATTGCTTGAGTGAGTTGAAGGCTGAGGCTAAGCCGATTTATTCGATGACTGGGTTTGCTTCGGAGCAGGGTGCTACGGAGGATGGGCTGGGATTTACGCTGACGCTGAAGAGTGTGAATCACCGGTTTCTGGATTTGAATCTGAGGCTGCCTGGGGATTGCGATGCTTTGGAAGTCGCGCTGCGGCGGTTGATCAAGGATTGGGTGAGGCGCGGGCACCTGGATGTGACGCTGCATGTGGATCGGCGGGGGCGTGAGGCGGGGCAGACGGTGGCGCTGAATCGTGAGTTGCTGGCGGCACATTTGGATGTGTTTCATGAGGCGGCTAAGCTGCATCATCGGAATGTGGAGCCGGATCTGCATGAGTTGCTGCGGATGCCGGGGGTGGTGGCTGCGGAGGCTCCGGTTACTGTGGATGCGGGGCGGGGTGCGGCTTTGGAGGCTGCGGTGTTGGGGCTGGCGCCGGAGTTGCTGGGGCGATTGAATGAGATGAGGGCTGCGGAGGGGGCGGCGCTGGCGGCGGAGTTACGGGCTTCGATGGGCAGGCTGCGCGGGCTGGCGGAGGAGAGTGCAGAGTTGCGGGTGGGAGCTCGGGAGGCTCATTTTGAGCGGCTGAAGATGCGGGTTGGTGAGTTGCTGCGGGGGGATGCTTCGGGGGGCGAGGGGTATGATTCGCGGTTGCTGGCGGAGGCGGCGCTGCTGGTGGAGCGGTCGGATATTGATGAGGAGCTGGTGCGGCTAAGGGCGCATATTGAGAGCTTTGTGGGAATGCTAGATGCGGGTGGGGAGCTGGGGAAGAGACTGGACTTTTTATTGCAGGAGCTGAATCGGGAGGCGAATACGCTGCTGTCGAAGACTACGGGTGGGGATGTGGGGATTGGATTGAGGATGACGGCGATTGGGCTGGAGATGAAGACGGAGATTGAGCGGACTCGGGAGCAGGTGCAGAATCTGGAGTAGTGCGGGTGGCGATTCGCCATCTCAGATTGACACGAGTATGAGTTGGGGAAGAGTGGGGACGGGCCTGCGGGAGGTGGAGTCTCTACTTCCCACCCTTCGCAGAGGCGCGAAGGATGGGGCACCCGGAGTGGGGTGGTGGTTGATGAGAGAACAAGCAACGGCAAAGGCGAAATGCGGGGGTTCTTCGCTTCGCTCAGAATGACACGGTTCTTGGGGGTTATGTGGTTTGGGGGGCGTCGGATTCGGTGGGGGTGGGTTTGGTGTGGGGGCGGAGTAGGGGGAAGAGGATTACGTCGCGGATGGAGCGTGAGCCGGTGAGGATCATGGTGAGGCGGTCGATGCCGATGCCTTCGCCGGCGGTGGGTGGGAGGCCGTAGCCGAGGGCGCGGACGTAGTCTTCGTCTACTTCGGCCATGGCTTCTTCGTCGCCACGGGCTTTTTCGAGGAGCTGGGCGGCGAATCGGGCGCGCTGGTCGTCGGGGTCGTTGAGCTCGGAGAAAGCGTTGCCTATTTCGAAGCCGCCTATGTAGAACTCGAAGCGTTCGACCCAGTCGGGTTCGTCGGGTTTTTGTTTGGAGAGGGGGGAGACGGCTAGGGGGTAGTCGTAGATGATGGTGGGTTGGACTAGATGTTCTTCCGCAAGGCTCTCAAAAATGTGAGCGATTACTTTCCCGATCGACATTTTACCCCAGAACCTGTGAGCAATCTCCAAGGCGGCAATCTTCTTCAGCGAAGAGAAGCTCAGCTTCGAAGTTAAGGCGTCTAGCTCCATCGGATCCGAGGGGTAGTTTGGATTAAACAGCCTAATAGTGCGCTCCACAACATCAGCAGGTGAGTCGGCTATCTCACGAGAGGTCGGTGGATCACCAAATTCTGTAGGCCAGAACTTGATGATGGCTTCGCGCATGGAGAGTTTGGTCCATTTGCTTAGGTCGATTTCGTGGCCGTTGAATGTTGTGATGGGGGTGCCGTTTACTTCGGTGGCTACGGTGGTGATGAGTTCCTGGGTTAGATCCATCAGGTCGTGGTAGTTGCTGTAGGCCTGGTAGAACTCGAGCATGGTGAACTCGGGGTTGTGCTGGGTGGAGATGCCTTCGTTGCGGAAGTTGCGGTTGATCTCGTAGACGCGATCCATGCCGCCTACTACGAGGCGC
>DASZBW010000003.1:0-15350 GCA_035943695.1 Acidobacteriaceae bacterium | reverse complement strand
GTTGAGGAGCTTGACGCCGGAGGTGCTGCGGCCGGCGGAGCGGATGGTCTTGGTGTCGATGCGGATGATCTTGCCGAACTGGGAGATGAGCATCATCTCGGTGGTGTCGTCGACCAGGTTGATGGCGGAGACTTTGCCGATCTTGGGCGTGGTCTTCATGGAGATTACGCCCTTGCCGCCGCGGGACTGGAGACGGTAGGCGTCGACGTCGGTGCGCTTGCCGAAGCCGTTCTCGGAGACGGTGAGGATGAGGCAGGGGGTGAGGCCGAGCTTCTCGTCGAGCTTGGCGAGCTTGGCGGCGGCCTCTTCGCTGATGACGGGGGCGGAGACTTCGCCGGGTTCGGCGAGCTCGAGGGGCTGGGTGGAGGCGGAGTCGGCGGCCTCGTCGATGACGGCTTCAACCTGCGAGGTGAGGCCGGCTGCTGCGGCGCGCTCGAGGCGCTGCTTGTTGCGGGCTTCGGGCGAGGGGGTGACGGCGGCGCCGATGACGTAGTCGTCCTTGCGGAGGTTGATGCCGCGGTTGCCGGTGGCGGCGCGGCCCATGGAGCGGAGGTCCTGCTCGTTGAAGCGGATGGCGAGGCCGTCGTGGGTGGCGAGGAAGATGATCTGCTGGCCGTCGGTGATGCGGGCGGTGACGAGCTCGTCGTCTTTATCGATGTTGATGGCGATGATGCCGCGGGACATGACGTTCGAGAAATCCTTGAGTGCGGTCTTCTTGACGGTGCCGTTGCGGGTGGCGAAGAGGACGTATTTGGATTCTTCTTCGAGGTCCTTGACGGGCAGGATGGTGACAACTTTTTCGCCGGGCTGGAGGTCGATGAGCGAGGCCATGGCCTTGCCCTTGCCCGCGGCGCCGATGTCGGGGACTTCGTAGATCTTGACCCAGTAGACGCGGCCGGAGTTGGTGAAGCAGAGCAGGTAGGCGTGGGTGGAGTCGACGATGAGCTGGGCGACGAAGTCCTCTTCGCGAGTCTTCATGCCGAGGCGGCCGGTGCCTCCGCGACGCTGCTGGCGGTAGGTGGAGATGGGGGTGCGCTTGAGGTAGCCAGTGTTGGAGACGGTGACGGCGACCTGCTCGTCGGCGATGAGGTCTTCGAGGCCTAGCTCCGCTGTCTCATCCAGAATTTGCGTCCGGCGGACGTCGCCGTACTTGTCGCGAATCTCGGTGAGCTCCTTGACGATGACTTTGCGGAGCTTGGCCTGCGAGGCGAGGATGGATTCGAATTCGGCGATGTTGTCGCGGACGGCGCGGAGCTCGTTGAGCAGCTCGTCGATGGAGAGCTGGGTGAGGCGGTAGAGCTGCAACTCGAGGATGGCGTCGATCTGGCGGTAGCTGAGGATCAGCGTGCCGGTGGTGGAGAAGGTCATGTCGATGCCGTACTTGGCGGGATCGAGGGTGATGCCGGCTAGTTCGGTGCCGCGGAGGTTGATGCGCTTGTTGCTGAAGTAGGAGAAGAGATTTTCGCGCGCGTTGGAGCGGGAGGAGGACTGGCGGATGATGCGGATGACGTTGTCGAGGTGGTCGAGCGCGATCTGGTAGCCGAGGAGGATGTGTTCGCGGTCGCGTGCTTTGTTAAGCAGGAATGCGGTGCGGCGACGGACGATCTCTACGCGGTGATCGAGGAAGGCGCGGATGGCGTGGTCGAGCGGGAGCTCTTTGGGCTGGCCGTTGTGGACGGCCAGGAAGATCATGCTGAAGGACTCCTGCATCTGGGTGTGCTTGTGCAGCTGGTTGAGGACGATCTGGTGCTCGGAGCCGCGCTTGAGGCCGATTACGATGCGCATGCCGTCGCGGTCGGACTCGTCGCGGAACTCGTCGCGGGCGATGTCGGTGATGATGCCTTCGTTGACCAGCTCGGCGATGCGTTCGATGAGCCTGGCCTTGTTGACCTGGTAGGGAATCTCGGTGACGATGATGGCCTGGCGTCCGCCGGAGATGTTCTCGATCGCGCATTTGGCGCGCATGATGAAGCGGCCGCGACCGGTCTTGTAGGTCTGCGGGATGTTGGCGCGGCCGAAGAGGAAGCCGCCAGTGGGGAAGTCGGGGCCTTTGACGTGCTCGAGGCAAATTTCGAGGTCGGAGCGAGTCTCTTCCTTAGACTTTTCGATCAGCGCGATGCACGCGTTAACGACCTCAGTGAGATTGTGCGGCGGGATGTTGGTGGCCATGCCGACGGCGATGCCAGAGCTGCCGTTGACGATGAGGTTGGGCACGCGCGCCGGCAGGACGGTCGGCTCTACTGTGGATTCGTCGTAGTTGGGCGCGAAGTCTACGGTGTCGGAGTCGATGTCGGCGAGCATCTCACCGGCGATGCGGGTGAGGCGCGACTCGGTGTAACGCATGGCGGCGGGTGGGTCACCGTCGACGGAGCCGAAGTTGCCCTGGCCGTCGACCATGGGGTAGCGCAGGGAGAAGGGCTGGGCTAGGCGGACCATGGTGTCGTAGATGGCGGAGTCGCCGTGTGGGTGATAATTGCCCATGACGTGGCCGACGACCTTGGCGGACTTGGTGTACTTCTTGTTGAACTGAAGGCCCATCTCCTGCATGCCGTAGAGGATGCGACGGTGGACGGGCTTGAGGCCGTCGCGGACGTCGGGCAGGGCTCGGCCAATGATGACCGACATCGAGTAGTCGAGATAGCTGCGGCGCATCTCGTCTTCAATGTTGACGGGGATCATGAAGGCGGCGCCGCGCCCCTGGACGTTGGAGGGACCGTCGGGCGGTGATCCTGCGGGCGGCGGGTTGTTCGAGTTTGCGTCCTGCGAGGAGGGATTTTTCGGGTCTTCTGGAAAGAGATCGTCAGCCATGATTTATGTATTGATTATAGGCTTTTTTGTTGTGACTTTGGAGCGCTGAAGTGGGCAATCCATGGCTCGTCCGATACCTCTTGGCGGCTTCGAGCCGCAATGATGTGCCGCATTGGACTAGTCGCAAACTGCGGATTAATTGTTCGGCTTACTCGCTGTGGCTACGTATACTCGATCCGAAGGTTTGCGAAGTCTGCTGTCTGATCGCGAGGTCGCTATGTCTTGGTTCAATGGACTCTATTCCTACGAGATTGTTCTCCTGTTGCTGGGCGCCATCCTCTTCCTGGTGTCCCTGGTTCTTTTGATCTACCAGGTAACTCATGCGAAGGCGCTGGGCAGCCTGGCCTTGTTTTTCGGAATCTCGGTGGCGATGATCGGCTACCCAAGCATCCAGCAAATCCAGTTCAGCAACGATGTCCTCACCATTTCAAAATATACGGACGCGCTGGAGGGGGATCCGACGAACGCGAAGACGCGTGACCTGCTGCAGCAAAACGTAAGCAAGCTAGCCGGTCGTGCCGCGGCCGCGCAGGTAAATCCACAAGGGCTGACAGTATTTGCGACTGCGCAATATGCGCTGGATGACGAACCAGCGGCTACCGCCACGCTCAAGAAGGCATTGCAGGCTAATCCCGTTCAGCCGGAGGCTCTGGCACTGAAGAGCAAGATCAGTGCAGTGAGCAACCTCAGCGAACTTACGGCTCGCGTGAAAGCAGACCCGTCAAACCAGGTTGCGGCAGTTGCGCTGCAGAAGTCATTGCTGTTTGCTACCGCGACGCCGGTGGCCAGCCCGAAGGCTCTCTTGAACATTGCTGAGGCGCAGGCGGTGCTTGGTCAGAAGAAGCAGGCGGAGGTAAATATGCAGAAGGCGTTGACAATCAAACCTGAGCTGAAACTCATGCATTAGTGCCCTGACCGGGGCCGGAGTTGGACCTGCTTCGCAGGGAAGCGTACTCATATCGACCTCCATCGTTGAATAGAAGATTTGCTGGCCTTGCCCTTAGACAAAAAACATTCTGTTGACAAACCATAGCTGAATGGTTATGGTTTGTATGTGAAGCGAACAAGCCAAAATGACGTGTTTCGCGCGCTCGTGGATCCGACGCGGAGGGCGATCTTCGAGGAACTGACGCGGCAGGGCGAACAGACAGTCCATGCGCTGACTCGATATGCAGGAGTGTCGCAACCCGCGGTGTCGAAGCACTTGACGGTGCTGAAGCGGGCCAAGCTGGTGCGGCATCGGCGGTCAGGTCGAGAGACTCATTATCGGGCACAGCCTGAAGCGCTGGCTCCGTTGGTGGACTGGCTGCGCGAGCGCGCGGCCTTCTGGCACGAACGGTTTGATCGTCTTGAAACAGTTTTAGAAGGGATGGATAAATAAATGAGTTCAGCAGAAAGTACGCGCAGCGTTGTGATCGAGAGAGTGTTTGCCTACCCGCCGGAGAAGGTCTGGCGTGCGTTGACAGAGGAACCCCTGCTTGCGCAGTGGTTGATGAGGAATGACTTCGCGCCGGTGGCCGGGCAGAAGTTCCAGTTTCGAGCAGACCCGGTCCAGCAATGGGATGGCGTAATCGACTGCGAGGTGCTGATCGTCGATCCTCAGACGCAGCTCTCTTATAGCTGGAATGCTATGGGATTGGAATCTGTGGTGCTGTTTACCTTGACGTATGTCGACGGCGGGACCCATCTTCGTATGGAGCACTCTGGTTTTCGTCCCGATCAGGAGCGGGCATATCAGGGAGCGAACTATGGCTGGCAGAAGTTTCTTGGCGCGCTGGATCAAATGCTTGGCGGAGGTGCAATGTGAAGACTTCGAAGGGAGTGGTGGTGGGATTCTGGATCTTCACAGCATTGTTCGCGCTACAGATGGGTTTTACCGCCTACGCGCAGTTGCGGCTCCCGCAGGTGGCGCAGGCCTTTGCGCACCTTGGCTTTCCGGGCTACTTCCGCGTCGAGCTGTCGTGGGCGAAGTTCGTCGGGTTAGTTGTGTTGCTGCTGCCCATGGCTTCCGCACGGCTAAAGGAGTGGGCGTACGCGGGCTTTGCAATAACGCTGGTCTCGGCGCTGATTTCACACTTTGCGGTCGGGGATGGAATCGCTGCCTGGGGATGGGCAGCCGGTACCGGAGTTTTGTGGGGCCTGTCGTATTTCTTCTGGACGCGACTTCAGGCCACGTACTCTTCGTCGACACAGCATATTCCGATGCATGCCAAAGTAGCTGCGTGAAGAAAAGTATTCGGAAGGTTGGATGAGCAGTGGTATCTTGACAGCGAATTAATGCTGATGTCAGGCAAAGGATAGTAGGACTGAAGGAGTCGGGAGAGAGGCTTCATCAGAAGGTCCTCGCTCTGCGTGAACGCCATCCCAGGAGAATCGATGAAAACGAAGATTGCTGTTCCAACGGAATCCGCCTCGCGATTGATTGACCAAAGGATCGCGGAACTAGGCGACTGGCGCGGGGAGATGCTCAAGCAGGTGCGGCAGCTGATTCATGAGGCTAATCCGAATATTACCGAAGAGTGGAAGTGGAGGGGCACTCCGGTGTGGTCGCATGACGGGATCCTGTGTACGGGCGAGACGTATAAGCAGGTGGTGAAGCTCACATTTGCACGCGGGGCAGCCATAAAAGACCCCAAAGGCTTATTTAATTCGAGCTTGGAAGGGAATGTTCGGCGTGCGATTGATCTGCGCGAAGGTGAAAAAATAAACCAAACTGCTTTTCGGCAGTTGATCGGTGCGGCGATCGCCGCGAATGCAGCGGCACGTGCTGACCGCGCTGCCAAAAAGAAATAAATCAATACGGCTAGCGTATGCCACGCCCGTGGCATTGCCGATTGCTTCGCCCGTGCGGGATAGTTCAAATTTTTACCGCGGCTGGGCAACCTTTGTGTAGGCGGGTGTCTCTAAGGTGACATCAAGGTGTTTAGTTTAAAAGATCTGGCGATGAGCCATTGCGTCGAAGTGCGACCCTCTGTGTGTGGCATGAGACCCCTGATTATTGTGAGTGGTTTATTTCGCCTGGTGATTAGAGGTTGATATTGAGTTCGTGGCTGCGGAATGTCATCCTGATCGGTACGCTTGCCATTTCTGCCCGGGCGTATGGTGAGGATCAGCTGGTCGCTGCAGTGGACCGGGTAGCGTCGCCGCAGGAACTGAAGAGCCTCAGTCTTGAGGACCTTGGCAACGTGCAGGTGACGAGCTATAGCAAGATCCCGACCGAGCTGTGGCGAACTCCGGCGGCGGTTTACCTGATCAGCAGTGATGATATCGAGCGGTCAGGCGCGACCTCCATCGCAGATGTACTACGGCTGGCTCCTGGAGTCGAGGTTGCCCACTTTAGTTCAACCAGTTGGGCGGTGGGGATACGCGGACTGCAAAATAATTTTTCGAAGTCGGTGCTGGTGTTGATCGACGGTCGCAACCTGTACACGCCCCTATTCGCCGGAGTTTATTGGGATGTGCAGGATATGCCCCTCGATACGATCGACCACGTCGAAGTGATTCGTGGACCTGGGGGAACGATCTGGGGGCCGGACGCCGCGAACGGTGTGATAAATATCATCACAAAGAGCGCGACGGAGACGCATGGTGTGACCGCAAACGCTCTGGCCGGGACGCAGGATCACACCATCGATGATCTGCAATATGGAGCGAAGCTGAAGAGCGTGGATTATCGCATCTTCGGTCGCGGATTCGAACGCAGGCATGAATACCATACGGATGGGATCGACGACGATACCTGGCACCAGGAGCGAGTCGGCGCGCGTCTGGATGCTGTGGCGGGGCGTGACTCGTACTTTGCGGAGGCGGACGCCTACCTGGGAACTTCGCCGCATATCGTGGGGACAACACCCCTGTACGACGTTACATCCGGCGGCGATGTAAATCTGCGGTGGCAGCGTGATTTGAAGAACGGGCAAGGCTTCTATCTCCAGGCGTACTTCGAGCGCAGCCTGCGTACTTCGCCAATAACGCTGGGCGAGCAACGAAACACCTTCGATATCGACTTTATCCAACACATTAAGATTGCGGGTAACCAGCAATTGACGTATGGCGGCGGCCTGAGGTGGAGTCCTTACTTGATTACACCGCCGAATCCCAATGAGACGCTGATCCCGGCAAAAGCGACAGACCACTCGTACACCGGCTTCTTGCAGGATGAGATTCGACTGGGCGACCGCGTGACATTGACGGCGGGCGCAAAGCTGCAGCAGAACAACTTCAGCGGATTCGATATCCAGCCCTCTGCGCGACTGTTATGGTCGCTCGGTGAACATCAATCGCTTTGGTTTGGATTTACGCGGGCAGTGACGACCCCTTCCGATCTTGAAGAGAACTTCTTTCTGCAGGGCGGGGCCGGACACACGTTTGTGCAGTTGCTGGGCAATAAGAAGTTCATGTCGGAAAATGTTGAAGGATATGAGGCGGGATATCGGATTTTGCGTGGGGAACGCTTTTATCTCGACCTGTCGAGCTTTTGGAGCAACTACACGAACCTGCAAAGCTTCAGCGCAGCGTCGATATCATCTTCGGGTGGCAACACGACTATCGCGATTCAGTATCAGAACCAGATTGCGGGACACACTTCGGGATTTGAGTTTGCGCCACAGGTTTCAGTTGCGCCATGGTGGCGGCTGAATACGAGCTACTCGTTCGTAAGCTCGAACTTCAGCGCGAATGGTCCAACCTCGGACATAAGTTCCACCGGGTCAGTGTCCACGTATGAGGGGTCGACGCCGAGACATCTGGTATCCGTGCAATCGAAGATGGACCTGCCGTGGCACCTGCAGTTGAACCAGATGTATCGGTTCGTCAGCGCACTTCGCGCACAAAAAGTCGAGGCTTACCAGACTATGGATGTCACGGGCAGCAGATCGCTCGGCCGTGACGTCGCGATCAAGATAGTCGGCCAAAATCTCTTCCAGCCGCACCATAAGGAGTGGGGCACCGGAGATCCGAACCAGGCACCTGAGGGCATCTATCGCGCGGCCTATATTCAGCTATCCTTCCGTAGCGGTACGCCGCAATCGCACTAGCCTTTCCTTCGATCGCACAGACTGCTGTGACGGTTGAAGGGCGATGCCTGTATGTATCCGGGAAACAGCCGTCCGGGCCTGGGAATGAATCAGCCGTGTGATGCGGCGGTCAGCGAGCGACATGTCCTCATAAAATACGACGGCAGCCTCTCGAAGGCCGCCGTCGGTAAAGCTGTGACACCTTGGTTATGTACGGGGGCGGTCGATGATGTCGTCGATGATGCCGTATTCTTTCGACTGCTCAGCTGTCATGATGAAATCCCGCTCCACGTCGCGCTCAATACGATCGAGCGATTGTCCCGTGGACTTGCTCATGAGCTTGTTTGTGATTTCACGAATCCGCAGAATTTCCCGCGCATGAATGTCGATATCCGTAGCCTGCCCGCTCAATCCGCCCATCGATGGCTGGTGAATCAGGATGCGCGAGTTTGGCAGGGCGAATCGTTTTCCCTTCTTGCCTGCCATCAGCAGGAAGGCGCCCATCGACGCAGCCTGACCGATGCATAGTGTCATCACGTCGTTCTTGATGTACTGCATCGTGTCGTAGATCGCGAGCCCCGCCGTGATCGAACCACCGGGCGAGTTGATGTACATCTGGATGTCCTTCTCCGGGTCTTCGCCGCTGAGGAACAACAGCTGCGCGATGATCACGTTTGCGATGTTGTCATCGATTGGCGTGCCCAGAAAAATGATGTTGTCCCGCAGCAGACGGCTGTATATGTCGTAGGCGCGTTCGCCTCGGCTCGTCTGCTCGATCACCATCGGTACTAATCCCATTTGGCCTCTCTTCCTTTTCGTCGATCTCTATGTGTAAATCTGCGCAACCAAAAATTATCAGTCCCTAGCTAGCGAGCTTTTCATACAGAACGTTGCTTGTCTTTTCGCGCCGCAGCTCTTCCCGCAGTCGCGCCAGCCCACCATCTTGCACCAGCCGCTCTCGCAGGGTTTCGTATGGCTCCCGCGTCTGGATCGACAGCATCATCACTTCGCGATCGAGTTCCTGATCGTCCACGACGACGTTCTCCGCGTCGGCAATCCGGTCGACGACGAGAGAGGCCCGCACTTCGCGTTCAGCCTCAGCACGCTGCGCTGCACGAAGGCGAGGGAAGTCGAGCTTGCGCATATCCTCGGACTTCATGCCTTGCTGTGCCAGCGCACGCAGACCTCGCTCCAGGCGAGCATCGATGCGCTGCTGCACAAACGATTCCGGAACGGGGAAGTCATAGCGCCCAATCAACTCATCGAGCATCTTGTTCTTTGCGGTTGATTCGAGAGCCTGGCGCTTACGCCCCGCCGTGTGATTCCGCATCTCTGTCTCGAACTCTTCCCAGGTATCCTTACCGCCCAGTTGCTTCGCCAGTTCGGCATCGCGTTCCGGATAAGTCTTCTTTTTGATCGCCTTCACCGTAACGTCGTATTTGACCGTCTGACCAGCCAGCGTTTGCTCGCCGAAGTCGGCCGGATACGAAACCTCGAACGTCATCTCCTGCCCGACCTTGGTTCCACGCAGCGCATCGTTGAAGGCCGGAAGTGTATTTTTTCCGCCAATCTCAACCAGTACATCTTCGCCTGTCAGCGGTTCAGTGGCGGGCGCTGTCACGCCATCCTCGGTCACCGTCTGCGCCAGCGGCTGGATCTCTCCGCGAAACTGAATCTCAGCCCAATCGCCAGCCGCCAGGGCTCGCTCTTCGTCCACCGTTTCAACTGTCGCCTGGCTGTCCAGCATCCGGCTCAGCTCGGCATCGAATTCATCCTGCGTCAACTCAACATTGGGCTTTTCCACGCGAACTGAGTCATATCCCTGTACGTCGAATTCAGGCAGCACCTCGAATGCCGCCTTGAAGCGGAGCGGCTGTCCATCGTGCAGCTGTAGATCCAGTAACTGCGGCTCGGAAACGGGCTTCAGATTGCGGTCAGTAATCTCCTTGCGGAAGCGCTCCGAAACCAGCGCTTCGAGTACTTCCTGCCGCAACTCCTTCGCAAACTTCGACCGAACCAGCGACTCCGGCACCTTGCCTGCGCGGAAGCCAGGGATTCTCGCTAGCTTCTTATACCGCTTGATCACCGTGCCATAGGTCTTCGAAACCTCATCCGCCGGCACCTCGACCTCAACCTCACGCGTCAACGCCGGATTCAGCGCCGGGCCGGACGCAGACTCGTGACTATGCGGATGGTCATGATTGTGTTCAGCCTGCTCTGCGGTCGCTAACTGCTGATCTGGAGTCTCGTTCGTCAATGTCTCATTTACTTCAGTTGTTTCCGTCGTATTCAAATGGATGCCTTCCAATCAATGTCGTTAATGGGCGCGCCACTTCCTGGATTCGGGGTCCAGCAGCCAATGCCTCACTGTCCACTCTACGAGCCTTGCGGGCGAAGGGTCAAACGCACCAGCTTCCTCGAGGTAACGAAGTCTCAGCGCCAGTTGCCAGTTGTTCCGGCCATTCATTTTGCCTGCCCAGGTCCCCCCGGAGCGAAGAGCTCCAGCCGAATCTTCCATTCGGTCGATTGTTTGGGCTGGAGAGTCACCATGCCCGTATTCGTCTCTGCGTTCCATTCCTTGCCAAATGGATCTGGATAGTTGAATTGCGGCTCGATCGAAACGAAGTCTCCGTTCAAAGGTGCAACCACGCACATCGCGCGTATCACCGGGCTCAGAGCCGTCAGGCGCAAGCCATAGCCGTTGGCGGGATCGATTAACTCGGCCGCAGGCCCGTTGTCCAGCAACTTCTGTTTCAGTCCCACAAAGCAATCATCGAGACTATGGAAGGCAGCGCCGTGCTCAGCTGAAAACTCCGCCGCGCTTTCAGTGGTCGCTACCGCCGCAGCCTGACTGCCGACACCATTCCGCAATCTCAGTCTCGAATCCGCCTGGACTCTCAGGCGCATTTGAGAACGCCTGTCCGGGGCAATTGCAAACCGGGGATGCCACCCCACTCCGATCGGTTCCGCAACATCGCCAACGTTGGTCGCTACCACGGTCAACTCCAACGCCTGGCTGCTCAGCAGGACACTTGTCGTTACATCCGTCTTTGATATCCAGTGACCGCCGAAATCTCCCAGATGAAATACAGCGCGTGCGTCGCCGCCATCCGGCAGCGTCTCGGACGTCACGCTGTCGGCGGGCTGCGCTAACATCCATCCATACCTCGCTGCGCCCGGCAGGACGAGAGGTTTGCCCTCCCACATCACCTTGCGATCTGTTCCTCCATTCCCCAGGCTATCTCCCCACGGAAGCTCGAACGCGCCGCCCATCGCCAGGCTAGTCTCGCCGTGTGCATCTGCTCCGGTTCCCGTCATCGCCGCAGCGGCGCTCTCGACCGAAGGCGAAGCCAGCAGCTTCACCTCACCCTTGCCCGGAATATAGGCCGTAATCTGCAGTACATTCATCCCGCGTCCCGGAAGCAACGTCGCCGAAAGAAACTCCGGCGTCGTGCTGCCTGCCATCCGCGACCTGACTAACACAATGGCCTCCTGACCGCCTGGCTGGGCTACGGGCGCCTCATGTTCCTCTGTGTCGATATTGGCTTTAAGCTTCAGCTTGTGAAAATTTCCCTGCATGTGCGCGCGATACGCCACGGTCAGGCCGATCAGGACGCCCAAAATGAGCAGCGCGGTGCCCATACCAGAACGCATCAGTCTGCGCAGCCACGCAGCCTCAATCAAACCTGATAACCATCGCCGCATCATTCCGTTCTCTTGTGGATCGTCCAAGTTCGCAACCGCCTCTCCCACCTACTCGGATGTATTCTATCTTTGCCAGTCACCTGCTGCGTACGGTGTGCGACGCACCGACCTGCTCAACTCCACCCTTTCCGATTCATCGAGCCCATCTCACCTCCATTGCCCAGACTCCCAAGTCAACGTCCCGTGACTCGACCAGCGCCGGATCTCGTCCGCATCGGAGAGACCATTGCTGCTTGCAACCTTTGCCCACGCCTTCGCGACTACTGCACCCACATTGGCGAAGTCCGCCGCCGCGCCTACATCGATCACACCTACTGGGCGCGCCCCGTTGCCGGCTTCGGCGATCCCAAGGCTCGCGTGCTCATCCTGGGCCTCGCCCCCGGTGCCCATGGAGCCAACCGCACCGGTCGGCCCTTCACGGGCGACGGTGCTGGCAACTTCATGTACCCCGTCCTGCACGAGCTGGGCTTCGCCACCCAGCCCAACGCCACATCCAAAGACGACGGCCTGCGCCTGCGCCACGCCTGGATAGCTTCCGTTGTCCGGTGCGCACCGCCAGGCGACAAGCCCACACCGCAAGAGGTACGCAATTGCGCCGTGCACCTCGCTGCGGAGATTGAAGCGCTACCAAAAGTCCGCGTAGTCCTCTGCCTAGGCAAGATAGCCTGGGACGGCTTCCTTGCGCATCTCCTACTGCGCGGCGAGATCGAGCGCAGGTCGGCCTACACCTTCACGCACGGAGCGGAATACACGCTCCCCAACGGCCTCAAGCTTCTCGGCAGCTACCATCCATCCTTGCGCAACACCAACACCGGGCGTCTCAACCGCACCATGTTCGCCCGTGTAATTTTGCGCGCAAGGGAGCTAGCAGGCCTCGCCGTATAGGTAGCCCCCCGGCAATCGTGTCATCCGGTCAGTCCACAGCAGTCAGCGAATCCTCTGCATATGCAGATGACGCAACCAATATCTACGTTTCGACCTCTAACAGTCAGCGATGACAATCGCCTGCGAAGGAGACAACATGAGTGCAAAGAATGTCTGGATAGCCTTTGGATTAGGCGTGTCGGCAGGAGCGGCGGTAGCTCTTCTCTACGCTCCGCAAAACGGGACGAAGACCCGCAAGCAGCTGAAGTCCAATATCGACGACGGTGTCGACTACCTGGAAGATGCGGCCTGCTACCTGAAAGAACAGGCTGAATATCTCAGCAACGAAGCGCAAAAAACCATCAAGCGCGCTAAGACCCAGGTCGAGGACGCAGTGGACAAGGTAACTGGCGTAGCGACGGGCGCCGTCAAAAGCGTTCAGGCACTGATGTAAAACTACTAGGCTTCATAAAGCACAACGCCTCGGATCAGTCCGAGGCGTTGTACTTGGAATGCAGGTTGGTTTAAACCGTAGTCAGTGCCAATCCAGCGGCCTTTTCTTCGCCATCCACCCCATCCGCGGAGATCGACCGGTAGAACAGTTGATTGTTCTCGAGGTATACCTCCAGGAACGCTGGCCGCTGTGTAATACCACCAGCGATCAAAGCCTCAGACAGAGGATCTTCGATGAACCTCTGCAGCGCGCGCCGCAGAGGCCGAGCCCCGTACGTCCGCTCCGAAGAGGTCTTCTCGAGGATCCATTGCTTCGCCTCGTCAGTTACTGACAGCGTGATCGCCTTGTGCACCAGGTTGGTGTTCAACTGTTGCACCAGCAACTCCATAATCTGCATCAGGTCCGCATTCGAGAGCGACGTGAAGATGATGATCTCGTCCAGCCGGTTCAGGAACTCCGGATTGAACGTCTTCTTCACCTCACCCTTCACCAGCTCTTCCATCTTGTCGAGCACCATGTTCTCGTCGCTCGTCTGGAAGCCCAGCCCCTGCTGCTTCTGCAGATGCTTCGCGCCAATGTTCGAGGTCATCACGATGATCGTGTTCTTGAAGTCCACCGTGTTGCCCAGCCCATCCGTCAGCTGCCCGTCTTCAAACACCTGCAGCAGCAGGTTGAAGACATCCGGATGTGCCTTCTCGATCTCATCCAGCAGCACGACAGAGTAGGGTGAACGCTTCACGCGCTCGGTCAACTGCCCGCCCTCCTCATAACCCACATATCCCGGAGGCGAACCGATCAGCTTGCTCACAGAATGTTTCTCCATGAACTCCGACATATCGAACCGGATCAGCGATTTCTCCGAGCCAAAGAGGAACTGCGCCAGCGTCCGCGCCATCTCCGTCTTGCCCACGCCGGTAGGCCCAAGGAACAGGAAGCTGCCAATCGGACGCGCCGGGTTCTTCAACCCAGCACGCGACCGCCGAATCGCTCGCGCCAACGCCGAGATCGCCTTCTCCTGCGAGATCACGCGCTTATGCAGCTCTTCCTCAACTCGCAGCAGCTTCTGCGTCTCCTCTTCCTTGATCGAAGTAATCGGCACGCCCGTCCATCGGCTCACCACATCCTCGATGTCCTCACGCGTCACGATCCCAGCTGAGGAGTCGTCCAGATGATACTTCTCACGCAGCGCGCGCAGGTTCTCCCGCTCCTTGCGCTCTTCGTCCGAGTAGAACCGAGCCTTCTCGAACTCATGATTCGCAATCGCGTTCTCCATCCTGTGCACGATGAACTTGATCCGCTTCTGCACCTCGGTCAGCTCTTCGGGCAGGGAAGTCTGCCGCAGCTTCACCCGCGCCCCCGCCTCGTCGATCAGATCGATCGCCTTGTCCGGCAGGAACCGATCCGGAATATACCGGCTCGAATGCGACACCGAAAACGTGATCGCATCATCGGTGTAAGAAACAGCATGAAACTTCTCATACTTCTCTTTGATCCCCATGATGATCTTGATCGCATCTTCCTCATTCGGCGGCGGAACCTTCACGGCCTGGAAGCGCCGCTCCAGCGAACGATCCTTCTCGATCGACTTGCGATACTCAGCCGGAGTAGTAGCTCCAATGCACTGAATTTCTCCACGCGACAAAGCAGGCTTCAGAATATTCGCCGCATCCAGCGACCCCTCCGCCGACCCAGCCCCAACCAGCGTATGCAGCTCATCGATAAACACGATGGAGTTCTGATTCTCCATCAGCTCCTTCATGATCGTCTTCAGCCGCTCTTCAAACTGTCCGCGATACTTCGTCCCCGCAACGATCAGCGAAAGGTCCAACGCCAGCACACGCTTGTCAGCAAGAAACGAAGGAACCTCGCCGTCCGCAATCTTCTGCGCCAGCCCTTCCACAATCGCCGTCTTACCCACGCCCGGCTCGCCGATCAGCACCGGATTGTTCTTCGTCCTTCGGCACAGGATCTGGATCACACGATCGACTTCATTGTCGCGCCCAACCAGCGGATCGAGCTGCTGGTCGATAGCACTCTGCGTCAGGTCACGCGAGAACTCAGCCAGCATCGACTGCTCCCCACGCTGTCCCTTGCCGCTGCCCCCGCCCGTCGCCGGAGCCTTCTCCTGCGTCGTCCGCTGCAGCTCTTCGCGAATCGCCGGCAGCCGCAGCCCGCGTTCCGTCAGTATCTCCGCCGCAAAGCACTTCTCTTCTCTCAACAAACCCAGCAGCAGATGCTCCGTCCCAATATGCTTATGCGAAAGCCGCTCCGCCTCTTCCGCTGCATACGCCAGCACCCGCTTGCACTCGTTCGAGAGCGGCAGGTCAACCGAAGTCGATACCTTCTCCCGAATCGTCGTATGCCCTTCTATTTGTTTGCGTATCGATTCCACCGACGCGTGCGACCGCAAAAACCGGTTCGTCAGTGCCTTGTCCTCCCGCAGCAATCCGAGCAGCAGATGCTCGGTCTCGATGTAAGGCGACCCAAACTGACTGGCCTCATAG
>DASZBW010000002.1:0-12170 GCA_035943695.1 Acidobacteriaceae bacterium | reverse complement strand
TCGGTGGATGCGAATGATTTGGACCAGGGGGTTTGGCAGGATGCTTGTGGGCTGAGGAGTGGGAGCTGTGGGGCGGCGGATTCGTTTGGGACGAGGATTGGGTCGGCGGCGCTGGAGATGGGTGGGGGAAGTACGGCGATTGCGCAGGGGACTTATGATCTGGCGCTGGCGGCGGTTGCTTCGGGTACGGATACGATTTTGTTCGCAGGGACGGTGGATCTTTATAAGTGCTCGCTGGCTGCGGGGTGTGTCTGGCGGAATGCTACGAATGCTGTGAATGCTTGTGGGGCACGGGCTGGGGTGGCTCCGGGGGTGCATGCTGTGGTGGGGGTTGCGGGGGCTGGGATGAGTGGGGCGGCGCTGGTTTATGTGGGGAATGATGGGGGGCTTTGGCGGTCGCTCGATGGCGTGGGTGTGTTGGCGGGGAGTTGCTCGGCGGATGATGCTACGCACTTCGATAATTTGAATGGGGGGCTGGGGTCGCTGGCGGAGGTGGTTAGTTTGGCGGAGGATCCGGTGGCTGTGGGGACTCTGCTGGTGGGGTTGGGGGCGAATGGGACGGCGGGGACTGGCGCGGCTGATTCGGCGGGGGTGTGGGGGCAGTTGGCGGTGGGGGAGGGTGGGTATGTCGCGATTGACCAGGCGAATCCGCTGAACTGGTATGTGTCGGTGGGGGCTGGGGTGGATGTGAAGTATTGCGGGAAGGGCAGTGGATGTGGGGCGGCGGACTTTGCGGGGGCGGCTACGATTGGCGCGGCGCAGGTGGGTGGGGATTCGGCGGTGGTGGATGCGCCGTTCTTGCTGGATCCGATGTTGACTTCGGATTTGGTAGTTGGGACTTGCAGGATTTGGCGGGGGTTTGCGCAGAGTGGTGCGGGGTGGCCGGGGGGGGATGCGATTTCGACGGAGCTGGGTGGGACGTTGACGGGAGTATGTGCGGGGACGAATGCGCTGGTGCGGTCGTTGGCGGCGGGTGGGCCGGCGAGTGGTGTGGTGAGTGCGCAGGATGCGGGATCGACGGTGTTGTATGCGGGGATGGCTGGAGTGGGCGATGGAGGGTCGACGTTTGCGGGGCATGTGTTTGCGAATGCTTCGGCGGGGACGGCGGGTGCAGGGACGGTGTGGACCGATGTGGCGAAGTCGATGGTGACGAACGATGTGGCGAGTGCGGGGAAGTTCAATGTGGGTGGGTTCGATGTGTCGGCGGTGGTGGTGGATGGGCATGATGCTACGGGGAAGACGGTGTATGCGACGGTTATGGGGTTTGCGGGAAATGGGGTGAATGCTCCGCATGTGTATCGGAGTGTGAATGGAGGGGGGAGCTGGATCAACATATCGAGCAATTTGCCGAATGTGCCGGCGAATGGGCTGGTTGTGGATCCGAACGATGCGAATACGGTGTATGTGGCGTTGGATACCGGTGTGTATGTGACGACGCAGGTGGGGACTTGTGCGACGGCGAACTGCTGGAGTGTGTATGGGGCGGGGCTGCCTAATTCACCGGTGACGCAGTTGGTGGCGGCGGCGGGGATGGCTACGGGCGATGGGAGGGTTGGGGAGCTGCGGGCGGGGACGTATGGGCGTGGGGTTTGGCAGGTTCCGCTGCTGACGGCTTCTACGCCGGCGAGGCCGGTGATGGGGGTGAGTCCGGCGGCGCTGACGTTTGCGGCGCAGGCGGTGGGGACGGCGAGTGGGGCGCAGATGATTTCGGTGACGAACACGGGAAATGCTGCGCTGAAGGTTTCGCAGGTGGTGGCTTCCGGGGATTTTACGCAGACGGATAACTGCGTGGGGACGGTGCCTGTGGGTGGGAGCTGTGCGGTGCAGGTGAGTTTTCTGCCTGCTGCTACGGGAGCCCGGTCTGGAGTGCTGACGATCTACGGGAACGTGGCGGGTGGGCAGAGCACGGTGGCGCTGAATGGGACGGGCACTACGGCGGCGGCGATTGTGTTGAATCCTGTTGCGGTTTCTTACTCGGGGACGAATGTTGGGGCGAGTAGTGTGGCGCGGAATATTACGATCTCGAATACGGGTGGGTTGCCGGTGACGCTGGGGACGGTGGCGGTGACGGGGGACTTTGCGATTTCGGCGAATACGTGTGGGCCGACGCTGGGGGCGCAGGTGGGTTGTACGGTGGCGGTGCAGTTTGTGCCTACGGCGTCGGGTGCGCGGACGGGGACGTTGACGGTGACGGATAGCGTGGGGGTGCAGACGGCTTCGTTGAGTGGGACGGGCGTGCTGCCGGCGACGGATGGGCTGGCGCCGCTGAGTTTGAGCTTCGGGCCGCAGGTATTGCAGACGGCGAGTGCGACGCAGGCGGTGAGTTTGACCAATACGGGCGATGCGGCGTTGGTGTTGATTGCGGGGCAGATTACGAGTGGGGATTTTACGGTAGTGAATGGGTGCGGAAATTCGCTGAATGGACATGCGAGCTGCACGATGCTGGTGGCGTTTGTGCCGACGGCAGTGGGTGCGCGGTCGGGGACGCTGGCGATGACGGATGAGTATCGCACGCAGACGGTGACGTTGAATGGGACGGGAGTGGCACCGGCGGGGGTGTCGCTGTCTCCAGTGAGTACGGTGAGTTTTGGGGCTACGGCGGTGGGGCAGAGTGCGACGGGGCAGACGGTTACGCTGACGAATAACGGCGGGGTGCCGCTGGTGATTCAGAGCATGGTGGCTGCGGGGGATTTTTCGCTGTCGGCAAATACGTGCGGAGCGACACTGGCGGTGGGTGGCGTTTGTACGGTACAGGTTGCGTTTGGGCCTACAGTGGCGGGAGCGCGGACGGGGAGTTTTACGGTGGTGGATAACGCTGCAAGCTCGCCGCAGAGTTTGCAGCTTACGGGGACGGGTGTGGACTTTGGGTTGGGGGCGAATGGGAGTACGACGGTGACGATAGCGGCGGGTGGACAGGCGGTGTATCCGTTGCTGCTGACGTCGTCGGCGGGTGTGCCGGGGACGGTGACGTTTACTTGTACGGGTGCGCCCGCGAACTCTACCTGTGTGGTGTTTCCGGCGTCGATACCGCTGGGGACGACTACGACTTTGACGGCTACGATTGCGACCAATGTGGCGGAGCTGCAATGGCCGGAGATTGGGCGGCGTGGAGGAATGATCTGGATGGTGGGGCTGCTGCCGCTGGGGTTGGTAGGTTTGGGGCGCAGGCGATTGCGGGCGGTTGCGGTGGCGCTTTGTTTGATGGGAATCGCGGGATGTACGGTGGCGCGGCAGATTCCGGCTACGAGCGCGGGTGTGGGTGGAGTGGGGGGAGTGGTGACGCCGAGTGGGACGTATAACTTGACGGTGTCCGGTACGAGTGCGGGGCTGGTGCGCAGTGTGGGGCTGACGCTGGTGGTGCAGTAGCCTGCGAGGCTGGTGTGAGCTGCGCTTCCGAGGAGAGGGGTTTCGCCTCGTTAGGATAGGTCACATTACCAAAGAGTGGAAGAAACCCGCGGGTACTTCAGAGTTTCTGTTCGGTGCCCGATAGAACAGCTAGAGCTCAAATTCGGTCGAGAGTAGCGGAAGTCGCTGACGGAACCAGAGCCTAGATGAAGTACACGGGAGAACAGATCAGATGAAAAATACAATTGCACGCTTGTTTTCAGCTTTTATTCAGGATGAGTCGGGACAGGATCTCATCGAGTACGCTTTGGTTGCGGGTCTGATTGGCGCGGGAACGATTGTTGCCATGACTGGCCTTTCGGGCAAGATCGGCAATGCGTTCAACAACGTGGGCAACACCATCAGCAACGCATCGTAAATCTTGTTGTCGCTGCACCCTGTTGTTCGGAGTTCGAACTACCGGACGCAAGCGGCGATGCATCACCCGTTTGAGTGCTGCTTCGCCGCTTGGGGTCCTTCTCCTTCCGTAGAGCCCTTGCGAAAGTTCAGCCCGCTCCTTAGCCCGTGACAGAGCCACGGCAAAGCATAGCTGTCTCTGCTGGTATTCACATGGCGTTCTTGCAACAGGAACTGACGGCTACGGCATGCGCCCTGTTGTGCGCGAGCATTGGGTCGATCCATGATGTTCGCGAGCGCAAGATTCCGAATCGTCTGTGCGGGTATTCCGTACTGGCAGGCCTGGCACTTCATCTCGCTTTTGCTGGATGGCGCGGGCTGGGAGGTTCGGCGCTGGCTGGGCTGCTGGCCGGAGGGCTGGCGCTGGTTTTCTGGGTTGCGGGCGGGATGGGTGCGGGTGATGTGAAGCTGGTTGCGGCGATTGGATGTCTTACGGGATTTCCTCCGTTGCGGATGGTGTTGATCTCTACGGTGATTGCGGGTGGTGTGTTTGCGCTGGCGCTGAGTTTGTATCATGGGCGGCTGCGCGAGACATTACGGAATGTTTCGGTGTTGTTGGCACATCATCGGCGCGAGGGGCTTACGCCGCATCCTGATCTGAATGTTCGCGGGCCGCGAAGGCTTTGCATACCGTTTGCTGTACCGGTTGCTGCGGGATGTTTGTTTACGTTGTGCATGCTGGTGTGGGGGGCGCAATCGTGAATATGCGACGGATTGTAGGAGCGCTTGTGCTGGCGCTGGTGATCTCTGGGCTATCGACCTGGGCGCTATCGAGAAAGCTTACGAAGCCGGTAGATACTGCGGCGGTGGTGAAGGTGCGTTATGTTGCTCCTTCGCGGGCGCTAGAGGCGGATGAGATTTTGTCGCAGCAGAATACTGAGCTGGTGGATTGGCCGGGTGATGCTGCGCTGGCGGGCGGGTTTAAAAATATTGCGGACGTGGTGGGACGCGTGGTGTTGTTTCCGCTGGCGAAGGGGCAGCCCGTGCTGGATCGCGATTTGTCTGCGCCGGGGGCGGGTGCGGGACTGGCGGGAAAGATTCCGAATGGGATGCGTGCGGTGGCGCTGCGGTCGGATGAGATTGTGGGTGTCGCGGGATTTCTTGCGCCGGGCTCGCACCTGGATGTGCTGGTGACTTACAGCCCGGACCATGTGGCTGATCCGCTGACGGCGACGGTGCTGGAGAATGCGCTGGTGATTGCTGCGGGGCACCAGATTGAGCCTGATGCTTCAGGAAAGATTCCGGATGCGACGGTGGTGACGCTGTTGCTTACACCGGAGCAGGCGCAGCGTGCTGTGCTGGCGAGTACGCAGGGGGCGATTCATTTTGTGCTGCGGAATGGGGGCGACGCGAGCACGAGCGCGGAGATGCCGGTGAAATTGTCGCAGCTGGCGGGGCATCCAACGATCGTGCAGGGGACTGCTCCGGTGCGCGCTGTGAAGCCGGCTCCAGTTGCTAAGCCACGTGAGATTGAGACCATTCTGGCGGGTGTTGCAGAGGTGCGTTCGAACCCGCGGCCGAGTGGGGGTGCGGGGCTATGATGCGAACTCACGGGGTGGTTGTTCAGATAAGACTGCGGATGGCGAAGCGGCGGACTGGTTGGTCTGTTCGCGGGGTGCGCGCAGCGTTGTTGGCTATGGTTGTATGTGGGCCGGCGGCTGGATGGTCGCAGAGTGGAGGCGCGGAGGCTGGCGCGTTGCATGCTGCGATGGCAGCGCCGGTGCTGGTGCCGGCTACGGCTACGGATGTGTTGCACATCACGGTGGGGCGGTCGGTAATTTTGTCTGCGGCGGCGCCGTTGCGGAGAGTGTATGTAGGCAATCCGGCGGTGCTGCAGACGTATACGTCGGGGTTGACGCAGATTGTGCTGACGGCGAAGGCGGCAGGCGTGAGCAGCATGGTGGTGTGGGATGAGGCGGGCGGGGATCGCATGTATTCCGTCTCGGCCGATGTGGACCCGGAAGCGCTGCGGAGTTCCCTGAGCAATGCGTTTCCGGGTGCGGATATTCATGCAGAGGCGGGCGAGGGAAAGATATTTTTGACTGGGTCGGTGGCGACGGATGCGGCTTCGGATGCGGCATTCAAGATGGCTTCGCTGTACTCGAAGGATGTGGTGAATTCGCTGAAGGTGGTTGCGGTGCATGGGAAGCAGGTGCAGTTGAAGCTGCGCATTGTCGAGGTGGATAGGACGAAGCTGGAGCAGCAGGGGATCAATATTTTTGCCGGAGGGCGGACGGCGATCAGTACGACGACGGGGCAATATGCGAGCGCACTTTCGACTGCTGGATCGGTGGTTATGGCCAGCAATCCGATGGATATCTTTTTGTATAACGCGAAGCTGAATCTAGGTATGACGATCCAGGACCTGGAGCAGAAGCAGGTGCTGCAGGTGCTGGCAGAGCCGACGCTGACGACGGAGAGCGGGCTGCAGGCGCAGTTTCTATCCGGTGGTGAATTTCCTTTTCCGGTGGCGCAGGCTGGGACTGGCGGTGCGAGTACGGTAACGATTCAGTTTCGGCCGTATGGGGTGAAGGTGGACTTTACGCCTACGGTGAATGCGGATGGATCGATTCGCCTGAAGCTGCAGCCTGAAGTAAGTACGCTCGATTACAGCAACGCCGTTACGATTTCGGGATTCACGATACCGGCGCTTTCTACTCGGCGTGCGAATACGGAGGTAGAGATTCAGGATGGCCAGAGCTTTATCGTCTCGGGCCTGCTGGATCATCGGACGACCGAGGTGATGAGCAGGGTGCCGGGGATCTCCAGTGTGCCTATCTTCGGACAGCTGTTTCGCTCGGAGAATTTCAATCACTCGGTTGTGGAGCTGGTGATTATTGTTACGGCGTCGGTTGTCGATCCGCTGGGTATGGATCGTAATGAGGCTGTGAAGGGGCCTAAATTCGTTGTGCCGAACCTGGATGCGGCGACTTTCGATGTTGCGGCGCGGCATGAGGCCAAGCAGGCGGCACCGTCAGCGACGGGCGGGCCGGTGCAAGCGCCGGCGCCGGCACAGGTGGGTGCGAGATGACGATGGAACAGAAGATTGCGGAGCGGCCAAACCAGGCGGTATTCAGCGTCTGCATGGACGAGGCTGACGTGGCGGCGGCTACTTCGGCTACGTTGAAGGTTTCCGGCGCGCACTTTGCTGGGGAGTTTCGTGACTACATCACGGCGGACAAGCGGCCTCAGTTTTCTCCCTCGCTGAACAATGCGGCTGCTTGCGTGGCTTTGATTGATTTCGATCGTGACCCGGAGCTTGCGCTGCAGACTACGGAGCGGCTGCGTCAGATTTTCTTGAAGAAGATCAGCATTGTGGCTGTGGGTACGGAGCTTGATACCGGGATTCTTTTGCGGGCTATGCGGAATGGCTGCGCCGAATTTCTGCTGAAGCCGCTTGACTCTATCGAGCTGGCGAATTCGCTGGGCCGATTCCATTCGGTGATGGCGGTTGATCCGCAGGCGCACAGCGGTATTGGACGAGTGATTGCATTCTTCGGCGCCAAGGGCGGGGTGGGGACTACGGTGCTGGCGGTGCACCTGGCAACTTATCTGGCTCGGCAGCATGGCAAGAAGACTTTGCTGATCGACCATAAGCAGCAGCTTGGGCATATCGCACTGTACCTGGGATTGAAGGAGACGAAATATCACTTCGACGAGTTGTTGCGGAATGCGGACCATCTGGACGCGGAGTTGCTGAATGGATTCGTGATGCGGCATCGCAGCGGGCTGGATATTATCGCTTCGCCGGAACTGGTGAAGACGGCGCACGAATTGAAGAGCGACCAGCTTGTGAGCGTGATGGATTTTCTGCGCCGTGAGTATGACTACGTGCTGATTGACTCTTCGGTGGCAGTGCAGGATTCGAGATCTTCGGTGATCGATCAAGCGGACGAGGTTTATATCGTGTCGACCCCGGATGTGGCTTCGCTGCGGGATCTGGCGCGGATGGTGGAGAATCTTTCGCTGACGGAGTCGGCGATCAGCAAGCTGAATGTGGTGGTGAATCGTTCGACTTCGGCGGACTCGATTACTCCTGAAGAGGTGGAGAAGGCGGTGCGGTTCCCGGTTACGATTTCGATTCCGAATAACTATTCGGAACTGCAGCATGCGATCAATGAAGGCGAGCCGGTATCTCCGCAGAAGCGGTCGGAGTTCAACCAGGCGATGGCGCGGTGGGCTGAGCGGGTTGTGCACGGAGTTGGCGGTAAAGTTGCGAGCGCGAAGAAGAAGCGCTTTGCGCTTTTTGGCTGATGGTTGGGATTGGAGCTGGGATGATGCTGAGGTGCGTGCATGTCTGAAGTGTCGATGTATATGACTCCGCCGCCGCGTCCTGTTGCTGCCGCGGAGACGCGCGGGACGCTGGGAGAAGCGGCGCGAAGCGCGCTGAAGACATCGGTGCACCATGAACTGATTCGGCGGATGGATCTCGAAAAGCTTGCTGCGATCCAGGCGGATGAGGTTACGGGAAGGCAGCGACTGCTGACCGTAATTCTGCAATTGATTGCGGAGCAGAATGCGCCGCTGAGTGCGCCGGATCGCGACCACCTGGCCCACGACATTCTGGATGAGGTGTTCGGGTTGGGCCCGCTGGAGCCGTTGCTGCATGATCCGACGGTGAGCGACATCCTGGTGAATACGTACAAGATGGTTTACGTGGAGCGGAGGGGCGTGATCGAGAAGACAAATATTGTCTTCAAGGATGAGGCGCACCTGATGCACATCATCGACAAGATTGTCTCAGCGGTGGGTCGGCGAATCGATGAGTCCTCGCCGATGGTGGATGCCCGTTTGCTCGATGGATCGCGTGTGAATATTGTGATTCCGCCACTGGCTGTGGATGGACCGTTGCTGTCGATACGGCGGTTTGGCGCGGTGCCGTTGACTGCGGATGACTTGTTGCGGCATCGTGCGATGACTCCGCAGATGTTGGAGATCTTGCGGAGTGCGGTGCGCGCGCGGCTGAATATTGTGGTCTCGGGCGGTACGGGTTCCGGTAAGACTACGCTGCTGAATGTGTTGTCGGGATATATTTCCGCGGCGGAACGGATCGTAACGATTGAGGATTCTGCTGAGTTGCAGATCAAGCAGGAGCATGTCGCGCGGCTGGAGTGCAGGCCGCCGAACCTGGAAGGGAAGGGTGCGGTGCGGCAGCGTGAGCTGGTGATCAACGCTCTGCGGATGCGGCCGGATCGCATCATCCTGGGCGAGGTTCGCGGCGAAGAGGCGCTGGACATGTTGCAGGCGATGAACACGGGACATGATGGATCGATTACGACGATTCATGCGAACAATCCGCGCGATGCGATTGCGCGTATTGAGACGATGGCGATGATGGGGACGATTGCGTTGCCGGAGAAGGCGATTCGCGCGCAGATCGCTTCGGCCGTGGATTTGATCGTGCAGGTGTCGCGCATGAGCGACGGGACGCGGCGGGTGACGCACATCAGCGAGATTACCGGGACGAGTGGGGAGATTATCAGCCTGCAGGATATTTTCCTGTTCGAGAAACTTGGGCTGGGACCGGCGGGAAATGTGAAGGGGCGTTTTTTTGCTACGGGGATTGTTCCGAAGTTTGGAGAGCGGCTGAAGGCGGCTGGGATTCCTCTTGGGCTTAATCTGCTTGAGCACTCGGCTGAAGTGTAGGGAAGGGGGCGTGTTGTGAATCTGATCCTCATCAGCTTTGTTGTAATGCTTGCGCTTTCCTTTGGGGTTCTGGTCTTGTGTACGCGCACGCCTTCGGCGAGTGCAAATGCACGGCAGCGGCTGGAGGTGATCCAGGAGTCGGTGCGTCCGCAGAATGTAGGTCTCTACGGCGGGGTGCTGAAGGATGCTGAGCGGAATTTTGGCGCTCGCGCCGGTGAATTACTGGAGCGATATGAGTTTGCGCAGCGGTTCAAGCAGCTGCTGATCCATGCGAATAGCACGATGGATGTTGGCGATGCTGTATTGGTAAGTGCGGGGTGCGCTTTCGTAGCGGGTGCGGCTGGGTTTTTATTTCTTGGTTCCGTTGGTATGGGGGCTGTTCTGGCGGCGGTGGGAAGTGCTATCCCATGTGGATGGTTTCGATATAAGCGAAGTAGCCGGGTGAAGAGCTTTGGGACGGCGCTGCCAGACGCGATTGACTTGATGGCGCGGTCGCTGCGGGCGGGGCATGCGATGGGGTCGGCTATCGAGATGGTTGCGGATCAAGCGCCTGACCCGGTGGGGCCGGAGTTTTTTCAGGTGTACCAGCAGCAGCGGCTGGGACTGCAGTTCCGCGATGCGCTGCTGCAGATGGGGGACCGCGTACCTTCGCGCGATCTGCAGTTTTTGATTACGGCAATCCTGGTACAGAAGGAGACGGGAGGCGACCTGACGGATATTCTCGATCGCGCTTCTTATGTGATTCGGGAGCGGGTTCGGATTGAGGGCGAGGTGCGGACGCATACGGCGCAGGGACGGCTGACGGGATGGATCCTGGCGCTGCTTCCGATCGTGATGCTTGGTTTCATTAACCTGGTGAGTCCAGGTTATTCGACGGTGCTGTTCCATGATCCGATTGGCAAGGATCTTTGCTATGCGGGCGGCGGAATGATCCTTGTGGGTGGCTTGATTATTCGCAAGATTGTCGATGTGAAGGTCTGAGCGATTGCTATGAATATTTTGTTTTGCGTTGTTACGGCGATTACGGTCTTCTTATCGATTGCGCTGGTGGCTGTTTTGTATCTCAACCGCAAGCCGCGTTCGACGATGCAGCGGGTGCAGGAGGTGACGTATCGGGAGAGAGGGTATAAGCGATCGATACCTACGGTAAACACGGCAGGGCAGCGCTTTTTTGCGGGAGTGCGGTGGGTGAGGGCGCTGCTTGGATTGTCGGAGGCGGCGGATCTGGCGGGGCGGCTTGCGAGTGCGGGATATAAGGGGAGACGTCCGGTGGATGTTTACAACGCGTCGCGCATCCTGGGGCCGCTTGTGGGCCTGGGTCTGGGCGCGTTCATTCCTTCGCAGAGGTTTTTCTGGATGATGGCGTTGCCTGCGACGGCGTTCATTGCGCCCAATATGATTCTGAGCCGGTTGATCAAGCGGCGGCGCGAAAAGATTCGGCGCAGCATTCCGGATACGGTCGACCTGCTGGTGATCTGTGTTGACGCGGGTTTGGGAATCGACCAGGCGTTGTTGCGGGTGAGCCAGGAGCTTGGTACGACGCATCCTCAGATTACGGACGAGCTGCTGCAGATCAATCGGGAGCAGCGGGCGGGTAAGCTGCGCACACAGGCGTGGGCAGATATGGCGGCGCGTAGTCAGTTGCCGGACATCGATGCGTTCGCGAGCATGTTGCTGCAGACGGAACGGTTTGGGACGCCGATCTCGAAGGCGCTGAGCATCTTTGCGGATACGATTCGGCTGAAGAGAAGGCAGGCAGCGGAACAGATGGCAGCGAAGACCACGGTGAAGATTATTTTTCCGTTGGTGCTGTTTATTTTTCCGAGTTTGTTTATCGTGCTGCTTGGACCGGCGGCGCTTTCAATCATGAGTACGATGGGCACGATGACGAAGTGATTTTGGCGTCGACGGGTTGGGTGGGTGGAGAACTAGTCGACGAAGCGGCGGGTGATGTCGGTGTAGGCGTCGATGCGGCGGTCGCGGAGAAAGGGCCAGTGCTGGCGCGTGGTTTCGATGAGGGTGGGATCGAGATCGGCGGTGAGGATCTCTTCTTTATCGTGCGAGGCCTGGGCGAGGATGCGGCCGAATGGGTCGGCGATGAAGCTTCCGCCCCAGAACTCGAGGCCTGAGGAGGGGGTGTGGTCGCCGGGGCCTTCGGTGGTGACGGCTGAATCGATGACGTCGCCGTGCTCGTGGCCTACGCGGTTGACGGCAGCGACGAAGACACCGTTTGAGATGGCGTGGGCGCGCTGCATGGTCTGCCAGGCGGAGTATTGGGCTTCGCCGAACTCGGCTTTTTCGCTGGGATGCCAGCCGATGGCGGTGGGATAGAAGAGGACTTCTGCGCCGGAGAGTGCGGTGAGGCGGGCCGCCTCGGGGTACCACTGATCCCAGCAGATGAGGGTGCCGACCTGGCCGTTGCTGGTGGGGATGGAGCGGAACCCGAGATCGCCGGGGGTGAAGTAGAACTTTTCGTAGTAGAGGGGGTCGTCGGGGATGTGCATCTTGCGGTAGGTGTCGGCGATGCGTCCGTCGCGCTCGATGGTGACGGCGGTGTTGTGGTAGAGGCCGGGGGCGCGGCGCTCGAAGAGGCTGGCGACGAGGACGACGTTGGCCTCGCGGCAGACGCGGGTGAGGATGTCGGTGGAGGGGCCGGGGATGGACTCGGCGAGGCCGAAGAGGGCGTGGTCCTCGCGCTGGCAGAAGTACTGGGCGCGGAAGAG
>DASZBW010000001.1:0-3394 GCA_035943695.1 Acidobacteriaceae bacterium | reverse complement strand
GGGGCGGGTTCGGCATGCTGTTGGGTCCTGAAGGGACAAGCAGCCCCCTGACGCCTAGTGCGTGGGGGGTTCTTGTGTCTTCTGCGCCGGGTGCAAGCCCTGCACGCACATCGGTCTCCTCGGTGAGGGGGCGCTGGTGGGTGCTGAGGATGGGTTTGTGGGTTGGTGGGTGTTTGTGAACTGGATAGTGGATGCGAGTATCTTGTAGTGCTGTGCTGCCTGACCGGTTGAGAAGTGAGTTCCTGCCGGCGGGTGGCTTTTGATGTGGGTTGTGGGTAGTAAATTATTAAGGGCGCATGGTGGATGCCTTGGCACCAAGAGCCGATGAAGGACGTGGGAGGCCGCGATAGGCCCCGGGGAGCTGTCAACCGAGCTGTGATCCGGGGGTGTCCGAATGGGGGAACCCGGCACCCGTCATGGGGTGTCACCCCCGCCTGAATGTATAGGGCGGGTGGAGGGAACGAGGGGAAGTGAAACATCTCAGTACCCTCAGGAAGAGAAAACAATAGTGATTCCGTGAGTAGTGGCGAGCGAAAGCGGATCTAGCCTAAACCTGTGGCGTGTGATACCCGGCAGGGGTTGCGTCGTGGGGGTTGTGGGACCTGTCTGTCAGATCTGCCGGTCTGGCGAGGAGTGACAAATCTATGGTTTAGTCGAACGGTATGCGAAAGGCCGGCCGGAGAGGGTAAGAGCCCCGTAGGCGACAAGTCATGGACTCCTGATGGTGTTCCCGAGTAGCGCGGGGCCCGTGTAATCCCGTGTGAATCTGCCAGGACCGCCTGGTAAGGCTGAATACTTCTTGGTGACCGATAGTGCACGAGTACCGTGAGGGAAGGGTGAAAAGTACCCCGGGAGGGGAGTGAAAGAGTTCCTGAAACCGTGTGCCTACAATCCGTCGGAGCCGAGCCCTGCGCGTTGGCGTGTGGGTGGTGACGGCGTGCCTTTTGAAGAATGAGCCTGCGAGTTAGTGGCGTGTCGCGAGGTTAACCCGTGTGGGGTAGCCGTAGCGAAAGCGAGTCCGAAGAGGGCGAGTCAGTGGCGCGTTCTAGACCCGAAGCGGAGTGATCTAGCCATGGGCAGGGTGAAGCGCCGGTAAGACGGTGTGGAGGCCCGAACCCACCAGGGTTGAAAACCTGGGGGATGACCTGTGGTTAGGGGTGAAAGGCCAATCAAACTCCGTGATAGCTGGTTCTCCCCGAAATGCATTTAGGTGCAGCGTCACGTGTTTCTTGCCGGAGGTAGGGCGCTGGATAGGCGATGGGCCCGACCAGGTTACTGACCTTAGCCAAACTTCGAATGCCGGTAAGTGGGAGCGTGGCAGTGAGACTGCGGGGGATAAGCTCCGTGGTCGAGAGGGAAACAGCCCAGAGCATCGGCTAAGGCCCCTAAGCGTGTGCTAAGTGGGAAAGGATGTGGGACTGCGGTGACAACCAGGAGGTTGGCTTAGAAGCAGCCACCCTTGAAAGAGTGCGTAATAGCTCACTGGTCAAGTGGTCCTGCGCCGATAATGTAGCGGGGCTCAAGTACACCGCCGAAGCCGTGTCATTCGTGCAGTAGCCCGCCCAGTCGAGCTGGGCCAGGCGCATGGATGGGTAGGGGAGCGTCGTGCATCCGGTGAAGCCGCCCTGTGAGGGAGTGGTGGAGGGTGTACGAGTGAGAATGCAGGCATGAGTAGCGATATCCCACGTGAGAATCGTGGGCGCCGATAGACTAAGGGTTCCTGGGCCAGGCTGATCCGCCCAGGGTAAGTCGGGTCCTAAGGCGAGGCCGACAGGCGTAGTCGATGGATGACGGGTTGATATTCCCGTACCCGTGTGTGACCGCAAGGGCCAAGACGCGTGATACTAAGCCCGCTGATACTGTCGGAAGCCTTCGGGCCAGGACGGGTAGGCCGGTGATCTGAGTGTGTGGCGGCGAGTGATGGGGTGACGCAGGAAGGTAGTCCATCCCGGGCGATGGTTGTTCCCGGGCTAAGGATGTAGGGCGTGCCGTTGGCAAATCCGCGGTGCATGGTGCCTGAGATCTGATGGGGAGCCCGTAGGGGCGAAGTGGGTGATCCTATGCTGTCGAGAAAAGCCTCTAGCGATGGGCATATGCGGCCCGTACCCGAAACCGACACAGGTAGTCTGGTAGAGAATACCGAGGCGTTCGGGTGAACTGTGGTTAAGGAACTCGGCAAAATACCCCCGTAACTTCGGGAGAAGGGGGGCCATTGCTGGTGATCGCCCTCGCGGTGTGAGCTGGTGGTGGTCGCAGAGAATAGCGGGAAGCGACTGTTTACTAAAAACACAGGTCCGTGCGAAGCTGTAAGGCGATGTATACGGACTGACGCCTGCCCGGTGCTGGAACGTTAAGGGGACCGGTTAGTGCGTAAGCGCGAGGCTGAGAACTGAAGCGCCAGTAAACGGCGGTGGTAACTATAACCATCCTAAGGTAGCGAAATTCCTTGTCGGGTAAGTTCCGACCTGCACGAATGGCGTAACGACTTCCCGACTGTCTCAACCACAGGCCCGGTGAAATTGCACTACGAGTAAAGATGCTCGTTTCGCGCAGCAGGACGGAAAGACCCCAGGACCTTCACTATAGCTTGATATTGGTGTCCGTCGTGGTTTGTGTAGGATAGGTGGGAGACTGTGAAACCGCGGCGCTAGCCGTGGGTGAGTCGTTGTTGAAATACCACTCTGATCGCCGCGGGTGTCTAACCCGGGTCCGTGATCCGGATCGGGGACAGTGTCTGGTGGGTAGTTTAACTGGGGCGGTTGCCTCCTAAAAGGTAACGGAGGCGCCCAAAGGTCCCCTCAGCCTGGTTGGCAATCAGGTGTTGAGTGTAAGTGCACAAGGGGGCTTGACTGTGAGACCGACGGGTCGAGCAGGAGCGAAAGCTGGGACTAGTGATCCGGCCATGGCGTGTGGAAGCGTGGTCGCTCAACGGATAAAAGGTACCCTGGGGATAACAGGCTGATCTTCCCCAAGAGTCCATATCGACGGGATGGTTTGGCACCTCGATGTCGGCTCGTCGCATCCTGGGGCTGGAGTAGGTCCCAAGGGTTGGGCTGTTCGCCCATTAAAGCGGTACGCGAGCTGGGTTTAGAACGTCGTGAGACAGTTCGGTCCCTATCCGCTGCGCGCGGTGGAGTTTTGAGGAGGGCTGTCCCTAGTACGAGAGGACCGGGATGGACGAACCTCTGGTGTGCCAGTTGTCCCGCCAGGGGCATGGCTGGTTGGCTACGTTCGGGATGGATAACCGCTGAAAGCATCTAAGCGGGAAGCCGGCTTCAAGATGAGGACTCCTACCACCTTGAGTGGGTAAGGCCCCCTAGAGACCATGGGGTTGATAGGCCAGGCATGGAAGCGGGGCAACTCGTGGAGTGGACTGGTACTAATAGGCCGAGGG